>CAYUIF010000068.1:0-1505 GCA_964444755.1 uncultured Alphaproteobacteria bacterium | reverse complement strand
ATTCCGGATTCCTATTTTGAAGCACGGAACCCGCTGGAGCTTGAAGCCCAGCTGATACGAGCGCTAAACGAAATGCTCGACCGCTCCAATTCCGGAACAACGGTTGCTTCCATGCCGCCGAATACCTCCCGCGAGTCGTTTGTTATTGCTCAGTCATTCTTTTATCAACAGAAAACCACGACGAATGGCATGCTGAAATGGATCGGCTATCTCAGATTGCTCTGGGCGGACTCACTGGGGAATCTGCACGCCAACAAGAATACTGCCGGAGAGACGGCGATACTCAAATATTTCGATATGATCGGCGACTGGATTGTTGCGTTTGTTACCAACTCCAGCGGTGTTTCTGAAGGAAAATACTATACTGATACCAATGGTGATGGAGTTCCGGACAGTTGTTCCTCCACAACCGAAAGCCTTGACGACGTGCCGGGAGCGTTTGAGGCCGGCGATATCCTGAAGGCGAAATCTCCCGATGACCGGCGCCTTTATTTCTGGTATGATGCGGGAACCATCGGCACGGTTGATACCGGCGAGTTTGTCAGGTTTGTAAAGGACGATACGACACAGGCAAACCATCTTGCTCCCATGTGGAGCTACGGTAGCAGCGACATCTGCGATACGGCTTGTGCGAAAACGGTCATGAAGTATATTTTGGGCTATGACAGGCCAAACGGAAAGAACTATACCTTGCGGCAGGTAGTTTCAACAGGCAGCGACCTGTCCAATACGTGGAAGCTTGGCGATATTATTTATTCATCTCCGCGCATTTGGCCGGACCGCGCAGTTAATGGATATATTGAGCGCTATGGTGACACTACATATCGGACTTTCATTGAGAACACAATTGCCTCCCAGACTCCGCTTGCGATTGCGGGTGCGAACGATGGCTTTGTGCATGCGTTCCGCATCGGGAAGTATAGTCAGATCGATCCTCCTACGACTCCGGGCAAGACTATTGGAAGACTCGATGCAGCAGCGTCTGCTCCGTCGGGCTTGACGAATCTCGGCGATGAAGTCTGGGCATATATGCCCCGCAATGTTATTCCGTATATCCGCTGGTACTGCGACCGCGAATCGTGTCACATTCCATTGGTTGATTCGACTGTGCAGATTGTGGATGCGTCGATAGGTGGTGCGGCAACCGGAACCAAAAGTGGTACAACCTGGAGACGGTTGTTGATCGGCACAATGGGATTTGGTGGTTCAGCGGTGCAGGTTGGCACGTCAACTGCAACCAAGGTAACCTTCAGTTCTTCGATTTTTGTTCTGGATGTGACCGATGCTCTGAATCCGGCGTTACTCTGGGAAAAGACGATGCCCGATAATTCGCTTACTTCCGGAACACCGGCCATTGTCAGGCTGGGTGATCGAGACAAAAACGGCAGCTGGTATCTTGTTATTGGCAGCGGACCACCGCGGATTACTACTGCATCGGTCGGATACGTCAGCACACCGAAAATCGAGATTTTTGACCTCACAACCGGTCGGGATATGGCCTCTGG
>CAYUIF010000067.1:0-1518 GCA_964444755.1 uncultured Alphaproteobacteria bacterium | reverse complement strand
TCGGATTTGGCGATTGTCTGACCCCGAGCCGAGCCTAAGCGAACTATCCAGCCTTTACTCGCTGGATATGTTCGGCATGCGTGGCTATCTGATCTGGTACGATACCTTGCGCTGGTGGAGCGTCTCGTCCGGTGAGTGGATGGATATTTCCCTCGGCGATTCAATCAAGGATATCAACGGAAAGCTCATGATGGAACGACGCAATGTCCCGATCGAGGCAAATATTTTCGATACCCTTGGGCCATCTGCCGAGGCCGTATGGGGTATCGATCAGTCAGTCTATACCGTCATCGTAAAATACAGTGAGGCCATGGACAGCGCAACGACAGAGTATTATTTGAATTATCGCGTCACTCATGGAGGGGAAGAGGAAGAAGATAATCCTTTCTATCCCTCCAGCGTTGCGTTTGCCAATGATGGGATGACGGCCACGCTAATTTATAACTATCGACGGAATGGGTTTCAATCCGGTGGGAGCCTGGATGACGAAGAACCTCCGGACCAATTGCTCATCTCCTCCAGCGTGCGGGACATCAATCTACAACCATATCCGCGCGACCCGGACATTGAATGGATTGTCATCAACCAGAATCCCATGGACAAGCGACCACCCAAGATCATCAGCGGACCAACAATTTCCGGGTCGCGCGGCCCCATCTATATCGAGTTCGATGAAGTACTTAATTTGCGCACGATCGTACCGGAGAATTTTTCAGCGACAGACGCGGCCGGGGAATCCCTGTGCCCGCGAAATACCGATGGGAAAGTGTTCTCCGCGATAGATAGCGTTACTCTAATGCCGAATGGGCGCACGGTTGTGGTAATGTTGAAACAGACGGTTGAAAGCGGACTTTGTCGTGGATTGACTTCTGGCGATGTATTGACCATCCGCGGCATTCAGGACATCAACGGCAACATTTTGGCAACCGTTAGTTATACCGTCCCATAACCCGGTTCAACGGAGCGCTGCGTGGTTGGGTATGGTGTTGCTCCCCGTCTCCGGTGATGCGTTTGTATCCATTTGTTACTACGTTTTGTGGTTTTTCATACTCTACCCGCAACGAGTGACAGGGAACGAATGTTTACATTATGACGGCGTCATCTCCTCAAGCAGAAAGGCCGCCAGGTCCAGCCATTGTTCGGGTGTGATGCGCTCCGGACGATCGCCAAGGTTCCAGCGGCCGGTCTCGCGTACCCGCCTGAATTGTTCATTGCTGAGCAGAGCTTTCAGATTGGTTTGCAGGGTCTTGCGGCGATGATTGAAACAGCCGCGCACCACATCCCGGAAACACCGGCGTAACGGTTCAGACAGATGCACATCGTGGCGCTGATCGATGCGGAGCATAACGGAATCGACGTCAGGCCGGGGCCAGAACGCTTCCGGGCCAAGTCGGGCGATACGCGTCAGTCGGGCCCGGACCTGAGCGAATACGCTGATCGGTCCGTATTCGCGGTTGCCGGCTTTCGCCAGGAGGCGATCGCCGACTTCCGCTTGCACGGTGCAACACATCGGGTCGA
>CAYUIF010000066.1:0-1530 GCA_964444755.1 uncultured Alphaproteobacteria bacterium | reverse complement strand
AATTCCCGGCAGTACGGGGAGACGATCCTCATCGTCTTTTTCATCATGACGGCGTTCTTCCTGGTGTATGTCCCCTTCAGCAAAATTTCGCACTATCTCTACTACCCCTTCACGCGCTACTACTTCGGCAGGACGATGGGGCACCGCGGCGTGTTCCCCCTGGTGAAAAGCCGAATGCCGGAAGCGAATCGCGGGTAAGAGGCGCAAATTTAGAACCCCCGGAGAAGATATGAAAGGCAACCATAGATCCCACAAAGCGGAAAAAGTGCTGGCGCGGATGGGGCAGAAGCTCAACCGCCAGATGGTCGGTTCCCTCGCGGCTTGCGTGCACTGCGGGATGTGCACTCAATCCTGCCACTACGTGCTCGCCAACCCGGACGATCCGACGTTTGCTCCGGCTTACAAAGCGGATCAGATCCGCAAACTTTTCAAGCGACATTACGACTGGACCGGGCGCCTCATCCCCTGGTGGGTCAAGGCGAAGAGCGTGTACACCGACGAAGAACTCCACGAACTAATGGATACCGTGTTCGGGAAGTGCACCAATTGCCGGCGCTGTTCCGTCAACTGCCCTATGGGTGTGGATTATGCGACGTTCAATCGCATGGCGCGGGGACTTCTGGTATCGGTCGGCATTATGCCGGAAGGAGTCGCCGTGGTCAGCAAGGATCAGTGGGAAATCGGCAATCAAATGGGTGTCTTGAAAGAGGATTACCTGGAGACGCTCGAATGGCTCTCTGAAGAGCTGCAGAGCGAGTTGGACGATCCTACCGCCGGCATCCCGATCGACCGGATGGATGCCGATATCGTCTATTCGATCAACCCCCGCGAAGTGAAATACGACCCCCGCACCATCTCGGATGCGGCGAAGATTTTCCACATCGCCGGCGAAAACTGGACGATGCCCAGTGAAGGCTGGGATATGACCAATTTCGGACTCTTTTCCGGGGATGACGATTTGGGAGGCGCCGTCGCCGCCCGGTTATATGAGAAAGTCGAAGAACTTCGCGGGAAGAAGCTGGTCATTTCGGAATGCGGTCACGGTTACCGTTCCACTCGCTGCGAGGGCCCCAATTGGGCGAAGCGCGATGTGCCTTTCATTATGGAGAGTTCGGTCATCACGATGCTGCGCTACATTCAGGAAGGCCGCATTAAAGTGGACCGAACCCGTAATTCCGTCCCCGTCACGTTCCACGATTCCTGCAACAACGCCCGCAGCTGCGGCTTGTTCGAAGAACCGCGGGAACTCCTGCGTTATGTGACTACGGATTTCCGTGAGATGTACCCAAACCGCGCTGAAAACTTCTGTTGCACCGGCGGCGGCGGCGCGATGTCTATGTCGGAATACACTCCGCGCCGATTGAAATCCGCGCAGATCAAAGCCAACCAGTTGAAAGCGACCGGCGCAAAAATCGTAGTGACCTCCTGCCATAACTGCGTGGACGGCTTGTCGGATTTGATCCGTCATTATAAATTGGATATGAAAGTCGTCCAGCTGGTGAATCTGGTGGCAGACGCTCTCGTCATCGA
>CAYUIF010000065.1:0-1620 GCA_964444755.1 uncultured Alphaproteobacteria bacterium | reverse complement strand
CCAACGTCAATCAGCTGTCCGATCGTTTCCCGGCTCATACCGAAACCGACTTCCTTCACGATGACGGGGACACCGACATGGCCGCTGATTTCCTCGATCTGGCGCAGCCACATCGTGAAATCGCGGTCGCCTTCCGGCATGATCATTTCCTGCGGTGCATTGATGTGGATCTGCAAAGCATCGGCTTCCAGAATATCGACGGCGCGCTTGGCATTTTCGAGCGAATGGTGGGCGCCGATATTCGCGAATATCTGTCCGTTCGGATTTACCTTGCGGATGACCGAAAAGCTGTCGCTTACGCTGGGATCCTTCAAGGCTGCGCTGACGGACCCGGAAGCCATCGCCAAGCCGGTCATTTTTGCTACAGCGGCCAGATCGGCATTGATCTGTTTTGTCCGTTCGCTGCCGCCGGTCATGCCGTTGATGTAGAAGGGCGCAGCCAGGCTCATACCGGCCATCTCGGTCTGAAGGGAGATATCCGCCACTTTCAGATTGGGCATAGAGTGATGAACGAAGCGCATCTTCCCGAAATCGGAAAGATCGGCTGGTTGATATTGTTTTTCGGCCAGGTCGACGTGCTGGTCTTTTCTGTTTGAATCAAGCGTCATTCGGATGCTCCTTTCCATTCGATGGGTGCGGCGGCGCGTACGTACTTGAATACATGCAGCGGCAAGTTCATGATTCCGACTTTTTCCCATTCCGAAATCAAAGGGATGATGCCCGATTGTCTGTCGATGATGACGATACCGCAGTCACCGCCACCGGCACCGGATGATTTTGCCGCACCCAGGTTTTTCTCGGCCAAATCGCATAATTGCGTCAAGGGGGGCGTCTCAATGACGACACCGGTGTGCGCAGTCAATTGCTGCAACAGCAAGCGGTTCTCCCGGATGCCTGCCTGAATCGCCTGCAGATCGCCCTTTTCGAAAGCTGCGATCATAGCGTTCACGCACGTTTTACTGGCACCCAGGAATGTTTTGTAAAAATCGTCAATGCCGCCGCGGACATCGTTGACGCGATCGACAAGGTGGGTGGTGGAAGCCGGCGAGCCGGTCCAGCCGATCACCAACCGCAGATTGGCTGGTGGTGTCAATGGCCGGATCATCAACTGCGGCCATTCTGTCTTCAACAACTCGGTTAACGTCAGCTCGGTTGCCTTTTCCATTACCCATTCCCTGTCGAAACAAGCGTAGGCAATCCAGCCGCCGTAGGTACTTGCCGCGATGTCGCCGAAGGAACCGTTACTCTTGACGGACAAATGCGCCAAGGATGCCAGCTTGTAGACCAATTCGAATTCCGGGTCGATCGCATAAAATTTCAGCAATGCTTTGATGGTCGCGACCGTCACTGCGCCGCTCGATCCAAGTCCGTATTTTTTACCACTGGCGTTGTCCAATTCGCTCTTCACAGAGAGATGGAAGTAAGATAACGGAATCCCGGATTCTTTGATGAAGCGTTCCGTCACCTTGACCGCCTCGGTAATGTAGAGGAACGGATTTTCGCGCTGGTCGATGACCAACTGGTCTTCTTCACGGGTCCAAGGTATCGGCAACCCGCCGTATTGTGCCGACCTGATCGTCCCGGTCGTATCGGCTTCCTCCAAAGAAACCGTAATGAACT
>CAYUIF010000064.1:0-1687 GCA_964444755.1 uncultured Alphaproteobacteria bacterium | reverse complement strand
CGAGAAAATTCTTCTTCAAAGCAAACTTGTCTCGAATAGAATTGTGCTTATGAGTGACAGGTACAAATAAGTACAGTCCCCCTCGTTCCCATCAACGCGAATATAAAGGTTTAAAATGGGGTGTCAATACGAAAACTGGCGTATTTCCTGTTAAATTTATGTGCAGAAAGAGGTAAAGCCATGTACCGCTTGGCCAAAACTGTCCCGGATTAAGTCGATTCCGGACAGCATCGACTTGCGGCCTTGCTCTGCCGCCGCCGATTTGCTATGCTCGGACATTTGTTGCTTCGGGCGCAACCGTTTTAAGTCGCTACGGATTCGACAAATAGCCCCCAGGACGCGGGCGTACTACTTGGGAAATCATTTCTGACCAGATTGGTCAATATTGTGGATGGAATTTTTGACTGTAATATGAGGCACTAATGTCGAGTCAACCACCGCTCCTGGAAATCAAGAATCTGGGCGTTGCCATTGAAGGCAAGCAGATCATAAATGGGCTGTCCCTGCAGGTCAATTCCGGGGAAGTTCATGCGATTATGGGCCCAAACGGTTCCGGCAAGTCCACGCTCTGCTACGCCGTGATGGGACATCCCGAATACACCGTCACCGGCGGCGAAGTACTGTTAAACGGTAAGAACATCTTTGAGATGGAAGTCGATGAGCGCGCCAAAGCCGGTTTGTTTCTCGCGTTTCAGTACCCGGTCGAGGTGCCGGGGGTAACGCTGCAGAACTTCCTGCGCACGGCATACAACTCACACAAGGGCGAAGACGGCAACAAGAAGGTGAATGTTCTGAAGTTCTGGGGCTTTCTGAAATCGAAATTGCAAATGCTGGGGATCGACGAGTCGTTCGCCAACCGCTACCTCAACGACGGGTTTTCCGGCGGCGAGAAGAAGCGGGCAGAAATCCTGCAAATGGCGGTGTTGGAGCCGCAGGTGGCACTACTGGATGAGACTGATTCGGGGCTGGATATCGACGCGCTCAAAGCCGTGGCCGAAGGGGTCAACAAACTGATGAATCCGAATATGGCGGTGGTCATGATCACGCACTATCAGCGGCTGCTGAATTACATCAAGCCGCAGTTCGTGCATATCATGGCGGGCGGGCGAATCATCAAGACCGGCGGTCCGGAGTTGGCGCTGGAATTGGAGGAACGCGGTTACGGTTGGATCGTCGGCGAGAAAGTGACAGCGGAGGCATAGCATGGCCGATCAGAAACCCGCAGATAACCTGAACCTCGGCGAGTACAAGTACGGTTTTCGCGACCCGGAGAAATACTCGTTCAAATCCGGCAAAGGGCTCAACCGCGAGATCGTGACCATGATCTCGGAGATGAAGAATGAGCCCGGTTGGATGACCGATTTTCGCTTGAAAGCGCTCGACCACTTCCTGCAGCGGCCAATGCCGCAGTGGGGCGGCGGCGGATTGCTCAATACGATCGACTTCCAGAACATTCACTATTACGTCAAACCGTCCGACCGCCAGGGGCGGTCCTGGGACGAAGTGCCGGAAGACATCAAGAAGACCTTTGATCGTCTAGGAATTCCCGAAGCTGAGAAAAAGTATTTGGCCGGCGTAGGCGCGCAATACGAATCGGAAGTGGTTTATCACAACCTGCAGGAAACTTGGGCCAAGCTCGGCGTGATTTTCCTCGATACCGATTCGGGACTGAGACAGCACGAGGATA
>CAYUIF010000063.1:0-1736 GCA_964444755.1 uncultured Alphaproteobacteria bacterium | reverse complement strand
ATCCAACAACGAGAAATCCACCGGCACAAAATCGGTATCTTTGCGCATCAGCCGGTTCGGATACCCCGCCACTTCCACTGCACCATACAGCACTGCATTCGAACTCAGCAAATGGCTGCCGTCGAGATAGAAATTCCACTTCGGCACCATCGACTCCAACGTCTGCGTCCGATACGACGGCACCGTCAGCGATGGATACTCCCACCGGCCGGCGCCGGTGTACTGATAGTCCACCAGATTGAAATAGACCGAAGCACCCGCGCGTACATAGTCTCCCGTTGAAAACGTCTTCTTCACGATCACCCGCGGCGCGCCGCTGTAGATGTATTCCTTCACTTCCGAAGTATCCCGGTAATTCGATCCCGCGGGCGGATCCGGCGCCGCGAATTTCGTGTAATGTCGCCGAAACTCTGCGCCCACGATCAGATCGAGGTTGCTTTCGGTGCGATGCAGAACATCAACGGTTCCCGTGAAATGCTCTCCGACATTCGCCGGCAGCGCAAACTGCGAATCCGCAGGTTGCGATCCCGACGGCTGCAGCGCAAACACATAAGCATACGGATAATTCGAGAAGGTCCCCGCGACCGCCGCCGTCCAGCCCGGCTTGAAGGTCCACGCAAACGCCGTTCGCACTTCAACACGGTTGGGCTCGGACGTCAAGAACGCCTTCCGCGTCTCACGATCTTCATCCTCGCCGTAAACCGCCCACACCGATCCAAATGTTGTCTTCCCCAGATGCGAATAGACATCCAGCTTGAAATTGTCGCTGGAATAATCAACTCCCTGATAGAACGAATACCCATATCGCGCCGAGGCCGCTCCCGCGAGCGGATTCAAGTCGTTATCGTGCCGGCCCTTGCCATAGCTGAACGCCACGTGGAGCTTGTCCAAATCGGCCAGATACACCGGACTCCGCCGCTGGATCTCGTATGGCCACGAATTCGACATCCCCACCACCGACGGCAGCGTCGAAAGACTGATTTCCGGCCACGGCCGCAACTTCCGTTGCGCCACGGCCGCGTCGGTAGCAATCAAACCCAGTAACAATGAAGCAATTAACAGGATCGATATGGTTCTGCTCATACTTGTCCTTTCTACCGGTACTGACGCACAAGCTCGAGCACTTGCTTAAAATCATCCGGCAAATCCACGGCGAAGTCAACCGATTTTCCCGTCGCCGGGTGCACAAATTCCAGCCGTTTGGCGTGTAACATCTGCCGCTGCGCCATCTCCAACAGCCGCGCTGCGAAGCCGCGATGTCGTGCCTCGATGCCGGTCAGCCGATTCTCCCGCCCGCCGTACTCCGGATCACCGAATACCGGATGCCCCGACTCCTTTAAATGTGTGCGGATCTGATGCGTCCGACCCGTCTCCAGGTGCACCCGGATCAGACTGAACAGCTCAAATTCCTCGATCATCGCATAATGCGTGATCGCCTCCCGCGGTTTCGGACTTCCCGAGGTCATCACTCGCCGATCTGCCCGCGATCGCCCGATTGCCATGTCGATCGTCCCCTCCGGCTCGCGGAACTTCCCCCAAATCAGCGCCCAGTATTCCCGCCGCAACGTCCGCTCCATCAACTGCTGTGCCAATTTGCGCTGGATCTCGTCGTTCTTCGCCACCACCATCAACCCGCTCGTATTCTTATCCAGCCGGTGCACCAACCCCGGAAACCCTTTCGCATACCCGCTTGAAAGCTGCGTGAAATGATGCAGCAGCGCATTGGCCAGCGTCCC
>CAYUIF010000062.1:0-1983 GCA_964444755.1 uncultured Alphaproteobacteria bacterium | reverse complement strand
CACGTTAGCCGCGGCGGTCGTTTCCACGCTGTCGAATTGGTCGAACAACCGGCCATAGGCATCGCGCATATCGAAACTGCGGTATGGATACGGCGCCCAGGCCCCGTTATGCAGGCACCAGCCGCCGGCCTCGGCCAGCTTGGCCCCTCCGCAATCCCGGTAATAATCCGTGGGCTGCGGATCATAGGAGGTGTGTTCATAGTCCCGGTTGAAGGGCTCCTGCAGGTGTACGGGAATGCGAAAATCCCGCTGATTCATCCAGGTGATATACTGTTTCACCTTCGCTAGAGTCTCGGCGGAACAACCTTCGTCACGGCAGAGATGCGGGCAGGTAAAATCACCTTTGCCGATGCGATAGAAATCCTCCAGATCGTCCGCATCGATCGGTACTCGGGAGGCCGTGCATAAACGGGTCGGATCAATCGCCCTGATGGCGGTGACGATCTGACCCATATACGGATAGGACAAGAAGCGGTTGGCAATGTCGGATTCGTTGGCGAGATCGAAATAGACGTTTCGATAAGGCAAGAGATGATTGGTCAGGGTCATCCACACGTCCATGAGTTGCTGGTCGGTATCCACCCGCCCCCGGCTCATGGTGACATCCACGATTATTCCCCGATTGTTGCATTCCGTGATGAGTGTTTTTAACCGGGTCATATATGGTTCGCGGACGGTGCCGTTCTTTTCCACCACCGCATAGTCGGTCCCGTCATCCGTGTTGTACCACCGCGCAAAAACGCGAATCCAGTTAAAGCCCCGGGCAACCATGTCGTCCAAATCCTGGGTCCGGAAACTGGTTGTGGTGATTGATTGGCCCCCGTAATAACTGACGCCGAGCAGAAAGGTTGGCTCGCCGTCGATTGTGAAATATTTACCATCGGCGCTGATACCCAAGGTGACGGCCCACGACGAAGAGACTGAAATACCTAATAGTCCAAACGACAGGCAAAGGCCGATAATCCTTGAGTGCTTCATCTTCCCGTTCTCTTTTATAAGCCGGTGTTTAAGAGGACGAACCATTCGTCCAGGATAAGCTGTCGTTACTTCGTCTATTATACCGGTTCGGGATTCCTTTTGCATCATTTTTTTAACATCCGGACGGTTGGTTCGCACCCCCAAAGCAAGTCTTGAACATATCAAAATCGGCCTGATCCACGTCGTTGTCGCCGCTCAAATCGGCGGCCGTGCATCCGGAGATCGGCGGCACTTCGCTGCCACTGTAACAGCCTTGAAGAAAACCGAAGTCGGTCAAATCCACGTCCCCGTCGGCGTCGAAATCCCCCGGGGCGAGCTGGACGGTAAATTGCCAAACGTCGCCGGTGGTCGCGCCTGAGTCATTGCGCGCATCGATCCGCCAATAATACATTTGCGATCTAATCATGAGACCGGGATCGAAAGTTGTGCCTGTCTGGTTGACCTGGAAGGTCGGCGGGTTGGTGATGCCGAAATACACATCGTGCGAGGTGGCTCTATTGCCTGCGGTCCAACTTAGGTCTGCATCCCGTTCGACATTTACTGCCTGGTGGGCCGGGTTCGGATTACTCGCCTTGCCCGGTAGTAAGCCGCCGGTTGGAATGCCCATGATTCGCACATTATCAATCCGCCCGGTATCCGCAGCCGTGTTGAACTGCCAGACAAATCGCACGGCGAAATTCGCATTATTTTCAACGGCGGACAATCCGGTCAGATCGATGGTCCGGGTGGTCCAGTCCGCAGGCAAATCAACTCCTTCTATGAGTTGTTGAGCCTTGGTCCAGGGCCCCCCGACACCAGTGGTGCTGTAATAAACCACCAGTTGATCTGCACAACTCCCTTCCAGTACGGTGCTCGGGCAACTCCCCGTGCAATCCGTACCGGGGGACACATTGAGCGCCGCCTGAACATCATATTGTATGCTGATGGAATATCGGTCGGTGGTGGAAAAAGCTTTGGTCAGGCGTACACCCTCGCGCGTACAACTGTCGGTATTGTTGGTCGCGC
>CAYUIF010000061.1:0-2517 GCA_964444755.1 uncultured Alphaproteobacteria bacterium | reverse complement strand
GGTGGCGGTCCTTTTTTCGTGTCGGTCATTACCAACGGCGCCGCGTTGTTTGCGTTCCGCGCGCAACCGGCAAGAGCGGACACCGCCGCCAGCCCCGCCGTGGCGGTTCGGACGAATGGGCGTCGATTACGTGTTGGACGATCACTCACCGTGCAAACTCCCATAGGGTTGGAGGTATGGCGGCGTTATCCGCGGTCGGCAATGTGGGGCGAGCGACAAGCGCACTTTTCCCGGCCGCCACACCACCGCTTTCTCCCCCTTGGCTCGGGGGTCGGGCATTGTAACCAAGGATAGGCTGGCAGGGCAAAGCGGATATATCGCGAAGAGATGGTTGAGAATGTCCGGTTGCGTCCATAAATCATTTATGAACAATAAGTTAGTGTTGGTCTGTTACATCATCCTAATCATTATCTTTATTTTTCCTAAAATAGCTCTTTTTCTGAATCCAGAAAATCGATATAATTAGGAAAATAGCCTTATGAATTTTATCTGGGAAACGTCGTGTTCTGTAGTGGCGCCTTCTTTAAAAAGTCCTTTGAGTATTTTGGACAATGACAGAGTACCAAAAAATCCCAACTGAAAGCGAAGCTGTTGAACGCCTTCGCGGCGGTTTGGTTTGCTTCCCCCCCCTGACGCTACGCGTAATTGAAGTACTCGAAGACGATCGCAAGGGGCAATACGACGCCGTTGTCGAGGCATCATGGTGTGGTCGAGAGTGTCTTTTTGCCCTTGAATATCGAAGCCGCTCGACGCCGAAACTTTTCGAGGAAACCGTCGGCCGGATCAAGCGGAACTCTCGCCCCCCTGGCACGTACCCGATGTTGATGACCCCATACCTGTCACCCGAACAGCTCGATAAGCTGGAGGCGCAAGAGGTCAGCGGCCTCGATCTATGCGGTAACGGTATCGTTTCGGTGCCGGGAGTCTTCTGCGTTTTTCGAACCGGCCGGCCCAATCGATATCCACAATCGGGGCCGATTAAAAATATCTACCGGGGAACCAGTTCGCTTGTTCCGCGCGTTTTTCTGATTAAACCGGAATACGGCGAAGTCAACGCGGTGTTGCGCGAGATCAGGGCTCGCAACGGCAACATTGCGATTTCTACGGTCTCAAAGGCGCTCGCGACTCTTATTGAAGACCTCATGATTAGTCGCAAGAACGATTTGCTTAGGTTAATTCAGCCGGATGCCCTGCTGGACAAGCTGGCGGCGAACTATGACGGACCACGCCCGAGCAGGCAATGGGTCGGTCGATGGGATGACGATCCTGGGATATTCCTTCCGCAACTCTTCGATAAGGCAAGTCGGACCGGCATTCGGGCGGTGGTCAGCGGAAGATCCTCCGCGGCGCAGTATGCAGTCATGGCGCGGGAAAGCAGGATCCAAGTTTATTGCAGCAATATCGAGACCATTCTGAGGGCCGCTGGTTCGTTCATCAAAGAGAATGCCCGCTTTGCCAACCTTGAACTTATCGAAACCTGCGTGGATTTCGTCTACTTTGATACTCGATATGATCGCAGCATCCGCTGGGCCTCGCCCGTCCAGACTTTTCTCGAATTGATGTCCGGCGACAAACGCGAACGCGAAACGGCCGACCAGACCAGGCAAGAAATATTAACTACGCTTGCCCCACCTGCAGAGGATTGATTCATGGATATCCCGGATATGATGAAGACTGCCCTTCTGGATCTGCACGGCCAGTTCTCCAAGCACGGCATTCGGCTGATTCTGGGCGGGGGTTACGGACTGTATCTCAAGCAACGATACCTGAATACACAGAATATCGAGACGTTGCTTGATATGGCTTTCTGGCCCGAGGCGCGGGCCACGAACGATTTGGACGTGTTCTTCTCGGCGGAGGTCGTGACCGATTCAGCCCTTATGCGGCACGTCAAATCATCTCTGGATACACTCGGTTATCGAGAGGTTGATTCAGCGCGATTCTACCAGTTCGTTAAACCGGTGGGGCCGAACCGCTGGATTAAAATCGATCTGCTGGCCGGTCCTCTCGGAGTATTTGAATCACGGGTCGCCGCGGATTTGAGACGCGTCAAACCTCAGCCCAGTGTAGGCATCCACGCTCGGCGCGTTGCCGAAGCGATCGGGATCGAGGATTCCTGTATGGAAATCGACCTGGAAGGAAGCCTGTCTTCGGGAGAGCCTTACCAGGCAACGATCTTTGTTCCGCATGCCTTCAGCTATCTGATAATGAAACTATTCGCCTTTCGTGATCGTAAGGATGACCAAGACAAGAACATGGGCCGACACCACGCCTTGGATATCCTGCGCATCGTGGCCATGATGACCCGGCGGGAATACGAGACGACAATGCAACTCTTCCATGACCGTTCCGAACAGGAACAAGTGAAGGAGGCGAGAAGGATCATACGCTCATTGTTCGCCGACGAAAATTCAATCGGCATGATCCGCATGCGCGAACATCCCTTGTTCAGACGTGAAATCGACATCTCCGTCGTTCTAGGGGATTTGCATTCCCTCTCGGGTGAATAAATGCCCA
>CAYUIF010000060.1:0-2677 GCA_964444755.1 uncultured Alphaproteobacteria bacterium | reverse complement strand
GGCGATTATTTCAGTCCCCGCTATTCCGGTTTTGGCTTCGATAAACGCATCACCGGCGTCGCCCCTGACTTGTCCCGGTCGCAGGAGTTTACCCTGCGCGGAATCGCGGCGGAAGGTCATGCCGGACCGTTTAAAGCAATCGGCTTTGTGTCCGCTGAGAAGAAAGACGCCATTATCAATCCCGATGGATCGTTTAATCGTCTGATTACTTTGGTTCCCCGAACGGATGACGACATTTATCCGTCATGGCAGTCCTTGGCCAACGGCGATAGTGTGTATGTTCCTGCTTTCGAAGGCAAACAATCCATGCTGGATGCCGTGACCGAAGTGGGCATGGGCGGCGAGATCGCCTATCGGCCGTGGATCGGCACGTCCATCGGATTGACGGCCATGCAATTCATGTACGACAAGCCGCTGAGCGCGGAATTCGGCAAATTCTATACACTGAACGCATTAACCGATACCAGCGCCACAGGGCAAGACACGATCGTGGAAATTCCCTCGGTAATTGATCCGGCTGAAGTCGATGAAATCCGGGACAATCTGATCAATTCCGAGATTCTGAATTCCTATAGTTCATCCGCATCATCATGGGTTTGGAACGGATCAAAATCTGTGCGCCGAGCCTATGGCATTGATCTCATGTCCGTTGTCAATAATTATACGTTCCAGTTTGAATACGGTGAGTTAGAGAATACCGGTTCCTATTTCAGAATTGGTGACGATCCCCATGCCTTAGTAGCCTCGGCGCATGCGCAATGGAATTCGTTCACGGTATTGGCGCTCTATCGCGACTACAGCATCGGTTATGACAATCCCTATTGCCGCGGATTTGCCAATTATCAGCGGTTCAAGGGAACCACCTACGAAGATGAGTTTTATTTGGGCAATCCCGTCTTCGCGCAGGTGCATCGTCATTCCGCTTCCCCGCAAGCGGAACGCGGCGTTTATCTGGAAACTCGCTACCAAGTATCTCGTCCCTTGTTGCTGGTCGGTGAAATCGACAATTGGACGCGTGTCGCCGATCAAGCCGATTATTATCGCTGGGTCGGGAAAATCACTTATCGCCCGATCTGGCCGCTGGTCATTCGTTTGCGTCAAAAGCTGCAAGGCCGCTGGAATTACGATCCGGAACAGGCGACCGGATTCCAAACATATGAAAATCGCTTGAATGTCGAATTCCGTTTGTCCCGCTATGATGATCTCGAATTGCTCTACGCTAACGGCTATACGCGGTTTACGCCGCGTCCCCGCCTGACCGGTGAAGCCGACCCGACCGGTCTATCTCCGGTGGACGGTCAGACCGCTTCGCCCAGTTCAGCCATGGGTGTGCAGTTGACCCACAATTTCTCGCCGCGTTTGAAAGCGCGCGGGGCGTGGCTGGTTTATGACGGTTTTTTCTGGAATTTCGAAGACAATGAGTTCACCGTGCTCGATGACAAAGCATCGCGGTGGTGGTTCTCGATTTCCAATCGGTTCTCGGATGCGTTGTCGGTTCGCTTCAAGTTGACCGGCGACAGTTCCTACCCGAAAACTTGGATTCAAGCGCGCGACAGCAACAGTTATCCCGAATATGTCTCCGGTCGTGAATACACCGGCGATAATGCTTCTGAAAATCAGCTCACCTTCCGCATTCAATTGGACTATATGTTTTAGTCCGGTTGACAGGAATGTCGAGCTTTCCTAACGAACCTATCTTTCTTGACCAATGGCAATTCTTATTGACGAAAACAGCCGCGTGATCGTACAGGGTATCACCGGCGGAGCCGGGAAATTCCATACCGGCGAGATGAAATCTTACGGCACTCGTATCGTTGCCGGCACTTCACCCGGCAAGGGCGGTCTAAAGGTACACGACATTCCGGTATACGACACAGTCGCCGAATGTGTGGCTAATCATCAAGCCGATACCTCAGTTATTTTTCTTCCGGCGGCCGCTGTGAAGAATGCCGTAATCGAAGCCATACATGCAGGCATTCGTACGGTGGTAGTGGTACCCGAACATATTCCGATCAGCGATATGATGCTGGTGCGCCGCGAAGCCAAGAAGCATGGGGCGCTGATTTTAGGCGGCAATACCGCGGGAATCATTTCTCCCGGACGCGCGAATATCGGAATTATTCCACCGCTTGCATTTAAACGCGGACGCGTAGGTACGGTCTCGCGTTCCGGATCGATTACCTATTATCTAGCCGATACCTTGACCCGCTCCGGATTCGGCGAAACAACCTGTGTCGGGCTGGGCGGCGATCCTGTCCTCGGCAGCACCTTCAACGATATTCTGGAACTCTTCGAGAAGGATCCCGAAACCAAAGCCGTGGTTCTGGCGGGCGAAATCGGCGGCGTATATGAAGAAGTATCCGCCTCCACGATATCGAAGATGAAGAAGCCGGTCATTGCCGTCATCGGCGGACAGTTCGCTCCTCCCGGCAAGCGCATGGGTCATGCCGGAGCGATCGTCGAAGGTGAAATGGGTACCGCGCAATCCAAGATTAAAGCCCTGCAATCCGGCGGTGCGCATGTCGCCCGCACCTTTGTAGATATCCCGGAAATTCTCACGCGGCTGGGAGTATAGCCTTCGGGCTGCGATGATTGACCGCGTATCGGCAAAGAAGAGTCTTGGACAGTGCTTTCTGGTCGAGCGCAGCTTTGCCGCTCGCATTGCCGCGGCGTTGAA
>CAYUIF010000059.1:0-3574 GCA_964444755.1 uncultured Alphaproteobacteria bacterium | reverse complement strand
TACGGCACGAACAACGAATTCGGCTTCGACTATCTGCGCGACAACATGGCGCTTTCGATGGACGAAGTCGTGCAGCGGGCACATCACTACGCGATCGTGGACGAAGTGGACAGCGTTCTGATTGACGAGGCGCGCACGCCGCTCATCATCTCTGGTCCGGTGGCGCATTCCACGCAGAAATTCGACGAGATGAAGCCCGCCGTGGAGCAGTTAGTGCGCCTGCAATCGCAGTTCATCACCAAACTGGCCGATGAAATTGACAAGGACATGGCGCAAGAGGGCTTCGATGAATGGGAAGTCGGCCGCAAACTGCTCATGGGACATCGCGGTTTTCCCAAGCACAAACGGGTGATGAAGCTCTTCCAAGAGCCGTCCAATATCCGCATGCGCCAGCGCGTGGAGAACGACCTGCTTCGCGAAAAGAAGATGCATGAGTTGGACGAGGAATTGTACTTCTCTATAGATGAACGTTCCCACGTCACCGATCTCACCGACAAAGGCCGTATCCAACTGACGAAGTACTACGGCGGCGATCCGGATTTGTTTATTCTGCCCGATCTTCCTGAAGAATTCACCAAGATTGACGGGGATGATGCTCTGTCGCTTGAGGAACGTGCTAACGCTAAGGCAAAAATCCAGGATATCTATGCCGAACGCAGCGAGCGGGTCCAGAACGTTTCGCAATTGCTGCGGGCTTATGCGCTTTACGAGAAAGACATCGAGTACGTCGTCCAAGACGGCAAGGTAATGATCGTTGATGAGTTCACCGGACGAATTTTAGCGGGACGTCGTTATTCGGACGGACTTCATCAAGCCATCGAAGCCAAGGAAGGCGTGAAGATCGAGCGGGAAACGCAAACGATTGCCACGATCACCTTGCAGAATTTCTTCCGGCTCTTCAAGAAACTGGCGGGAATGACCGGAACAGCGGAGACCGAAGAAAACGAGTTCTGGAGCATTTATAAGCTCGAAGTGATGGTCATTCCGACTCATCAGCCTGTGCGGCGGAGCGATCTCAACGATATGGTGTATCGCACCAAACGCGAAAAGTTCAATGCCGCCATCGAGAAAATCGCGGAACTGCATGGTCGTCGGCAACCGGTTCTGGTAGGAACCGTAACGGTCGAGACGTCGGAAGTCATTTCCCGTATGCTGCGCCGCAAGGGCATTCCGCATAACGTTCTGAATGCCCGCCAGCATCAGCGGGAAGCGGAGATTGTTGCACAGGCCGGTCAACCCGGATCCGTTACGATTGCCACGAACATGGCCGGTCGCGGTACGGACATCAAGCTGGGTGCCGGCGTGGTTCAATGGCAAGGTGAGCCCGGCGACAAATCCAGCGCCCAGGGCGGTTTGTTTATTCTGGGTACGGAGCGTCACGAATCGCGCCGGATTGATCGTCAGTTGCGCGGTCGCGCCGGTCGTCAGGGTGATCCGGGAACCAGCGAATTCTACCTGTCGCTGGAAGATGATTTAATGAGGTTGTTCGGTTCCGACCGGATCGCGAAAATCATGGATCGGCTGGGTGTAGAGGAAGGCGAGGTCATTACGCATCCGATGATCACCAGCGCTATCAGCCGGGCGCAGCAGAAGGTCGAGGCATATAACTTCTCGATCCGCGAACATTTGCTGAAATACGATGATGTGATGAACCAGCAGCGTACGGTGGTATATGCGCGGCGCAATATCGCGTTGCGCGGCGGCGATCCCGAACCGGTTGTACGGGAAATGATCGAGGACTACATAGACTTTCTTATCGAGAAGCATACGGCAGGTGCCGGGCGTGAAGCGGAGATCAATTACGATTCGCTGGCTGAAGACCTGATGCGGACTTTCTTGGTGGACAAGTCGAATGATGCGGAGTTTCGGGGGATGAACGGTGATCCGCTGCGTTCCAAAATGCACGAAGATATTCACCAAGCTCTGCAAATGCGTTTGGGAATTCTCGGTGATAGTCTGTTGAAAAGTCTGCAGCGCTATGCGATTCTCCGGGTTATTGATGAAAAATGGCGGGATCATTTGTACGCCATGGACGGTCTCAAAGAGGGGGTCGGGCTGCGGGCTTACGGCCAGAAAGATCCACTCATCGAATACAAAAAGGAGGGATTCGAGCTATTTCAGGATATGCTCGATGCGGTTAACGGCGATGCCCTGCGCATAATTTTTCGCGCACAGCCCGTCGTTGAAGGCGCCGAACGGCCGCGTCCGGCGGCACCGACCCGCACTCCTGCCTTAAACTATTCGCATGCCGAATCCGGCGGGATGGCTTATTCGCGGGCGGCGCAAGCGGACGGCGGCGAAGGTCAAGGAGGCGCACCGGGCGCTCCTCCGCGAGCCGGGAAGCCTCAACCGGTTCGAGTCACTCCTCAAGTCGGTAGAAATGACCCGTGTCCGTGTGGAAGTGGCAAGAAATACAAGAAATGTTGTGGTGCAACGGTTCAAACACCGAACTGACTTTTCACTTGCCTTTCGACTTTTTTTTAAGTACTTTGCCCGTATCCCGGTATCTCATGATCCGTTTACCTGAACCGGATGCCGCGCACTTGGGACAGGAAACCTTGGGATTCTCGATTCAGCCGAAACATAAGGGCTGCGCATGGATCAACGTTTAGTAGAGATTTTAATGTATGTGATCGGCGAGCTTCAGTCGCGCCGGATCAGAGTCGAAGAGATTGAGGGAATTTCGGACGAGTTGATGCAGCAAGGCTTCTCCCAGCGGGAGGTAGCCACCGCGATTTCGGTTTTCGCTGATCGGTTGGGTGAATCGAAACGTACCTTGGTTGCATCACCGATGAATCCTCATGCTCATCGAGTGCTTCATGAAATCGAACGTCAGTACGTAAGTCCCGAAGCTCATGGATATCTGATTGAAATGACCAATATCGGTATCCTTGATTTCGTGGACATCGAGGAAATTGTAGAACGTTGCATGCTAATGGGTAATCTCAGTGTGGGTGATGATGAAATGAAGATGTTGGTTGCATCGCACTTACTTGAGAAAGATCCCGGCCGCAACGAATCATCGTTTTTGGCCAGCCCCGCCCGCCCCTGGCCAGAACGGGTACATTAAATTGGTGCCTACGGCGGCTTCAAACCGACGGTTTACCGTCCGCTATCTTGTATCATAACAATCGCTTATGCGGCTTCGTGAACCTGTCACAATTTTGGCAGTATAAGAGCTTTGAGCACATGCTTAAAGCTTTTCTGCTCTGATAACCCTATGTCGAAATCCACTTCCAAATCCTCCTCTAAAACCAAATCTACGACTACGAAGAAGCGAACTACCACCACGTCGGCAAAAAAATCCGCACTGACCCGCAAAGCGGCTTCGGCGCGTGAAACTGCTGCACGCTCCTCTACCGCGGCGAAAACGACAAAAACTGCGAAGGCAAAATCCGTTAAACAAAAAACTGAAACAATGGAAAAGACCCATCTCGCAAAATCACTGGTAATCGTCGAGTCGCCGGCGAAGGCACGTACGCTAACCGGATACTTGGGGAAAGACTATCTGGTTCAAGCGACGGTCGGCCACATCTGGGATTTACCGCCTAAGCGGTTAGGGGTGAATCTGGAG
>CAYUIF010000058.1:0-4097 GCA_964444755.1 uncultured Alphaproteobacteria bacterium | reverse complement strand
CCGAGAATCAAGGCTGGAAAAAAGCGGAGTTGGGCGGAACGCTGCAAAATGATATTCTCAAGGAATACATTGCCCAAAAGGAATTCATTTATCCGCCGCAGCCCTCGGTAAAACTGGTGGTGGATACGATCGAGTTTGCGGCTAAGGAAATGCCGAAATGGAATCCGGTGTCGGTGAGCGGCTATCATATTCGCGAAGCGGGATCCACGGCAATTCAGGAATTAGCGTTTACGTTGGCCGACGGTTTTACGTATATCGAAGAAACGTTAAAACGCGGGCTCAATATTGACGAATTTGCGCCGCGAATTTCGCTGTTCTTCAATTCGCATTTAGACTTTTTCGAAGAGATCGGAAAAATGCGGGCCGCGCGCCGCATTTGGGCAAAGCACTTGCGGGACCGCTACGGAGCGAAACAGGAACGATCCATGCTGTGCCGCTTTCATACGCAAACGGCCGGCTGCAGCTTGACTGCACAGCAGCCTGAAATCAATCTTATTCGCACGGCGACCGAAGCGATGGCGGGCATTTTAGGCGGAACTCAAAGCCTGCATACCAATTCGATGGATGAGACGCTGGCACTGCCCAGTGAGAAGGCGGTCACCCTGGCGATGCGCACGCAGCAGGTACTGCGCCATGAAGTCTTGGCCGGAGCGCCAATTGATCCGCTGGGTGGCAGTTATTTCGTGGAATGGATGACGGATAAGATGGAGGATGGCGCCGAGGATTACTTTCGCAGGATCGAAGCCATGGGCGGCGTGGTGGCGGGAATCGAGAGCGGTTATTTCCAGCGCGAAATCGCCAATGCCGCCTTCGTCTACCAGCAGGAGATTGATGACGGCCGACGGGTGATCGTAGGGGTCAACAAATATCAGATGGAAGGCGAGCAGTTAGAGATTCCGATTCTCAAAATCGAAGAGGATCAGATTCAGCGGCAGCAAACCGAAAAGCTGCAAAATCTTCGCCGGCGCCGCGACGGAAAGCGGGTTCAGGAAGCGCTGGATCGGATTAAGCACGCGGCGGAAGCGGATGAAAATGTTATGCCGCACTTAATCGAAGGGGCGCACGCGTATTGCTCATTGGGTGAGATGGTGGATATCCTTAAAGAAGTATATTCGGAGTACGAAGAACCCGTCGCGTTTTAATCGGTGGTGAAATGATACAGACGAAGGCGGTCGCGAGGGCCGCCTTCCGTTCAAATGAGGCTTATTGTGAAGATTGTTGCATTCTTACTCTTGTTTGTGATCACAATTCCGGTGCACGCTGAACTCACGCAGCCGGAACGGGGAGCGATTTGGACCACCGTATGGATGGAAGTTCGTGATCATTTCGCGGGATTCGACAGTAGCGAATTCACGCAATGGAAAGGGAGTTTCAACGAAGTACTCACAGAACTCGCGCAGCCGCCGAATGACGTGGAATTCTGGAGATCGCTGCGGCGGCAAGTAGCAACATTGAATGACGGTCAAACCCGGATTGTCATTCCCGACAGTCTTCCGATTATCTATGATACTGTACCAATTCGCTGTATGATGGTTGGGGAACAAGTTATTGTAGATCGGATTAGTTCATCACCGGAAGTTGTATCATCCGGGCTTGAAGTCGGGGATGAACTACTTACGGTTGATGGAATTCCCGTGATGCAGAAAATCATTGAGGATTGCTTGCCTGATTTAAGCGGATCGAATCGCGATGCAAGATTAGCGCAAGCTGTCTGGCGAGTACTGACGGATCGCGCCGGAACGGTGGCCGTCTTGCGTTTGCGAAAACCCAGCGGGGAAGAGTATGCAGTAGAATTAACAAGGTGGTCGGGTCGGGATTCGGAGTATTATCGGGAGCTGTTTATCGAAGATGAAAACCGATTTGAGTCTCTGGACAATCAATGGCTGTATGTGAAAGTTGGATCGCAACTCACGAAACAAGTGCAGTACTCGATTATTGACTACTTGAAGGAGAATCCTCAGATCGGTGGATTAATTCTCGATTTGCGGGAAACGCGCAGTGGAATGGTGCTTACTGATCTGATTGCCAAGCTGGTTCCGTTTACAGTTCCTTTAGGACCGTACCGCATGCGGTGCGATACGGTGGCATTGACTTGGGAGTCAGCCGAGCAAACGTGGATCGAAGCGGATGACGAACCGTGGATGGGCAAAATCGTAGCTTTAATCAGCCCGTTGACCGGCGGTTCGGCGGAGCAGCTATTGTATCCGTTAGTCTTTGCGAATCGAGTGACATTGATTGGTCGGGCAACGGCAGGTGCAGGTGGACAAACTAAGGAAGTTCCGTTGTTATCAGGAGGTATTCTCAGTGTTACGGTGGGAGTGCCGCAATGGGAGGATGGACTTGGTCAGGGGTTCGAGCCAGACTTCGAAGTCGTGCCGACTCCCAATGAGTTCGCGCGTGGGCAGGATCAAGCCGTTGAGGAAGCGCGGCGGTTTCTGAGAAACACGACAAAGTAAAAAATGGACTCTTGACTTTTCAAGTATTTACATGTAAATTTCGACTCTACATCGACATCTGCGCCCATAGCTCAACGGGATAGAGCATCAGCCTTCTAAGCTGAGGGTTCCGCGTTCGAGTCGCGGTGGGCGCACCTAATAAAATCAAGCCGTTAGGCTTGATTTTGGCTTTCATGGAGGGTGCGTTTTGGGGTGTTGGGGGTTTAAGTCCAATATTTTACACCAAAATTTGCACCGGTGGGGAAAAGATGAGGATTGAAGGATGAAGGATGGAAAAAGCCATTTTGTTGACATCAACAAAATGGTCGTGAAAAATTCCGGCCGAGTTGCGGTCTTCGACCTTAACCACGGTTCGGCGAGCCGGAGGATTCCGGGCGGATCAGGGGATCCGCCTCGGCGATTCCGGTAACATTCCGGGCATTCAAACGTTCCGGGTATTCAGTGGATAATGGTAATGCGCGTCGTGTATGCCTGATCGCGAGTGAACACGTGCAGAAAATAGCTGCCATTGGGCAATCCGTTGGGATTTAAAATTTGTGTTGAAGCCGGTGTGTTGTTATTCCGACTCCAAATCCGCTGTCCCAATAAATTGTATATGGCCATGTGTTCAGGATACTGCTTACCGGGAAGAATCAGATTGAAAGTTCCTTGCGATGGATTCGGGTAAACGCTTATGGAAGGACTGACGACCACTGCCGATGGAGGATCCTCAGCCGCTAACCATTCGAACGAATCCAATACCGGTGAGACGTAGACAAATCCGTAGCCGGGTAATCGAATCCCATCCCAGATCCTATGATGAATGTATGTCGTATCGGTGATGCCATAGTAGTTATTCGGCATCCACACATTTGTGGAATCTGTATTATTGACCATAAAGTATGGTCCTGCGATTTGAAAGCTGCATGCGCGGATAAGCGGAGGCTGCCCGTTGCAGGCTATTCTAAGTTGGTCTCCGAAACTGTTGGGCTCACCACAGTGAAACCGGCAGTTGTAGAGGGTGGCAGGACCGCCTATAATCCAGACAATTAGGCCGGTATGCGCAAGTGGGAAAGACCGAAGTTCAAAGCCCATCAAATGGGCGGCACCTGATAGCGTTAGACCATATGGTGAAGTAACAACATAGGCTCCACCGCTGTGCTCAGCCGTGACAACAACTCCGGAATCCACCGTAAATTCCTCTCCATCATATCCGAGGCCCGGGTAATAGCCATCCCGTACCAATACCGTGTCGCCGGCAACCGCCGAATCGACGGCTTGAGTGATGTAAATAAATTCCTCGCTGCCATCGGCGGCTACGATAATCGTCCGTCCCAACGCTATCTGCGCAAGTAGGCAACTCAGCACTACCAAACAATACTTCTTCATCCTCTTTCCACTCCAAAGAAAAGCCTCGCCACCACCCGGCAGCAAGGCTTGAGAATTCTGGATGAAGTGTACTGAACTCCCATGGGACCACCCACGATGTCGTTCAATAGTTATGGAAACAATATAGCCCCATCAGATTCGTAAGTCAATAGGTTGAATGATTATTCTATGATCAATCACAATGCACACAGACTTACGCAATTGGACATAGAAAAGCCGAATGACTGAGTCATTCGGCTTGATCCCGTGCTGGAGGCGGGACTCGAACCCGCA
>CAYUIF010000057.1:0-5974 GCA_964444755.1 uncultured Alphaproteobacteria bacterium | reverse complement strand
GATCTGGGTTTGCTGGCCAAGAGCATGGATCTGCATTTTGGTGTCAAGGAACGGTCTTCGACATTTGTGGATGAAGACTACTACGGGTGGCAACTGGCGGCCTATGTTTCGGACGATATCCGTCCGAATACCCAGTGGACGATTACGCCGGGCTTCCGGGTGGAACACAACACGCTCTCGGAAATCACCGAATACCTGCCGCGCCTTTCGATCAAGCGCGAAT
This sequence comes from uncultured Alphaproteobacteria bacterium, assembly GCA_964444755.1. Taxonomy (GTDB): domain Bacteria; phylum Electryoneota; class RPQS01; order RPQS01; family RPQS01; genus JAHJDG01. The sequence goes on along the minus strand of CAYUIF010000057.1, from coordinate 5,751 downwards.
TTACCGAAAAATCTTTTATCAGCGCGGCGTGGGGCAAATATGTGCAGCCCTTCCAGCAAGTGACCTTCGGCGATAATTTCGCGTCGCTGTTCAACTCCTACATTCTTCAGGATAAGACTTTCAATCCCAACCGTTCCTGGCATTACGCACTCACTTACGAGAATGATCTGGACGGTCCGTTGAAGTTCTCCTGCGGTTTATTCTATAAGGATTTCGACCGGATCATCGAATGGAATCCCAGCAGCATTCCGCAAGAAGGAGATCCGTTGATCGAACACTTTGCGGTGGGTAATGGTTATGCTTACGGCGGGGATATTTTGCTGCAAGGCGAATGGGATCGCTATACGCTGCTCTGGGGCTACGGCATCGGCCGCGCCAAACGTTCCTTCAGTTTCTGGGATGAGGGTTTGGTTTATCCCGCGAGTTTTGACCGGCTCCATAATACCAATGTTTCGGTGAGTCGGAAGGTCGGACGACGCGGTAGTCTGGAAGCGCGGTTCAGTTATTCCAGCGGTATGAACATGACCAAGGCCAACGGACGCTATGAGATCGGACTGGAATATCCGTCCTACTTCCTGACCGCCGGACGCAAAAATCACTATCGCTTGGAACCTTATCATCGGTTGGATTTGGCTTATCGCTTGCGCTATGAATACAAGCACTGGACATTCAGCCCCTATGTGGAAATCATCAATGTCTATGACAATAAGAATGTCCTGTCCTATAGCTACAATTTCGAAAAGAATCCGGTGAAGATCGAAACAAACGGCCAATTGCCGTTCCTGCCGTCCATCGGCTTTACGGCGGAGTTTTAGCCATGAAAACACGCAACCTTCTTCTATCACTGCTGATCGCCGGATTGTTGTTTGCCATTATCGGCTGCGACAAATCCACCGAACAGGACTATCGCGAACAGATCGTTCTGCAAGGACATATGTTCATCAATCAACCCATGTCCATCCGGCTCACCCATACGCTTCCCTTCGACGCCTACTATGATCCCAATGAGATCAACGTATCCGATGCCGTTGTGACCATTTGGTCGTTCGACGGTTCCAATACACAAGAATATCACTTGACCGAAGTCACGCAATCTCCCGGCACCTATCGCGTTCAGGAAGCGGGCGTGGACGACACCGTACGGACGGGAGATCTTTACTCGATCCGCGTTGAAGCGAACGATGGCACGATTCTGACGGCGGAATCCGGCCCGGCTGCGCCGCCAATTAGGTTTCAAGGCGTATTTTACGACACGACCGAACTGCAGGATTACCGGGATACGGTGGATGTGGACACTCTGGAATTCGGCGGCTATAAACCCTACGGTGAACCGTATCTGATCTTTTTCTGGAATCATGACGACCGGCGCGAAGCGAGCAACGTCGTCGTTCAGAATCTCCGTCCGGACTGGTACGATTACGAAATTGAAGCCGCGGTAGTTTGGGAGTGGCCGATTTCCTTCTGGTCGATGCATGAAGGCGACGCTTTTGCCATGCCCTGGTTGTCGGTCGGATTTACCGGTTTGCATCGGCTGACCGTGATGTCCTGCGATGAAAATGCCTATAACTATTACTTGACGATTATCCCGGGTGATCCTCAGAATTACCCGGACTCCAACGTACGCGGCGGCTTGGGCTTGTTCACCGCCCTTGACGCGGACACGATTTATTTCTATCTTAAGGATGACATCGAGGAATAGGAACCGCGCATGAATCGTGATCAAGCCTGGCAGCTCCTCTGCGAGTGGACCCCGTCGGACGGCTTACAGAAGCACGCGTTGGCCGTGGAAGCGGCGATGCGGTTTTATGCCCGCAAGTTCGGCGAACCGGAAGCGGATTGGGGCATCGTCGGGCTGCTGCATGATTTCGATTACGAGCGTTATCCCACCGAGCAGGATCATCCCTATCGCGGAGTGGAGTACTTGCGTTCGCAGGGATTTCCCGAATCGTGGCTGGAGGCAATTCTGGCGCATGCGCAATATACAGGGGTCGAGCCGCGGACGCTTATGGCCAAGACGCTGTTAGCGTGTGATGAGCTAACCGGTCTAATTACGGCGACTACCCTCGTACTGCCGTCGCGCAAACTGGCCGACCTGAAACCGTCTTCCGTGCGAAAGCGCATGAAAGAATCGGGATTTGCACGCAAAGTTAACCGTGAAGATATTGTACGGGGTGCAGAGTTGCTGTGTATACCCTTGGAAGAACACATTGCAAATGTTGTTGAAGCCATGCAAAATTCAGCCGCGTCTTTAGGTTTGTAAGTCGAACTCTGCATATCCCTGCATTTTTTTCAAGCCAGTCCCAATAATCGGGACTGGCTGTTTTTTATAGACGAATTGTTACAAAACCAGCACAATTTTATTGACATTGGCCGACTCAGACTCTATATTGTATGCAGAGATTTGGCAAACCCCACGAAAATCTTAGCTGTCACTCGGTGAAGCACAACATCTAATCGCAGCGAATAGGAGGCAACCATGCCAAACTGCAGATTCCTTTTTCTCATCCTTGCCCTGCTTATTGTTGGAATTGCGAGTGGTGCCCCGGCCCCCCGTGTTCAAGATCTACAGCAAGGCCCCGTCATTTTGACGGGATTGGAAGACACGCCGTTTGACGGCATGACATTTCCGGAGCGTCCGGTACCGACAACCCTGGATGATCCCATTGTGCCGGTCATTCTGGTGGGAATGACCTGGTATGATAATCAGCACAACGGCAGTGCGGGGAAGCAAGTTGCGGTTGATCGAGAAGGCTACGTTCACCACGTTTGGACCCGCGGCATCAATTCCGGCTCATCCCAGCGGCATGTCTATTACAACGTGTGGGATCCGTTTGCCGAGCAATTCACATTGCCGGATCTGACTGATCCGTTCGGTGTAGCGGCGGATGCCGCCCCGCGGGCGGGCTACTGCAATGTGGCGGTGAATGACGAGGGATTTGCCTTCCCGGCGTTTCATCAAGGGACCAATACGCACATGACGGCGGCGGTGGGTATGGATTTCTTCCCGCGCTTGGGCGGTTTTCTGACCTGGGCGCCGGCGACATTGTCGGGCAATCCCGAACTGGACTGGCCGAAGATTGCGGTGGATATTGATGGGAACGTGCATATGGTCGTGACCGAAAGTCTCGATGACGACAATGCCGACGGACGGGAGTTTTATGCCAAGGGTAATGTTTGGATCAACGGTCAGAATGACAGTCTGACCTGGCCGGGCGGATGGGAACCGTGGACGGAATCCTGGTTTATTACCATGGACGTGGATGCGTCGCCGGTTTCGGATAAAATCGCCGTGGCATGGCTGGTCAACCCGACGGGCGACAACATCTATACCGATGTTTGGCTGCGTACTTCCGACGATGCTGGACTGACGTGGAATCCGGCGATGAACGTGACGAATTTCCTGAATGTGGACACCAACTGCGTGAACAACGGCGGTGATCCCAATGTGTGCAACGGCGATACGATGCGGCCGTGGCTGGATGTCCATGTGCTGATTGATCAGCATGACATTGTGCATCTGGCGTTCACGTGCAGCGGCTGGTTCTGGTGGGATTACGACGGAACACCGCTGAGCAATCATGGCTATATCTGGAGCAATCTCTGGCATTGGGACAGCTATCGTCAAGAATTCAACATGATTCACGAAGCCTGGTACGGTCATACGTCGGTGTCCTTGGGTTCCAACAACACAATGTGCCATCGCCCGAACTTGGCGATTGACACGACCACCGGGTACATGTATTGTTCCTTCCAGAAATTCGACAGCGTTCAGGTCAGTGCAGGCGGTTTTCCGTCCGGTGATGCGTGGATTACGGTTTCCACGGACAGCGGTCGCACGTGGGCGGAAGCCACTAATGTCAGCAATACCGACGGCGGCGTGGGAACGGCAGCGGATTCGTGCAAGAGCGAGCGCGATATCTCGTTGGCAAAGTTCGTGACCAACGGCATCGTTCACATGCAATACATGATGGATCGCGATAACGGCACGTCCATCACCGAAACTCCCGAAGGCGTTCCCACCAATAATCCGATGTACTATTTGCGGATTCCGACGACTTTGATTCCCACGGCACCAGTTGTTAATCCGCTGCGAAATCTGCGGGCGGATTCCACCGGATTCCCGTGGGATATTCTCGCGGCGGAGGAACGACCGAATTTCACTCCGGATCGGTTCACGCTGTATCAGAACTATCCGAATCCCTTCAACCCGTCCACGAACATTCAATTCGACTTGCCGACGGAGAGCGTGGTCAGTCTGCGCGTGTTCGACGTGCAGGGCCGGGAAGTAACGCGCTTGTTGGATAAGGCACGGTTGACCGGAGGCGCGCATATCGCATCCTTCGATGCCACCGACTTCGCATCAGGCGTCTACTTCTATCGTCTGGAAACTCCCAACGCCAGCGAGACGAAGAAGATGATCCTCCTGAAGTAGTATTCTAATCACAGGTTTCTTATGAAAAAGCGTCCTGCGGGACGCTTTTTTGTTGAGTCAATCAGCGGTTGCAAATGAATGGGAAAGACCATAAATTGTGAACAAAAGGACGAATTCACTTTCCTCAAACGTACCTTCGGTTTTGAAAATGCCATTAGTTCCATCTAACGTCCGCAACCTTGTTCCCTATCAGCCGGGCCGTTCGGCGCAGGATATTCGCCGCGAGTTCGGCGTTTCGCGAATTGTCAAATTAGCGTCCAACGAAAATCCCATCGGACCGTCTCCTAAAGCCCTCGAGCGGATCGCGAGTGTGTTGAGTGAAGCGCATATCTATCCCAACGGCGGATTGGCGCTGCGCGAAAAATTGGCGGAGCGGTTCGGGGTAAAACTAAATAATGTCATGGTGGGATTCGGTTCGGAAGCGATTCTGTGCAACGTGATTCGCACGGTGATTTGCGATGACGAAGAAATCCTGACGGCGGAAGGAACCTTCATCGGCGTGTATGTGCTGGCGAATTCCCGCGGCGCGAAGCTGGTGAAGGTGCCGCTGAAGGATTATCATTACGATCTGGATGCGATCGCCGAGGCGATTACCGGACGCACCAAGCTGATTTATTTAGCCAATCCCAATAATCCCACGGGAACCTCGTTCACGCGGAAGGAATTCGAAGCGTTCATGAAGCGCGTTCCCGCTTCAACGCTGGTGATTATGGACGAAGCGTATTACGAATATGCCTGCGAAAATCCCGACTATCCCGATTCCTTGCACTACAAATTCGATAACGTGGTTACGCTGCGCACGTTTTCCAAAGCCTACGGACTGGCGGGAATTCGCATCGGCTACGGCTTCGCGCATGAGGAATTATTCGATTACGTGCGGCGGGTGAAACTGCCGTTCGAGCCGTCCATCGTGGCGGAAGCAGCGGGCTTGGGCGCGCTGGATGACGATGAGTTTCTGCGGTTGACGGTGCAGATCAATCACGACGGAAAGCTGTTCTTGGGCAAAGCGCTGACGGACTTGGGGCTGAAACCGGTGCCGACGGATGCGAACTTTTTCTTTGTGCCGTTTGCTTCGGAGGCGGAAGCCTTGCGCGTCAATGAGGAGCTGCTGAAGCGCGGAGTGATTGTTCGTCCGCTGCGGGCGTTCGGTCTGCCGGAAGGCTTGCGGATGACGATCGGTACGCGGGAGCAGAATGAGGTGTTGATCGGAGCGCTGCGGGAGATTGTGAAGTAGGAGACCCCCCTTGGTCCCCCCGCTGAAGCAGGGGGAGAGAAGAGGGCGGGTTCCACTTCGTTCAACCCGCCCCTACGAAGAGCGG
>CAYUIF010000056.1:0-6583 GCA_964444755.1 uncultured Alphaproteobacteria bacterium | reverse complement strand
AGTTCACTACGAATGATTCGAACGGCACCAACTCGATCCCCTTGCCATAGATGAAGTTGTGCCTCCCACCATGCGAATTCCTTTTGGGGGGGAAATTCGCACTGCGCGGCACGCCACTCTCGCAAAGCCAGATCGGGCAGACGCAGAGCGGCCAGCAGGCAAAACCGCCGGGCATGCAAACCTCCGCGACTCCAGATCTCATCCAGTGACGGGACCATCAGGGGATGATTTATTGGCGGTTGCGGATCGGCAGATCCCGCAATCACCGAGTAGTACGAATAGGGAAAACGGCGTGAAAGCAGGACCAATCGTTTGGTTGCCGTTTCGTTTTGGCCAGCTTTGGCTGCGCCACGCGCACTCCAGTAGACCGCTCCGGGAGCATATCCTCCGAGGGAATCCCGTTCGAAAAGTTGATTCCAGGTATTCGCTGCTTCACGGTACTGCTGGGTTTCCCATAATGCCCATCCCAGACGCCATAAGCAATCCGTCTCGGTACTTGACCCGCGTCCCAGGGTTTCCCACCTCCGGAATACATTTTCAGCATCCGCCGGTCGGCCCCGATCCAAGTAGAGAATTCCCAATAATTCCAATGCGCGTCCCGCAAGATCAAGATCATCGCTCTGATCCGCCGCCTGTAACAAGGTGGAAATCGCCAGCGTATCCTGATCGGTCAGATAGGCGGATCGTCCCATGTGGAAGTACGTGGAATACAGAAATCGGCTCTGCGGATACCGGCGTAAGTAGTTATCCAGTGTGCCGATCGCTTCGCGATGACGACCTAAACCGCTTTCGAAACGCCCCTTATAATAGCCCAGCAGATCACCCCACCCCGCCCCTTCTGTAGTTTGCATAATCTGCCGAACTCGGTTCAATCCAATCCGGAAATTCCGCGTACGCTCAAGCGATGCAAGCTCCGTTTCAACTTCTTCGCGGGTTTCAGTGCGGGGCGAGAACTGATGTCTGCGATAGTAGCCGGCAATCAATCCCCTAATCTGCTCGGCATCGGCGGTCGCCGGTCCCGCCAGCCAAGCCCGATACAGAATCTCGACTGCCTGGGCATGGTCTCCGACGGCTGCCAGAATCTCAGCCGCGTGGTGGTCCAGCTGCTGCCGATTCTCAATAGACGACGGCTGTTCACGATACCGCTCGGCATAGTCCAAGTACGCTTCGAGATCGTTTGATTCCTTTGACAATAAGGAAAGCTCATACAACGCGTCTTGCGAATAGACTGAAGTCGTATCTTTTGCCAGTTTTATCCAAAAGGGCTCGGATAGACCAGGTTGATCGGCATTCCTCAGAGCCTGCGCGCGCAGATAGAGAGCGTGATCCGAAAGTTCTTCCGGAATCCCCAGATCCAACTGAACCGGAACGCCAATATAGTCCCCGCGCTGGAAAGATTGCCAAGCCAATAGAAAACCGGCCATTTGCTCAATTCGGGAATTCCCCTCTGCACCAAGATTGAGCAAATAGGATCGTGCCGCTACCGAATCACCGGTTTCCCACAGTTCCCAATAATGGGCAAACCGTAATGAATCCTCTGCCAATGCCTCAGCACGGCAGGACTCCGGAGAAAATGCGGTAATCCAAAGGAGGATCGCCGTCAGACAGATATAGCTAAGAATCCGATAGTATCGCAGGTACATTGCTATAAGTTACGTAAACGCACAAAGAATTACAAATACTTCTATAACGCCAGAGGAAAGGTATTCAAATCGACATTTTATTTGATAACAATTTAGCTTGAATTTTGTACAAGAATTGTCTATACTTAATGTCTTAATCCTCTGGAATACCCCTTTCTCAAAGGCACTTCTCAGCCAATGAACAAGCTTCTGACCTTTTCCTTAACACTCTTATTAACAACTACTTGTCTATTTGGACAGGATGTAACCATCCACCAGATCCAGTATACGGATAGCCCGTCGGGTAACTCTCCCTATGAGGGACAGACAGTTTCCACGGGTGGTGTTGTTATTGGAGTGAATTACACGAATCAACCGATTCGCTATTTTATATCTGACCCGGGAGGCGGCCTCTGGAACGGGATTCTGATCAATGATAATCAGGATCGCGGTCTGGCCATCGGAGATTCCATTCGGTTCCAGGCGCAGGTTCAGGAATCGAACGGCCAAACCCGCCTTCGCAATATCGTGTCGGGTACATTTGTGATGGGCCAACACGGTGATCTTATTTCACCCGCCCTGATCAATTCCGGCGAAATCGGCGAATCCGCTGAAGGCGTTCTAATCGAACTGACGGATGCAATTGTCACATCTGTGGGTGTGTCGGACTTCGTTGTGAACGACGGTTCCGGTCCGATTACAATCGGTACCGGCTGGAGCTTTGCCTACGAACCGTTGGTGGGAGACACCCTTCGCTATTTGCGGGGAATCGTCACCTCCGTCGGCTCTGTCTATACCCTGAATCCCCGTTCTGACAGCGATTTCGGTTTCTTCGGCAACCGTCCCCCATTGTTCTCAGACGTTCAGAATTCGCCCGCCACGCCTACGGATTTGCAATCCGATACTATTTCGGCGCTGATCACCGACGAATCCGGTATCGGAGCGGCGAAAGTCTACTATCGCTTCGGAGAAGAAGGCGAGTACCTTGAACGCAGCATGTACGATGACGGTACCAACGGCGACCGGATTGCCGGTGACGGACGCTGGACGTCGGTCATCCCCGCCGGACCGGCACGGCAATACTGTTACTATTACATCTGGGCTGCAGATAACTTAGGGGCTTCCTCGACCAGTCCGGTTGATGCCCCTGCCGCGACCTATAGTTACATCATTCGATCCTCGGTCCTGAGCATCTTCGATCTCCAGTATACCGGCAACCCGTCCGGTGGTTCGTCGCCCTATGTAGACCAAATTGTAACTGTGACAGGAATCGTTACCGGAACAGAATATGGAGATAACCGAGACGGATTTTTCTTCACTGATCCGGGTGGTGGTCTGTGGTCCGGTATTCTGGTTTTTGGTCCTAACCTTACACCTGCTTTGGGTGATTGTGTACGGGTCAGAGGTCAAGTTACAGAATACTATGAGCTTACTGAATTCACAAGCGGCAATGAAGTAACAATTCTCGGTCAAGGCGTTGTTCCTGATCCCCTCCCTCTGCGAATTGGTCAAATGGCCGATTCTGCGGAGGCTTATGAAGGGACACTCTGCCAGATAGGCGCCTGCGTAGTCACCAACACGAGTGATTGGCTTCAGTATCGCCAATTCGATGTTCGGGATCAAACCGGCACCGGTACGGTTTTGGGAGACTTTGCCTTTGAGTACGTACCCGTGGTCGGAGACAGTTTCACCTTTATAACCGGGTGTGTCACTTATCACTCGGCGGTCGGTTGGATGATCGCACCCCGCTCCGATAGCGATATGGGAATCGTGGATCGCCGTCCGCCCACGATCGTGAGTGTAACGGCGGTGACTGATACAACCATCAATATCGTCTTCGATGAGCGGCTATCCCCGGACGGCATTTCCGATCCGGCGAATTATCGAATCGTTGACCAGTCTGATACCACATTTCCCGAACTGCATGTCCTGTCGGCGTATTTATTCAGTACCGGCAAGACGATTCAATTGACCGTATTTGAGAATCTGAATCACCGCTATCAATTGACAATTAACGCCGTCCAAGATATCGCCGGGAATGTCTTGGCTAATTCCGTTGTGGGTGTAGATGGCTATGAACCAACCGAGTACGAACTGATCAGTTCGCTTTACAACGATTTCGATTCTTATGACGGCGCCATCGTTGCTCTGCGCGGAATTGTTACCTTTGTGCAGGATGTCACGACCACCTCCGGTTCGCGGCGGATTTCCGCTTTCATGCAGGATGAAAGCGGCTATGGATTCAGCCTATCGCAAACCGGTGCGGCTTCGACTTTTCCCGGTATTCAACGCGGCAATCTGATTTTGATTTACGGTGTCGTCACAGCCTATCAAGGAACGATTCAATTAGGTTCCTTCAACGGCGATCCGACGGCCGGGGACATTGTGGTGCTGGCGGAGAACCAGCCGCTGCCGGCTCCCATTCAGGTTGCCACCGGTGACCGCCTCCGGCAGCAGCAAATCGTCCATACTTCATCGCCGAATAATTATGGCGCCGGAACGTGGTGTCAAGTGACCGGCGTTCCCTTCCAGATTGACGAGAACGTCGGCGGCGGGACCAATATTTATTTCGATGACGGCACCGGTTCGACTGTCATCCGCATCTGGGACAGCATGAATTTGCACACAGTTATTTTGGGTGAACAAACCTATCGTATTCGTGACCTGTTAGGCGTTCGCTGCAGTATCGCCGGACCCGCCTCGACGTACAATGGTGATTTCCAGATGCTGGCCGGTTATGCGGAAGACTTCTCGCTGCCGACCGTTACCCCTCCCGATACCTCCTCTGAAGAATTGTACAAACTCCGGCTGGATGTGCCGAATCGTCCGTTTGCCCCGGATTTGGGTCAGAAACTGAAAATCTCCTATAGTGGCCCCGTTGTCGGGCAGTTACGACTGCGCGTCTTCGACCTGCGCGGACGACTGGTTACGACGCTGGTAGACAAGAAGTCAGGCGGACCTGATGAAATCATGTGGGACGGCCGCGACGAACTGCGGAATCTCCTCCCCTTGGGAACTTATATTCTCCATCTCGAATCGGTGCGCGACGGTAAAAGCGACACCAAAGTGAAACCTATTGTCATTGGCACGCGGCTTTAACCGGCTACCGAATCAGCAGAACTGCGAGAGGCACTCTTGAAACAACTGGGATTTATCTTAATCATGCTGGCCATGCCGCTGTGGGCATCGGCGCAGCTTATCTCGAATCCGAATCCTCCGGTTGCCGCCGCGCAAGCGGTAGCGGGAGCCTATACCGCCGCGGCCACCGGTGCAGAAGCGCCCTATTGGAATCCGGCGGGATTGGCTTACGGAAAAGGCACGGAAGGCCGATTCGTATATCATCAGCCGTGGGGATTGGGGTTTCTTAGCCACCTGGCGGCTTCCGGTTTCACGACTCTCCCGAAGCGCGCCGGAGGTTTAGCCGTCGGCGTACAAACCTTGGGTACGCGGGATGGCGGCTATACCATGTCGTCGGAAACCGAAATCTTCATTTCACACGGTTTCCTATTACAGGAAGACCTTCATACGTCCTTGGCCTTTGGCTATACAGTCAAGTACATCGGATGGGGCTTGGGCGAGTCAGTCGGTTATGATGATGCTCCCGCGATAGACTTGGGAAGCACTTCCACCTTTGGTTTGGATGTCGGAGCAACAGCTCAGCTTTGGGATCGCTTCCGATTGGGCGGGGCATTAAAGAATATCAACCATCCGCAAGTAGGTGAAAACCTGAAGCGTGATCTGCCGCGAATGCTATCGGCGGGAATCAGCTACTTTCCCTACTACGGCGTTCGTACTACTTTCGATGTTGAACGCGTTGTCAGCGGCGAAACCCAGTTTAAGGGCGGCGTTTGCGCGACGGTGGTGAAACCTCTCGACCTGCGTTTCGGTGTGAACACCAATCCCAATAGCTTCACCGCCGGTTTCGGACTGCGGTGGCGGGAACTGGTGCTGGATTACGCTTTCCTCTATCATCCGGTTCTAAATCCTTCGCATCTGATCGGAATCGGCTTCAACCTCGACAAACCTTTGGGCGACCTGTGGCGCGGCAAAAAATGAAATTATTCATCCTCGGCGCGGCCATTCTGACCATCGGAGCATTCGCGTTTGCGGCGGATCTCATTGACTTGAACGCGGCCACCTACGAGCAGATTCGCTCGCTTCCCGTTACGCCCGAACAAGCCGATGCGATTTGGCAGCATCTTCTCTACGAAGGTCCGTTCGAAAACTTCTACGGTTTGAGCGACCTTCCGGAAATTGACGCCAAAACGCTGAAAACGCTGCGCGATCTGGTCCGGGTCAACCCGCCGCGTCCCGTTGATGAGCGTGTTCAACGCATCGAAGATGCCTACTACCGCATCGAACAGTTAGGGACAGAGGAAGGCACGAATGTCGGTTTGGTGGACGAGTGGATTGACCGACTCATGGAGCCGCTCAATGTCAATGAAGCGACTTTGGATGAGTTGATGGATATTCAGAATGTCTCACCTGCCGACGCCGTAGCCATCTATAAACAGGTGAAGTTGCAGGGTAGCATTCGTGGTTCGCGCGATCTGCGGGCGGTTCCCGGACTCTCCAGTTGGGGTTATCGGAATGCCCGAAATTATTTGGGCTACGATGCACGTGTGATCAACCGCAAACTGCATGGAACCTATACGTTTCGCGCCTACAATACTCCGTTTTTCTCGGACGAAGAATTGGCGGTTGATCCGGAAGCTTTGGTAGATCCTACTCCTGATGTCAGCCATAAAATTCGTCTGACTTACAATCGGGACTACAAGGCGGGACTGCTCTGGCATCGGAATTTGGGTGAAGAGACGATGTATTTAACGACCGAACCGTTCAACATTCCCGACTTCAAGTGGTTTGCGGGAATTGAAAAACAGCAGCTCGGTTCGTTCTATCTGGATCGTCTCTATTTGGGCAACGATCAGGTGTCGATGGGACAGGGCGTGGTTATGGAA
>CAYUIF010000055.1:0-7546 GCA_964444755.1 uncultured Alphaproteobacteria bacterium | reverse complement strand
ACAATCGTGATCGAATCGGCGTCGGTGGCGGATTTTTCGTTGATATTATGGGCTTCCAGCCGGATGTGCAGGGTTCCGGCTTTGGTTCGCGCTTGGGTTTTCTTGTCCACGGTGACATACGCCCGGCCGGTGGATTTCTGCCAGAACCAGCCCCAGCTCGTTTCCACTTCCACCCGCAGCCACGCTTGCGGCTGGGCTACTTGCGGTGAGTCCACCACAGCCACGGTCGGATTGCCGCCCGGCTCCTGCGAGAAGAACAGCGGGCGCACCATGATATGCGATTCGATACCCATACCTGCGACCCAAAACCCGACCCCGGTCAACAGCAGGATCGGGATCACCAGCCATACCGGATAACGAGGGTTCATGATTAGTCCTTTCCGTAACGTTATTCCTACCTACTACAAATATATAACGTTCCGCCACAAAGGCAATGAAGCGGCTAAAAAGTAATTGGATACGCGCTGGCTTGTGTTGCCTTTCACGTGGGAATTTAGTAGGTTTTAAAGAGCGAGAAGCTCCTCCTTGCAGCAATTGCAAGGCCTTAATTGATAACACTTTACAAGCTTAGAGAGCCTGTCATGCACAAGAAATTGTTCATTCCCGGACCGACTGAGGTTCGCCCCGAACTCCTCAAGGCAGTGGCAACCCCCCAAGTTGGTCATCGCACCCAAGATTACAAGGATCTGCACGCGGCTGTGATTCCCATGCTCAAGAAGATCCTCTATACCGATCAGGAAGTGCTCATGTTCACCTGTTCGGCCACCGGCGTCATGGAAGGATCGGTTCGCAACCTGTGCCAGAAGAAAGTGCTGTGTACGGTGAACGGCGCGTTTTCCAAGCGCTGGTTCAAGATCAACGGCTTTAACGGCATCCCCGCCGATAAGATCGAAGTGGATTGGGGCAAGGCGGTGCTGCCGGATCAGATTGACGCCAAGTTGAAAACCGGCGAATACGACGTGTTCACAATGGTCTTCAACGAAACCTCCACCGGCGTGCGCGCGCCCATCGAAGCGGTGGCGGAAGTGCTGAAGAAGTACCCGGACGTGATGTTCTGCGTAGACGCGGTCTCGGCCATGGCCGGCGACAAGATCGAATGCGATAAGCTGGGCCTTGACGTCTGCCTCGCGGGCACGCAAAAGTGCTGGGGACTGCCCACCGGTCTGTGTGTGACCATGATTTCCAATAAGGCCATGGCGCGCGCGGCGCAAGCCAAGGCGCCCGGCTACTATGTGAACTTCGTAGACGCGAAAGAGTACAACGACAAGCACCAGACCCCGCACACTCCGGCGATTCCGCTGATCTTCGGCATTAAGGCGCAGTGCGATCACATTCTGAACGAAGAAGGGTTGGATAAGCGTTGGGCGCGGCACTTGGAACTGGCCAAGATCGTCCGCGATTGGGCGGTGAAGGCGGGCTTTGCGCTGTTCCCCGAAAAAGGCTACGAATCCAACACCCTCTCCTGCATCACCAACACCAAGGGCATTTCCATCGCCGATCTCAATAAGGCATTGGCCAAGCAGCACAACTGCATCATCTCCAACGGCTACGGCGATCTCAAAGAGAAAACCTTCCGCATCGCCCACATGGCCGATGTGACGGTGGCCGAGATCAAGGAACTCTTAGGCTGGCTGGATGAAATAATCCCCACGATGCCGAAAGTGGCGTAAGATTTTCGATTCCAAACAGGGGCGGTTAATTTCAACCGCCCCTGTTTTGCATTGAACCAACGGTCATCCTGAACGCAGTGAAGGATCTCTCTTTCGCGGTGGCGATTCCCCAGACTTGTCCTGAACAAAGTGAATGGAATCGCCCCGCATACCGCCGAGGAGGGTCCCCAGACCCTCCCGGAATCTCTTGCGAAAATCGTTCATACCATTACGGGCTTGTTTACCTACACTAGCGATGTTGTGGCTATTAACTTCCATGAAAAATAGCATTCACGCCACATCGAGAACTAATAAAATAATCAGTTCATGCGAAAATTCTTACTAATTCTTCTCCTCGCGACGATAATTGTAATTCCCGCCTTGGCAGCAAATCCCCGCTTGCAACTTGCTGCTCACGTGGCGGAGTGGGGCGGCTCGTGCCAACCGGGACCATTCAATATCCTTGCGGGCTCCCGGCTTTTCTTGCGAATGACAAACACTGCTGATCAACCTGCTCAGCCGCTTGTGCCGGGTTGGCCGGAAGGATACATATTAGAAGCCGCCCTTGATTTGCCGAAGAAGCAGCCTTTTATCCCTTCATCCGGTTTGATCGAGAGATTAAACCCGATTCGTATCTTGAGTGAAGCCAATAGAGGCGCTGAACAAACATTATTTCGGAATCCAGTCGATTTCCGGGATGTTGTAAACCTTAATGCCAAATATTTTGTTATGACAATTCCCGCAGATTTGGCAGGGCACACATTGAGTTTTCAAGTCCACTTTGAGGATCAAGGACTCGCCCTCACTTCAAAGACACTGGGACCGATTAGGATTATTGCTCCCTGTGATCGATATGATACAGCACGTATAATCTCATTACAGATTTACGAAGGTTGGCAAGTTGGTGATATTACCCGATGCACTGAACTCGCCGATTCGATGCTGGCAGTTGGTTTGTCTGACGCACTGGCGTGGGATTTAGCGGAGGCAATGGCCCGTGGACTTGAGGATTATGACAAGGCACTACTTTATCTTCAGCGACTATACGAAGATTTTGGGGTGTTAGGTCTAGAGCTGGGGACAGCGGATCCTCCTATTTTTAATCCTGAGGGAATCCGTGATCCTAAGATGCAAACGGGTTACGAGAACCGACGCAATGAACTTTTACGATTGAAATCTGAAAAAGAACAACAGCAGCATTGACATTTTCACTACTAGCCTGCACGCTCCCGCGTGCAGGATGCGGGACACCGGAGCATCCCCCTTGGTTAACGATAGAAAAAATGATGCGCATTCCGCCGCGATGGTTTCGCAGCCCTCTCGCAAGGTTTCGTTTTGGGTAGTAAGGAAATAACGCCATGCCGCGAAAAAAACGGCTTCTTATCATGGTATTGGTCACCATAATCGCCGGCGCCGCATTGGCGGTGCCAGGCGGCATCACGGTGGCCTCCGACAATGAGGCCATAAATTCCGATATCGCTTGGTTGATCGCTTACGTCTTGCTTGCCTTGACGTTTTCGTTTCTCTGCTCGGTCGCGGAGGCGGTTCTCTTGAGTATCACTCCCTCCTACATCGAAGGTCTTCGCGAGGAACGGCCGAGCCTTGCCAGATTGTTGACGAAGCTGAAACATGAAAACGTAGATCAATCCCTGGTGGCGATTTTAACCATGAACACGATTGCCCACACCGTGGGTGCCATTGCCGCGGGCGCGAAGGCGGCGGTGGTCTTCGGCAGTGCTTGGTTCGGGCTTTTTTCCGCATTAATGACCCTTATGATATTGTTTCTCTCCGAAATTCTCCCGAAGACTCTGGGGGTGGTTCATTGGCGGAAACTGACCCGCGCGACCGCATATTACGTGAACAGCCTGATCGTACTACTCTATCCGTTGGTGTGGGTTTCGGAACTCTTTACACGGGTGCTAACGCGTAAACAGAATATCCATGTGTTCAGCCGCAAAGAATTTATTGCCATGGCTGATCTTGGCAAGGAACTCGGAGAAATCAAAGACCACGAATATCGGATAATCCGCAGCCTTTTTCGCTTTGGTGCGCTACGCGTCAAAGATGTTATGACTCCGCGAACGGTCATTGCGGCCCTTCAAAAGGATCAAACGGTTGCCCACGCCCTGCGCGATCCGGCGATTGCGCCGTTTTCGCGGATTCCTTTGTATGGAAAGAGCATTGACGATATCGTCGGTTTTATTTTGAAAGACGACTTACTGCTGGCGCGGTCGGATAGTCGCGAGGAGGTTCCGATTGAAACCATCATCCGCGATATCGTTTCGGTTTCCGAGGATGCTTCGTTATCGGCGCTCTTCGAGTCTCTGATCCGGCAAAAACAACACATCGCGCTGGTGATTAATGAACACGGCGGTACCGAGGGCATCGTGTCGCTCGAAGATATCGTCGAAACGCTTCTAGGGATGGAGATTGTGGATGAAATGGATCAGGTGGACGACATGCGCGCGCTGGCTCGGCAGCAATGGCAAAAGCGAATCGAAGCCATCGGCCTTAAGGTAGAAGTCAACCGGCCTGAATAACAGCGTTTCTGGTATTGCTGCAAAGCGGGATTATCCGCCGCTGCGGATCCCCCGATCCTCCCGGAATCTTCTCCGAAAACATTCATGCTCTTTCGGGCTGGTAAGCTCACAACGGCGCAATAAGAACTAATGGCGGTCTCTGACCGCCTTGCATTAAAAAGGAGACTCCCATGAAGTACGGTGCCCGCAATCAGATGGTCGGTAAGGTGACGGAGATCAAAAAGGGCGATATGATGTGCCAAGTGAAACTGGACATCCCCGCCGGAGCGCACATGGCCTCGGTGATGACGGTGGATTCCCTCGACGATCTCGCGCTGAAGCCGGGTGATTCGGTGAAGGTTGTGGTCAAGGCGATTCACGTCCTGCTCGTCAAAGAGTAATCGCTCGCTCGTGCAAGTTGTGCACGAGTGTGCTGACCGTATACAACCCGACTCCCTTTTCGTTTGTTGCACTGCTTCGTTGTGCCGTAAAACCTTTGCAGCCCAAAGCTTTTAAGCGGTGCCTCGTTTTTCCAAAGGGGGCATATCCGTTGCATAAGCTCTAACGTATGAACCGTTTTACCTCATAGCTCGGAGGTCATCATGCGTGGATTGTTCATGGCACTATTGTTGATTTCGGCCGATGCTTTTGCGCAGCCGTTGGAGCCACCGCGGGATATTTTTCAGGCCAGTGATGGAGTATCGTTATCCAATTCCCGCGTCGCCTTCACCACGGATTCGTCGGCGGCATTTTTCGTTCTGCAGGTCGATCCGAGTGTCGCTTATGTTTTTAACCAGCAGTACTACTTCCATGACGGTGGATGGTCGCGGATCGGTTCGCAATTATTCGACGAAGAGAATAATATCACCATTGATGCGGCGGGAGACGGGCAAGGCGGATGGTATTTCGCCGCACTCGAGGAGTTAGGAATCTGGTCCCGGCTGACACTGAATACGCTGGGCGAGACGGTTCTGGTTCACGAGGGTAACTGGTTCTGGCCGACCGAAGTCTACTGGGAAAGCACACGGGAAGCGTACTCGCAATTCTCCCATCGGCCCGGCGGGGGAACCGTGTTTTCGGCGATATTCTATAATCAGTGGGGCATCGAAGTCGACATGACATCCGATGTTCGTCTGCTGCCGCCGGGATCACCGACTGCCGATTATATATTGCCCGGTGCGCTGCCGCCGGTCTATCTGAGTTCGTTCTGCGCCGTCGCCGCTCCGGCTCATGACAGCCTACTGCTATTAGCCGAAGAATGGCCGAGCGTGCAAACCAAACTGTTTCCGATTTCACTGCAGCAGGACACGCTGATTCGCGTTCCCGTGCAGTGTACTGTATCACCGCCGCAGTGCAGCGGCTTGAGCCGCAGCGGGAATTTCCTTGTTTTCGGTCATGGCCCGTCCAGCGGCGCGGCCGGAGTGCGGGAGATTACACCCGACGGCTCCTGTGTTGATCATCCACTGGTCGTGATCCCCACGGCGGACTATGAAGCCACCGCTTTTCATCCCGATTACGGATTTGCCGTGGTTACGGCGCATCCCCATACGATCTCGCTGGCACGGCTCGATACGCTGGGTGGTTTTGTTTCACCGATAGGAGTTCTCTACGAAACGAATGCAGACTATGAGATATCGTCCGTTGATGCAGATATTTCCGGTAATGGACGAGTCGTAGTGACATGGATTGAACGCTCCGTTTCCGCGACCGATACATCGAAAATGCGCTTTACCTCCCTTGGCTGGAATACGATTTTAGCCAGTGACAATCCTCAGTTCATCCCGCACCCCTCCTCTTTTACCCTTTCCGCTTACCCCAATCCCTTCAACAGCACGTTGCGCGTGAGCTATGAATTACCGCACGCACAGCAAATCGAGCTGGCAGTATTCAATGTACTGGGGCAAAAAGTGGAAACGCTGTTCAGCGGCCCGCGTGCGGCGGGAATGCACGAAGCAGTGTGGACACCGCATGCGGCGGGCGGCATTTATTTCGTGACTTTGCGCTCGGCGGAATCCGTTCGCACGCAAAAAGTATTGTACTTGCGATAAACGTTTTACACTTGTTTATAAGGAGGCGTTATGCGTTATATAGTACTCGCATTATTGTTCCTCGCGGCGGTGGTCACGGCCCAGCCGCTGGAAGGACCGTGGACGGTTCTGGAAACCAGTGATTCGACTCATGCGCTGCTTTCGCCCCGCGTCGCCGTAATTGATACCCAAACCCTTCGGGCGTTCTACTCTGAAGATGCGCCCGGCAACTGCGAAATCCGCACCGTTCGGTTTAATCTGGAAACCTTTCAGACTGACGGATTACCGGTGGTCATTCGCAGCGATACGATATCGCAGCCGCTATACGCCGCGGCGGTGGACGGCGAAAATGCCTGGGTGGTCGTGTTTAATCGAAGATATAATTCCAATTGGGTGGATACAAAATATCTGGTTGGCTCTCCGGTCAGCAACCGCGAAGGAATGGTCGGTACCACCGGTCAGCCGAGTGTGCCGTGGCTGCCCAGCTATTCTTTGGCGGATTTTGATCTAACATCGCGGGTCGGCGGAGGCTGGATTCTGACATGGATTCAGTTGACGATGAGTGGCCCGTATCTCGAACCCAGCAGTGAAATATTCGTGGCGGGTTTATGTGCCGATTCATTGGTGTATCGCCAGCAGGTCATTCCCATGCAGTATCAGCTCTTCGGACCGAATTATGCCTCGACGGTATCGCTTACTCCCGATTCCAGCATCGTGCTGACGGAGCCACTGTGGGGCTTAATGATGGAGCCGTATTGCTCGCTGCTGTTGCGGGCGGTCGCCGGTGCGGATTCCGAAACACTCGATACAATTTGTACCTACGAAAATTGGATTCAGGTTCAGCAATTCCGCCGCGCCGCTGATGAATCACTCTTAGCCTATACCATAACGAACGGTCTGCTGCGCGTCAATACAACACGTGGTTGTGAAGCTCTGGGCGGATTTTCAACAAGCTATCCACCCATGGAGCTCGATTTTCGGCAAGGCTACGGATTCGCCGGTATTTGGATTGATCAAAGTGGGATTAAATTGGGACGGATGGATGAAGACGGTACGACACGGGATCCCGGGGTTTTCATCGCGCGGGATTCCGTTCGTACAATTCGCGCGGCCTCCGTGGCCGTCGCCCCCGATGGCTGGGTTTATGTGCTGTGGACTGAAGGCACCGATGCTTCATCGCGGCTGATGCTGGCGCGGATCCATTGGGATACTCCATTAGCCAATACTGAATCGCAATTCACCCCTCATCCTTCCTCCTTCACGCTTTCCACCTTCCCCAATCCCTTCAACAGCACGTTGCGCGTGAGCTATGAACTGCCGCACGCGCAAGCCATCGAGCTGTCGGTATTCA
>CAYUIF010000054.1:0-10302 GCA_964444755.1 uncultured Alphaproteobacteria bacterium | reverse complement strand
AACACATCGGCAAATTGCTCTGCCGTTCGCACCCCTGTAAAGTTGCACTCCGTAAGCCGCAAGCCCCCCAGGAGCAAATGCAAATGCGCATCGTGAAACCCCGGAATCAAAAGCGCGTCATCACCAAATTCCCGAGTGTAAGGTGGAATAGGCTGCCCACCGACCGGAACCACATCGACAATCCGCGTTCCTTCGGTTTCTACCATACAACGATGGACCGGTCCAATCCCAGTCCATGTCTTTGCAGAAATTCGCAATCGGCTCATCAATCGTTCGCTTTGATCTGAAATCTCGATATGTCTACGGCTCGTCCGGTACCAGCTTCGGCATCAATGATCACACCGGACATGCGGCTATCGCCCTCCGCGCCGCCGGATTTATTCCCGGTCATAGGATAGAGAAAGCGATGCAACGCGTGTTCCGTCTTCAAACCGATCACGCCCGCATGGGAGCCGGTCATTCCGGCATCTGTAATGTACGCCGTTCCGTGGGGGAGGACTTGTTCATCCGCCGTTTGCACATGCGTATGTGTACCCACCACGGCGGTGGCTAAACCGTCCACATAACGCGCAAACGCCAATTTTTCGGCGGTGGCTTCCGCGTGAAAATCCACCAAGACTAACGGCGTTTCATTGCGGATTTCTTCAATCGCCGCCTTGCCCATGCGGAATGGATCATCGGTCGGCGGCAGCATCGCGCGACCGATCAAGCTGATCACCGCAATCTGCCGACCCGCACTGATATCGAATACTCCTGTGCCCCGCCCCGGCGTGCCTTCCGGCAGATTCAGCGGACGCAGCAAGCGCGAATCGTTATCATAAGCTTCGTGGATTTTATCCCGGAACAGGCTGTGGTTGCCGCCCGTAATCACATCCGCCCCGGCCTGAAACATTTCGCGCACTAAAGCCGGACTCAGACCTTTCCCTTGTTCCGCATTCTCGCCGTTGATGATGCAGAAATCGGCGGACTGAGCACGGAGAAGCCCGGGCAGGAGACTGTGAACCGCCTCCACTCCGGGCTTCCCGAAAACATCACCCACGAACAGAATTCGAACGATTCCGGCGGGCTTATTTGGCGACACTGGTCGCTCGGTATTCACGCAAAACCGTTACCTTGATTTGACCGGGATATTCCAGATCGGCTTCGATCTTCTTCGCAATATC
The DNA here is from genome assembly GCA_964444755.1 of uncultured Alphaproteobacteria bacterium. Classification (GTDB taxonomy): domain Bacteria; phylum Electryoneota; class RPQS01; order RPQS01; family RPQS01; genus JAHJDG01. The sequence goes on along the minus strand of CAYUIF010000054.1, from coordinate 9,139 downwards.
CATTGCCATCATTTCCGCAACTGCATCCGATACCTTTTCCGGCTCGACGATCACGCGCACTTCGCGGCCCGCTTGGATCGCAAACGAGCGCTGCACGCCGCGGAAACTGCTGGTGATTTCTTCCAGTTTTTGCAGCCGCTGAATGTAGATTTCCAGCGTTTCGCGCCGCGCCCCGGGTCGGGCGCCGGACACCGCGTCCGCCGATTGCGCTAACACGCCGATGGGTGACGTGAATTCTTCATCGCCGTGATGCGCAGCGATCGAGTTGATGACGGCCTTCGGTTCGCGGTATTTCTTGGCCAGTTCTACGCCGATTTGAACGTGAGTTCCTTCAGTGAACCGGTCAATGGACTTGCCGATATCGTGCAACAGTCCCGCTCGCCGTCCCAATTTGGCATCCAGACCACACTGCGCGCACATTAAACCGGTCAAGTGCGCCACTTCAATGGAATGCTGGAGAATGTTCTGACCGTAGCTGGTGCGGAATTTCAACCGTCCCAGCAGCTTGATCATTTCCGGATGCAGTCCGCTGACGCCCGCCTCGTGGCAAGCCGCCTCGCCGATCTGCACCAACTGCTCCTGCATCTCCTTTTCGCACTTCTTCACCAGATCTTCGATTCGACCCGGATGAATGCGACCGTCAGCCATCAGCCTCTCCAGCGCCATCCGGGCAATTTCCCGCCGCAGCGGATCGAATGCCGAAATGATCACCGCTTCGGGGGTATCATCCACGATGATATCCACACCCGTCGCTTGTTCGAATGCGCGGATATTCCGGCCTTCCCGACCAATAATCCGTCCCTTGATCTCGTCATTGGGAATCGGCACCACTGACACCGTGCTTTCCACCGCGTGATCCACCGCGCTGCGCTGGATCGCCGAAACCACGATTTCCTTGGCTTCCTTATTCGCCGAGAGCCGCGCTTGGTCCCGCATCTCCTTGACCATGTCCGCCGTGGCTTCGCGTGCCTTTTCCAGCAGCGATTCCTTCAATTCGGCCACCGCTTGATCCTTGGTTAATCCCGCCACCCGTTCCAATACGGCTTGGGTTTCCGCTTCCATCGAATCCAGCTTCGATTGCTTCTGCTGAAGCACTTTCTCTTTGGCGGTATTGGATTGAATCAGCCGGTCGGCTTCCTTGGTCTTCTTGTCGAGATCTTCGGTCTTGCCTTTGACATTCGCTTCGCGATCCCGCAGGGATCGTTCCATTCTGGCCAGATCATCTTGCTTGTGTCGAATCTCCGCTTCAAGAGTGCCGCGCAGCTTCAGTTGTTCATCCTTCAGCTCCAGCATCTTCTCCTTGAACAGGGTTTCGGCTTCCTTTTGAGCGTCTGCAATAATCCGGTCCGCTTCCTGCTTGGAAGCCGCGATTTCCTTGCGGATAAACCGCCGACCGATACTCCAGCCCACGAAGAAAAATCCGATTCCCGAACCGAGAGCGACCGCAATGATCACCAGTAAATCATTAATGTGCATTGGACTTTCTCATAAAAAACAATCCCTGCAAGGCGCGGCGATGTACCAAGAACCTGGTACATACACGGTGGGAATCCTCCTAAACGGTTCTCGCTTCCTCTATCCGTTCTCGGAGAACCGTAGTCCTCCGCGGAATCCGCCCGAAGGCGGACTTAGGCTTGCAATAGACGATAGAGCCGAACTCCCTTAGCTTTTTCCTGTTGGTTCTTGAAAAAGCCTGGCTCAAGCAGGGATAGTTTACATGGCTATGTTATAAAGAGCGTTGCTGAATAACGGCGACCTCCGTCAGTGAACCCAAAATGAATTCTGTACAGTCAATTACTCCAGCAGCCCACGATTCAGATGTTCCGTAAAATCCCGGACTTTTCGTTCATAGCGATCGGCAAGTTCGACTTTTTCCCGCTTTAGTGAAAAGACTTCATCAATCAGATTCAGCGCGGCCAGAACGGCAATCTTCAGCGGCGGCCGTTCCGGTTCCGTCTGCTGAATCATTCGCATGCGCAGGTCTAAAGCTGCAGCGATCTCACGAATGTAATCAGCATCTGCATGGGCCCGCACGGGATATTCCTGTCCCAGAATGGTCACTCGTACGGTGGTCTCACGATCCCCATCGGATCGCATGTCAATGTTGTCGGCGGTCATGGTTAGACCTTCCGATTCGTCATCCTTAAGCAGCCTCGAGCTTGGCCAGCAAGGCGGTAATCCGCGTACGAATCAACTCTTCTTGCTCGGGGTTGCGCTGATTTTGGGCTAAGGCATCCCGTTCCCGTGTCAATTCGTCCAGCCGTTCCTCGGCTTCCTGACAACGGGATTGCCAAATTTCTACTTGCTTCTGCAGTTCGTTTTTTTCGGTCTGCAGGGTTTTCAATCGGTCTAATACCAGATTGATCTTCGTTTCCAGTGCTTCAAAGGGCAGGGAATCCACGGGATGTGCTTCCTCAAAGGTATCAAATAATCCATTGCTCATATGCTAACGAAGGACCGCTCCTTGTCGAACTTTAAGCCCTTCAATAATCCGATTCATCCATTGATCCACTTCCACCGATTCCAAACTGCGTTCGGGATGAGTGAATTCGATCCGAATCGCCACCGATTTCTTTCCCGCTCCCAGCTTTTCGCCGCGGAACAGGTCAATCGGTTCGACTCGGGAAAGATACTCGCCGCCGATGTCGCGGATCGTCGTTAGCAAATCGGCAGCCGTAACCGGCTCATCCACCACCACCGCAATGTCCCGCCACGAAATCGGGAATTTGGGCAGTTGCCGGTATTGCAGAGTCGGCTGTCGCACTTCCGAGATAACTCCGACATCCAATTCCAACCATGCGACATCCGCGTCAATATCCCGTGACCGCATCAGACTGGTCGGCCAAATCCCCCATTTCCCGATTTCAATGGAACCTGATCGCACTCCTCCCGTCAGAACTCCACTGTGAACAACATCATAAGGATAAATCTCGACTTTGTCAAGGGAAATCTTGCCCGATAACACCTCGATTACACCCTTCAAGTCAAAGAAATCAATCGGCTTAGAAGTTGTTGACCAGCTTGTCGGCTGGCTTACACCTGTTATAATCGCAGACAGCATCTGACGTTCCCAAGTGCGGGGATCATCGGTTTGGCCTTCGTTGAAAACTCGCGCAATTTCAAACAATCTCAGATCACGGTCGCCTCTCCGATAATTGGCGGCCGCCGCGCGTACCAAATGCGGCAACACCGAACCCTGCATAATCGGCATCTCATCGGTCACAGGATTCTTCAACTCTACTCCCGGCGACATGTTTGGGGGATCCAAGCGTTCATTGGGAGCGTACATCGAAACCGACAATGTTTCATGAAATCCCAATCCCACCATCACGTCGGCGATCTTTCGCCGGAGCATTGCCAGCTGATCATCGCTCCCGCTCAGCGGCACGCGACTCGCATTCGCCGTGGGAATACTTTCATAGCCGTAAACGCGAATCACTTCCTCGATCAGGTCAATCTCCCGCTCCAAATCGGGACGGAACGTCGGACACGTTACCTGCCATTTATCGCCGTTATCAAAGATCTCGCAGCCCAAGCGGTCAATAATATCCTTCATCTCCGCCCGTGGAACATCCACTCCCACAACTACCGCCACGCGCTGCGGTCGGAAGCTCACCTTCTTCGGTTCGATGGACTTAGGATAGCAATCCACGCGACCGGCAAAGACCTCGCCGCCCCCCAGCATCTGCATGAGTCCGGCGGTGGCGTCAATCACGCGGGGAACACCGTGGGGATCCATCCCGCGTTCGAAGCGACGAGATGCATCCGTACTCATGCCCAACGCTTTCGCCGACCGCCGCACGTGTACTGCATCGAAATACGCGCACTCGATGACCACTTCCTCGGTATCCTCGCGGATTTCGCTGTTTAAGCCGCCCATGATTCCGGCAATACCGATCCCCTTGACGGGATCGGCAATCAGCAAATCCTGCGTACTCAGAGTGTGTTCGACACCGTCGAGGGTCGTGAACTTTTCTTTCGGTTCGGCCAGTCGAATCACGATTTTTCGATCATGCACGAAGCGCGCATCGAAAGCATGCAAGGGCTGTCCGGTTTCCAGCATCAGCCAGTTGGTCACGTCTACGATATTGGAAATCGGTCGCACGCCGCAGCGCATGAGCCGCAGCCGCCGCGCAAACGGCGAGGGCATAATCTTCACGCCCCGCACCACGCGCGCCGTATAGCGCGGGCATGCGTCAGGAGCCAGAATCTCCACCGCAATATGTTTATCTGCCGGTTCACTCGATTCCGTTAGCGCATATTCCGGCCATCGCCACGGCAGTTTGAACTTCGCCGCCAAGTCGCGCGCCACTCCCACGTGCGATAAGAAGTCGGGGCGATTGGGCGTCACTTCTACATCATAAACCGTGTCCGGCAGATTCAGATAATTTTCCGCCGCCGCGCCCACCGTCCAATCCGCATCGCCTTCAATGATTCCCGTATGGTCATCGGCCAAGCCCAGTTCGCGCTCGGAAGCGAGCATCCCGTGCGATTCGTGTCCGCGCAGCTTGGACTTCTTGATCTTCATCCCATCCGCCGTCTCCGAACCCGGCAGCATCACCACCACCTTCAGCCCGGCTCGCACATTGGGCGCGCCGCACACGATGGGCAGTGTTTCTCCGCCGACCTTCGTCTGGGTAATGGACAGATGATCCGTGCCTTCGATGTGTGCGCACTCCAGCACTTCGCCGATCACCACATTATTCAGGCGGGGCCGGAAGTGCGTCATCTGTTCCACTTCCAATCCGAGAAAGGTCAGCACTTCCGCCAGTTCGCTCGGCGAGACCGGCAGATCAACCATTTCTTTCAGCCAACTATAGGAAATAATCATAAGAAATCATCCGTGAATTCAATGGCTCGATAGTCTTTTCGTAACTGACCAATGGATAATCAGCACACCGCCGCAAACTGTCTCAAGAACCGTACGTCGCTGTCGAACAGCAGACGGATATTGTCAATCCCGAACCGCAGCATGGCAATCCGGTCAATGCCCAAGCCGAACGCATAGCCCGTATATTTTTCGGTATCGTAACCCACCCCCGCGAGCACATTGGGATCCACCATCCCGCTACCGCCCATTTCCAGCCAGCCGCTCTCTTTACAAATCCGGCACCCTTGGCCTTTGCAGAACACGCAGGTCACGTCCACTTCGGCGGAGGGTTCGGTAAACGGGAAGAAGTGCGGGCGGAATCGCAATTCGGTTTGCGCGCCGAACAGCGTGCGATAGAAATGCAGCAGCGTTCCCTTTAAATCGGCCATCGTCACGCCTTCGTCTACGTACAAGCCTTCCACTTGATGGAACATCGGCGAGTGCGTGGCATCGGGACGATCCCGCCGGTACACGCGCCCCGGCGAAATGATCCGTACCGGGGGCTCCTGTGATTCCATCACCCGAATCTGCACCGGCGACGTTTCCGTGCGCACCACGAATCCATTCGGCAGATAGAGCGTGTCCGATTCATCCCGTGACGGATGCCACGGCGGCGTATTCAGCATGTCGAAATTGTAGCGCACCAGTTCGATTTCCGGACCGTCCGCCACCCGAAATCCCATCCCCCGGAAAATATCCGTAATCTCCCGCATCACGATCGTCAGCGGATGATACGTTCCCTCGAACGGTTTCCGCCCCGGCAACGTCGCGTCCACCAGCGGTCCGGCAACTTTCGGCTTCAGCGCTTCCAGTTTTTCTTGCGCCAGCGCTTCCAGCTCGTCCTGCAATTGATTCAGCAATTGTCCAAGTTTAGGACGCTCTGCCGGTTCCGCCTTACCCATCAGCTTAAACAAATCCGCGACCAAGCCCTTACGGCTGAGATACTTCAGTTTTGCCGCTTCGGCTTCGGCAATCGTGGATGCTGAATTGAATTCCTGTATGGCATCGTGCCGGATTTGTTCGATCTTTTCGTGGATCATAATGGAGTCGTTTTTTAGTTGTCGCCGAGCAAGATCCCCAGACCCTGCCGGAATCGCACACGCGGTAGGGGCACGGCATGCCGTGCCCGTTCTCCGTCGAGCGGAATCTCCTAAAAACAAAGCAAGCGATTCCGAAGCACGGAATCGCTTGACTGATCAATCGTTCGAAATATTACGCGATGGCTGGGCCGCGACGGATCGCGGAAAAATCTTAGGCTGCAATCTGACGGGTCAACGTTTCGAATCCCGCCGGATCCCGCACCGCCATTTCCGCCAATTGCTTCCGGTCAAGTTCAATTCCGTGAGCTTTCAACCCGGCCATAAATCGCGAATACGACAACCCGTGGAGCCGCGCCGCGGCGTTGATGCGGACGATCCACAGTTTGCGATAGTCGCGTTTTTTGCGGCGGCGATCCTTGAACGACCGCGCCATTCCCTTTTCGACGGTCTCGGTCGCCGCCTTGATCAGCGTGCCGCGACGGCCGATATAGCCTTTGGCCGCTTTGAATATTTTATTTCGGCGCCGCCGGTCGGCAGGGCCATTGGTTGAGCGTGGCATGATCTATCCTCTTTCTGCTCTCAATCCCCGTGAGGTCACTTCGAAAATTTAATTCCACCGCCCAGCAAACGCGCGATCTGATGCACGTTGGCCGCTTCGACAACCCGGCTGCCGCGTTTGAGCCGCTTGCCCTTCGGTAGCTTGTGTTCCAATTGATGGCGGCGAAACGCGCTGTTTCGCTTAATCTTGCCGCTGCCCGTCAACGTGAATCGTTTGGCGGCAGATCGCCGTGTTTTCATCTTCGGCATGGTAAACTATCCTTTATCGCAATCGTTATTTTCGAACCAGTATCATGGTCAGCATTCGCGGACCTTCCATCCGTGGCGGAATCTCTTGCTTAGCCACGTCCTGCAGTTCCTCGGCCACTCGCTCCAACATCCGCATCCCGAATTCCTGATGAGTAATCATCCGACCCCGAAACAGCACGGAAGCCTTAACCTTCGCTCCTTCTTCGATGAATTTGCGCGCCAGTTTGACTTTGGTAAGCAGGTCGTGGTCGTCAATCGAAGGCGACAGCCGAATGCCTTTCAGTACGGTAGCCTGCTGCTTGCGTCGGGCGACGCGCTCCTTCTTGGCCAACTCGTACTTGTACTTGCCGAAGTCCATGATCTTGACCACCGGCGGCGTCGCCGTCGGGGCGATTTCCACTAAGTCAAGACCTTCCTGCCGTGCCAGATTCAGCGCCTCCGCTGATGACACAATCCCCAACTGCTTCCCATCGCTGCCGATGAGACGAACCTGCGGTTCGCGGATTCGTTCATTCAGGCGGACTTTCTCATTCTTGGTTTCGGGTTTGGTCGTAGGACCTCCGTGTTGGACCTGTGTTAGTGCGAGACTTTATGGCGAATCTCGGATTCGAGCCGCTCGATAATCTGATCGGGAGTCAGCGCGCCTAAGTCACCCTCTTTGCGCCGCCGTAACGACAGCGTGCGGGTATCCGCTTCGCGCGCACCGACTACTGCCATATAAGGTACTTTGTGAACTTCCGCGTCCCGGATTTTAAAACCCAGTTTCTCGTTCCGGGCATCTAAATGTGCCCGCAGCCCGCGTTCCGATAGCAGTTCGGTAATCGAGCGGGCGAAGTCCATTTGGTCTTCGGTAATCGGAAGAATTCGTATCTGCTCGGGTGATAGCCACAGCGGCAAATCGCCCGCATAGTTTTCGATCAGGATTCCGATAAAGCGTTCCAGCGATCCCAACAGCGCCCGATGCAGCATGACCGGGGTATGCCGTCCGCCATCCGCTCCCACATACTCCAAGCCGAACCGATCCGGCATGGAGAAATCGCATTGCACCGTTCCGCACTGCCAAGTGCGGCCGATGGCGTCCTTGATGTGAAAGTCGATCTTCGGTCCGTAAAACGCGCCGTCGCCGGGATTCAGCTTGTAATTGACACCCAAATCCTTCAGTACGTTTTCCAGCGCAAACTCCGCGCGATCCCACATCTCATCCGAACCGACCCGGTTTTCCGGTCGTGTCGAAAGCTCGATTTGGAAATCCTCGAACCCGAAATCCCGGTACATATCGAAGATGAACTTCACCACTTTCGCGGCTTCTTCTTCGATCTGGTCGGGAGTTACGAAGATATGCGCATCGTCCTGCGTAAACACCCGCACCCGAAACAACCCGTGCAGCACGCCGCTCTTTTCGTAGCGATGTACTGTACCCAATTCGCAGTACTTCAGCGGCAGATCGCGATACGAAACCTGGTGGCTGCCGTAGACCAGTAAATGACCGGGACAGTTCATCGGCTTCACCGCGTACATCTGCTCTTCCACTTCCGTGAAATACATATTGTCGCGGTAGTGGTCGTAGTGCCCCGAACGCCGCCACAGCTCTTCGTTCAGAATGAGCGGCGTATGGATTTCCTGATATCCGGCTTCGCGGTGTTTGGTCTTCCAGTAATTGGAAATCTCGTCCCAAATAATCTGCCCGCGCGGATGCAGGAATACCGCCCCCGGCGATTCCTGATGGAAACTGAACAGATCAAGTTCGCGCCCCAGCTTGCGGTGATCGCGCCGCTTGGCTTCTTCGATGCGATGCAGATGCTCGTCCAGCAGTTCCTTGGTCGGGTACGCGGTCGCATACAGCCGCTGGAGCATCTGGTTATGCTCGTCGCCCCGCCAATACGCCCCCGCTACCGATAACAACTTGAAGTGCTTGATGCGGCCCGTGGTATCCAAGTGCGGACCGCGGCACAAATCCACGAAGTTATCCTGCTCGTAGATGGTCAAACCCTCTTCGAGTGTTTCGATCATCTCGAGCTTGTACTTCTCGCCCAATCGGGTGAACAGCTCGATCGCTTCGTCGCGACTCAGATCGCGCCGTCGCAGCGGCAAGTTCCGCTTGGAAATCTCCGCCATCTTCGCTTCGATAGCCGGAAAATCTTCCTGCGTGAAAACATGCGGAGAATCGATATCGTAATAAAAGCCATCGGCGATGGGTGGACCGATGGCCAGTTGTGATTCCGGCCACAACTCCTTGACGGCGTGCGCCATCAAGTGAGCCGCAGAATGCCAGTACACGACCTTGCCTTCGGGATCGGCGAAGGTAATGAACCGCAGTTCACCGCCGGTCTCGAGAGGCCGATACAGATCCCATATCTGTCCGTCCAGCAGCGCCGCCAAAATCCCGGTCGCTCCCACCTTCTGATCTACACGAAGCAGATCT
>CAYUIF010000053.1:0-10669 GCA_964444755.1 uncultured Alphaproteobacteria bacterium | reverse complement strand
AAAAAGGCGGCGTCCGGGGCGGACAGCATGGACAAGGCAATGAAGGAAATCAAGGGAGCGTCGGATCAGACCTCGAAGATCATCAAGACGATTGACGAGATCGCGTTCCAGACAAACTTGCTGGCGTTGAACGCCGCCGTGGAAGCGGCCCGCGCCGGTGAGGCGGGCAAGGGTTTTGCCGTGGTGGCGGAAGAAGTGCGGAATCTGGCGATGCGCGCCGCCGAAGCGGCGAAAAATACCGGTTCACTGATCGAAGAGAACGTCACGCGGGTGGACAGCGGCGTGCAGATTGTGGACGGTTTGAAGTCCGCGCTGGGCGACGTGACCACCTCTTCGACCAAGGTTTCCAATCTGGTAAACGAAGTGGCGGCGGCATCGGAGGAACAGGCGCGCGGTCTGGAACAGATTAATACCGCGGTCTCGCAGATGAATCAAGTGACGCAAGCCAATGCGGCCAATGCCGAAGAAGCGGCCTCGGCCTCGGAGGAGGCAGCGGGACAAGCTGAAAGTCTGCGCGATCTGGTGGGCGAATTGCTGGTACTGGTCAACGGCAACCACGACCACACCGCAACCAGCTACAGCGCTCCGGCACCGACGACTTTGAAGCGACCGGCGATTGCTCCCAAAACCACCTTTAAAGCAGTCCCGGCCAAGCCGGCGCCGGCGAAAGCGATTCCGCTGGACGATGACGAACTAAGCAAGTTCTAAGCTTACTCCCATAGCTGAACATCCCAACGGGGAGCGCAATGCGCTCCCCGTTTTGTATAAGGACAGTTCGGGTCCACTATTATCATGCCAATTAGAAACAGGAGATTAATAAATTGAGGTAAAATCCTCGTCAAGCCGATTTCGGTTGCTTTTTGCGCCGGAGGGTCGTACATTTTCAGGTGCCGCATCACCCCCCGTTCGATAATTCCCTGATTGATAAATCGTAACCTGTGAGGAACACCCTTGAATCCTGCCAGCGAACGACAAGAGCGCTCCCTATTCGGCTTCAAATTCGGCTACTGGATGCTGTGCAATATCGAGATGTTCGAACGCATGGCGTATTTTCTCGTGCGCAGCGTAGTCGCCGTCTACATTATGCAGGCCGACGATCCCGGCGGACTGCATTTTACGGCCGCACAAAAAGGCACCATCTTCGCATGGTGGTTCGTGTTTCAATCCGTGCTGCCGATGTTCACGGGCGGCTATGCCGACCGCTACGGCTATAAGAAAACGATTGCGTTCTCGGTGACATTGAACATCATCGGCTTCGTGATGATGGCCTATCTGAGAACCTATGTGGGCTTTTTCGCCGGTGTGCTAACCCTGGCCACCGGGACGGCGTTCTTCAAACCGGGATTGCAGGGATCGTTAGCCCAGAATTTGGACAAGTCTAACTCATCGGTGGGTTGGGGCATCTTTTATTGGATCGTCAACGTCGGTGCCTTTATCGCGCATCCGCTGGCGGGGCTGCTGCAGGTGGGAATCGGCTGGAAGGCGGTATTCCTGACTTCGGCCGGGTTGACCGCGTGCAATTATCTCTTCCTGTTCACGTTCAAGGACTTTGCCTCAGGCGCATCGAAGACGGAAAGCCCGGTGCAGGTGTTCGTGCGGACGATCAAGAACATCTTCGAACCCCGGCTCGTCAGTTGGCTGCTGATCATGTCGTGTTTCTGGCTGATGATGTATCAGTTATGGGATCTGCATCCGAATTTCCTGACCGACTGGACCGACAGTTCGGGCGTGGCTTCCTTCCTGCCGAACTTTCTGTCGCACGAAACCGACCGCGGCTGGCAGGTGTTGCAGCAGAACATGCTGGCTCTGAATTCGCTGCTGATTGTCATCTGCATGATTCCCGTATCGTGGATCGTGCGGCGATTACGGACGCTGGAGGCGATGGTGATCGGCATGATCGTGGCCACGGGCGGTATTCTGATAGCGGGCTTGACGGCGAACGGTTGGGTCTTTCTGTTAGGCGTGCTGTTCTTCTCCTCCGGCGAAATGCTGACCGGACCGAAGAAAAACGAGTACTTAGGATTGATCGCTCCCCCCGGAAAGAAGGGATTGTATCTGGGCTATGTGAATATCCCGGTGGGAATCGGTGGATTCTTCGGTTCCAAGTTAGCGGGTTATGTATACGGGCACTATGGCGAAAAGGCGGTGCTGGCCCAACGCTACTTGCTGGAACATACGCCGCTGGGACAAGGCAAAACGTGGAACGGTGATCCCGATGCGTTGACCAAGCTGCTGGATGTTCCCCGCACCGATGCAATGGTCAAACTGCAGGAAGTGACGGGACTCGATCCGGTGCAGGCGACGCACATGCTGTGGAATACCTATTCCCCGCACTTGTATGTGTGGCTGCCGTTTGCGGCGATCGGAGTGATTGCCGTGATCGCACTGATCATTTTCGCGCAGATGGCCAAGCGCTGGGACGACATGAACGCGTGAGATGACTGAGTTACCGACAGCCGGTTAAGAGACCGGCACGGCGAAAATAAAAAGCCGCCCGCATGAAAGCGGGCGGCTTGCGTTCGACAGTCATTGCCGATTAACGCTGCAGAGTGTACGAGGGAATCACCTCCGTCGCGTTGGCACCGGCCTGCGAAATCAGGAGTGCGTATGATCCATAGGGAGCCTGATAGGCATTGACAAGTACATAAAGGACGACGTTGGTATTCACCGTGCAGGTGAAATCCTCGGGACCGACCTGTTCGCTGCTGCAGCCGGTGTAGTTATTCGGATAGTCGGAGCACTGGACATAGCTATAGAGATCATAATCGGCACCATTGGGGAAATTGCCCAATTGGAAGCGATAATTTCCGGGAGCGAGATTGTAAACGAACCAATTTTGCGTGACCTGTGCGGTAAACGTACATTCGGTGATGGTTTGGCCGACCGCCACTTGCGCCGCCGTCGCACAAGTGGAAGGACAGGTTCCTGGTGTACTGCCGCCGGCTCCTAAGAACGCAGAGATAAATGAGTGCCAATTGGTCTGCCGAAAATCAAGCCGGACATAATTGGCGGAATCGAAAGCCTGCGCTTCCGATGGGAAGTGAATATTCAAGCCGCCGCGCGCCATGGGTTGATCGGGCGGTTGAAAATAAGAATTATTGAACGGTACGGCCGCATTGATAGCAGAAATGACGTCATCCGCCGAGGTGACGATCAGATTGTTGTTTTGCAGATTCGTTTCCAGCTTGACCTTGCCCGCGAATTCGCGCAAATCCGTGTAGGCTTGATTGTCATATTGCGAGCTGTGGGTTTGGGTCCAGGCATGTATGACTTCATCGCCGTGATCACCGGAAGCCGTTACCAAGTGTCCGCCGAAAGTGCCGACTTTCGCGCCGAGATTTTGCATTTCGGAGAGCTTAATGACCGCATAATGGGTGGTCTTCTGCTTGAATTGTGCGCGTTCGATGACTTTTTCGGCGATCTTGGTGGCGACCTGCTGCGAGGTTGCGCCGCTGTTGTTCCTTAGCCAGTCCAGCCATAAATCGGCACCGAGCACATTCTCCATAGGCATGGTGAACTGACAGGCGGTCATATAATCGGCGACACCGCGCAATTCATAGCCGACTTCCACCATCGCCATCAGGCACGCATGGAACGTGACGATATCCACTCGCTGAAGGTCGGATTGGAGGATCGCGTTTTTCAATTCAGTCATGGTCAGCATTCCGCCAGCACCCGCCAGATCGTCGGAACAGCTTCCCGGCCAACCCGCACCGTGATCATCAATCAGCAGCAAATATCGCTCGGCGGGATAATTCTGCTTGCAGTAATTCATGAATTCTTTCAGCGTGGCCGGGTCAGACATATCCTTCGTGCCCTTGTTTTCCAAAACCGTGGAACTGATTTGGTCGGGATTCTCACTGGGATAGTACTCGACCTTGTAATACTTCGCACCTCCCGCCAGCCGCTGCGATGAGACCATGGCGATGATATTCAAATCGCCGGTGCTGCCAACCTTTTCCATATCTTGAAGGTCTTGAACGATATACGATGTGTTGTTGTTGGCACCGTCCAAGTTGTTATTACCCGCACCATACATCATAACCGTCCATTTGGGTGTCGTGGCTTCATCGCCGCCGTCATCGTCGCCACCGCATCCAGTGCCGAAAAACAGGAATGCCGGAATCGCCAAAACACAGGCGATCACAAAAAGTCGTTGAAACACTTTCATATATTGTTCCTTTGAAATGGGGATCATTGGTTCAGAAATACAAATATAAATCAATAAATACCAGTTGTCAAGATACTCAAACAAGAAGATCGGTATTTATTTAAAAGTCCTTACAAATGTAGATATAAATATCTATAATTATCTTCAGCAAGATTGTTATTGATTCTCGGCTATATTTAAATTTTATGCAGGTTAAACCAAATATGGGGGAGGTTTGTCAAAGGGACGTAATTGGTTGACAGCACTTGCTTAGGAACCTTTAGACAGGACGAGCGTGCCACAAAGGACATTGAACGAAGATGCAACTTAAGAAGGTCCTATGAAACGCTGGTTGATTTTGGGATTGGTGCTCATTCTGGCGGCGGGCGGATTCTATTGGTGGAAATCTTCCGCCTCGAAGGACATACAATCCGGCAATTACCGCTACGGGAAAGCCGACCAGGGAACGGTGCAGACCGTGGTCACCGCCACCGGAACCGTAGAGGCCGTGACGACCGTACTGGTCGGTTCACAAGTTTCGGGTACGATCAAAGATATCTTAGTGGATTTCAATTCCCCGGTCAAGAAGAACGATATCGTGGCCCGGTTGGATCCGACATTTTTACAGGCATCGGTCACCGAAAACGAAGCGGCTTTAGAGAAGGCTAATGCCACCTTGCTGCAAGCGCAGCGGGATTTGGTGCGCGCGAAAGATTTATTCGAGAAAGCGCTGATCGCCCAAGCGGATTACGATAACGCACTAACGGCGGTGGATATCGCCCAAGCCGGTGTCCAACAGGCGAAAGCCCAATTAGACCGGGCGAAAGTCAATTTAAGTTATTCGGTGATTCGCTCGCCCATTGACGGAGTGGTGATTTCGCGCGACGTGGATGTGGGCCAAACCGTGGCGGCTTCGCTGCAAGCGCCGACACTGTTTACGATCGCGCAAGACTTGACCGAAATGCAGATCGAGACGGCGATTGACGAAGCGGATATCGGCAGTTTGCGGGAAGGCATGGACGCAACGTTTACGGTGGACAGCTATCCCGACGAGGAATTTACGGCGACGATTCTGCAAATCCGTTACGCCGCCACTTCGGATCAGGGCGTCGTTACCTATCCGGTAATTTTATCGGTAGCCAATCCCGATCTCAAATTGCGGCCGGGCATGACCGCCAATGTGACCGTGATTACCGCCAAGCGCGAGAACGTGCTGCGGATTCCGGCCACGGCGCTGCGATTCAAACCCTCGGATATGTCGCTGGTCGCACATCCCGAACGTCCCAAGCAAGCGCTGGCCGATTCCAGCGGCGGCAAGCGACCGCCGATGATGAAGGAAGGCGGCGAACGATCCGGAACAACGTTGTACTCGGAGAATGACAAAGGTCTGCTTGTTCCAAAACGCGTGAAGACCGGACTGAACGACGGGAGTTACGTCGAGATCGTCAGTGGAGATCTGGCGGCGGGCGATTCGGTGATCATCGGTTCCCGTTCCACCTCGAACAATTCGTCGCGCAATGCGATGATGCCGGGCATGGGACCCATGCCGGGTGGACGGCGATGAGCGAATCCAACGGCAAGGCGGTGATTCAGGCGCACGACTTGGTTAAAACCTACGTGATGGGCGATGTCACCGTGCAGGCGCTGGACGGCATTTCTCTGGAGGTGAAGCGCGGCGATTTCGTAGCGATCTTAGGAGCCTCCGGATCGGGCAAGTCCACTTTGATGAATATTCTGGGGTGCCTGGATCGTCCGACCTCCGGTCAATACGTTTTAAACGGCGAAGTCGTATCCAATATGACCCGCAACGATCTTGCGGGCATACGCAATCGAGTGATCGGCTTTGTCTTTCAAGGCTTCAATCTGCTGGCCCGAACTTCAGCGCTGGAAAACGTGGAGCTGCCGCTGATCTATGCCGGATTGACGGCGAAAGAACGGCACCAACGGGCGCGGCGCGCCTTGGAACGAGTCGGGTTAGGCGATCGCATGGATCATCATCCCTCGCAGCTTTCCGGAGGTCAACAGCAGCGGGTAGCGATTGCGCGGTCGCTGGTCAACGATCCGCAGCTCCTGCTGGCGGACGAACCGACCGGAAATCTCGATACTAAGACCAGTCTGGAAATCATGGAGCTGTTTCACTCGCTGAACCGGGAGGGGATGACCATCGTGATGATTACCCACGAACCGGATATCGGATCGCAGGCGCGACGCAGGATTACGCTCAGCGACGGCAAAGTGGTCCATGAGGAGGTGAACGGAGCATGAACCCACTGGTCTTATTGCGGGTCTGCCTGCGCGCCTTGATGCGCAACAAAACTCGGTCGGCGCTGACCGCCTTGGGCGTGGTGATCGGTGTGGCGGCGGTGATCTCGATGGTCGGCATTACCAGCGGCGCGAGCAACAGCATTCGCTCGCAAATTTCGGCATTGGGCGATAACGTGTTCATGATTTTTTCCGGCAGCTTCAGCAGCTCCGGAACGCGGATCAGTTCCGGTTCCCGGCATAACCTGACCACTGACGACGTACAGGCGATAGCCGAACAATGCCCCAACGTAAAAAACGTCAGCCCGCTGATTCGCCGCGGCGTCCAAGTGGTAAACGCCAATCAGAACTGGACTACCCAATTATGGGGAACATATCCCAACTACCTCGACATCCGGCTCTACGAAGTATCCTCGGGGCGGATGTTCAACGAGACCGATTTGCGCGGCGCGGCGAAGGTGTGCGTGATCGGACAAACCGTGGTAGATAATCTATTCGACGGCAACGATCCGGTGGGCAGCACAATTCGCATTCAGCGGTTGCCGTTTGAAGTGATCGGTGTGTTGGCGAAGAAAGGCCAGTCGGCGATGGGGCAGGATCAGGACGACATTGCGCTCATTCCGTTTACTACAGCCGCCAAGAAATTCCAGTCCGGCGAAACCCGTGTCGGGATGGTTATCGGCTCAGCCGTAAGTGGACGGACCGAAGCGGCACAGTTGGAGATCACCGACGTATTGCGGGCCAAACATCGGATCGGGATCAACGATGACGATGATTTCATCATTCGCACGCAATCAGATATTGCCAATACGGTGGAATCGTCAACCCGCACCATGACGATTCTGCTGGGTTCGGTGGCGCTGGTTTCGCTGTTAGTAGGCGGCATCGGCATTATGAATATCATGTTGGTCAGCGTGACCGAACGCACTCGCGAAATCGGGATTCGCATGTCGGTGGGTGCGCGGCAGAGTGATATTCTCTCGCAGTTTTTGTTGGAAGCCGTGCTGCTGTCCGGACTGGGAGGATTGCTGGGGATTGGATTAGGGGCGGTGGTTTCCGCCCTGATCAGCAAATTTGCGGGCTGGCCGACCGAGATCGCGCCATCTACGGCGTTTATCGCACTGGGCTTTTCCAGCTTAGTAGGAATTTTCTTCGGTTTTTATCCGGCGCGCAAGGCGTCGCAGCTGGATCCCATTGAAGCGCTGCGCTACGAGTAGCGGGAATGTGAATCTGAAAATCATGCAGGCGGGCAATGCCCGCCTGCTTTTTTTATCTATTCTACCTTTTTAAGGTATACGGTTAGTGGGGCAACATAATAATCAGACTCAACTCCTCCATTTTTGATATTTTTTTCATAAATATATTATATACAATATGTGTATTGCTTGATTGTTAACCTTTTTCCGATAGATTCTTTTAAAATACCCGCCAATCCAAAAAGGACTTCACATGAGCGATCAAGCAACCGTAGAAATGTGGCAGAAGATATCCACACCCGGTAGTGAACACGAGAAATTAGCAAAATATACCGGTGATTGGAAAATCGAATTGAAAGCCTGGATGGCGCCCGGTCAACCGCCGATGGAAACCTCCGGCACAGCTCAAACGACAATGATGCTGGGCGGTCGAATCCGCAAGGAAGAATTCCATGCCGATATGGGCGGGATGCCGTTCGACGGCTGGGGCATGACCGGCTTCGACAATTTCAAACGCAAGTTTTGGATGACTTGGAACGACAATATGTTTACGGGAATTCTCCATGTAGAAGGGGAGTTTGCTGAAGGCGATAAGGCAATCGTGATGCATGGCTATATGGATAAGCCCATGGCGAATCAGCGAGATGTGCCGATTCGCAATTTACTGCGACTGGTGAGTGATGATCATTACGTGTTTGAAGTGTGGGAACACGTCGGCACCCCGCAGGAATTTCAATCGTTGGAGATCAAATACACGCGCGTTTAGTTCTTGCTGACTCGCAAGCAGTAACGAATAATCACGGCGGAGGAATAACCCCTCCGCCGTTGTTTGTCATTCAGCGGCATCTTGTTAGCTATAACGGTCAGATAAACAATGAATTGCGATTATTATTGACAAACGGACTTTTTATTTTTATACTATGATAGTTTATCATATGCATTGCGCCGCCGATTCCTTGCGTTCTGCCGTGATTCGCCCGGTTTCCCCCGAACGAACCGACTCACAACAAGACCAGCGGCGTTTTTGTTGACCAGCCGTGACATTGGCAGCCACCGATCCGTCGGCATCACGTCGTAGTTTCCCTATGCTCATCGAGAGTTCGCCCATGATGAAAGCCTTGGATTTCAATCTTGCCCAGGATTTGATATTCAATCCGGAAACCGGAGTCAACACGTTTCGCGATTCCCGCATGCTCTTGTTCGATGCCAATGCCATCGGACTATTACGGCAGAGCATGATTGACGAAATCGGTTGGGAGAAGGCGCGCGGAATCATTCTGCGCTTCGGCTATCAGCAGGGCTTTCATGATTTCCTGCAGATGAAGCTGAACTATGAGTTCGATTCGGAAATTGATCTTTTGGCCGCCGGTCCGGTGATCCATACGTGGGAAGGGATTGTTAAAGCCGTTCCCAAGGAAATCCGCTTCGATTCCAAAACCGGCGAGTTTTTCTTTACGGGAGTCTGGACGAATTCCTATGAGGCCGAGCAGTTTTTAACCTATAACGCGCCGGGTCACGAGCCGGTTTGCTGGTCATTGTCGGGCTATGCCTCCGGCTGGTGCACCGCGTTTTTCGGTTCGCCGCTCATCGCCATCGAGCCGCTGTGTGTCGGCAAAGGCGACAGCCACTGCGAATGGCTGATCCTTCCGCCCAGCGCTCACAGTCCGGAAGCCGTTCCGTATATCGAAGCCCTGAGACCACTATTCGGAGGACAGTAACATGGCCGAAAAGTTACTCCTCTACTACAAGTACATCCGCGAACTGCAAGGCGCGCAAGGTCAAATCCGGCTCGCACAATTGACCAAAATGCCCAGCATCAAAGCAGCCCTCGAAGAAGACACACCGCGCAACATCAAGCTGTTTCGCGATGCGGTTCAGAAGCTGACCGGACAGGAAGCGCCGATCTACGATACGGGAACCGATAAATCATAGCGGATCATATCGGCGCTTAAGATATTTCTCTTGATGTGAAACGAAAAACGGGATGCCGGATGGCATCCCGTTTCTATAAAAACGCAAGCCGGAGGCGTTACACATCGGCAGCCAGCTTCAGTGCAGCGATTTCGATCATATGCCCCGACTTGCGAGCTTTGGTGGCCAGATAATTGACGTTGTGCGGATTGGGCGGCAGCAGATGGGGGATCCGCTCGGTGATGACGATGCCGTGATCGCGCAGTCCGGCGATTTTCTTGGGATTGTTGGACAGCAGTTGAATCGAGCCGACTTCCAACGCCTGCAGCATGCCCGCCGCCACGGTGTAATCGCGTTCGTCATCGTGAAAGCCCAGCGCGTGATTGGCTTCCACCGTATCCAAGCCGTCATCCTGAAGCGCATAGGCGCGGATTTTATTGGTCAAGCCGATACCGCGTCCTTCCTGACGCATGTAAAGCACGATGCCGCGCTCCAGCGAACCGATATGCTTCAGCGCCGCTTCCAGTTGATCGCGGCAATCGCAGCGCAGCGAACCTAAGACGTCGCCCGTCAAACATTCGGAGTGCAGCCGTACCGGAACGTCTTCGTATCCGGCGACGTCGCCGCGAATGATGGCCACGTGCTCTTTGCGGTCGCGATTATTGCCAAAGGCGACAATCTCGAACTCGCCGAACCGCGTCGGCAATTTAGCGGTGGCGACGATCCAGACGCGCGGTTCACGGGATGTTTCTATTTCCGCGGGCTGATCATGTTGAACCAGAATATCATTAAAGGGAATTGCCGGAAGTGCCATGGATGTAATCCTTATTCGGAGTAGTTGGTCATATTTTCTTACCAATATACTAAAGATTAGCAGATAATGTTTCTCTGTTTATAAAATTTAGTTTCATGACATGAAAATTTCTGGCCATGACTAATTCATATATGTTGTATTTATTGATTTTGATAAAATGCACGGGGATGGCGGGAGGAATTGAAAGGTGAGGCAGGGGGAATGCGGGCGTGATCATTCAATCCCTACAAAACCGCCGAGCGGGGTCGCTGACCCCGCCGGAACAAGAGGGGCACAGCCCGCTGTGCCCCTACCGAAGACGGCCATAATGAATTATGGCCCTACAAAGTGCGGGAA
>CAYUIF010000052.1:0-10949 GCA_964444755.1 uncultured Alphaproteobacteria bacterium | reverse complement strand
ACCCGCTCTACCGCTGAGCTACTCCGGATCAAAGTTTAATAATTTAATGAACACATGGAAAAATGTCAAGGGGATTTTAGTAATGTTATGATTACTATAAAATACCTATACTATTATATAATAAGTAAATAAACATAATATCCGATCATGTACAGAGTATTATTCGTTACTTTATGAAAAATAAGGAGAATAGTCAGGTCGGCTTGAAATTGTCGGAAAGGGTAGCGATATTCTAATCATACGTATCTTTCTTGAAAAAGGAGGATCTGATGGGCCGACAGAAACCGGAGATGAAGCGTCTTCATCGCAAGAAAATGCGCCGTCGCAAGGCAAAGAAGCCCGGGGCTAAAAAGCAGGCAAAACCATCATGACCGATTGCCTTTTTTGCAAACTGATTCGTAACGAGATTCCGTCGGAGGCGGTTCTGGAAACCGATGAGGTCTATGCCTTTCGGGACATCAATCCGCAGGCTCCCCAGCATATTCTGCTGGTACCGAAACGGCATATCGAAAAACTGGCGGACCTCAAGCCCGAAGATTCCGGGATTGTCGGGAATCTGGTATATCATGCCACCCAGCTTGCCCATAAACTGGGCATGGATGCGGCGGGTTATCGGATCGTAATCAACAATGGCGAGGAGGCCGGGCAATCCGTCTGGCATTTGCATGTGCATTTGCTGTCGGGACGATCCTTTCGCTGGCCTCCGGGTTAAGCGAGACTCTGATTTTCGACGCAAGAAAATTTCTTAGCCACAGGCGGACTCGTGGGCGAACGTCGCTCTCATTCTGAACAGAATACAACCATGGCTCCGCTGATTGAGAACGGACACGAACAGTGCATCCGGCTCAGTCGGCGGCTTGCTCTACTCTTGCACGGTGTATCCGGCTTGCCGGAGGCCGGTACCGGAGAAACCAAGCTCCAACACGTAGCGGGTGTACTTACCGGAACGGAATTTTTCAGATCTTGCATTTTACGGTTGGAAGAACCCAATCACGAACCCGTATTGGTTTCGTCGGCGCATGACGATGAGACGCAAGCTTTGGCCTTGCGCGCGTTCGACGAGCAGCGATATCAATTGGAAGAAGGCAAACGCTTAATCGGTTCCGTACGCGCCGAAAGCGGTAGCGCCGATGATCTCTATTGGTCAGTGGTCCTGCCGTGGCACGACAGTGACGGCAAGATCGTCGGAACCGCCGGATTTCTGCATCGCGACGAAGCGCTGAACGACCCGCAGATGCTGGATCTGGTCGCCGTATTTCTGACCGACGCAATTCGGGATATCCAGAATGAACGCATGCTGCGCGGTCTGCGAACGGACGAAGCCCGCTACCGCAGCATCATAGACAATGTCAGCGATGTCATTTTCAGGGTAGACAGCGACGGGAAATTCACTTTTGTCAGCCGCCGGGTGCGGGAATTGATGGGCTGGCATTATCGGGACTTTTTAGGACACAATTTTCTGCAATATGTCAGCCCGCGGCATGTGGACCGGGTACGCTACGCTTTGCAGGAGGTTTTGGGCGGTCGTTCGGTGCGCCTGGATTGCAATTTCGTTCGTAACGACGGGACAGAAATTACGGTTTTCATTTCGGCAAATCCTACGATTGACGGCGATGTTGTAACCGGCGGTTTGGGAATCGCCCGTGATGTGACGGAAAAACGGAGGCTGGAAGACCAAATCCGCGAATCAGAGCAGCGCTATCGCGCCCTGACACAAAATGCCTATGATGCGATCATGCTGGTGGATCCGGAGTCCTGCGCCTTGGTGGACGTGAATCCGCAAGCCGAGAAATTGACCGGCTATTCACGGGCGGAATTATTGAACATGTCGGTAATTGATCTTCGCAAACCGGGGAAAGCCGACGAGGTTCGGGCCCGCATTGAAATGGTGATGTGTGCGGGGGTGGGACGCTTCGAAGATACACCGCTGGTTCGCAAGGATGGCGATGACGTCTATGTGGACACGGCGGCCAGCGTTTATGAATTGGAGGGAAAGCGTTACTACCAAGCGATTATGCGTGATGTCTCATTCCAGAAGCAGATGAACGAGGCGTTGCAGCAGCGCGTGTTGGAACTGCAGATTTTATCCGAGGTCAGCGATGCATTGCAGTCGGCCGTGGATCTGCAGAGCGTGATGGGCATCGTGCTCACCGGTGTTACGGCCGGTAAAGGATTGGGATTCAATCGCGCCTTTATCTTCAGCTATGATAAAATTAATAATGAGGTGCGTGGCGAGGCGGGGATCGGACCGCGGTCGGCGGAAGAAGCCGGACGGATCTGGGGTGAACTGGCCGGGAAAGGATTGTCGGAAATCGTTGAAGAGCGATTACATACATTCCCGACCGGCATAGATTCTTCATTCGAATTCGCTCGGCAATTTTACATTCCGTTAGAAGACGAAGAAAATGTGTTCGCGCGAGCCATTCGTAATCGCGAAACACTGAAAATTGACCGCTCAACCGAAGATCCGCATCTGCCGGATGCGTTTCTGCAACTCTACAATGCGGACGAATTTGCGATTGTCCCACTGGTGACCCGTGACGACGTTATGGGTGTGCTGCTGGTGGACAATATGTTCACACATTTTCGCATCGAGGAGCAGGATCTTCATCGCCTCAAGTTGTTCGCGAACAGCGCCGCCTCCGCGATTGAACGCAGCCGTTTGCTGGTCAGTCTGGAGCGCCGCCTTCATGAATTAACGCTGACCAATCAGGACCTGAAAGCCAGCCGGGACCGGTTGATTCAGACTGAACGACTATCGGCTATCGGTGAAGTTGCGGCCAATGTCGCGCACGAGATTCGGAATCCATTGACGGCGATCGGCGGATTTGCCCGCAGCGTCTTTGCATCACTGCCGGAGGATGACAAGAATCGCAGCAAGATCGAAGTCATCTTGGAAGAGACGGACCGGCTGGAACATATGCTGTCCTCGCTGCTCGAGTTTACGCGTCCGGCGGTACCGCGATTCACCGATCTTGATACCAATGCGTTTCTCATGCAGACGATTCATTTCATGGGAGCGGAGATTGATTCAAATCTGATCCATATTGCCTACGAACTCGATCAGGATATCCCGCGGGTATGGGCGGACGGTCAGCAGTTGCGGCAAGTACTGCTAAACATAATCCGGAACGCATTACAAGAGATGCGGCAGGGCGGGGTGATCACGCTGTCTACCTGGATGAAAGGCGAGGAGGTTCAAATTGCCGTGCGGGATACCGGACCGGGAATCTCACCGGAGAATTTGGAGAAGATTTTCGAAGCCTTCTTCACGACGAAACCGGCCGGATCGGGATTGGGACTGGCGGTTTGCGCGCAGATTATCCGCAATCACAATGGGCGGATCGAAGTTAAGTCGAAATTGGGGGAAGGCGCGCAGTTTGTCATCTCGCTGCCCGCCTCGCATAAGCCTCTTGATTCTTACTGAGATATGATTTATATTTTAAGGTTTCCGGGACAGAAAAGATGAGGTTCCTATCATGCTGAATCGTATTGCTCGAGTTTTTCTGGTATTGGTCGTGGCATTTTTCGCTTTCTCCTGTAAATCGGGACCGAATCAGGCGGAGTTATTTGATCGCGCCAAGAAGTTTCAGGAGGAGAGCAATTTTACGGGTGCCGTGGATACCTACAAGGAGATTGTTAAGCGGTTTCCGAAATCCACCGAGGCTCCGCAATGCCAGTTTATGATTGGCTATCTTTATGCTAATCATTTGCATAATATTGACTTAGCAAAGGACGCATACGCGACTTTCATTAAGAACTACCCGGAACATGAATTGATCAAAGACGCCCAATGGGAATTGGATCACTTGGGCAAGGATGTGAATGAAATCGAGGAATTGAACAAGATTCTATCGAAGGATTCCAGCGAAGCCCAAGCGGATACAGTGGGCTGATCTAATCCCGTAATGATATAGTTTATTACACTTAGATCCCCGAAAGGGGATCTTTGCGTTTATTCGGAACTTTCACGCTTTGTGAAATGTTTACTCCACGAGTTATTTAATACCAACTGTTTCGTAACGCACTTAACGGGACAAAATGGATCAAGACATCCGAGAATTAACCCTCAAAATCGAGCGTGAATCGGAACTCGCGGAACGGATTCTCGCCGAGACCGGCAAGCTGTTGTATGGGCAACGCTATATGATGGAACGGCTGATGATCGGGCTGTTCGCCCAAGGGCATGTGCTCTTGGAGGGTGTGCCGGGATTAGCCAAGACCCTGGCGGTCAAGACGCTGGCGGCCACGATGCAAGCCCGTTTTCAGCGAATTCAATTCACACCCGATCTGCTGCCGGCGGACTTGGTCGGTACGCTGGTGTATAATCAGAAGGACGGGAATTTCACAACCCGCAAGGGACCGATCTTCGCGAATTTCGTCTTAGCTGATGAAATCAACCGGGCGCCGGCCAAGGTACAATCGGCGCTGCTGGAATCCATGCAGGAACGGCAAGTAACGATCGGCGATCACACGTTTCCGCTGCCGGATCCGTTCTTGGTATTGGCCACCCAGAATCCGATTGAGCAGGAAGGTACCTATCCTCTGCCGGAAGCGCAGGTGGATCGCTTCATGCTCAAGATCAAGATTGATTATCCGCGCCGCGAGGACGAGATCAAGATCATGCGCGCTTATTCGTTGACCGAGGTTGCAGAGGTCAATGCCGTAGTGACTCCGGCCGAGGTGTTGCGCATCCAGAAATTGATCGAAGGGATTTACGTTGATCCCAAGATCGAAAACTATGTGCTGGATATTGTTTTCGCCACGCGGCAGCCGGAACAGCACAAGCTGAATGACCTTAAGCCGCTTATTCAATACGGGGCGTCACCACGCGCTTCGATCTATTTATTGAAAGCGGCACGGGCGCACGCGTTCCTGCGCCGTCGCGGCTATGTCGTACCGGAGGATATCCGAGCCATCGGTTTGGACGTGCTGCGGCATCGCGTGACCGTTACCTATGAAGCCGAAGCCGAAGAGATCACTTCGGAAGAAGTCATCAATAAGGTCTTCAACGCAATTGAAGTGCCCTGATCCCGATGGAAACCCGCGAGATTCTTAAAAAAGTCCGCCAAATCGAGATCAAAACCCGCGGCGTGGTCAATGAGATCATGTCCGGGGAGTACCACGCCGTTTTTAAAGGGCGGGGTATGAATTTCGCCGAGGTGCGGGAGTACCAATTGGGCGATGACGTTCGCTCGATTGACTGGAACGTGTCAGCCCGAATGGGGCATCCTTATATAAAGCTGTTCGAAGAAGAGCGCGAGCTGCTGGTGATGCTGCTGTGCGATATGTCCAGTTCTTCGCAGTTCGGGTCGGGGAGTCAGCTTAAGGCGGAAATGGCGGCGGAGCTGGCGGCTGTGTTAGCGTTCTCGGCGATCAAGAACAACGATAAAGTCGGATTGCTGCTGTTTACGGATAAGGTCGAAAAATATGTGGCACCGCGCAAGGGGAAGAGCCACATTCTGCGGATTCTGCGCGAATTGCTGACCTTCGAACCGCAGCGCAGCGGAACGAATATCCGCGCCGCGCTCGAATACATGAATTCGGTGGTAAAGAAGCGAGCCATCGTCTTTCTTATTTCCGACTATATTGATACCGGCTACGATAAGGCAATCCGTATTGTAGGACGCAAGCACGATCTCACCGCGGTTCATCTCACGGACCCGCGTGAATACTCGTTGCCCGATTTAGGATTGATTCGGGTGCATGACGCGGAGTCCGGTTCGCCGATGTGGATTGATTCGTCCTCGGCACGGATTCGCCGGCAAATCGAGACGAGTTACCGGGCGTGGCAGCTTTCGGTAAAGAATCAATTCATGAGATCGGGAGTGGATTATCTGCCGCTCAGCACCGATCAGGATTATATCCGTCCGCTCGTGAAGTTCTTCAAACAACGGGAGCGGCGGCGGTAATATGAAGCGGATTCTGGTACTGATTCTAATGGCATGGACGATTGCGGCTTCAGGCGCTCGGCTTTCCGCCGATCTGTCTCCACCGACCGCCCATGTGGGTGATTCGCTGCGATTCACGCTGCGCGCTGAAGGCACCAACGGCAAACCGGTGGTGTTCACGCCGCCGGCGGACGATTTCGAACTGCTGGGCATTGACTCTTCGCAACTGGCGGCCGACAACGAAATCATCTTCACGATTGCCGTCTACGATACGGGAACCCATATTCTTGCCGATTTGCCGGTGATTGTCGGTGTCGGAGCCGCCGCCGAAACCCTGCACACACCGCCGGTCTCCGTAACGATCCAATCCCTTCTTCCCGACACCGCTCAAACTCCATTACCGATAAAACCCTATCGCGAGCATCCATTTCAATGGCGCGAATTATATGCTTATTGGTGGGTATTGGCGGTGGCGGCGGCAATTGTCATAATCTGGTGGCTGGCGAGGCGGTATCGCAAGCGTGGTTTGGCGGCTGAAGAAGACCGAAGGATACCGCTATTGCCGCCGCATGATGAGGCGACCCGGGCCTTGATTACGCTGCGGGATAATAAATATCCAGCCCGGGGAATGCTCATGGAGTTTTTCAGCGAGTATTCCTATATCATGCGGCGCTATCTGGAACGACGGTATAATTTCCCGGCGCTGGAAATGACGACCTACGACTTAAGCATTAAGCTGGAAGAGTCCGGCTATCCCGACTATCTATCCAAACGCTTGCTGCCGATTCTGAGCGAAGCCGACTTGGTGAAGTTCGCCAAGTATTTGCCGGACTTCAATCGCTGCGAATCCTATATTGATCTGGGCTTCGAGCTAATCAATCTTACGAAGCCGCAGCTTGACGAACCGACCGAGGAGGCGAAAGCCGCATGACCTTCGCCAATCCTCAACTGTTCTGGCTGCTGTTGATTCTGCCGGTGATGGTCTATTTCCATTTCTGGCGTGACAACCAAAGGCGGAGCGATTTCCGGTATCCGACCATCGATCATGCCAAAGGTGTGCGGCAGTCGCTGCGGGTGCGGCTTCGACATCTGCCGTTTGTCTTCCGCTTAATCGGAGTTGCGTTATTGATTGTGGTTCTGGCACGACCACAGGAATTTGACAAAGAAGTCAAGCGCAGTATTGAGGGGATAGATATTATTCTGTGCTTGGATACTTCGACCTCGATGGCGGCGGAAGATTTGAAGCCGAATCGGATTGAAGCAGCAAAGAAAGTAGCCGTTGAGTTCGTGGAAGGCCGCTATTCCGATCGTATCGGAATCGTACCGTTTGCCGCCCAGAGTTTTACGCAGTGCCCGCTCACGACGGATTATTCCGTGGTCGTCAGCTTGCTGGATGACCTCCACATGGGGATGGTGGAGGACGGAACGGCGATCGGGATGGCTTTAGCTACTGCATTGAACCGGCTGCGGGAATCGGAAGCGAAAAGCCGCGTAGTGGTTCTATTGACCGACGGGCAAAACAATCGCGGCGAAATCGATCCGGTGACGGCGGCACAGGCGGCGCAGGCCCTGGGGATTCGCGTTTATACAATCGGTGTCGGAACGCGCGGCGAAGCGCCTTATCCCGTGGAAACGGTTTTCGGCAAGCGCTATCAGAACGTGCCGGTCAATATTGACGAAGACATGCTGCGGGAGATCGCCAGTCTGACCGGCGGCAAGTATTTTCGCGCCACCAATAACCAAACACTGCGCCAAATCTACGGCGAAATTGACAAGCTGGAACGCACGAAAGTCAATGTGGAAGAATATCGGCGGGTGGCGGAAATGTTCCGTCCCTGGCTCTGGGCGGCATTAATTGCGGTGATGCTGGATGCGATTTTAGGATTCACTGTTTTGAGAAAACTGCCATGATTCGATTCGATCATCCGGCCTTATTGTGGCTTTTATTACTCATTCCGGTGTGGATCGGTGGATTCATATATTTGCTCCGGCGACGCCGACAAGCAACGACGATGTTTGTAGGCGAGTCATTGTTGGGACGAGTCGCCCATTCGATCAGCGGCGGGAAGCTGCGCGCCAAGGCGATTCTATGGATTATCGCATGGGCATTTCTGGTGACGGGAGCGGCGAATCCGCAAGTCGGTACCAAACTGGAAGAAGTCAAACGACAGGGTGTGGACGTAATCCTGGCGGTGGACGTTTCGACCAGTATGGAATGTGAAGACTTGCCGCCGACTCGGTTGGAAAGCGCCAAGCATGAAATTCTCGAATTTGTCAATGGTCTGAAGGGCGACCGGATCGGATTGATTGCCTTTGCAGGTTCGGCGATTATGCATTGTCCATTAACGACGGATTACGGGGCGGTCAAGCTGCTGGTGCGGGTACTGGAACCCAATTTAGTGCCTGATCCGGGAACGGCGCTGGCGGATGCCATTGATCTCGCTCGCAAATCCTTCAACAATCCGGATGCGAAAAGTCGCGTGCTGATTATCATTACGGATGGCGAAGATCACGAAGAGCGCGCCATTGAAGCGGCGGAAGACGCAGCCCGCGAAGGCATTAAAGTCTATACAATCGGCATGGGCACTCCACAGGGTGCGCCGATTCCTCTGAAGGATGAGCAGGGACGGGACGCGGGATTCAAACGCGATAAAGGCGGAGTGGTAGTCGTGACACGACTAAATGACGTGCTGCTGGACCGGATCGCCGAAGCGGGTGGCGGGCGCTATTTGCGGGGAACTAAAAGCGCACAGGAACTGCAAGCGATTTGGTCCGATATCTCGTCGATGGAAAAGCAGGAATTCGGAAAGAAGCAGTTCACTGCTTACGAAGACCGCTTTCAGTTCCTGATATTGCCTGCGCTATTGCTGCTGATCGCGGAGTTTTTCGTATCCGAACGCAAAGGCTGGGCGCTGATGGAACGTTTCCGCCGCCGCAAGACGGCTCAGGAGGGGAAATGACGGGCGGCTACCTCAGGTATCTACTTCTGCTGCTGGCGATCCCGCTGGTATTATTCGCTTCGCCGCGCGGGCAAGTGAAGAAAGGTAACAGCGCGGCGGAGGCGGGCAATCCCGATGCCGCTATGACGCACTATAAGCGGGCGTTGGATCAGCATGGCGACAGCTCCGTCGTGTTGTATGACGTCGGCAACGTGCTCTACGAAAGCGGGAACTATGAGCAGGCGATGCAGGCGTATGCCGGATCGTTGTCGCCGAAAGAAACGCTGCCCGAACAAGCCGGCACGCTCTACAACTTAGGCAATACACTGTTCCAAAACCAGAAATACGATAAAGCTGCCGAAGCCTATATTGAATCGTTGAAGCGCAATCCTAACGATCTGGAAGCCAAGTACAATCTGGAATTGGCTAAACGCATGCTTCAGCAGCAACAACAGCAGCAACAACAGAACCAAGACCAGAAAGACCAGCCGCAGGAACAGCAGGAGCAACAGGATCAGCAACAACAGCAGCAGCAGAAGAAGAAGAAGGATTCTCAGGACGAACAAAAAGAACAAGAACAGCAACAGCAGAATCATCAGCAGGACCAAGAGCAGCAGCAACAACAAGCCCAGCAGCGTCCTGATCAGCAAATGTCACCGGAAGAAGCCGAGCGGCTGCTCAATGCACTGCTGCAGAATGAGCAAAATGCCTTGAAAGATGCCAAGAAAGTTAAAGTCATGGCGCGCGCCAAACGGGAGAAAGACTGGTGAGGTGGTACTACGCACTATTTCTGGTACTTGCCGCGCTGCCGGCGCAAGCGCAATATAGTTTCAATGCGTCAGTGGATCGCACGGCAGTGCGCGTCGGTGAGAGCGTAAATTTAACGTTGTCATTCGAAGGCGCGGGTTCGGGTGTTCCGACCCCCCAACTGCCGCCGCTGGAAAATCTCATGATGGCGGGCGGACCCAGCCGTAGTTCCAGTACCTCGATTATTAACGGACGGGTTTCGTCGTCGTCATCGTTCACTTATGTACTGCGCGCTCAAAAGCCGGGAGATGCGCAAATCGGCGAAACCTCGGTGATATTCAAGGGACGAAAATATTCCACTAAACCGATTGCCCTCAAAATCTATCCGGCGGGAAGCAATACAATAGCCGAAAACTCGCGCGGAACCGACGCGCAAGAGGTCTTCTTGCGAGTGTATCCCGACAAGACCGAAACCTATGTCGGCGAACAGATTAATATCAGTTACAAAATATTCTTCTCGGTTCAGATTACCAATCCCGAATTCACTCAACTTCCCAAAGCAACCGGCTTCTGGATCGAAGATATTCCGATGCCTAAGGAGCTGCCGCTGGCGGACGAAATCGTCAACGGCCGCTCCTATAAATCGGCGGTGATTCGCCGTTCGGCGCTCTTCCCGACAACTGCCGGTGATCTGGAAGTTGAACCCCTGGTCATTTCAACCAAGATCCAACGCAACACACGGCGGCGCACCAACGATCCCTTCGATATCTTCAATGATCCGTTTTTCCAGATGGGCGTACAAATGCAGCCGATTGAAGTGGTTTCGCCAAGTGTGAAGATCAAAGCCAAGCCGCTGCCGGAGTATAACGTTCCGACCGGCTTTGATGGAGCCGTCGGGCAATTCCGGGTTCGGGCTTCCTTCGATCGGCAGGACTGCAAAACCGATGAAGCCGTCACGCTGACGGTGGAAGTGGAAGGAACAGGGAATGTCAAAATGCTGCCGAATCCGG
Source organism: uncultured Alphaproteobacteria bacterium (assembly GCA_964444755.1). Taxonomy (GTDB): domain Bacteria; phylum Electryoneota; class RPQS01; order RPQS01; family RPQS01; genus JAHJDG01. The sequence continues at coordinate 362 of CAYUIF010000052.1, read as the reverse complement.
CGATCAATTTCCCGCCGGATCTGCAGAGCTTCGCTCCCGAAGTCTCGGAAGATATTCGCCGCAGTCAGGGTCGTATCCAAGGCAAGAAGATTTTTAAGTATGTGATCATTCCCCGCGCGCCGGGAATTCAAGTGGTGTCGGGATGGTCGTATCCGTTTTTCGATCCGGATAAAGGACAATATGCCGTAGCGAATGCTCCCGAATTGCGGTTGCGGGTTGAACGCGGTGAGGGACCATCGTCGTTGCAGCCGACGGTCCCGGTCGTAACGAAAAAAGGTGTTGAGAATATTGCTACCGACATTACTTTCGTGAAGACTCAGCCCGGCCGATTCTATTCGGCAATCGGTCAACCGCATAATGGA
>CAYUIF010000051.1:0-13621 GCA_964444755.1 uncultured Alphaproteobacteria bacterium | reverse complement strand
GGCCTTCACTGGCGCCGATCCGGCGGGATCGTCCCAGGCATAGTGCTAGCATGAAGAGCACGGAAACCTGCGCCGTAAATGCTTTGGTGGACGCAACGCCGATTTCGGGTCCGGCGTGAATATAAACTCCCGCTTCGGTTTCACGGGCAATCGAAGAACCGACCACATTGCAGATTCCGAACACCCGTGCGCCGTGCCGCTTCGCTTCCCGCACCGCGCCCAGCGTATCCAGCGTTTCGCCGGATTGCGTAATCGCCAATACGATGGTTCCCGGCTCGATGATCGGTGAGCGATATCGGAATTCCGAAGCATATTCCACTTCGCACGGAACACCTGCCAATTCTTCGAAAATATATTCCCCCACCAGACCGGCATGCCAGCTTGTCCCGCATCCGATAAGTATTATCCGTCGTGCGCTGAAGAACTCCTGCTGAAAGGCACGCAATCCCCCGAATTTCGCCATGCCCTCATCCAACAAGACGCGACCGCGCATCGAATCGGCAACGGTACTCGGTTGCTCGCAGATCTCCTTCAGCATGAAATGCGGATAGCCGCCTTTTTCGATGGCTTTAATATCGAAAGTGATCTGTTCGACTTGCCGGTCCACCGGAATATCGGTTAACGTGCGATGCTCTACCGAATCCTGCGTGATTGTGGCAATCTCCCCGTCTTCCATGTACGTCACATCGCGCGTAAAATTCAAAAACGCCGCCGCGTCGGAAGCAATGAAATTCTCTCCGTCTCCATGGCCGATGATCATCGGTGAACCCATCCGCGCCGCCACAATCCGACCGGGCTCGTCAGCACAAACAATCGCCAACCCGTACGTTCCCTGGACCAGCGCCAGCGCTTGCCGCACGGCTTGTGTTAAATCGCCTCTATAGAATTTATGGATCAGATGCGCCAGAACTTCCGTATCGGTTTCCGTCTGAAACTGACTGCCGTTTTTAGCCAATTCCGTACGCAAGGCGGCATAGTTCTCGATAATCCCGTTATGTACCAATGCAATTTTGCCTGCTCCGCCCGTATGGGGATGGGCATTGTTCTGATTCGGCACGCCGTGCGTCGCCCAACGGGTATGCCCAATCCCCGACACTCCGACAATTTTCAGGGTTTGGACTTTCTGCTCAAGATGCGAAACCTTACCGGCATCCTTTTCGATTTTCAAACGCCCGTTAGTGAAAACCGCAATCCCGGCGGAATCATAGCCGCGATACTCCATGCGTTTTAGCGCGCCGAACAGAACCGGCACCACCTGACGCTTTCCCGCATATCCGATGATTCCGCACATTATTTCTTATTTCCGTTTCGTTGATTTTGCTTCATCTGACAACTATTCCCACTCCACGGTGGCCGGCGGTTTGGAGGTGATGTCATAGGTAACGCGATTGATGCCGCGCACTTCATTGGCGATGCGGCTGGCAATCCGCGCCAACAGATCGAACGACAAGCGTGTGAAATCCGCCGTCATGAAATCATCCGTATCCACCGCGCGCAGCACACACACGTTCTCATAAGTGCGTTGATCGCCCATCACACCCACCGCCTTCACCGGCAGCAATACGGCAAACGCTTGCCGGGTTTTTCGATACCAACCGGAACGCATCAATTCCTGCATGTAGATGAAATCCGCCTCGCGCAACAGATCGCAGCGCGCCCGCGTGACTTCACCCAACACGCGAACCGCCAGCCCCGGTCCGGGGAACGGATGCCGGTAGAGAATCGTTTCGGGAATTCCCAATAATCGGCCGACTTCACGTACTTCGTCTTTGAATAATTCACGCAGCGGTTCGATCAGCTTGAGATGGAGCGTTTCCGGAAGTCCGCCGACGTTGTGATGCGATTTGATCGTTGCCGAAGGTCCGCGCACCGATACGCTTTCGATAACGTCGGGATAAAGTGTACCTTGCGCCAGAAATTCCGCGCCATCCACGCGGCTCGCTTCGCGCTGAAATACGTCGATGAACGTTCGCCCGATGATTTTCCGTTTCGTTTCGGGTTCGGTCACGCCCGCCAGATTCCGGAAGAATTCCTCGGAAGCATCCACCACATTCAACCGGATATGTTCATGCTCCGCAAAAACCTGCTCGATCTCCTCCCGTTCGCCCTTGCGGCCCAAACCCGTATCCACGTGAACGCTGATCAACTGCTGACCGATGGCGCGTCCGATCAGTACTGCCGCCACCGTCGAATCCAAACCGCCCGAGACCGCGCAGATCACCTTCGATTGCCCGACCCGCGCCCGTATTTCTGCAATCGCGCTGTCAATGAATGATTCCATAGACCAGCCGCCGCGGCAGCCGCACACATCGAAGGCGAAGTTGCGCAGAATGTCCTTGCCGCGCGGCGTGTGCGTAACTTCGGGATGGAATTGCACTCCGTATATCGGTCGCTCGCGATGCGCCACTGCCGAAACGAGTCCCGCTTCGCTGCCTCCGATCTCGATCAGCGGTTCCTGCACTTTTTCGATATGATCGCCATGGCTCATCCATACGTCCACTTGACTGCCCAAGCCGTTCCAGATCGCACCGTTATCGCGCACCGAAATGGACGCTCGTCCGAATTCCCCCTGCAATCCTGGAACGACATGCGATCCGAAATGTTCGCCGATGAGCTGCATGCCGTAGCAAATGCCCAGCATCGGCCGCTTGCTTTCGAAGATCGCCGGGTCGGGATGCGGCGAGTTCGGTTCGTTTACGCTGGCCGGGCTGCCAGAAAAAATAATCCCGCAGGTTTCCGGTGTCAGCGCCTCGTTTGCCGGAATTGAGAAGGGAGCGATTTCGCAATAGACTCCCAATTCCCGCAACCGCCGGGCGATCAGCTGTGTCGTCTGTGAGCCGAAATCCAGAATCAGTATACGCTCGACGTGCTTCACGAACCAACCTCCACATCCAGTTCCAACGGCCATGCGCTCAGTTCGTTCAGAAAGTCATAATTGGTCAAATCCAAACGAATCGGCGTCACCGTCGCATATCCTTCATGTAAAGCCGTCGAATCGGTATTGGTTTCGGTGAGCGGGACGCGATCGCCATCCATCCAATAATAGATTCGACCGCGCGGATCGGCTCGTTTGGAAAACGTTTCCTGAAACCGCGCCCGTCCTTGCGGAGCAACCCGAATCCCCCGAATTTTGTGTATCGGAAGCGGCGGAATATTCACATTCAGCAGCGTTTCCGGCGGCAATCCCCGCTCCATCATCCTTTCCGCTACCCGTCGCGCGATGCGTCCGGCATCCGAATAATCCGTCGAAGTAAACGATGCCAGCGAAACCGCCATTGCCGGTAAACCGTTGATCGCCCCTTCCGTAGCCGCCGAGACCGTTCCCGAATATATCACTGAAATGCCCGTATTCTCGCCGCGATTAATTCCCGAAATCACCAAATCCGGTGGATCAGACATTAATTCGGTTAGCGCCAATTTCACGCAATCCGCCGGCGTGCCGCTGATGGCATACGTGTAATCGGCATCCTCAACTTCCCACGGGAACAAGCGAATCGGCTCATGCATTGTGATCGCATGTCCCACGGCCGATTGCTCACGATCCGGCGCAATTACCCAAATCTCGCCCCACCCCTTCAGTGCTTTCACTAAAGCATGCAGACCGGGCGCCTGGATTCCATCATCGTTCGAGACCAGAATTCTCACGCAGTCTCCTCGGCCGGATTCATGAAAAAGGCCAATAACGATGTCAACGTGCTTTTCAATTCGCCGCGCGATACGATGCGATCCAAGAAACCCTTCTCCATCAAAAATTCGCTGCGTTGGAATCCCGCCGGGAGGTCTTGTCCGATCGTTTGCTTGATGACGCGCGGTCCGGCAAAGCCGATCAGCGCGCCCGGTTCCGCCAGGTTCACATCGCCCAGCATCGAAAAGCTGGCGGTGGTTCCGCCCGTGGTGGGATTAGTCAGTATCGAAATGAACGGCAACCCCGCATCGGAAAGCTCGACCAGTTTCACGCTGGCTTTCGCCATTTGCATGAGCGAAACCATGCCTTCCTGCATCCGCATTCCGCCCGAACGTGACACAACAATCAATGCCCGCCGTTCGGCGATCGCGCGATCCACCGCTCGGGCCAGTTTTTCGCCGACCACACTGCCGACGCTTCCACCCATGAACGCGAATTCCATGATCCCCAGCACGCACGGATAACCGCCAACGGCAGCCGTTCCGGTGGTTATGGCTTCGTTCAGGTTGGTTTTCTTGACTGACGAAACAATGCGGTCGGCATATTTCATCTGGTCTTTGAAGCCCAACGGATCGGTGGACAGCAATTCGTGGGCGAATTCCTCCCACGATCCGTCATCCGCGATGATCGCAATATATTGATCGCCGGATACCGGAAAATGGAAATTGCATTTGGGACATACGCGCAGCCGCTTTTCCAATTCGCGGCTGAATACGATTTCCCCGCAGCTGTCGCATTTGACCCAAAGATTATCCGGCGTCGCCTTTTTGGGCTGCGATACCAGACCGGATTTATCTCGTTTGAACCATTCGAGTGCCATAAATCTACCTCGTTATATCGGAACTCTCGGCCGAGGGCGAGAGGTCTTCGCTGGGGTAATCGTCGGTGACCAATGGACAATGCATGATCAATGCATCTTCACCGTCGCGATAATAGCGTTTTCGTGTCGTCAATGCGGTAAATCCGAATGCGTGATAAAGTGCCTGTGCCGGATGGTTGGACTTGCGCACTTCCAAAAAGATCTCGGCAATGCCGCAGCGTTTGCCTGAATCAAGTAGCATCTCCAGCAATTTTCGGGCGATTCCGCGCCGCTGCATATCCTTGGCGACGGCAATATTGAGAATATGAATCTCATCCATGACCCATTGAGTCACCAGGTATCCGGCCACCCGGTTTCCCGCCACGGCAACCCAGCATTTGTCGGAGAAGCTCATCGCTTCCAGGAAACTGGCGGCACTCCACGGATCGGGAAATACCGACGTTTCGATATCGGCCACGGCCGCCAAATGATCCGAACTCATCGGAAGAATTTTAATATCAGAATCGGTCTTGCTCATGGATCTCGCGAAATCGGTCAATGATATCGGTGATTTGCCGCATCTCTGCGACGTCATGAACTCGCACAATGTCCGCGCCGTTCAACGCGGCGAGGGCGACGGCAGCCGCCGTGGAATACTGTCGTTGTTCGGCGGGCCGCTCATTGAATTCACCGGTAAAGGCCTTGCGGGAGGGACCCGCCAGTACACCCGCCGCCAGATCGGAAAACCTCTTCATTCCGCCTAACAAAAGATAGTTTTGTTCGAAGGTTTTGCCGAAGCCGATGCCGGGATCAACTACGATGTGATCTTGCTGGATTCCCGCGTGCAAAGCATAAGCTACCGAATCGAATAAAAAGGAATGAATTTCGCTGAATAGGTCTGCATATGAAATGTCGGTCTGCATCGTGGCGGGAGTTCCCCGCATATGCATCACCACGACTCCGGCACCCGATTGCGCGCAGACGTGTGCCAGATTCGGATCCTGACGCAATCCTGTTACGTCGTTGATGATCGCCGCGCCTTTCCCCAAACACAACGCGGCAACCTCACTGAGCGAGGTGTCAATTGAAATCGGAATATTGAGCTGCTGGCGAAGACGATCCAGAACCGGCAGCAACCGCTGCAATTGTTCGGAAGCGCTGACCGGCTGGCTGCCCGGTCGCGTGGACTCCGCTCCCAAATCCACCAAATCGGCTCCGGCATCGCGCAAGGCCATGGCGTGCGCCGCCGCCGCCCCGGCATCGAAATATTTCCCGCCGTCCGAAAACGAGTCGGGCGTGACGTTCACGATGCCCATGATCAGTGTTCGCCCGCCCAATACAAATTCACCGGTACGGTGTTTCCATACGCGGTGGCCAAGCATGTTATTGCCCGTCCATCAAATGCAGCGCTTCCAGTCGCGTGGCTTGGCTGGTCATCACTCCGCGAACCGCCGATGTCACCGTCCAACTGCCGTGCACCTTTTCGCCGCGCATCATCAGGCACAAATGCTGGGCGCGAATGACCACGAACACACCCATCGGTTTGAGCTTGCGCATGACCGCGTCGGCAATGCCGGTCGTCATCGTTTCCTGTAATTGCGGCCGCTGTGCCAGCACGCGCACGATCCGCGCCAACGACGAAAACCCTGTGACTTTCGAATCCTTGGGAATATAAGCGATCGAGGCGAATCCCCAAAACGGCAGCAAATGATGTTCGCACATCGAGTAGAAAGGAATATCGCGGTGGATGATCATTTCGTGATGCTCCGCCGTGAAAACTTTCAGCTCGTTCTCGGCGTTTATTCCGATACCCGAAAAAATCTCTTCGAACATCGTTGCGACCCGCTCGGGCGTATCGCGTAATCCCGGCCGCTGCGGGTCTTCCCCGATCGCTTCAAGAATCTGTGAAACCGCCGACCTGATTTTATCCTTGTCCACCAAGCGTATCTCGCTGCATGGGTTTCAATTTGAAAATGACCACTTCACTGTGATTCGCCCGGACGTCCACTCGTTTACTGGCCGTCCCGTCGGGAACGTAACCGTACTTCGATACGGAAATCAAATGCGGACCGGCGGGAAGATTCCGCAGCTTGGCGTCGGTGACATACTCGGTCGTTGAACCATTCAGCGAAATCTGCGCGTCCGGAACATTGCAGATGACTTGCACACTGCCCGTTTTATCGCGCAGTACGATCATCAGCAGCGCAATCACGATCACCACCAAGAAGACGGAAGCGATAAGGCGATTGCGTACCTGTCGCTGTCCGACTTCCAGCTCCTCGATGTCAACGGGGATCTGCTGTTCGCGCTCGCGGATTTCGGCATCCGTCAACCACTCGATTTCGCCGTCCTCGTTCTCGTACCGCTGATACCCGCCCTTGGAACGATAGAACGCCGCGATTTCCTCCTCGATTACGCGCTGGCGTTCGTCGGAGAAATCCTCCGTCCATTGCCTGCGCTCCGCTTCGCCGTGCTTGTCGCGCAGCCGCTCGCGGTTTTCGAGCTCTTTGCGGATAAGTTGCCTTAGTTCCTCTTCTTCTCGGGGATCCATCCGGTTTCCGATTTAATTAATCGGGAAGCGATTGTTTTTCAGCGGTGGCCAAATCGGGATCCTTCGCCGGATCGAGACCGAGTATCTCATCAATCTCGTGACCATCGAGAGATTCCTTTTCGAACAACGCGTTCGCCAGCTTGTGCAGCCGGTCAATTTCGCGAGTAAGAATAGTCTCGGCCGTACTCTCGGCATTCTTCACGATCTCCCGCACGGCTTCGTCAATGGCGTTGGCCGTCTGATCGCTGTAGTCCTGAATATGAGTATAATCGCGCCCCAGAAATACTTCTTCGTCCTTCTTCCCGTAGGTCAGCGGACCGATCCGTTCCGACATTCCCCACTGCGTTACCATTTGTTTGGCAACGTCACTGATTCTCTTCAGATCATCGGATGCGCCGCTGGTGAGTTCCTTGAAGACCAGCCATTCCGCCATTCTTCCGCCCATTAGAATCGCCAGCCGCCCTTCCAAATATCCGCGGGCATAGCTGTGCTTGTCGTCCAGCGGCACGAAATGCGTGATTCCCATCGCCCGGCCGCGTGGAATAATCGTCACCTTGTGCACCGGGTCATGATCGGGAATGAATTTAGCCACCAGTACATGACCTGCTTCATGATAAGCCGTAGCGCGCTTCTCCTTTTCGGAAATCACCACCGACTTGCGTTCAACCCCCATCAGCACTTTCTCGCGGGCGAACTCCAAATCGGCCATCGTGATCGTATCGTTGTTGCGGCGGGCGGCGATCAGCGCCGCTTCGTTCATCAGGTTGCTGAGTTCCGCTCCCGCCATGCCCGGCGTGCCTTTGGCGATCACTTCCAGATCAACGTCCGCTGCCAGCGGTTTGTTCTTGGCATGAACTTTCAGGATTCCTACGCGCCCGCGCACGTCGGGACGATCCACCACGATCTGGCGGTCGAACCGGCCCGGACGCAAGAGCGCCGGATCGAGAATATCGGGACGGTTGGTGGCGGCGATCAGTATGACTCCGTCGTTCTCCTCGAATCCGTCCATCTCGATCAGCAACTGATTAAGCGTCTGCTCGCGTTCGTCATGCCCGCCGCCCAAGCCCGCGCCGCGATGCCGTCCCACCGCGTCAATCTCGTCAATGAAAATGATGCAGGGCGCATTCTTCTTGCCGGTTTCGAACAAATCCCGCACCCGGCTCGCGCCGACGCCCACGAACATTTCCACGAACTCGGCGCCGCTGATCGAGAAAAACGGCACTCCCGCCTCGCCCGCCACCGCTTTCGCCAGCAGCGTCTTTCCGGTTCCCGGAGGTCCCAGCAGCAAGCAACCGCGCGGAATCCGCCCGCCCAACCGCACGAACTTGCGCGGATTCTTCAGGAATTCGATGATCTCGGCCAGCTCTTCTTTCGCCTCTTCAGCCCCCGCGACATCGTTGAACGTCAATTTCGGCTTGCCTTCCGAAACCATCTTGGCTTTGCTCTTGCCGAAATTGAACAGTCCCTTCGGTCCCATGCCGCCCTGCATCCGGCTGAGCATGAAAATCGTAAACGCAATTACCGCCAGCCACGGCAGAATATTGAGCAAATAGGTTCCAAAGTCGGGACGTTTTTCCTTGAATTTCAACACCACGCCATGCGACCGCCAACGATCAAGCATTTCGCTGTCCAATGTCGGAGGTAGAGTTGTATGAAATTGCTTTCCGTCAACAGACTTACCGTGCAGTGTTTGTCCGATGATCGTGCCCTCACTCACGGAATCGGCTTCGACTTTTTGTTCAAATTCCGCATACGAAATCTCCGATTCGCGTGAACGCTGTTCGAACAGCTGCGTCAATACGATAAATCCGAAAACGATCAGCAACAGCACATACAGCGTCCGCGAAGCCCGCTTCCATTCGATGCGCTCTTCAGGAGGCTTGCGCTTTTTGTTGTCTTGTTCTTGTTTGGAATCGCGCTGCACGGGGGAAGTTAATCCTCAATTCTTACGTATAGATCTGGCAATTGCCGCCATTGTTGTGCGAAATCCAGACCGTATCCCACCACGAACTCGTCGGGAATCTCCATTCCGACGTATTCCGCCCGAATCCCATTGGACTTCTCGAGACTCTTGATGAACATCGCCGCCATCACCAGACTGGCGGGTTTCATCGCCTGCAGATGGCTGCGGAGAAAACCCAGCGATTTCCCGGTGTCCACGATATCTTCCACGAGGATGATGTGACGACCTTCCAAATGTGCGTCCACATCCTTGATCAGATTCACGGTTCCCGATGTCATGCTATTGGCATAACTGGAGAGCTTAATGAAATCCACTTCACACGGAATATTGATTTCGCGGATCAAATCCGCCATGAAAATAAAGCAGCCGTTCAACACGCCAAGAAAAATCGGATTCTTGTCGTGATAATCGTTGCGCAACCGATCCGCCAGCACGTGAATCTGTTCCGCTATCGTTTCCCGGCTTATCATGAGGCGGAAGCGATGCTCGCCGCTCCCGACAATTCCCGTCTCTGTCTTCTTCAAAGTCTCAATCATCAGTCTTCCAGCTTATCCATACAACAACTTGTTCGTCTTGATGCGGTAAAATCCGTTCGGCAACGGTTCCGCCGACGATCCACACGGGTCCCGCATCGTCAACCAATACCAGAGTATTGTTTCGTGTCAGGGGATCGATTTTCTGTTCCCCTAACCATTCGGCAATCTTTTTCGTCGGGCGGTGGCGGACTTTAATCCGGTCGCCCGCTTGCCAGTTACGCAGTGCCAGTGGATGATTCAGTATGCGTTCACTGGCGACAACCGTTCCGCACGGCGGAATTTCCTCGATGCTTCGTCTTTCAACCCGTATTACGGCATTTCGTTCCGTAATTCGTGTCGTTCCGCACACGATTATTCGATGAACCGCGGCAAACGGTTTCCGATAAATCCAAATCCGACTCCCCCGTCGTTCAAACATTAAGCCTTTCAATAGCTCTAACCGCGCTGTTTGGGCATTGCCCCGCAGACAATCCACAATCTGCCGCCGCTGTACGGAAGACAACCGCCCGTCCGGCTGGCTGGCCAGCATGCCCCACGCAACTTCCACAGGGACAAAGATCAAGCTATCAAAATAGCGTAAAATCTCATTAATTGCAAGGCCGATTGCCGATGGATTCCGTGAGATATTATAGGCTTTAATGAATAACTGTGCCCCCTTACGGCAGCCCTCAACAGATTGTTGCAGATCATGCCCCGCATCATGCAGCCTTTTAATCCGGCTCTCCGTCCAGAATTCCGGGTAGTCTGTTACTTTTAGCCGCAATTGGTTCCTTCTGAACCGGGGATCGCTGTTCGTCTTATCTTCATAGAACGGAATACCCTGCGATACCACCCAGGTTCGCAGTTCCGCGCGATGCAGCGACAATAATGGCCTTAGGATATTTCCTCGTTGTTCGGGAATTCCCGTGCATTCATACCATAGAGCGCCATCCCGGATTCTCAATAATACCGTTTCCGCCGAATCATCCATCGTATGCCCTGTGAGGATCCAGCGGCATCCGGTTGATTCTGCCATCTCTGTCAGTGCGCGATAGCGTAGAACTCGTGCCGCAACCTCCACCGATACCCTATTTTCTATTATGTAATCATTTGTTTTTACGTATTTTATTAACAATGGAATATTTCTCGATTCCACAGAATGTCTAATTGCCGAAATATCGGATTGATAATCCTCCCTTAGCCCATGATCCACATAGCCCGCCACCAACCGATCTGAGTTAATCTTCATAAGGTCGGATAGCAGCACTAATAGGGCGGCTGAGTCCGCACCACCCGATGTAGCCACCAGTAGACGATCACTTTCCAGCGTATACCGCTTCAGAATGCAATCGATCTTATTATACCATTGATTATTCAAAATATAAAAACTAACTTCGTTGAAGAATCATACAAAATTAATGAAAAACCGGACCGAACGTTATAATCGTCGGCCCGGTTCTGTCGTGTAGCGGAGGAGGGACTCGAACCCCCGACACCAGGATTATGATTCCCGTGCTCTAACCAACTGAGCTACTCCGCCATAGTCTCTTTGCCAGATCAGAGGAATAGTAGCGAAACACAAATATAATTCCAAAGAGGAGTTATTGTCAAGCAAATATTCAATCAACATAGCTATAGATATCTAAAATATCGGCTTGACTCTTGCGCTTGACTGCGGTACATTGGCGGGGCAGTTTCATTTTCTCGGAACTGGATCAGCAGAAACCACAGGGTTTTCCAATAAATGTTAAATATCAATAACTTAAGAATAGTGCTAACGGGCGGTGCGGGCTTCATCGGTTCGCACCTTGGGGAGCACTTGGTGTCGGCTGGCGCACAAGTTGCCGCCTTGGATAACTTTGATCCGTATTATCCCCGTTCCCAAAAAGACAAGAACATTGAATACCTCGCAACTCAATCCGGATGGACACTGCACGAAGGTGATATTAGGGATCGGGATTTTGTGCAATCTCTGATCCGCCAAGCTCAACCGGACATCCTCGTTCATCTGGCGGCTCGCGCCGGCGTGAGGCCATCGATACTCGATCCCGTTGGATATACCGATGTAAACGTGAATGGAACGACGATGATGCTCGAGGCGGCGCGGGACGCCGGAGTTCGCCGCTTCATCTTCGCGTCTTCATCCTCCGTTTATGGGAATCAGGGCGGCGGTCCGCTATCGGAATCACTGAATACGGATAATCCCCTTTCCCCTTACGGCGCAACCAAAAAAGCCGGCGAGGCACTCTGTCATTCGTATCATCATATACACGGCATGTCCATCGCCTGTCTGCGGTTCTTTACCGTGTACGGTCCACGCCAGCGTCCTGATTTGGCCATTCGAAAATTCGTAACGTTGGCTATGAACGGCGAGGAACTGCCCGTTTTCGGTGACGGCAGTTCACGACGGGATTACACTCACATCGCGGATATCGTAACGGGTATTCTTGGTTCGATGCGTTGGGTCAGCGAACCGGAGCCGCGCTACGGCATTTTCAATCTCGGTTCGTCCCACCCGATCGCGCTGCGGGATTTGTTGGAAATGATCGAACAGAATGTGGGAAAGCCTTTGCGGAGAAAAATTCTTCCGCCCCAGCCCGGCGACGTCTATCAAACCTACGCCGATACGTCCCGCGCCGAAGCGGAATTGGGCTTTCATCACGCGGTGGATTTCGCCGACGGACTCAAAGATTTTATCAAGTGGATGAAAGCCAACGCCTGAGCTTTACTCCCGAAAACACTGAAGCGCCCTCGTTTCGAGGGCGCTTTTTATGTATTGCATAGAGGCGGCTGACCATCAATTCTGGTAGACTATTTTCCCATCGGCCACGGTCATCAGCACTTTCGTATCTGAAATTTTATCGGCTGAACAGCGAAGAATATCTCGTGATAACACCGTTAAATCCGCTTGCTTTCCCACCTCAATGGTTCCTCGCTCACGCTCCCAAAATGCGGCAAACGCCCCGCCGGACGTATAGGCTTTCAGCGCTTCCTCTGCGCTAATACATTCTTGCGGCTGCCATCCTCCCGGCGGATTCCCGTTTTCGTCTAGCCTTGTTACCGCCGCATGAATCCCCGTAATCGGACTCAGTTCTTCAATCGGCCAATCGCTGCCGAAGGCTAATGTCGCTCCGGCATTCAACAGACTTCGCCACGTGTACGAAAAGCGCGCCCGCTCCGCTCCCAAGCGCGGTTCGACAAATCGCATATCCGCCCGGCAGTGAATCGGCTGCATCGAGGCAATCACATTCAATTCGGCAAATCGCTTGATATCGCGTTCGCGCAGATGCTGCACGTGCTCAATACGCGGGCGGAATTGCGGTCCGTTTCCCCCCGATCCCGCCATTTCGACGGCGTCCAAACAAATACTGTTGGCGCGATCCCCGATGGCATGAATAGCAATTTGATAGCCTTCATTATGCGCCGCGCGCATCCACCTTGCCAATGGTCCTTCCCGTACGAGCGGCATTCCCGAATTCTGCGGAGCATCGGCATACGGTTCCCAGAACGCCGCCGACCGTGAGCCCAACGCGCCATCGGCAAAGCCTTTCAGTGTCGCTAATCGAAAACTACTGCCTTCGATTTTCTCGAACCGATCCTGTTCAATCGAGAACTCTTCGCTCACCCGCCACGCATTAATTCCGATTTTTCGATCAACACTCTCCGAAAACGTCAGGTAATGCGGTAAGTAATCCGATCTCACGCTGCTGCTGACGGAAGTGATTCCCAGCGAGAACGCGTAGTTCTGCGCTTGTACTAACGCATTATGCGCTTGCTCGGCGGTAATCGGCGGGATCGCCCGCTGCAATACGAAGGCCGCGTTTTCTCTTAGCACTCCCGTTATGTTCCCTGTCGTATCACGCTCGAACTTACCCCCGACCGGATCGATCACGTCCTTGTCAATCTGCACCAATGCCAGAGCTGCTGAATTCACCACTGCCGAATGCAGATCGTGTGTCCAAATGAAGACCGGATTCTCTTTGCACACTTTATCTATATCGTGCCGATTGACTTCGATGAGCGTTTCATCCAATCCCGAACCTTGGATCCACATTCCCGGTTCGGGCTGCTGCTTGCCAATGTAGGCACTCAACACATCGGCAAATTG
>CAYUIF010000050.1:0-13892 GCA_964444755.1 uncultured Alphaproteobacteria bacterium | reverse complement strand
AAATCGGACTGTAAAAGGTTGAATAGACCAACGCTCCGGTTGTGTCAAAGATCGTTAAAAATGTGCATTCAATACCTACGAACTCGCCCCACATCGCACCGGGAGTAGTTGGAAAGTCCGCAGATTGCGTGGTCCCCGAGACATAAAATCGCCCCAGCGAGTCTACTTCACAGTCGTACAGAAAATCATGATTCGCACCTCCTAAATAGGTGCAGAACAACAGACTATCTCCGTGAGACGTCAAATGAATCACACCAAGTTCACTGGAAGCATTTACTGTGTCAAATGCGTCCGGCGATAGCGGCCAACCGGATGAAGCATTACTTGCGACATATATGGAATTATCAGCAAGCGTTCGAACTTTACCATAGAATCCGCTACCTCCCGAGATATAGGTCGAAAATATTAAGGAATCGGCATTCGGTGAGAATTTCATCAGGAAACCACCGCCAGTACCAGTCTCCTGAAACGCACCGGGTGTTGTAGGGAAATTAGAGCGCCACGTATCTCCATGAATCAGTTTATTGCCAAGACCGTCCTTAGTCATATCAAAGAGTTCATCCCGAATTGATCCGGCAATATACGTACTATAAACCAGCGGGTCAATCACCAGTTCGGCAGTGCGGTTGTAGTTCTCGCAAATTAATCCGTAACGATCATCCCCCAACAGCCGATACCGTACGGGAATAGTCGCTTGTCTGCGGTTTTCAATCTGAAAAGCGAAGGGTGCCTTTTCGTAAAGATCGCCCACCGAAGTAACCAAGACCAGATTGCCCTCGCTGTCTACCTGCAACGGCGCCTCCAAGCCGTCGTACTGAACCACAATCCGGCTGGCGTCCGCTCCCGGCTTCACATGGAATAGAGTTTCTACGCCACGCGGATCGGCCTTGTATTCCACATCAATCCCCGGCCATACCTCCTTGGCAATGACTCTACCGTAATTAGGCACCCGACTCTTCCATTGACTCTGGTCTTTTCCCTTGAAATAGTTGCTGTAGCTGGTGAGCCTGTCCTCCGGCACCAGTTCGTACTGTTCATTACACCCCACTAACCTCACCATCACCGCATGCCCGCGCACCGTCCGCGCTATATCCTCAACAATCGGGCGATCAAAGTCATCCCTCATCCTTCGTCCTTCATCCTTTGCTGTCACCGCAATCGTCATCCCCGTACTGGTCAGAAAGTAGCTCGCATTCCCCACGTCACACCGATAGGCAAACTCACCCTCCCACTGCCCTTGGTTAGGCTCGAAGTGGTAGGGTGCAGGAAGGGCAAAAGCAGAAGAGATAAGAAGAAGAGTGAGGAAGAAAGGTTTCATGGTACGGTCTTTAGTAAGCAGTTAGCCGGGCAGGTTGAGAACCTGCCGCGGCGATGTCGTTGCGATGCGGTTCTTCCGGCGGGGTAGAAAACCCCGCTCGGCGAACACACGAGTGTCATCCTGAACGCAGTGAAGGATCTCTCTTCGATGTTAGGGATTCTGGACGCCCGCTGACGCAGTGTCCAGAATGACACATTAATGTCACGTTCCGGGCACCCGAGGACGGGTGCCTCGGCGGACCCCCTTCTGACTTCCCCCATGACATGGGGGAAGGATGTTTCCCTCCACTTGGTGGGGGGAATACAAGGGGGGTACATTTCGGCGGAGCAAGGATGCACCGCGCGGCGAAGACAGGGTTAGTCGGGCAGGTTGAGAACCTGCCGCGGTGAAAACGTTTATGTTCCGGCCGGGTTGCGCTGCGCTTAACCACGGCTCGGCGGGTGGTAGGGGCGGGCAAAGATCCGCCCGCTGACACTACGGCAGCCGCTTGAACTTCTTGAAATCGGGTGGGCGTTTTTCCTTGAAAGCGTTGCGGCCTTCCTGCGCTTCCTCGCTCATGTAATAAAGCAGCGTCGTATTGCCCGCCAATTCCTGAATCCCCGCTTCGCCGTCGGTCTCGGCATTAAACGCCGCCTTTAAACAGCGCAGCGCCATCGGCGACAGCGCCAGTATCTCGCGGCACCATTCCACGGTCGTGGCTTCCAATTGCGCGAGGGGCACGACGATGTTCACCAGTCCCATTGCCAACGCTTCCTGCGCATTATATTGACGGCACAGGAACCAAATTTCCTTCGCCTTTTTGTGCCCGACAATGCGCGCCAGATAGCCCGCGCCGAAGCCGCCGTCGAAAGACCCTACTCGCGGTCCGGTTTGCCCGAAGCGCGCATTCTCGGCGGCGATGGTTAGGTCGCAGACGATATGCAGCACGTGACCGCCGCCGATGGCATAACCCGCCACCATCGCGACCACCGGCTTGGGCAGACTGCGAATCTGTTTTTGCAAATCGAGCACGTTCAAGCGCGGCACCTTGTCCTGGCCCACATAGCCCTGATCCCCGCGAATCTTTTGATCGCCGCCGGAACAGAAGGCTTGATCGCCCGCCCCGGTGAGGATAATCACGCCCACTTCCGGATCCTCCCGCGCATCGAGAAACGCGTTCTGCAAATCGAACAGCGTTTCGGGACGGAAGGCGTTGCGCACCTTCGGACGGTTAATGGTGATTTTGGCGATGCCGTCCCACTTCTCGTAGAGAATATCCTGATAAGTGCCGGCGGACTTCCACGGGAACGCACCCATGCGTAGCTCCTTTATGTCTCGTTAAATGATCTCGGAAAAGGTGATGATTTCGCGCACGACGGCGGCGGGCTGTTCGATGTGCACGGCATGTCCCGCTTCGAGAATTTCCAGGCGATGCACATTGACCGACGATGACGAGGCGGCGATGTAGCGGTTGGACGCGCAGAACTTGGAATCCATTTCACCGGCCATGAGCAGCAGCGGGCAGCGCAGCTTGCGCAATTGATCGCCGAGAAATTCCTGATTGCCGGTGCCGAACCGTTCCAGCGCATAGGCCAAGCCGCGCGGATCGCACGCCAAGCGCGTGCGCCTCAATTCGGCTTGCACAGAATCCAACAGATATTTTTGCGTGGCGAACAGCGGCAACTCTGCCCAATAATCCGCAAACCACTCCGTGCCTTTGGTCAGAATATTTTCCGCCAAGTGATGATCGTTCAAGCGGCGTTGCTCCCGTTCATGCTCGTTGGCGATCCCCGGCGATGCGCCGATGAGAATCAAGCCGCGCAGCAGATTCGCGGCATGCACACCGTATTGCAGA
Source organism: uncultured Alphaproteobacteria bacterium (assembly GCA_964444755.1). Classification (GTDB taxonomy): domain Bacteria; phylum Electryoneota; class RPQS01; order RPQS01; family RPQS01; genus JAHJDG01. Next base: position 10,740 of record CAYUIF010000050.1, on the reverse strand, counting down.
GCAATGCGCCCGCCCATGCTGTAGCCGCACACCAGCGGCGGTTCGGAGCAGGTTTCCAGCAGCAGTTTGCCGAACGCTTCCCACAAATCGCGCAGGGCAAATTTCGGCGCTTCGGGCAGCGGCGTATCGCCGTGACCGGGCAAATCAATAAGCATTAGCCGAAAGTGCCGCGTCAGTTCGGGCCCCAGCTTTTGCCACGTGCGCAGCGATCCCGCAAAGCCGTGCACCATCACCAACAAATTATTTTCGCGATGGCCGTGCCATTCCACGTGCCAATCCACTCCTCCGGCATTAATCCAGTTCACAGCACGCACCGCGCTTTCAGTCGTTCAATCATAGCTGCATGCGCTTGATAGGATTTGCTCCGATCCATGCGAGCATACAGCACCGTGGGATTGTCATTAGTTTCGGAGATCGCTTGATTCAATGCGGATGGACTATCCACCGTCTGCCAATTTACATCGAACAAACCGGCTGCTTGGGACAGATCGAGATCGTGGGGCATGCCGTGCAGCCGTTCGAAATCGTCAGGTGCTTCGGAAGTGTGCACCGGCAGATAATGAAAAATCCCGCCGCCGTTATTGTCCAGCAGGAGGATTTTCAATTGCGGAGCATAGCGTTTCACCGTTGCCAATCCGCCCACATCATGCAAAAATGCCAGATCCCCGGTAATCAGCAAGGTCGGGCGATCGGCAGCGGCGGCGATTCCCGTCGCGTGGGAAATCGTTCCATCGATCCCATTCGCGCCGCGCATGCCATAAACTCGATGAATCTTGCCTTCGTTAGCAAGCAGTGTATCCGCGTAGCGAATGGACATGCTATTGGCCAGAACGATGTTGGATTCCCTAATTAATCCACTCACCGTCGCCATTACATAGAGCCCTTCGTTAGCTTTGTCGTCTCGGCGTAGTTCGCGGTTTAATTCATCGCGAATAATCCGCGATGCGCGCTGAAACGGTTCGATGAGCAGCGAATCGCGGCTGGGACCGAGCCGCTCGATCATTGCCGTACAGAACTGTCCCGCATCGGTCTCAATGAATTCGGCATTGCGGAATAGCGGATCACCGCGCTGTAGACGATTGCCGATCCGGAACAATTGTGCCGTGCGGTGACGATCCAGATAGGTTGCCAGCGTTTTCGATGTCGGATAACCTCCGAATTGTAGAATTACGTCAGGCGCGGGAGCCGCCAATGATTCGGCGCGTAGGAAAATATCGTAATAGGGATAGCCCGGCTCGCCGACATAGCGCACTCCCGAAACGATATCGGCCAGCAGCGGCCAACCGAGCTTGCGCGCCAGAATGTAGATGGCGTCGCTGCTTTCCGGTGATGCTGCCGTACCCGGTCCGGCCACGATCAAACCGCACAGCGAAGTTTCGAGCGTCTGTTGAACTGTTTGCAATATTGCAGCGTCCGGCAACGGCAACTCGGAATGAGTTAGCTCATCGCGGCATTCCGACTGGATTTGCTGCCATAACGCTTGCACTGTCTCGGCATTTTGCGGAATCGGCGCCAGCGGTTCGTCGAACGGGATATTAATCTGCACCGAACCACACGGAACACTCATCGCCGCTCGATAGGCTTCCGCGGCGATCTGGCGTACTTGCCGCAAGACAGCAATAGCCAGTTCCGCAGCGGGAGTTTCCGCAAAGAGCTTCGGATACCGTCCATACAAATCTATTTGATCAATCGTTTGCGGAGCGCCGGTATGGCGCAGCGTGGCCGGGCGGTCAGCGGTGAGCACGATCAACGGTACACCCGATTGCGCCGCTTCTATGATCGCCGGATAATAATTGCCTCCCGCCGTACCTGACGTACAAATCAGCAGCGTCGGCTCACGGTCGATTTTCGATAGTCCCAACGCATAAAATCCCGCCGACCGCTCATCAAGAATCGTGTAGCATTCTAAACCGGGAAACGTCGCCGCCTCCAGCGCCAGCGGAGTGGATCGCGAGCCGGGCGAAATCACCGCCCGCCGCACCCCGTAATGAGCGAACTGCTCGATCAGAACTGCCGCGTGAAGGGAGTTGAGATTAGCAAGAGTCATTTTAACCCTCCAATGCGCGCAATAGCGACTGCATTTTCCATGCGGTTTCTTCCCATTCCAATTGCGGATCGGAGTCTTCCACAATCCCTGCTCCGGCAAACACTGTCGCGTGAGTTCCGGCGATCAAGCCCGAACGAATCGTCACGACAAATTCCGCTTCATCCCGGCTCACCCAACCCATCGCACCGGCATAGAGTCCACGCGGAATCAATTCCAATGATGCAATCATTTCCAATGCCGCCGCGCGGGGTAGTCCACCCACCGCCGGAGTCGGATGCAAAGCCGTTAATATATCATCAAGGGTGATTCCGTCTTTCAGTGTTCCCGTAAGTGGAGTCAGCAAATGCTGTACCGTGCGCAACGTTCGCGACGATGGCTGATCGGAAACCTCCACGCTCGAACAGAACTCATTTAATTGTATACGCAAGAATTCGGTCACCCGACTCTGTTCGATGTTGTCTTTGTCCGAATGCCGTAATTGGTCAGCGAAATTTTGTTCTTCGTTTATGTTTGATCCGCGCGGGCGGGTTCCGGCTAAGCTCTCGGTCTCGATAGTGTTGCCGCGTACGCGAAATAATCGTTCGGGTGTCGCCCCGATAAAGGCATCATCGCTCAACCGGTGGCCGAACAATGTGCAGCCTTCACTTTCGGCAGACAAGCGTTCCAACAGCAGTGCGAGATTCCACGGCTCGGAGGCCGCCCGCCACTCGCTGCGCGCGAGCACGACTTTTTGCACATGTCGCGAATCGATTCGGCGGCGGATGTCTTCGACCGCTTTTATCCATTGTTCGCGTGAATCATTCTCCCCGCAGTTTGTGATCACGCGATGGTTGCGATCCTGCCGGTTTTCCAAAACCAGTCGCACTTCCGCCAGCCGGCAGGCGCATTCGACTTCCGCATCATCGGGTGATACGCTTTCCAGAACCGGTCGAATCAGCAAGAACTCGGCACCGCCGTTGCGAAACCTCGCCAACATTTCCGGCAGCACGAATAACCGCGCCTGAAAACCGCCCCACGGTGAGGGCAGCGGATCATCGTGCGTGGGAAATGCGGCGATCCCGAAACAACACGGCGCAAACGGCAAAGCGTTCCCCGCAGTTTCGATTCCGGTTAAGGCATTTCGGCATTCGGACAAGGAAGAGAATACCCCCGCCCAGCCTAATCCCAGCCACGGCTCGCGGGTTTCCCGGTCCTGCCATAAAAACGCCGGGAACAAGGTCGGATTGGAAGCGGCGAACGCATCCAACGGGTAAGCCGATTCGATGGAATGCGAGAGGGCCAAATAGCGCAATTGTGAAGCATAGATACTCATACTCACAGTTTAATAAAGTCTGTTGAATCTTGCAATTGAAACTCGGACGGGGAATACCTCTGGAAAGTCTGGTTGGTTTTTCTTATATTTATGGATAAACCAGTAAGGAATCATGAAATAACATCCATGCCTGTACCCATCGCACAATCCACAGAACTTCCGCTGGCTCAAGCCAAGTCAATCACTACCCCGAAACGCCGGAAGAAGCTGGTTTCATGGCGGAGGATTGTTCAATACGCATTCCTTATGCTTAATATTTACATAGGATACCGATTTTACATTTTCGTTCAGGCGGCATTTTCCGATTCCGTAACTTCTCTACCCACTCGCCCGCCGGGAGTCGAGGGTTGGCTGCCCATTAGCGGGCTAATGGGAGCGATTGACTGGCTCGCTACGGGAACTCTTAATTCCATTCATCCCGCCGCCACGATCTGCTTGTTGGCATTTACCGCCATGGCTCTCTTATTGCGAAAGACCTTTTGTTCGTGGTTCTGTCCGGTGGGACTATTTTCCGAGCTATTGGCATCACTGGGGAAACGTCTGTTCGGTCGGAACATCGTCCTGCCCCGCTGGCTGGATCGTCCGCTGATGGCCATCAAGTACCTGCTGCTGGGTTTTTTCATATGGGCGTTTTATACGATGGGAGTGGCGGGAATCTCCGCCTTTATTCACAGTCCGTATAATCAGGTTTCCGATGTGAAAATGCTGCTGTTCTTTACGAACTTGGGAACCACCGCCGCGATTGTCCTGATTGTTTTGGTCGTGGCCAGTGTTTTCATTCAGGGTTTTTGGTGCCGCTATTTGTGTCCATACGGAGCCTTCTTAGGCTTATTCTCTTGGTTATCCCCAGTGAAAGTCCGCCGCAATTCAGCTACCTGTATTGATTGCGGCAAGTGTGATCGGGTTTGCCCGGTACGGCTGCCCGTGATGAGCAAGCTTTCCATAAAGTCGGTGGAATGCCACGGCTGTATGGAATGCGTACAAGCCTGTCCGGTGGCCGATACACTCCATATGGGTACTCGCCGCCACCGCCTAAGTCCGCTGAAGACGGGACTCTTGGTGATCCTAATCTTCACAATGTTCTATGCCGGAGCTCGGCTCTTTGGAGTGTGGAATAGCCGCCTGACCGATCACGATTATCGTTACCATATATCCCGGTTAGAAAGTCCCGAATATGGCCATCCGGGGCGATAGAATGTCATCTTCAGGTTTTTACCTTTACAATGTGCGAAGTGAATGTATTGCCGTTTTGCAAAAGGTTGTGTATATTGGCATCCTCACGGGATTTAATTATTGAGACTCTGTGAACTACCGCGACGACCTCAGAAATATCGCCATTATCGCCCACGTTGACCACGGTAAGACAACCTTGGTGGATGCGATGCTCCACCAGTCCGGAGTTTTCCGGGCCGGGCAAGCCGTCCAGGAACGAGTGATGGATAAGCTGGACTTGGAACGGGAAAAGGGCATTACCATCCTGTCCAAGAACACGGCCGTTCATTGGCAAGGCAAACTGATCAATATTGTTGACACACCGGGGCATGCCGACTTCGGCGGCGAAGTCCAGCGGGTGCTGAAAATGGTGGACGGCTGCCTGCTGCTGGTGGACGCATCCGAAGGACCGCTGCCGCAAACGCGCTACGTGCTGTCCAACGCGCTGCAGAGCGGGCTTTCACCGATTGTGGTCATCAACAAGATTGACCGTCCCGACGCCCGCATCGGCGAAGTGCTGGATGAAGTCTTGGAACTGTTCCTCGATTTGGATGCCAGCGAAGAGCAATGTCATTTTCCGGTAATCTACACCAATGCCCGCGCCGGAACGGCCACGCTGGACCTGTCCGTTCCGGGTGAAAACCTGACGCCACTCTTCGATCTCATTTTCGAAAAAGTTCCGCCGCCCGCTTTTGAAGCCGATGCCCCGCTGCAGCTGCAAATCACCACGCTGGATTACAACGATTATGTCGGCCGCATTGGAATCGGTCGCATTACCAGCGGAACAATTCGGGTGAGTGACGCGGTCCTGTTGTATAAGTCGGAAGAAGAGAAAATTCCCACCAAAATCACTCAGCTTTACGGCTTCGAAGGCTTGACCCGCACGCCGATTCAGCAAGCCATTGCCGGGGACATCGTCGCATTGGCGGGAATCGAAAGTATTTTTATCGGCGATACAGTCACGGCTGTGGAAAATCCGCGACCCTTGCCGCCGCTGCGGATTGATGAACCGACGTTGGAGATGCTGTTCAGCGTCAATACGTCGCCCTTTGCGGGGAAGGAAGGCAAGTTCGTCACCACCCGCCAAATCCGCGACCGGCTCTATAAAGAGATTCGCGGCAATCCCGCGCTGCGGGTGGAGGATGCGGATACCACCGAGGCTTATCGCGTTTACGGTCGCGGCGAACTGCAAATGGCGATCCTGATCGAGATGATGCGCCGCGAAGGTTTCGAATTATGTGTCGGTAAACCGCGCGTCTTGTTCCGCCGCGAAGACGGCCGCTTATTGGAACCCTTCGAAAATCTATTGGTGGATTGTCCCGAAGAGTTCGTGGGGGTGATCACCAGCACGCTGGGCATGCGGCGCGGCCGCATGGTCCGCATGTCCAATCACTCTACCGGTTGGGTGCGGCTGAATTTCGATATTCCTATGCGCGGCTTGATCGGCGTGCGCCCGATTCTCATGACCACCACGCGCGGGACGGCGATTCTGCACAGCCAGTTTGCGGGCTATCGCCCCTTCGAAGGCGAGGTCAGTCATCGCCCGACGGGGGTATTGGTGGCGGATCGCGAAGGTCGCGTGACCGGCTACGCGCTGAACAATTTGCAGGATCGCGGCGAGATGTTCGTGGGACCGGGAACGATGGTTTACGAAGGGATGGTGATCGGTGAGAACGCGCGCGATACGGATATCACCGTCAATATCGTACGCGAGAAAAAACTGACCAATATGCGCGCTTCCGGTTCGGACGACGCCTATCAAATCGCGCCGCCGCGCCTGTTGTCTCTGGAGGAAGCGATTGCCTTCATCAACGAGGACGAGCTGGTGGAAATCACTCCCAAGTCCATCCGGCTGCGGAAAATGTACCTCACGGCCGATGCGCGCAAGCAATACGAAAAGCGAATTCAATCCGAATCTGCAAGAACGGATTGACATTCTTCGAAGATGAAAAATAGCAAAGGAGAAATCATGATGCGAGTTACCACGTTGTTCATTTTAGCGGCGTTCGTGTTGTCGCTGGGGTTTGCCGGTGCGAGCTACGCCGAATCCGATATCGGTTTCAAAGGCATCGGCGGTCGGATCGGTTATGTGGATCCGGAAAGTGAAATTGACGGCACGATTACCTTCGGTGTTGTGGCTGATCTGGGCGAATGGACCGACAATCTGCGCTGGGATGCTGCCCTGACTTACTGGAGCACCGGAGAAGAAGCCGGTCAATGGGAGTGGACATGGAGCGATATCGCACTCCGCAGCGGTGTGAAGTATCACTTCCTCGACGGCGAGTGGCAGCCGTATGCCGGTGGCGGTCTCGGCATCCATATGTATTCGATTGATTTCGACGGTCCGAGCACGTATACCGGTTGGGATGACAGCGAAACCGAATTCGGCTTCTACATCGTCGGCGGCGTTTCTCATCAATTCAACGAGCAGTGGAAGGCGGGCGCCGAACTGCAGCTCGATTGGGCCGATCCCGACCAAACCAATATCCAAGTCAACGTGATTTACTTGTTAGGCAAGTAACGATACTTCTCAGCAATCGTATGCGCAGCGGGCGATCCTTTCGGATCGCCCGCTTTTGTGTGAATTCTGTCGAAATCTCATTGAAACCGGCGAAGCTTCGCTCCCTCGGTAAAATCGCGGATTAGAAGCCCGTCGAGAATCCCACGACCGCGCGGCTCTCTTCGTTTTCCATATCATAAGTATACTCGGCGGTCAGCCGGAAATTCGTCCGCAGCAGATAGCCAAAGTGCGCGGTGGCGGTTTGATACTTCAGGTTATCCTGATCGGACTCCACCCAGTTATAGAGTCCCGCGGCGTACCAGCGGCTTTTGTCGGCATGAGGCCAGAGGATCAATTCGGCGAAGCCGCCGGTGGTTTCGGTTTCATTTTTCGCATCGCACAAGAAGGTTGGATCGGAATCCTTGCGGTACACGTATTGAAAATTCAATTCCAGCGGTTCCACGGCAATCGTCGCATCCGGTCCGGCCATGGTGATCTCGTTGTTGTGCGCCGCTCCCGAAGGATTCAGCACCGGATCATCATTCAATCCCTGTTCCTTGCCCCAATAACCGAATCCGCCGATCCTCAGCATATCGCCGATATCTTGAGTGATCCGCCCCATGAAGTTTTTGTATTTATCGTTGTCGTAGGTGCGCTGCTCGTCCGCCGCGTGGATGCCGTTGCCGTTCAGGACTTCCAGAAACAGGTCTGTCCCTGACGAAAAACCGTAATTGAGCATCAGACCACGATCGTACTTCAGATTCGCCCCGGAATAGCCCGGTCGCACGCCGTAGATCTGATATTTCTCGAACGTCAGCGCCAATTCGCCTTTAAACAGTGGATCGGAGGCTTGGAACTGACCGAGATAGATATCCAAATTTGTCTTAAAGACGTCGTTGAACATCACGAAGGCGTCTTCCACCCCCGCCACCTCGCCGCGCTCACTGAGGAAGAAGTAGAAGTAATACGACACATGCGGCGCAATCGCACCGCCCGACAGAATCTTCAATACCCACGGCCATTCCCAATCCAGGTCTTTTTCGGTGGCGGTATTATACATGGCATGACCGTCGAACCGTATGGCAATCGGCAGATCGCGAATCAGACTCAGATGACTATCGCCGGTATCAGTGAAGTAGCGCGGCGCATCCTTGTCTTTCAGCACGAAGCCGTTGCCGGCGAATTCATCGCCGTAGGCTTTCAGACGGGGAAACGGCGCATGACAAACGGTACACGACATATTGTATTTGCGGGCGAAGGCGGGAATCGCCGCGGCGGTGTCCGCGAAGACCAGCACAGCCAGTGCCGCCGTCACACTCAAAACGATGAGCTTGCGCATCGAATACCTCCTTAGCCGATGATGTTAACGACCGTGTGATGCTGATTGACTTGAATAATTTCCGCTTCGTCCTCCGGCACTTCAAGGAAATCGGCCACCGGTTTCACCAGCTTTTGATAGTTAATAGTCGCCGTAACCGTCAACGGTCCTTCGGCGACGTCATTTGGCAGCGTGAACGTGTAGGTTTCCATTTTGGTTTCGCGCGGGCCGATGCGATAATCCGGACCGAACGAAGCGGTGTTCCATTGCTGGATGGTCATGCGGCCTTGCGGATCGAGATACGGCATACGGAAGATGCGATCGCCGATGGGAATCCCGTCCCGCTGCACGCCCGGAAAATCCGGCTTATCCAGCGCGATCCCCATATCCTGATAAGCCAGCACGTCGCTGCCGATGGTCATGTCCTCGCCCTCGAAGCCCTTGCGATCCACGGGCAGATGATACACCTTGCCCGCCGCGTCCTGCGCTTCCACGTGCATCCAAACAATGCGGTCTTCCACCGATCCGGTGGGGAATTTATGTCCGGTTTTCTGATTGAACGCCGCCACCGTGAACTTGATCTTGTCTCCCGGCTCGGCTTCGCGAATATCAGGATGAATGCGCAACTCGATCGTGCCCTTTACTTTTCCCGGATCGTGCGCGCCGTGGAATAAATGCAGCCGCGCATCTTTATAGCGTGTTCCCATCTCCGCGGTTTGCAATTCGCCGTAGGTCATGTGGCAATCGTGGCAGCGGACTCCTTCTTTGGCATACGGCCCTTCGCTCCATTCGATTTGGGTCGCTTTCACCCACGCACCGTAGGGGCTTTGCTCGTTATGACAGGTGCCGCAGAACTCCGCTTGATGGAGGAACTCCGATTTCACCAACTTGTGGGCGGGCGATTCGACTCCGGCGCGCGGCCCGTATTTGGTCTCGCCGGGTTCGGATATCCAGTTGAAGTTAAACGGCCGCTCGCCCTCAAAACCGGTGATCGTATGACACAGATCGCAAGACACCGATTCATTGGCCCGGCTATTTTCGCGCGGATGGGGCGGCGGCACATCGCCCGCCAGGAAAGCAATCGGCGCATGACAACCGTTGCAGCCCGCTTTGACACCGGCCACCTTTTCGTCCTTTTCGGCGTGCGGCACCGCCAATTTAAAATACTCAATCTCGTCCCAGTGGTGGGTGTAGGCTTGGGACATCATCGCCTGCCGCCACTGCTGATAGAAGTCCACGTGGCAGGAGGTTCCGCAGGTTTCGGGAGTATCGTAGTCCTTATAGGCGCGCGTACCGAGGGCGGCATCCCCGGCTTTGGGCTGGGCCGGGGCGGTCATCACCCCAACCAAGATCAATAATCCTATTCCCATCGTTTTTCTCATCGCTCCTCCTTGCCTGATTCATAGGTGAAATATTTCACATTATGAATTGCAGTGCTTTTTCTTTTTCGATTAAAAACTGTGATCTAAAGCTGAGCGTGTCGGACAAAATGCTATAGAAGTTTTGTCCATAGAAAAGAATACTAACTCCTGATCGCAAAGTCAAGCACTTAGAATGCTCATCCACAACTCTCGCCCAATCATCGAGAGGACTCAGGATAGATGTTCTTCTGTAATATCTCTAAACTTAAATATTTCAATAATTCGATATTCTGACTCAACTTGACTGGGAACCTTTGAGGGATTATATTGTTCAACCGTTAGCACTCGCAAGAAATGAGTGCTAATAGCCTTCCTAAAGTCAAAAACCCAAATAATTTAAACATGGAGAACCACCCATGAAAATTCGCCCCATTGATGAACGCATCCTGATCAAGCCCCTCAAGGAAGAAGAACGCCGGGTCGGCGGAATCATTATTCCCGATACCGCCAAGGAACGTCCCCAAATGGGTGAAGTCGTGGAAGTCGGCGATGACGTTGAGCATACCGACCGCAAGCAAAAGAAGTTGTCCGAAATCGTGAAGAAGGGCGACCACATCGTCTACGCGCGCTACGGCGGCACCGAATTCAAGATGGACAACGAAGAATATCTGCTCGTCAGCCGCAGCGATATTCTCGCCGTCGTGAACAAGTAGCCGCGCACGGCAGTGCGTTGGTTCGCGGGGCAGGTAGAGTACCTGCCGCCGCGTTACAAACCAGTCTCGCCGCGCGGGATTGCTCATCCCGCCGGAAAACATCACCAAATAAAAGTTGAGGACTTTTCAATATGGCAAGCAAGATCATTACCTTTGATGTGGATGCCCGCGCCGCGCTGAAGAAGGGCGTGGACATTCTGGCGGACAGCGTCAAAGTCACTCTCGGCCCCAAGGGCCGCAATGTGGTTATCGAGAAGAAGTGGGGCGCGCCCACCGT
>CAYUIF010000049.1:0-15094 GCA_964444755.1 uncultured Alphaproteobacteria bacterium | reverse complement strand
GGATCCAACGACCGGAATAAAGCCGAAATATCAGGATTCCATGACCAAAGAAGGTTGTAAGCAAGATCCCGCAATCCGGCAATCGGTTCCGGAATAGTCGGAATAACTTCTAAAGTGGCCAGTGGTTTGACTTTCATAGGCGTTTCTTACCCGGCAAATGAAAAACTAAACTACAAACAAATCAGCACTTGTCTACTGGTAATAAATACAGCAAATACAATTGGGCAATAACTGTGCCGACCCGTTTGTCAAGAAAGCACGGTCAAGCCTATCGTACCAGGAGCATCTTCTGAATTGAACTGAAGGTACCGGCATGTAATCGTGCGAAGTAAATCCCCGTTCCTAAGCGGTTGCCATCGAAATTCACCCGGTACACTCCCGCCGCTTGAATTCCTTTATGCAGCACCGCCACCTGCCGACCCAGCACATCATAGACCGCTAAGGTAACCATCGCTGTCTCCGGCAAACCGTACTCGATCCGCGTGGTCGGATTGAAAGGATTGGGATAATTCTGTCCCAGATAGAAATGTTCCGGAATCGTAGTTACGGCTTGTTCGGCACTGAGATCAATGGCGATTCGATAATGATTCGAAGAATCCGCCGTACCGCCGCTGTACAGCGCTTCCACCCACAAATCGTAGAGCAGGCTCTCGGTAACATGGAAAACATAGAACGTATCCGTGACCGATGCGACAATCCCGGCATTTCGCAACATGACCTGATAGCCCGAGAAATCGTCCAGTGTATTCTCCGCTTGCCAGAGCGGACGATCCCATGTTAGCAGGATATCATGATTCACCTGATCATAGGCGCCGGTCAGATTTCGGGCGGGATCCAGCCGATAGATATTGAAGTTCACTTCGACATTCGCGTCAGCGGGGAAATTGACGTTCTCGATTACTTGTGTTTCAAACATCGGATAAATTACCGAAACATCATAGACACCGGCGATGATGCTATCGCGTGCATAGGATCCGTCGGGATTCGGGTGGAAAGCGGTTTGACCGATGGTAATCGTCGCACCGCTCACATCCGCTACCGGCGGGACCGTGCTGAGCTGTCCGTGAACCGAGGCATACCCTGCGACCGCGCCCGTCGTGAAACGCAGCGCATATTGTGCGCCCAGTTCGAAGCAGTTGGCATCGTAGGTGCCATCATAGACAATCTGCAAGCCATCCGTACCATCGGGGCTTTCGATTCCCACGGTGGCATCGGCATCCTCAGTTGAACCCGGACCATGATAATTCAATTCGCGATATTGCAATTGAATCTCGTTGTCGCCGGTTAACGTCGGTCGCGTTTGCAGATTATAGAAAATGACTTGCGCGGTTACTGTGCTATCCGTGGGACGATACTGCGGTACATCGTTGTATTCGATGATGAACCTTCCATTGGCTGCATCATGGTAATAGGAAATATCGCCACCCGCCGTGGCATGGTAGGGATATAGATCATCCCAAAATACGCAAACCATGCCGTTGGGTACGCGCGTATCCGGTATTCCCAAATTGCGGTATAAGGTATCGCCAATTACTGAACCACCCAGATGCACCCATCCATCCGCACTCACATCTATCTGGGAATACTGCGATCCGTAGAATTGCACGTTGAACGGCAGATTGACGGTAACATGCCAATCATTGCCCGGAGTGCCGTGGATTACCGTCCCTGAACCGCCTAACTCTGGACTGATTTCCAACCAGTCGTAAACCGCACTGAGACCGGGATCAGTGGCTTCATACGCATAGTAACCATACGTGTCGGGTCCGGCCGGCCCGAATCGCGCATCTTCAATCACGAAATTGGCAGTGGCGGTTCCGTTTTCCGGAACGAAAACGTGGGAAGATGTTTCCGCCCCGAAATAATTAGCCTTTACATCGTAGAAATTGGCTCCCGGGAGAGCCGTCGTGTAGACACCTCCGGCATTCACGTTCACACTGGGAATCGTCGCTCCCGGAAAATCAAAATTCACTACTGATCCCGCCAACGGGGCATTGAACTGATTGAACACGGTGCCCGTGAGCGTACCGTTCTGCGCCGTACGCAGCGATAGATTGATGGTCATCGTACCAGTTGCCGTCAACAACGAATCGCGCGGAACGAAGCCATAGGAGATTGCCTGTATCGTATAGGCTGCATTGGCCGGAACAAACAGAGTATAGTTGCCCTGCGCATCCGTATTGGCAGTCTGGGCGCTGCCCATGATATGAACTCGCCCCGGAATCCCTTGACCACTTGTTTCACTGCGAATCTGTCCGGCAATGGATGCCCAACCGTTTACTAACATAACGTTCGCTGCCAATGCGAAATTCTGTGTTTCGCTGCCATTCAAGCGACCCGTTACCCGCAGTGTCCACGTCCCGGCCACCGGACTGTTCACGGTCACCTTTTCGCAGACATTAACCGAATCATTGCCGCGACCCACCGGTACTGCCGGATTGTCATGCCGAAGTCGCCAGGGATCATGGGTCGTGCCGTTCGGATCAATCAATCGTAAATCCAAGTCATTAACCAAGGTCATGGCCACATTGCCGATGGCGGGAATATCGCTCCACGCGATACTGACATGCAATTGGCTCAAGCCCGATGCAACGGTAAACGTGCGCTCGAACGTTTCACCAATTTCCAGCGCGCTTTCCAAAACTCCGCCGCCCGTAAGTTGCTGGATTGCCGCCAATCCGTTAACAATACCGAATCCATAGCGGAAATCGGGCCCATCCGGCGAAACATCGGTTGCTGAATTGATCAGCAGTGCCTTCATCGTTTCCGGCAGCGGATCGGGAGCATTCGGGAACATGCGATGCCATTGATTCAGAATCAGACAGCCCGTACCGGATGACGCCGGGGTGGCCATCGAAGTGCCCGACATACTTTGATAACCATATTGCGGACCGGGACGGCAAGACGTTACGTCTACACCCGTCGCGCACACTTCGGGCTTCAACCGGCCGTCATCGGTCGGTCCCCAGGAGGAGAATGACGCGACTACGTCGCTGCCGGAGGTTGCGCCGATAGTGATGATATTTTTCGCTCCCGCCGGAACCGACAGACAGCGATAGGTGGAAAACCCGCAAGTGGTCCCATTGCGTTCATTGCCGGCGGCAAAGAACATGATAAGCGGCGATCCCTCCGTATCCAACGTCAATTGATCCAACAACCTTGACGTCGTTTCATAATCGCCGAACCACTCGCACGGATACCCGTTGGGATCAATATTCGCACCGATGGAATTGGTGGTCAGTTCGATGCCATAACTCGTCCGGGCGGCTGTATAATCCGGCTCGAAATCGTTAGGACTTTCGTACAGGCAATTGGGGATGCATTCATTGTAAAATCCGCTGATGATCGTCGCGGCGGGCGCCATTCCCTTGTAGGTTCCACTTGACGATGCACCGCTGCCGCCCACGGTCCCCGCGACATGCGTGGAGTGATCGGAAATCGTTCCGGTTTCACTGGTCGTAACGCGATTTCCAAAATCCGGATGTGTCCCATCTACCAAACCGCCGTCATAGACCAGGATGGTTACGCTGTCCCCCGTTAGATTATAGGGAGCGGCTTGGATCTCGTTGACATGCAATCGTGTCCGCACGACGTCGTTTATTTCGTCCAGCGGCGGCGGCATTTCGTCAATAAACATTACTGCATCCAATGCTGCGATTTCGCCGATACGCTCCGGTTCTACCGCCGCCAATACCGTATGAATCGCGTTAAATCGATGACCGACTTCACAACCCGCCTGCTTCAATGCCGCTTCAGCATCTTCAAAGGAAATATCCGGCATAATTTCAATAGAGAATATCCGATGGTACGGGGAGTATTCGCTCCACGAACTGAATTTTTCTTCCAGCACCCGCGGATGCAATTTATATTCGGGACGCATCGGCGAAATATATCGCACACCCAGGGCTTCCAAAGTCGAAGCCTCGACCTGCGGATTAACCGCCGCGATATAAGCTTTATCCGGCACATAGGCCAGCAATTCAACACCTGCCGCCTTTAACGCCGCGCGCTGTCCGGCATGAATTGTTTCATTAAGCTGCACCAGGCAATGGACTTTTCCGGTTGTTTCCGAGATCGGCTGCGGGATGTCGTATTGCCCCGCCGCCGGAACGAATGTTCCGCTGATAAACTGCACCTCGAAGGGCGCCGCCGCGCTGCTCTGGATCGCCACGAAACATGTAAGCAGTGCGATAAGAGTAAGTGTTTCAACTGTTCGTGCACGTAACATAAGTCCTCCGGGCTTGCGCCTCGTCACGGTTTATTTTCGATTCTGCGAGAATGCAGAATTATTGCTCGGTCTTTCGGATTAGACCGTCTCTGGCCAATCCACGCCAATCCAAATCAATTCGTCTTCGATCTTCACGGGATAGGTTTTCAGTGGTTCCGTCGCAGTCGTCAGGCAGTCTCCGGTTCGGACGTTGTATTCCCACCCGTGCATCAGACAACTCACGATTTCGCCAGTCAGCCGTCCCGCCGCCAGATTCGCCTTCATATGACCGCAGCCGCCGTCCATTCCGTACAAGTTCCCGTTCACGTTGAACACGGCGTACGGTTTCGCCAACAGCGAGATCGAACGGGCTTGACCGGGTTTCAATTCACTCTCGGGGCAGACTTTGAACCAGCGCAGGCTCATCTTCAAGCGGTCTTTAAGGTGATGGATACTCCATCGCGCAGCGGGATGATCGTTGTTTGCGCATTGGGAGTGCTGTAGATCAGCTTTGTGAATTCCTGAATTCCTTTGGTGGAAGGTTGATCGTCGCCGCTGATCACTCGCCCGTCCCAAATAATATTATCCGCGATGAACACTCCCCCCACCCGCAAGCGCGGCCAACCCTTGCGAAATGCTTCCGGATAATTTTCCTTTTCAATATCCATGAGAATAATATCGAATTCACCCGGCAGCGATTCCATAACGGAAACCGCTTCCCCGACATGGAATTCCAGTTTCTCCGGCATTCCCGCTTCCTGGAAAAACCGCCGCGCTTGATCCGCATTCTTCATATCATTGTCCGTGCAGACTACGACCCCATCCGGCGGCAACACGCGGGCAAAATGCATCGCCGAAAATCCGTATCCGGAACCCAATTCCATAACGCGTTTGGCGCCGATGCCGCGCGCCATCAGTTGCAGCAATTCGCCGACCAGCGGTCCGATAAACGGAAAACTGTGCTCCCGACCGTACGCTTCCATCTTCTGCAGGATCGCATCGCGCGGCGGGATTTGCTTCAATAAATAGTCGTCAATATCCTTATGCAGCCAATGTTCGGCGTTCGCCATAATTGCATCTTCCTCAACGGTCATTCAACAAAACAGGTCCGGCTGCCGACTGACGGCGATTCCAGCCGGATCTGAAAAAATTATCTCGCCAAACTCAGTTTATTCTCCGATAATCTTCAGAATGACGCGCTTCGCGCGCTGCCCGTCGAATTCGGCGTAATACACCTGCTGCCACGGCCCGAAATCGGCTTGGCCGTTCGTGATAGGAATAATCACTTCATGATGCAGCAGCAAGTTTTTCAGATGGGCTTCGCCGTTATCTTCGCCCGTGCGGTGATGGCGATAGTCCTTGGTCGGTGCCAAGCCGCGCAGCCACTCCTTGATATCCTCAATCAGTCCCGATTCCGCATCATTCACATACACCGCCGCGGTGATGTGCATCGCGGACACCAACATCAGGCCTTCCTTGATGCCTGATTTACGAATCGCTTCTTCCACCTGCGGCGTGATGTTGATGAACTCCTCGCGCTGCCGCGTCTTGAACGTCAGATATTCGGTGTGCGATTTCACTATTTCTCGCCGCGCAGAATTCGGAATAACACCCCGATCGGATCGTAATAGCGGTCAGCCACCCGCTCCTTCAGCGGAATAATCGCATTGTCGGTAATGTGAATTTCCTCCGGACACACTTCGGTGCAGCACTTGGTGATGTTGCAGTAGCCGATGCCCGCCAATTCACGAGCCAGCTTGAGACGGTCTTCGGCGTCCAGCGGATTCATTTCCAGTCCCGCCATACGTACCATAAACCGCGGCCCGAAAAATTCGTCATGCTTGCCGTGATTGCGCAGCACGTGACAAACATCCTGACATAAGAAACACTCGATGCATTTGCGGAATTCCTGGGCGCGATCCGCTTCATATTGCATCATCCGCCACGTGCCGTCGGGATTCTTGGGAATCGGTTTGAACGGCGGAATCTTTTTATTGACTTCGAAATTCCACGAAACGTCGGTCACCAGATCCTTGACCGGCGGAAACGTCTTAATCGGTTCCACGGTGATCGTTTGACCGGGCTTGAATGTATCCATGCGGGTCATGCACATCAGCTTCGGTTTGCCGTTGATTTCCGCCGAACACGATCCGCACTTTCCCGCTTTGCAATTCCAGCGGCAGGAGAGATCGGGCGCTTGTTCCGCTTGGATTTTGTGGATGACGTCGAGCACGACCATGCCCTCGTCCACGTCCACGTGATAATCCACCAGTTTCCCGCCCGCCGCATCGCTGCGAAATACTTTCATGTGGACTTGGTTTTTCATGTTAAGCCTCCTCCACCAGCGATTTAAGTTCAGCGGGAATTTCCGGCAGCGGCTGCTCCACCAATTTCATTGCACCGTTGTCGTTCTTAATCACCAGATTGATCTTGGCGTAATGTGGATCGTAGCCCGGATACTCGCCGCGCGTATGCGCACCGCGGCTCTCCTTGCGTTCGACGGCCGCGAGCACAAGGGCTCGCGATACGATGAGAATATGCCGTAAGTCCATCGCCACATGCCAGCCGGGGTTGTACACCCGATCGCCCGTTACAGCGAGTTTTTTCGCGCGCGCTTCGAACTTATCCAGCTCCTTCAACGCCTGTTTCAATTCGTCCTCATGGCGGATAATGCCCGCGAGCCGGTTCATCTTTTCTTGAATCTCGCGCTGCAATTCATACGGATTCTCGCCGTCGTTCTGATTGAAGAAGGCAAGATTATGCGCGATGACTGCTTCCACTTCTTTTTCATCTACCTTGGGAGCCGCGGTCGCCTGCTTGGCGTATTCAGCCGCGCCCAATCCGGCGCGCTGACCGAACACCAATAGATCGGAGAGTGAGTTGCCGCCCAACCGGTTCGCACCGTGCAGTCCCGCCGCCACTTCGCCCGCCGCGAATAGTCCCTTCACGGTTGACATCGCCGTGTCCGAATCCACTTTCACGCCGCCCATGACATAGTGAGCGGTCGGCCCCACTTCCATCGGTTCCTTTGTGATATCCACGTTTGCCAGCTTGACGAACTGGTGATACATAGACGGCAGTTTCTTCTTAATCTCTTCGGCGGTGCGCTGCGTGGCGATATCCAGAAATACGCCGCCGTGCGGACTGCCCCGCCCTTCCTTTACTTCGTTGTTGATGGCGCGGGCGACGACGTCACGGGTGAGTAGTTCCGGCGGACGGCGCACGGTGGCTTGCTTGCCCGATACGACTTCCTGCACCCACTGCCGTGCTTCAGCTTCGGTCGCCGCTACATCGTTCTTGAAGGCGTCGGGAATATAGCGGAACATGAACCGCTCGCCATCCTTATTCTTCAGCACGCCGCCTTCGCCGCGTACACCTTCGGTAATCAAAGTCCCCCGCACCGAAAGCGGCCAGACCATGCCCGTCGGATGGAATTGCAGGAATTCCATGTCCATCAAGTCGGCGCCTGCTTCCCACGCCAGACTATGTCCGTCGCCGGTATATTCCCACGAATTTGACGTCACCGTAAAGGATTTGCCGATTCCCCCGGTCGCCAGCACCACTGCTTTAGCGCGGA
Source organism: uncultured Alphaproteobacteria bacterium (assembly GCA_964444755.1). Lineage (GTDB taxonomy): Bacteria > Electryoneota > RPQS01 > RPQS01 > RPQS01 > JAHJDG01. The sequence goes on along the minus strand of CAYUIF010000049.1, from coordinate 7,310 downwards.
ATAAGTGAAACTCGCCGTTGCTGCGCGTATACGCTAATGCGCCGCTGATGCGGTCACCCGTTTTGAACAAGTGCGTGACTGTCATCTCCATGAAAATTTCGGCGGGCATATGCACTAACTTGTCCTGCAGCGTGCGGATGATTTCGAGTCCGGTGCGGTCGCCGACGTGCGCCAAGCGCGGATAGGTGTGACCGCCGAAGTTGCGCTGCATGATTAGACCCGTGGGCGTACGGTCGAATACCGCGCCCCAGGCTTCCAATTCGTTGATGCGGTCGGGTGCTTCCTTCGCATGGATTTCCGCCATGCGATAGTTGTTCAGCATCTTCCCGCCCTTCATTGTATCGCGGAAGTGCGTCTTCCACGAATCGCGGGGATCGGCGTTGGCTAATGCCGCCGCCGCACCGCCTTCCGCCATCACGGTATGCGCCTTGCCCAGCAAGGTCTTCATGACGACTGCGGTTTTCATTCCCAGTGCCGCCGCTTCGATGGCGGCTCGCAGGCCAGCGCCGCCCGCGCCGATGACTAATACGTCGGTATCGTGTGCGATGTAGTTGGCCATTAGAAGATCCTCACGTCGGTCCAGTGTCCCATCGCCACCATGCGAATGTAGAGATCGGCAAAGCCGACCGTAAACAAACTGCACCAGAAGAATAAATTGTGATAGTTATTCAGTACCGTCACGAACTTCCACGCCGAATGCCGCGCCTTTCCGCCCCCCGCGCACGACCAGCAATCCACATTGCCCCCCACCAAGTGCCGCAGCGAGTGACAACCCAGCGCATACAGCGATAGGAAGATCGTATCCGCTGCCACCACAATCGTTCCGATTCCCATATGGAATCCGTCCGGGAAGTGAAACGCTTCGATCAGATGAATCCAGTGAAACGCCACCAGCACCAGCACCAGATACAGAAAATAGCGATGGATGTTGTTCAGGATCCACGGCAGCGTGCTTTCGCCGCGATAGCTGCCTTGGCCTTTGCCCACCGCGCAAGCCGGAGGACTCAGCAGCAGCGACCGGAAATAGGCTTTGCGGCCGTAGTAGCACGTCAGCCGGAAGCCCGCCGGAAGCCAGACCACCAGCAGCGCCGGCGACCACGGAAATCCCGGAAAGTACTTGGTCATGTCCGGTGAATAAAACGGCGAGCGATATGCGCCCCAAGCCGCGTAATCCACCGGTTGGAATGATGCCCAAGCCGCGTAGATGATGAAAGCGATAAACGAGATCGCCATCAAACTGGGTACCAGCCACCACGAGTCCGATCGTGATGTCCGGCCCAGCGGCTCATTCATGGCAGGAACCGAAAAGGCCATGGTCACTCCAAAGTTAATTCATACTGGAAAGGTGTGATGGTTTATGGCGGCAGCCGATGCACGGTGGGAGGCCGCCGCCATAGTATCGTAATGAAGGCAGGGTTGATTTCGGAATGAAGCAGGTGCGAGCTTTATCGCGCCGCTTCGAATTCTTTTTTCAATCGTTGATAGGTATCGGTCAGGCTTTCCGACATGACTTTCGTCTCGGAAACCACCGACATGAAGTTGCTGTCACCGGTCCAGCGGGGGACGATATGATAATGCAAATGATCGGTGATGCCCGCGCCTGAGGCGCGACCCAGATTCATACCGATATTGAATCCGTGCGGCGACATGCAGCGGTTTAAAACCTCCTGCGCCCGCGTCAGCAATTGGCTGAATTCCAAATGCTCGTCGGCGGACAGCGCCGCGAAATCTCCTGTATGCCGCAGCGGCACCACCATCAAATGACCCGTATTATAGGGAAAGAGGTTCATCACCACGAACGCGCGGTTTCCCCGATACAGAATCAGATTCTTCGCGTCGTCCGCTTCGGCCAGCATTTGGCAAAACACGCAGCCGTCATCATTCTGCTTGACCGTGGTCATGATGTATGCCATCCGCCAGGGCGCCCACAGGCGTTCCAACGGTTCCCCCTATTCTTCTTCCTTTTCTTCCACATATTCCGCCACCAGCTTCTGCTGGATTTCCGGCGGCACTTCTTCGTAATGCGAGAAGGCTTGCGTGGCCATGCCGCGTCCTTGTGTCATCGAGCGCAACGCCGTCGCGTAGCGGTACAATTCCTTCTGCGGAACTTTCGCCTTGATAACCTGATAGCGGCCGTCCGCTTCCATACCCTGAATCTTGCCGCGACGGGACGACAAATCGCCCATCACGTCGCCCATGAATTCTTCAGGCACACGCACTTCCAAATCATAGATCGGTTCGAGAATGACTGGTTTGCAATTCTTGAATGCGTTGCGGAAGCCCAGTCGCCCCGCAATCTTGAACGCCAATTCCGACGAGTCCACGTCGTGGAACTTGCCGTCGAAGAGCGTGACTTTCACGTCCACCACCGGATAGCCGGCGATTACACCGCGTACCATGGTTTCCTGAACGCCTTTATCCGCCGCGGGAATGAACTTGCCTGGAATCGCGCCGCCAACGATGGCGTCTACGAATTCATAGCCTTCCCCGCGCGACTTCGGTTCAAGCCGCAAATAGACTACGCCGAACTGTCCGCGTCCGCCTGATTGCTTCTTATGCTTGCCTTCGGCTTCGGCCTTGCCGCGAATCGTTTCCCGATAGGGAACCTTCGGCTCGATCATATCCGCTTCCACGGAGAAGCGTTCCTGCAAGCGCGACAGAATGTTATTCAGGTGCAGATCGCCGTGACCCTTCAGTACCATCTGGCTGAGTTCGGCGTCTTGGAACAGCGTGAAGCTGGGATCTTCGGCATGCAGCGTATTCAGACCGCTGGCGATTTTGTCTTCATCGCCCTTGTTCTTGGGCACCACCGCCACTTCCAGCACCGGAGCCGGAAACTCAATCGCCGGGAATTGTACCTGACGCTTGGAATCACACAGCGTATGACCGGTTTGTGTGCTTTTCAATTTGACCATCGCGCCGATATCGCCGGCCACCAGCATATCGGTGGGAAGGCGGTTCTTGCCGCACACGTTGAAAACTTGTCCGATCTTTTCGGACTTGCCCGCGTTCGGATTGCTGAGATCTGCGCCCTGCTGCGTCGAACCGCTGAAAACGCGAATAAACGACAATTCGCCGACGTGCGCTTCCACCATGGTCTTGAACACCAAACCGGCAAACGGTTCGCTCGCGTCGGATTTGATCACGAGTTCCTTCTCGCTGCCCGGTGCTTTCGCCGTTACCGGCGGACGATTAAGCGGTGACGGACCATAATCTTTGAGAAAATCCAGGAACAAACTGATTCCGATATTCTTGGCCGCCGCACCACACAGAACAGGGAAGATTGTACCTTTCGCGATCCCCAGACGAATGCCGCGCAGGAACTCTTCTTCGGACAGCTCGCCGTTTTCAAAGAATTTTTCCAACAGCGCATCGTCGGATTCCGCCGCCAATTCCATCAGCTTCGCGCGCAACGCTTCAGCTTGACTCTTGGCCTCGCCGGACAGCGGTTCTTCCTTGAACTTTCCGGAACCGTCGTCGTTGTAGTGATACGCCTTCATCGTCAGCGCGTCGGCAATCGTCGTGAATCCCAAACCCGCGTTGATCGGAAATTGCAGCGGCTGAACCCGATCGCTGAATTCCTCGGTCAGGCCGTCCAGCGTCTCCTGCCACTTGATATGTTCGCGATCCAGTTTCGAAATATAGAACATCCGCGGCATTCCGATTTCGTCGGTCATTCCGAACACGCGCGAGTGACCCGAATCGTGTCCCGTGGAACCGTCAACGACCAGCACCGCGAAATCAATCGCCCGCAGGCTGGAAAATACTTCGCCGATGAAATCGCCGAATCCCGGAGTGTCTACGCAATTGATAACATGATCGTGATGAGCGCCGCGCAATACGCTGGCAGAAATGGACATTTGCCGCTCGTGTTCGAGCTTGTTGAAATCGGAAACAGTGGTGCCGTCTTCGATCTTACCGATACGAGTGGTCACTCCCATCGTGTAAAGCATGGCTTCGGCAACCATCGTCTTGCCCGAATGACCATGTCCGAATAGCCCTATGTTACGAATCTTGTCCGGTGATAATTGAGCCACTTGAGCCACGAATACCTCCTCGATCGGCGATTCAATGATTTAATCCGGAGGGGTACGGCTCGTCTCCCGATCCGGAATCGTGTAATTTATTAAAGATAATCATCTAATAGAAATAATCAAGCCTACCGTACCATCTTAATTACTCCGGTCGCCACACTGGCCGACCGGCTTTTGGTAAAGCATGTGTATAACTTTTTTTAGTTCCTGAATGCGAGCTTTTAGGGAGGATTTATGTTTTCCACAGAAGGGCAATACGAGCAATAGAGGCAACCGCCGCAACCGCAACAAACCCCTCGTTTGCATCCGCCACAATTCGTGCCGGACCGGGCGGCAATGCTTCCACCAAAGCCGATCCATTCCCGCCATCCGCCATTGCAGTACCGGAAAGTTAGGCAATCTATGGCGTTGATAGCCGGTCCCCTGCGCTTCCAGATGAATCACCTGCGCGGTCGGAATACTCCAGACCTCCCATCCGGCCGTCCAGGCTCGCCGGCAGAAATCCCGTTCTTCATGATATACAAAAAAGCCGTCATCGAATCCATTCAACTGCTTCACCACGTCGCGACGCACCAGTAGTGCCGCCCCGCTGACACAATCCACCGCAGACGGCTCACAAATGCTGTCACTTATACTTTTATTTGAAAAGAGCTTACATACGCTTCCTACCCACCTGCGTGGTTGCAGGATCGCTTTGATTTCCGGCACACAGTTGAGGAATTCACGCGGCAGACTGGGAAAGCGAAAGGTCGAATCCTGTGGACTTCCATCCAGATAGGTCAGTTGCGCCCCAGCAACTCCAACCTGTTTATTATTTTCCAAAAAAGACAATAGTTTACGAACAGAATTCGGGGGAACGAGCGTATCGGGATTAAGAACGAAGTAGAATTCCCCCGTCGCCCTCTTAAATCCCAAATTCAGCGCCGCCGCAAAACCGAGATTCCGTGCCGATTTAATCAGTATAACCTCTGGGAACTCGTTTTCGATGAGTTCCACCGACCCATCTGTCGAGGCATTGTCCACCACCATGATCTCGAATTCCGCCTCGCCGCGCAGCCTGCGCAGCGAACGCAAGCAGCCCGCAATAACGGATCGGGAATTGAAAGTGACAATGATAATGGAGAGTCGCAAGGGAGTATCAGCGGAAGATTAATTGGCTTCTTAATATGCCGGATTTGATACAGAGTTGCAAGTCATATAAACAAAAAGCGCGGATCAGATCCGCGCTCTCCACTCCCCACTCCATCAAATCAGTTGCACACCCAGACCGTGCCGTAAGCCGTGTTCGAATAGCTGGTGGCTTCGTCCCATCCGTGGCGGACAATCGTGACTCGGATATAACCGCGACTGGTCAGGTTTTCTACCGTTGCACATTCGGCATCGGTATAGATCGTCCGGTCGCCGTGTCCGCGAATATTCAACCCGTCAATTTCGCTTTGCCAATCCGTATTGGATTCGATTTCCACCCACGACTCTTGTTTGTGCACCGCCACCGGCCGGTCCACGTAAACAATGCACGATGACAACAGAATCGCCGCAGCCGAAAGGAGTATTGCCAGCCGAATTCTCATAGCGCACCTCTCAATGCTTCAGATTTTCGGAAGCGAATCAATCATGTGCTTTGGCGGTCGCCTGAAATTCCTCCTCGATCCCCTAATTCTTCCCCGATTCTCGGATATTTGTTGTATAAGCTAAAAACACCGCTGCAAATTTCGTTAGTACCCCCGTTGTCCTTTCCCGCCGCCGCCGGTTTTCGAGCGCCGGTGATCCCGACGTTCGTCAATCATCTCCCGCACCTTGCGCGGCAGTTCGTCCAGCAACACGGCGCAACGTGAAACCTGCTGCGGGGTAAGGAATGCGGAAACATCGGTGAGAAACATCCGCTTCAATCCCGAGATTCGCTGTTCATACGAACTCTGCTCGGCAATTAATGAATTCACCCGTTCCGGATTAGCATTGGGATCCTGCGACATCCGGTCCAGTTCCATTCTTCGCTCATGCTGCTGCCGCTGCAAGGTTTCGGTCTCATTTTGAAATTGCTGAAACCGGGGGAAAAAACGTTCGGCTTGCTCCGGCGTGAGCTGCAATTCCGTCGAAAACTTGCCGATGATGACCGTTTCGATTCGTTCGCGGCCCCACCGCGGCGCGTCAGCAGGTGGTCCCGGCTGCGCATACACGGCGGCGAATCCCGCCACTAGAAGTGCGAGAATCAGCTTCGTTCCGAGTCTCATCTTAGAAAAACTCCGTAGCTTGAAGATCACTCATAACCTCATCCAACGATTGCTCGTCCAACGCCAGCAGTTCATCGCTGAGCGGTAGTTCCGCCGCCACATCAAAATCCCAATCCTCGACCATCTCGGGCATACCCAAATATACGGCCAACGATTCTGGGGAAACCTCTTCGGCCAGCAGCGAATCGTACTCCACCACTCCCGGTGTTTCCAAAGCGGAAACAAAGGCTGATTCGGTCAGGCTCTCGGTCGGGCTGGATGTTCCCCACCAACGACCATTGCCCAACACGAACACCATAATCGCCACGCACGCCGTCGCCGTCAGCGTGATCAATCGCGCGGAGCCGAATAGACTTTTTACTATATACGGCTTCTGCGCCGTTTCGATCCGCTGCCGGACTTGCACCAGAAATGCCGCATCGCTCATGGGCGACTCACCGTAAACCGCCTGCGCCGTCAGTGCCCCCATGGCCCGGCACTCGCGCAACGCCCGTGCCACGTCGCTATCCTGTGCCGCCCAGGCATGGGCTTCGGCGCGGATTTCGTCGCTCAGCGTGCTGTACGGTTCCAGCAGCAGGGTTAATATGTCGTCGCGGCTACGCATCGGTTCATTCGAAAATCTATTCTTCGCCTTTCAAATACGGTCCTAACTTCGTGCGGAGTTTACGCACGGCTTGGAAGTAATTCGCCTTGATCGTTCCTTCGTCACGGTCCAGAATGCGCGCGATTTCCGCGTGCGGCAATTCCTGAAAATGTCTCAGCAAGAATACCGCGCGCTGCTTTTCGGGAAGTTCGGAAATGGCTTGCCGGGCTTTGGCGGACAGTTCCGCCAGCTCCAGCGGATGATCGGCTTTTTCCGCTTCCGGCTGAACCAGTTGTTTGTCTTCCAGTCCGAAAAAGGTTCGGGTTTTCCGTCGCCGTAAGTGATTCAGACAGAGGTTGACGGTAATCCGATACAGCCACGTGTAGAATGCCGAATCGCCCCGAAAACCGTCTATGGATTGGTAGGCTCGTACGAAGACTTCTTGAGCGATATCCTCGGCAT
>CAYUIF010000048.1:399-16065 GCA_964444755.1 uncultured Alphaproteobacteria bacterium | reverse complement strand
TGGCCAAGGAAATCGAACTGGAAGACAACATTCAGAATATGGGCGCGCAGATGGTGCGCGAAGTCGCCTCTAAGACCAGCGACGTCGCCGGCGACGGTACCACCACTGCTACAGTACTCGCGCAGGCGATCATCGCCGAAGGTTTGAAGAACGTTACCGCCGGTGCCGATCCCATGAGCCTCAAGCGCGGTATCGAAAAGGCCGTGGCCGCCGTGATTTCCGATCTTAAATCCCACAGCAAGCAGCAGAGCGGCAAGAAGGACATCGCCGCCGTCGGCTGCATCTCCGCCAACAACGATAAGGAAGTGGGCGATCTCATCGCCGACGCCATGGAAAAAGTCGGCAAGGACGGCGTGATCACCGTCGAAGAAGCCAAGTCCATGGAGACGACGCTGGAAGTGGTCGAAGGCATGCAGTTCGACCGCGGCTACGTGTCGCCCTATTTCGTGACCAATCCCGACGAGATGGATTGTGAACTGGAAAATCCCTATATCCTCATCCATGACAAGAAAGTGTCGGCGATGAAGGATCTGCTGCCGGTTCTCGAAAAAATGGCGCAGACCGGACGTTCGATGCTGATTATCGCCGAAGACGTCGAAGGCGAAGCGCTGGCGACGCTGGTGGTCAACAAGCTGCGCGGCACGCTGAAGGTCGCCGCGGTGAAGGCTCCCGGTTTCGGTGATCGCCGTAAAGCCATGCTCGAAGACATCGCCACCCTCACCGGCGGCCGCGTGATCAGCGAAGAAGCGGGCTTCAAGCTGGAGAATGCCGTGCTTTCCGATCTCGGCAGCGCCAAGAAGGTGATCATCGACAAGGACAACACCACCATCGTGGAAGGCTCGGGCAAGACCGACGACATCAAGGCGCGCATCGGTCAGATCAAGAAGCAGATCGAAGTGACCACCTCCGATTACGATCGCGAGAAATTACAGGAACGTCTGGCGAAGCTCGCCGGCGGCGTAGCGGTGTTGAAGGTCGGCGCGGCTACCGAAGTGGAAATGAAGGAAAAGAAAGCGCGCGTGGAAGATGCGCTGCATGCGACTCGCGCGGCGGTGGAAGAAGGCATCGTTCCCGGCGGCGGCGTGGCTTTACTGCGCTCGATCAAGGCGCTGGACAAAGTGAAGCTCGACGGCGACGAAAAGCTCGGCGTGAACATCGTGCGCCGCGCCCTCGAAGAGCCGATTCGCATGATCGCGCAGAACGCGGGCTTCGAAGGCAGCGTAGTGGTGGATAAGGTTAAGAACAATGACAAGTATTCCTTCGGCTTTAATGCCGCTTCGGAAGAATACACCGACCTCATCGAGGACGGCGTGATTGATCCCACCAAGGTCGTGCGCGTGGCGCTCGAAAACGCGTCGTCGGTCGGCGCGCTGCTGCTGACCACCGACTGCACCATCCATGAGAAGAAGGAAAAGAATCCGCCCGCTCCGATGCCCGGTGGCGGCGGCATGGGTGGCATGGGCGGCATGGACTACTAAGACGCGGTGTCCGCTTCACCCCGTATCCGCCCGCGGACAAGAAGAACGGGCGGGTGCGAAGATCGTCAACATATGTGAGAAAACGGTAGGGGCACAGCATGCTGTGCCCGCGCCGAGCAGGGTCCCCAAACCCTGCCGGAATGTGACAAATAAGGTAGGGGCGGGTCTAAGACCCGCCCCTGATTTTTTAATTCGTTCCCTGCATAGTCAATAACCTGGGATGATATTAATCTAAAAGATTCTCAATATCGCTTGCATGTTATATATTAGATTATTATTGTTGGTATTATAATATGGACCGGCCATACCGACCGAACCCGAAGACAGGTCGGGCGGCTAATGGAATTGGATACGGATGACGGACGAGCGACTAACTAATTTACGGAGGCTCCGAACATGAAACGCATGTGGGTTTTTCTCGGTGTGCTGCTATCGGTGATGGGCCTGACGAGCGGCGCGCTGGCGCTGGAGATTCAAGTTTCCCCGCAGATGCTGGTTTTATCTTCCCCCGGCGGCAGACTGTCCATTCACACGGATGTGCCCTTTTCGACCGTGGAATCAGTGGCGATGACGGTCAACGGAACGACCATTCCGGTGAATACGTTTGCCGATGATCGCGGCGATCTGGTCGCGCAATGCGATAAGGACGATGTGAAGCCGGTGATCGGTGACTTCCCGGGCAATACGACCACCGCAACGGTCACACTGACGGTGAACGGCATCGCGGATTCGGAAGTGATCCGGGTTAAGAAATAGTCCAAGATTGCTTGCGGCAATATTATGCCGTATGGACGCTTCGAAATTTCGAGGGGCGGGTCTAAGACCCGCCCCATTTTTTGTCCATTGGCATCGAGTACCCTATTTATCCTTCCGCAACATTTCCCATCGGTAACTCTCTATTCATATAGACTGCCTTAGGACAGTTAAGGACTTTGTTGTCCAAATTGAACATGAGGTAATCATTCGGGGGATTTCTGGTTTGTTAACCGTGAATCGGAGAGAATAGCCATTCAATCCGTTACGAACGCCGTTCTGTCTTCGCCGATTCTTTCCTCCATTCTCAATTGCGAGAGGTAAGTCATGAACCGTCTCGTCTCCCTTTTCCTGATCGGTCTGCTCGTCACCGCCACCGGTTTCTCGACGCCGCTGCATACGGCCGTTGACTCCGGTAATGTCACATCGCTTGATTCGCTGCTGGCCGTAGATCCCGCGTTGCTGGAAGCAGTCAATGAGAACGGCGAAACGCCGCTGTTTCATGCGGCATCGAACGGCCACGAGGATTGGGTGCGCGCCCTGCTGGACAAGAACACGGATTTCAACAAATCCAATAGCAACGGAACATTACCGATTCACACCGCCGCCCAGCACGGATCATTGCCCATCGTGCGGATGCTCATTAGCGCCGGAGCCGATCCCCGCGCTACCGATGCTACCAATGGCGGTACTGCCTTGCACTGGGCGGCGGACGGCGGCAACTGCGAAACGCTCGGTTATCTGATTGCGCTGGGATTGGACATTCAAAACCCCGATCAAGCTATGTTCACGCCGCTGATGCGCGCGGCCAGCCGCGGCCATAAGGCGGCTTTCGATCTGCTGCTATCGCATGGTGCGGAGTTGAAGATCGGTGCGGAAACGAGTAATGATGTGATGGGACAGGCCGCCGGCGGAGGGAATGCCGAGCTGGTGCAATTCCTGCTGGACAAAGGCTTCGATATCAATGCTCGCACGTCGAACTTGTCGGCGCCGATTCATATCGCAGTCTGGCGGCAGCAGCCGGAAATGGTCAAATATCTCTTGGGACATGGTGCGCATTTAGACGGTGTTCGCAATCGTTTCGGTTCGACGCCGCTGCACTCCGCCGCGTTTCACGGGGATACGGCGATGGCGGAAATTCTGCTCGCCAATGGTTCCACCGTATTTGATTCCAGCACGCAGGATTACTCGACGGCGCTGCATATGGCGGCGTTAATGGGACGCACGGAAATGATCGGCTTTCTACTTGATCGTGGTGCCGATATCAATAGGCTTGACCGGGGCGGAACGAGTCCGCTGGGTGGAGCGGTCATCAACAATCAGCGTGAAGCGGCGGAATATTTGATAAATCGCGGCGCGATTGTAGATCCTACCGCCTGTCCGGAAAAATTTCCCTGTGCCGAGTATCTATCATCGCCATTGCACATCGCCGTGCAGCATGGTTCGGAGCTGGTTGATCTTTTACTCGAACACGGCGCGAGTCCCAACAGCCGTGACAGCGAAGGTCGAACACCGCTGATGTTTGCGTCGCGTTCGGATAGTCTGCGTTGTCTGGAATTGCTGCTCGCCAAAGGTGCGCAGCCGAATGCAAGCGACGAGCGCGGCTGCACGCCGTTGCATATGGTTACACGGAACGGTAAATGGCGGCAGGGAGAACTACTTTTAAACGGCGGGGCCGATCCGAATCTGGCGGATCGGGAGAAAATGACTCCGCTGCATATCGCCGCAATGGTGGGGTGCGATACGCTGGCCGAGAAACTAATCGCGGCCGGATCAAAAATTAATGCTAAGGACAAACACGGACATCGCCCGCTTTACTATGCACAATACTACGGACATGATAAATTGGCGGAACTTCTGATTTCTCACGGTGCCAAGGGCGGAATGAAAAAGCCGATCAGTGAACAGGAATTACTGACGCGCGAGTTGGGCGATGGCGAAGCGATCGTATGGTATCTTAGTCATTCGGGATGGGCGATGAAAACCAGAGACCATCTGTTGGTTTTTGACTATTTCCCGCTTTCTCTGGAAGTCGAACAGGCATCGCTGCTCAACGGCCGTGTCAATCCGCAGCAGTTGAGTGATGTCAATTTAGCGGTCTTCGCCAGCCATGAGCATAATGATCATGCCGATCCCGTTATCTTCACGTGGAAGGAACATTGTCCGGATATCGCCTACTATATGGGTGTCCATCCGGAACAAATCCGGGTTCGCCCGCCGATTTCCTCCGAAGGATTGGACTACACGTTGTGCCGTCCCGGCGAAACCGTTTCGCAAAACGGGATCGAAATCCGTCCCATTAAATCCGATATTGATCAGGGCTGCGGCTTTCTGATTCGCGTGGACGGATTGACGATTCTTCATCCCGGCGATGCCGTGGATACCAGCCGGGTTACGCCGAGCCCCTATACGCAGACGGTTGATTCGCTGGCGGCGGAAACGAATAACGTGGATCTGTTTTTCTTCCCGATTCGCGGCTGCGGATTCCCGGATTTGGAAGCCGTGAAGAAGGGCGTGGATTATGCGATCGCCGCGCTGCAGCCGCAGGTTGCGCTCCCGATGCATGCCCGCGACGTGGAATATGAACTTCAGACTTACGCTCGCGACGCCCGGCAGCGCGGGGCGAACGCCAATTATCACTGCGTGCGGCAACCGGGCGAGCGGTTCCTTTACAGTAAAGGAAAAATAACGCCGCTGTAATCAGCGCAAATCCGTCAAAAACTAAACGGGCAGACCCTGCGGTCTGCCCGTTTTAACTCCGTGCCCGAGCCCGGATTCGAACCGGGATGCCTCTCGGCGCTACCCCCTCAAGATAGTGTGTCTACCAATTTCACCACTCGGGCGGAAGATAAAACTTCAAACTTAAAACTCAAAACTTAAAAGCCGACGAACGGTTTCGATTTAAGTTTGAAATTTGAAATTTTAAGTTTTATTCTTGCGTCGGCGTTGGTTCCGCGGCCGGAGGCGGAGTGGTTTCCGCATCGCCCGCCGCCGGCATACTGGGTACCGGACTGACCGGTGCTTCCTGCGACACCGCCTGTTGGGTAACCGATGCGCTGTTGGTCCGCGCGGTCGAAAGTACGGCCATGCCCAGACAGTTCAACATGAACAACGCCGCCAACACCGTGGTGGCTTTGGAGAGAAAATTAGCCGCGCCCCGTCCGCCGAATACCGATGACGACATTGCGCCGCCGGCAATACCCGCCAGACCGCCGCCCTTCGAACTTTGCAGCAAAATGACCACCACCATCAACACCGAAATGATCATTTGCAACGCGATGAGAATTCCGTAAAGCATGCTGTTTTATCGTTTGGTTTGTGTGACTGCGAATTTTGACCGGTTCGATCCGATATCAACCGCAATTTTTCTCTTTTTCCTGACAGGCCTTCACGCAGGCGTCGTGCAAGGCCAGCAGGCTTTCCACTTTTAAACTCGCGCCGCCGACTAATGCGCCGTCAATGTCAGGCAGCGAGGCCAGCGCATAGATGTTGTCCGGCTTGACGCTGCCGCCATAAAGGATTTGCACTTTGCGCGCCGCCTGACCGAACTTCTTGACCAATACACTGCGTACGAACGCATGGGCTTCCTGCGCCTGCTCCGGAGTCGCGACTTCGCCGGTCCCGATTGCCCAGACCGGTTCGTAAGCCACGACCAATCGGTTCAGGTTTTCCGGCTTCACGCCCGCCAGTCCCGTCTCGATCTGCCGTGTGAGGACTTCTTCGAGATTACCTTCCTCGCGCTCAGGCAACGTTTCGCCGATGCAAAAGATCGGAATTAGACCCGCTTCAATCGCCCGGCTGACCTTCTTTCCGACCAGTTCATCGCTTTCGCCGAAGACATGCCGCCGTTCACTATGGCCGCAAATCACATAGCTGCAGCCATGCTCCAGCAGCATATCGGCGGAAATCTCCCCCGTAAATGCCCCAGACTGCTCAAAATATAAATTTTGAGCGCCATAAGCAAGCCTTTGACGGGGAACCCCCGTGCCCTTGCAGGCGGCGGCAACTGCCGGAATGGCGGTAAAGGGAGCCAGAATGACAGTGGGAATGACCCATTCTTCCAGCCCCAGCGCGTAGGCTTTCACGAATTTATCGGCCTCATCGGCCGTCTTGAACATCTTCCAATTTGCGGCAAGTATCATGTTTTCAGCGTGTTGTGCGGGTTGAGTGAATGAAAGACCAAAGCGAAAGATAGCGACGGATTATTTGGCATCCGTCAAGGCTACCACCCCGGGAAGCTCCTTGCCTTCGAGGAATTCGAGGCTTGCTCCGCCGCCGGTGGAGACATGCGTCACGTTATTTTCGAGGTTGAATTTCTTGATGGCGGCGGCCGAATCCCCGCCACCCACCACCGTTACTGCCCCGGCTTTAGTGGCTTCGGCCAGCGCCAAGGCCACGGCTTTGGTGCCTTCGGAAAACTCGGTGATTTCGAACACCCCCATCGGCCCGTTCCAGACCACGGTCTTCGCCTTGCGAATCGTATCGGCATAGAGCTTCTCCGCCTCGGGACCGATATCCCCGGCGGTGTCTTCCTCGCCTAAGGAATCGTTGCGGCAGACGCGGGTTTCGACACCCGACTTGAGCTCGGTAGCCACGCGGGAATCGGGCGGGAGTAGTAACTGCGTTTTGCCCTGTGCGGCGCGCTTGATGAGGTCGTGCGCCAAGTCTACTTTATCCATTTCGACGATGGATTCGCCGATCTCGTGGCCCATGGATTTGAAAAACGTGTAGGCCATGCCGCCGCCGATGAGAATCGAATCCACCTTGCCGAAGAGATTTTCGATCACGTCAATCTTGCCGGAGATTTTCGAGCCGCCCAGCACCGCCACGAATGGCCGCGCGGGATTCGCCAAGGCTTTGCCGAGATACTCCAGCTCTTTCTGCATGAGATAGCCCGCCACCGCCGGTTTAAGATATTGTGTTACGCCTTCGGTGGAGGCATGGGCGCGGTGCGCGCTGCCGAACGCATCATTGACGTAGAGATCGCCCAACTTGGCCAGACTGGCGGAGAAATCGGGATCGTTCTTCTCTTCTTCAGGATGGAACCGCAGATTTTCGAGCAGCATCACCTGACCCGCTTCCATCCGCTTCGTCGCTTGCTCGATATCGTCGCCGATGCAGTCGGGAGCCATGATGACGGGCTGTTTCAGCAGTTCGGAGAGCCGCTGGGCGGCGGGATTCAGGCTGTATTCCATCGCCCGCTTGCCTTTGGGCCGGCCGAGGTGACTCATGAGGATGCAGATCCCGCCGTCGGCGATGATTTTCCGGATCGTCGGCAGGCTTTCGCGAATACGCGTGTCGTCGGTGACGTGACCGTCTTCGAGGGGCACGTTGAAATCCACGCGCACGAGCACGCGCTGGCCCCGTAAGTCAACGTCGTCAATGGTGAGTTTGTTCATGGCTCCAATGAAAGTGATTTATGTCTGGTTAAGACTCTGGTCTGCTACGTCGAAGGCGCTACAGAATAGCTTTTACCGATACCCCCGGCGGCTGTCGGGAGTGCGGATGCTGCCGCGATATTGCGACGGATAGCAGGTCGGGAAACTGCGATAGCCAACGCCCCGCCAACTGTCGCGCGGCTGGTAGTTCGGGACGCCGCCGATAAACGTGCCCGTCCCGAAATCTTTTTTATACCAATCGGTGGAACCGATTCCCGTATTGCGCAGCGTGGAATAAGGAGTGACCGTGAAATTACCGCACGTTTTCGAGTCGCGCGTGGTCACGTTTTCGATCTTGCGAAACGGTCCTTTTTCCACCGGCTCGAACATAAAGGTTCCGGTCAAGTCGGTATCGCGCATTCCCGGAACGTTATGCGGAGTATGAAACGGCCCGCCTTCCACAGGATTCGTGTGAAAGGTTGTGGTCAGATCGGGATGCCGCCAGCCGACTTCGCCCACCTTGCGAATTGAGCGGGCGTCAGAGGGCGTCGTGAAAAACGTTCCATGCATGCTCAGATCGTCCGGCAATCCCGGCGCATCGCTGCGTCGGGTTGCACGGGTATTCGATTTCCGAAACAGCACATCGCCGTCGAAGGCTACGGTTTCGAGCGGAATCAGTTTTCCGTCTTTCGACAGGACGTAGCGCTTCTGCGAATCCCGTGATTCGTTCGGCTTACGGATCAGGGCATTGCCGCGCTTCTGGTTCTCCTTAATCGCCGTCATCAGCGGGTCATTCGCTGCAGTGAGTTCAGCGCTTGGGGAACTCGGAGCGGCGATTTCCTCATAGTCCAATCCGCTGACCGCTTTCGGCAACTGGCTCAGATCGGAATCGGTCGGCCACAGCGCTCCATAGCGCACCGTTCCCACCGAACGGCCGTGAAATTCCAAATATTGAAAGCCCAATTCGGAAAGCCCGGCGGTGTCGGCATGGGAAGCCAGATAAATTTCGCCCCCATAGTAGGTCTTTCCGTCAATGAGATACACCTGCGCGTTCGCCGGCGGCGAATAGGTAATTTTCGCCTGCGCCGATCCCAGCAACAATCCGGCGGCGGCGATCGGTAAAACCGCGCGACTCCACCGTTCAAACAATAATCGCATCACATAAACTTGCATGGTCAGAGCCTCCACGAAACTTCGCGATTTCTCAGCCACGATATGGACCTAACTATCACCCGTGCCGGAGCAATCTCCGGCGTTCTACCAGCCGATCTCGCTCAAATTCACGCCGCCCGCCGCCGCATAGCGGCGCAAGTCCTTGCGCACGGTGGCGGCGCATAAGGCGACGATCAACGCGTCATCCAGATATCCCACATCCGGCAGCGAATTGGGCAGCGCATCCAGCGGATTGCCGATATAGAGCAGCGTAGACGTCACCGCCGCCATATTCTTCCACGACATCTTGAATCGTCCGGCCATTGCGTCGCGCAGCATGGCCAGCAGCAAACGCAGCTGCGGCGCCAGCGCCTGAGCCCACGGCGGAGTGGTTTTTTGGAACCAGCGAATACAGCGGTCGCCGCGCGTGCCGATCACATATGCGATATCGTTGGCGGTGATTTTCCGCAGCGAAGCCGTAAACTGCTGCTCCAAGTTGCTGGCTACCACCGCAAACGACTTTCCGCCGCCGAATCCTGACTCGTCCCACAGTTTGCCCAACATCTGCCGGGCTTTCAGGTAGGCCGGATCTTCGATGGGGCTTGAATGAGCGGCGACTTTGCTCGCGCGCGTTCGTTCCCGTTCCGCCGTTTTCGAGCGAGTCGTTGTTTTTTTTGAGATAGCTGACTCCTTGCTTCAACCGGCACCGTCTACCGCATCACATCCCGAGATCACGCAGATTGATCTGCTTTGCTTCCGCCCAGCGCTGCAAATCCGCTCGAATCAGCACCGAACATAACAGCACCACCAGCAAATCATCGAACATACCGACCACCGGCAGCGCATCGGGTACCACGTCGCTCTCGCTGAGCAAATAGCTGAGTGCGGCCGTGACGGCGCTGATCGTGGACCACGACGCCTCGAACGCACTGAACCGGGAGTCTCGCAGCAGGCGATAGAGAATATCGGCGCGTTGACCGACGACTTTCTCCAGCGGTTTGGCGGACAGCGTCAGGTCACGAATATACGGCGGGGCGGCATCAAGCACCCGCAGCACGTCCGATTCGGTGGCGTTTTCCCGCAACTCGTTGAACTGCGTTTCGATTTGCTCGGTGATCGCCTCGTAACGCTGCCGGTTTTCGGGCGTGTCTTCCAGTCCGACCCCCGCCAGTGCGCCGCGCAACAGTTCGCCGATTGGCGGATTTTTGGGTTGTTCGCCGCTCATAATTCCTTCATGCCTATTTAACTGCTCATCTTGTGGAGCAGGTCCACGCAGCGCATGGAATAGCCCCACTCGTTATCGTACCAGCCCAGAATTTTCACCATCCGCGGTCCGAGCACCATCGTGGCATTGGAATCAAAGATGCAGGAGTGCGGATTGCCGATAATATCGGTGGAGACAATTTCGTCTTCGGTATACTGCAATACGCCCTTCATCGGCCCTTCTGCCGCTTTCTTGAAGGCGGCGTTGACCGCTTCGATGGTCACATCCTTTTGCACCGTCGCCACCAAATCGGTAATGGAACCGTCCACGGTCGGAACGCGCAGGGATAAGCCGTCTAATTTGCCCTTAAGATCTTTCAGAATCTTCCCCACCGTGCGCGCCGCGCCGGTGGTGGTGGGAATAATGTTGTTGGCGGCGGTGCGGGCGCGGCGCAAGTCGCTGTGCGGCGCATCCAGCACGCGCTGGTCGTTGGTGAAAGAATGGACGGTGGTCATAAAACCGTATTCCAGGCCGAAATTATCGTGCAGAATCTTCGCCATCGGCGCGACGCAGTTGGTCGTGCACGAAGCGTTGGACACCAATTTGTGTTCCGGTTTCAGTTCGTGGTCGTTGATGCCGAACACGATGGTCGCGTCAATTTCGTCTTTCGACGGCACGGTGAGCAGCACCTTCTTCGCGCCCGCGTCGATGTGCTGTTGAATACCCTTGCGGTCGCGGAACGCTTTCGCGCCGGTGGACTCCACCACGATATCTATCTTCAGCTCTTTCCACGGCAGCTTGGTGGGATCTTTTTCGGCTAAGACTTTAAGTTCGTCGCGACCTGCCACTTTGAAACCGCCGTCCATGAGTTCCACCGTATCCGGAAACCGGCCGTGCGTGGAATCGTATTTCAACAAGTGCGCCAGCGTTTTCGCGTCGGTGATATCATTGACCGCCACCACATCGAAGCGCGAGTCCTTGTATAAACCGCGATACACCAGCCGTCCGATGCGGCCGAATCCGTTAATGGCAATGCGAATAGCCATGAAATTCTCTCCCGTAGGTTATCGTTCGAACATCATTTGATTGTGTGAACCAACCGTCTTATACGTTTTCCGGAGCGGAATCCTTGGTATCCTCGTCGTCATCCTCCTCGCTTTCTTCGTCGAGACTGAGATCGGAATGGAATAAGCCGATTTCGCCGTCTTCGGTGCGATGCATATACCAGAACTCTTCTTCTTCCGCCGCCCGCCACACCAGCACCGGCTCCGACGCGACATCCGCGTATTCGCTCTCCAAGCTTTGGAACAGCACGAAGTGATCGGGCAGCGCGGTATTCAAATCCAGCGGCTGAAGAGTGACGAACATGCGGAACACTTCATCGGTATCCTCGCGCACGATATCGCAGTAGGGATAGGGAATATCGTCGCTTTCGAGAATATCAATATCCACGTCGGCGTCTTCGAAATCTTCCCAATCGAACACGTCGGCCACCTGACCGACCAGATCCGCAACTGCATCTTCCAAAGCAGGCATAAGGTACTCCGATCCGTATAGTTATTTCAGGAGTGAAATCTTACCCGAAGAACAACTCCGCCACGTTGAATAGGTCGTCGTCGGCCATTTTGGTTTGGCCGATGCCGTCGGCAATGGGAATCGGCACCAAGGCTTCGCCCTTGAGCGCGATGAAATGATCGTATTGCTTGGCCTTCACCGCTTCCACCGCCGCCACGCCGAAGCGCGTCGCCAGAATGCGGTCGTAAGCGACCGGCGAACCGCCGCGCTGTACATAGCCCAGTACGGTCACGCGGGATTCGATCTGCGTGCGCTTTTCGATTTCGTGCGCCAGTTCGTAGCCAATCCCACCTAAGCGCGGTCTGCCGAACGCGTCCAGCTCGCCGATATCCACCGGCTTGCTCCCTTCAGGATATGCGCCCTCGGCCACAACCACGATCGAGAACGATTTCCGTTCGTGGCGTTTGGCCAACATATCGCAAATCTTCTCGTAGCTGTACGGCCGTTCAGGTATCAAAATCAAGTCCGCGCCGCCCGCCATTCCCGCCATCAATGCAATCCAGCCGGTATTGCGGCCCATCGTTTCAAGGACCATGATCCGGTTATGGGATTCGGCGGTGGAATGCAGGCGGTCAATGGCATCGGTCACGATTTGCACCGCCGTCTGAAATCCGAACGTCACGTCGGTGGCGGCGATGTCGTTGTCAATCGTTTTCGGTACGCCGACGATATTCACACCCAACTGCGCAATTTCATGGCTCGCCTTCAGCGTGCCGTCGCCGCCCACGCAAATCACCGCGCCAATTTGATGCAATACCAGATTTTCGAGAATGCGGGCGGTGGTTTGCTTGTCCTTCATGGGATTGAACCGCGAGGTTCCGAGGATCGTTCCGCCTCGATATAAAATTCCCGAAACGGCTTTCGACGGGAGGGGAATCAATTCGCCGGTGGCGGCGCCCTTCCAGCCGTTTTTGATTCCGACTACTTCCCACTGGTGGCGATCCACGGCAGTGCGAACGACGGCGCGGATGACGGCATTCAAGCCGGGACAATCGCCGCCGCTGGTCAATATGGCAAGACGCATAAGTGCCTGTGAAAACTCGGTTATTGGAAAAAAGAAATTTACCATTTCAGCCGGGCAAAGTCAAGATTATCACGCCACGGCACAATCTACCCCGTTTTTCAATAAGTTTACAAATAACGTATTATCAAGTTATTACAATTCAGGATCGGCCGGTAATCCGGTCGAAACCACCGAAACCTGTTTTAGCGGCATGATTACCTCTGTCAGGGAGCATCTTCCACTATGAAAATTCGATGCCTTATAGTTCAGCACGAATCAGGGATTTTAATTGGACGATGTATAGGATCTGGGGCAATAAAAAGCCACTCCAATCGTGGAGCGGCTTTTTCGTTGCTGGGGGACAGGGACTCGAACCCCGACTCACAGATCCAGAGTCTGTTGTCCTGCCAATTAGACGATCCCCCAGAAGGGTGATCCAAGAGGGTTAGATGAGGTCTGACCCCTTGTGCGAAATGGCTCAGAAATATAATACAATTTCTCACTTGATGCAACCCTGATCCCCGGTTTAGCTGGCCAATATTTTGCTCTGAGTTGAGGTGACAATATGGACTTAGATCAGCAAGCTATAACCTACTTCAGGGAGTCTGACTGTGCCGCCTAACCTCGACGTCACGCCCGAGCCGGGGCAATTTGCGGATTTGAATTCCTTTTATGACAAGGTCTTAGACACGTTCTATGGACTGGCGTGTCGGTTGGACGGCGATGGCCGGATTGCGCAGGTAAGCGCCAGTTGGGAGGAGCTTGCAAACCGCACCGGACGCCCCGAGTTGGCCCGCAACGAAGTGCTCGGCAAGTCCCTCTGGGATCTCCTTGCCGACGAACAAATCCGCGGCGAATTGCGAACCTCCCTGACCGCCCTGGCCCATGGCCGTACCGGGCAGATGTCTCAAATGGTGGATTTCAGCGCTCCCCACAAGCCGTTTTTCTTGAGCTTGCTGGCTCATGCCGTGCGCGATACGGAAGAGCACTGCACCGGTTTCATCGTGCAGGGCATTGACGTGACCACCGAACATCTCAGCCGGGCGGCGATTCTCGAACGCGAACGCAAACTGCGCGACCTGCGTGCTGAATTGGAAAAGCAGAAGTCCGCTTCCGAAACGCTGGAAACACAGCTTTCCGAGCTCCGTGACGGCGACGTCGAATTGCAGGAACGTATCGAAGCGCTGGAATCCGACAATAATTCCTTGAAGGAACAGCTTTCCGCCACCGATGACAGCACCGGCGAATTGCAGGAGCGAATTCATGAACTACAGGCCGAAAACGCGGCGTTGCAAGCGCAACTATCCGAGCACGGCGACAATACGGGTGAACTGCAAGAACAGCTAAACGCCGCCGCAACGGAACATGCTGCGCTGCAGCAGCAGCTTGCCGAAGTGACGGCACAGCGCGAAGCTCTTCAGCAGCAGAACGAAACGCTGCAATCCCGCGGCCGCGTGCTCGCCGAGCAGGTTGCCGAACTGGAAGCGCAAATCGCTCGCCACCAAGCCGGGCAGCGCGCCCTCGTTGACGAAAGCAATACGCTGAAGAACGTCATCGCCAACTTGGAGGAGGAAAGCGAAGCGCTGAAGGCGGAGATCGCCGAACTCGAACAAGTCAGCCACCAACCGCCGCCTCCGCCACCGACCGCGGAACCCATCACGCCAACCATCGAGAATGATGTGATCGCGCTGGAAATACTTGACACCTTCCGCCAGAGTCCGGATACCTTTGCCGATGGTCTTTGCCGGTTGGGAACGGAATACGGCGGCGCGATGTTCGCGACTTTTGCGACCTATCGTCCCGAAGTCCGCAATCTCGTGTTTACCGCCGAGCATCAGGCTCCCGAATTCCATAAGTATGCCGTGGAAAATCATGTCGTCGAAATGGAATTGGGGGAAGGTCCGGCAGGCATTGCCGCCGAAAAAGGCTGTCCCACCAAGTTCGATCATCTGCTGAAGCGCGATGACTTCGCCAAGTGGGCGCCCCTTGCCAAGCAAAACGGTTATAATTGCATTTGGGCGTTCCCGCTCGCCGATGATGACGGTCTCTATGGCGTGCTGCAGCTTTACTATTCCGAAGCAGATTTTGCGATTTCGATAGAACCCTACGCCCAGCTCACCCGGCTGTGTCAATTGGCCACGCCGCTGCTGCGCTTGTGGCAGGAACAACCACCGGTTAAAACTGAACAGGAACCGGTCTCTGAACCTATGGTCGAGTCTGCGCATAACGGCTCGAAACCGGATGGTTTCCGGATGATTGCGGCGGATTTAGCCGAAGAATTCGGCAATCTGCTCACGGGAGTTTTGGGTCACTCCTCACTCGCTGCGGCCGAGATGGGGCAATCCCATGCGGCCATCGAAGATGTGCGCGCCATCGAACGTTCGGCGCGCGGTGCGGCGCGGCTGACGCGCAAGCTTTCCGCGCTCTGTGGAGCAAACCACAAGAATACCGCCGCCGTCAATCTGACGTTGTTCCTGAAAACCTATACTCGCGACCGCGTGGATTTCTTCCCGGCGGGAGCGGCGGGTGTGGCCTTGCCCGACGAACCCTGTCTGGTGCACATGGAAAACACCACACTGGAACTCGTTCTCGACGGCATCGCCGATCATGCCCGCGCTGCGACGGCGGGATCGTCCGCTCCCACGTGGACGTTGAACGCCGATGGCGAATGGAGTTCATTGATCTTGAGTTACGAAGGCGGCGCCGAACTGCCCGAGTGGTGGGACACGGGTGAAGTTCCGGCGCATGGCCGCGCGCAATTGCCGGAATTGGTATTCGTGCGTGAAGCCGTGCGCGCGCACGGTGGCGAAGTGACTGTGGCTGAAGACGGTTCGGTTACCGCCATCCGGCTCACATTGCCGTTGGTTCAGAAAAAAGTTTCCGCATCCGCCGCATCGTAGGCGGACCGTACCGGGGAGGAGGAAATAACGGGCAGCCCATAACTGCCCGTTTTTGTTTCTGTATGAATTGACCCGCGCCGCGGCAGGCTTTCAGCCAGCCCCGCCCAACCCCCACCCACAATTTTCAAACAGAAAACAAAGAAAGATAACGACCCCCCCCCCCGGGGGTGCCCACCCCCCCCCCCCCACGACCGTGAGGAGCGACAACAGCGTGGCGGGGAAA
>CAYUIF010000048.1:0-389 GCA_964444755.1 uncultured Alphaproteobacteria bacterium | reverse complement strand
CGCGCTCCATCATTTGTCATCCTGAACACAGTGAAGGATCTCTCCCCGCCGCGCGGGGTGTCCCTACCCCGCGCGCTCATCGTTACTTGAGCAGCACCATCTTCCGCATCTGTGACCGCTCCCCCGCCTGCACTCGTGCCAGATACACTCCCGACGGTAACTCATGCGCATCGAACAGATGCCGATGCTCGCCCGAGTTCAGCATTCCCAGATCAGCCTGATAAACCGCTTGGCCGAGGATGTTGAATACCGTTAGTGAAACAGTTGAAGTATGCGATAGCGAAAAGGAAAGCGTGGTCGTGGAGTTGAACGGATTGGGGTGGAACGATAAATTGAATTGTTGGGGAAGCGAAGGCGTTTCATCGAGATCAAGAATCGGCCCTAAGCGG
>CAYUIF010000047.1:0-16953 GCA_964444755.1 uncultured Alphaproteobacteria bacterium | reverse complement strand
AACTATATTTCAAAGAAGAATGGGCATGGGATTTCTTCCTGTTGAAATGAATCTGGCTTTCGAAAAGCATCTGGCCGGAGGTGATGCCGGTAAGACCGTGCTCTTCGAGTTCGCGCGCGGCGGAAAGAACGGCATCCGTCATGCATTGGACGTGGTCTCCCCCGAAGTTCTCCAGCGCGCCGGGATTCTATATATTAAGGTATCCTACGAAGAATCCGTCCGCAAGAATCGCCGCCGCTTCAAGCCCGAGCTGGCGCATTCGATTCTCTACCACAGTTTGCCCGATGAAAAAATGGAGTTCTACTATAAAGAAAATGACTGGGACCAAATCGCAACAGGCAGCCACGGCACGCTCGACGCTCATGGAGTAAAGATCCCCTTCTCGGTTATGCCCAATGAACCGGAAGTCACGGATGATCCCGCGAAGTTGGAACCGGCGCTGCGCGACGCTCTGGACCGCCTGTGGAAACTCTATGGGAGGTGACACATGGCCGTGACCGCGATTAGACCTTCATCGGTCGGACCGTTTGCCGAAGCCTGCGTGGCGGGCAACCTCATTTTCACATCAGGGATGGCCGGATGCGATATGGAAACCGGCAAGGTTATCGGGGGCGATGCTGCCAGTCAGGCGCGCAAAGCGCTGGAGAATCTGCAAGAAATCTTGCAGGAAGCGGGCAGCGATCTTGCCCACGTGGTCAAAGTTGACATCTTAGCCCGCCATCGCTTTGATGCGGACGCCATCGGAAAAGTCTATGCCGAGTTCTTCACCGATCATCAACCGGCACGCTGTTGGAAGTTCGTTCCCGAAATGATCGCACCGGAATTTTTGGTCGAAATCGAAATGGTCGCGGAGAAAATCTGATTATCTCCAACCGAAACATCTCGAATCCCAACGGAGGCACTTATGCTGCCATTCAAAAAGATACTTTGTCCGATTGACTTCAGCGAACCGTCCTATGAAGCGCTGAAGGTTGCTACGGAACTGGCGCAGAACTTTTCCGCTGAATTGACTATCGTGCACGTCGTTCCGTTGGTTCCGACAGTCACGGCAATGGATCGCACGGTGGGAACCAACACAGCCGCCGCCCAATATCAGCAATCACTGGAAGCCGAATCGAAGCATCTCCTGGCCGAAGCAGTCGAAAAATATGTTCCGAAAACGCTGACGGTTCGGCCGTTCATCGAAACCGGGGACGCCGCCCACGTTGTAGCGAAAATTGCGGAAGAGGAGGATACCGATTTGGTCGTGTTGTCCACCCATGGCCGCACCGGGTGGCGGCGATTCGTATTCGGATCGGTAGCCGAGCGCATTGTTCGGCATACCCAATGCCCGGTCCTGACGATTCAAGCGCCGCATATCCATGAGTAGCCGGATTCAGCATCTGTTATTATCGAGAGAATCCCTTTGAAAAAGATGATACGATTCCAACGGATCGAAAAAACTTGGGATGAATACTGGGCGGAATTCTGGCGAATCCGCCTTGTTCGCGAGGACGATGCCGTGGCGTGGAAAGACCAGCAGGTCACGGATTTCTGTTTTCAAATGCTTGCCCTCAAACCGGGTATGACCGTGCTCGACTTGGGCTGCGGTGCGGGATTTCAGGCGCATCTACTGGCCGAACGAGGTCTGCATGTCCATGGCATTGATATCTCGCCCCCGCTCGTTCGCCATGCGAATCGGATTGCCAAGAAGCGTAAGCTAAGTGCGACTTTTTCGGTCGGCGACATGCGCGATTTCGAAGTGAAAGAACCCTTCGACCGGGTGGTCGTACTCGGGATGAGTTTCGGATTCGGCACCGATGACGAGAATATCGCCAGCTTGAACAACATTCATCGCGCGGTAAAGCCCGGCGGAAAAATCCTCTTGACCGGATTGCATCCTTATTCGCCGTCCAATCACACCGGACCGGAATGGATGGAGACCGAAGACGGTTTTTTGGTCCATCGCGGCGAGTTCGATCCCCTGACTAGCCGCTTGGGCGGTTCGTGGGAATTGGTTCGACCGGACGGAAAGATCGTCACCGAAGGCGAGAATCCTGAATCCGACGGCATCCGCTGTTATTCCGTTCCCGAATTGGCGCGTTTATTGAAGGATGCGGGATTCAATAATGCGCAGTTTTTCGGCTCGTGGTTTTTGCCACCTGCCGAGATTCAATGGTTTTCGATGGAAATGATTACTGTGGCGGACAAACCGCCGGAAAAGACTCCCCGCAAAACGGTAAAAAAACGGACGAAGTAAGCTCTGATGGCTGTTCCCGCTCCCCATAGCGACTACCTGCCCGCACGCGAATCCACCGGACTGCAAGTGCGGCTTGGGCCGCTGCATCTGGATTCACCGGCCGTGTTGGCGCCGCTGGCGGGTTATACCGATACGGCGATGCGACGCATTTGCCGTCGCTACGGAGCGGCGATGGTCTTTTCGGAAATGCTGTCGGCGGAAGGCGCGCGGCGGGATAATCTGAAAACCTTCAAGATGGCGGCGTTTCATCCCGAAGAGCGGCCCTACTTCATTCAATTCTTTTCGACGAATCCCGAACAGGCGGCGGATGCCGCGCGCGTGTTGTCGTCGGGAAATCCCGACGGTCTTGATCTGAATTTCGGCTGTCCCGTTAAAAAAATCATCCTGAACAGCGGCGGCTCGGCGTTGCTCAAGGACATTCCATTATTGGGTCGCATCGTGGAGGCGGCGGTGAAAGCCAGCAGCGTACCCGTGTCGGTAAAAATTCGTTCGGGCTGGGATCGCCGCTCGCTCAATGCCGTCGAAGTGGCAAAAGTCATTGCCGAAGCCGGCGCGGCTTGGGTAACGGTTCATGCCCGCACCCGCAGCGATTTCTATGAGGGGAAGGCTCACTGGGAATGGATCGGCGAGGTGAAGTCCGCCATCAATATTCCTGTCATCGGCAACGGTGACGTTAAAAATGCGCGAGACGTCGCTACGTTGATGAATATGACGAATTGCGATGCGGTAATGATCGGCCGTGCCGCCATCGGCTATCCGTTCATTTTTCGCGAGATCATTCATTTACTGACTCACGGAACCGAACGCGATCCGGCCACTCCCATGGAACGTTTCCATGCCGCCGCTCAACAACTGATCTGGACCGTGGAGCAATGGGGCGAAAAACGCGCGGTCCGCGAATTCCGCAAGCATCTTCTGGCTTACGTGCGCGGTTTACCGCGCAGTGTGGCGTTTAAAACCGAAGCCATGAAACTGGAAGAATCGGCAGCCGTGATAGACGCCATGCGCGACTATTTTGCATCGCTGCCTGATGAACCGTTTGCCCGACCGACTCCGCCGGAAATCAGCGATTCGTGTGAAATCGTGCTGCCCGAGTAACTGGATTAGTTTACGCTCAATCCCAGTTCTTTGACTACCAGCGGCGTTAGCTCCCAGCGTAAGCGATCACGCAGTTCCCGAAACGCATTTTTCGTATCAATAGTACCGTCCCGATGCAGCGGATCGGGATAGCCTTTGTGAATCCGTTTCTTAGCGTTCGGCATATATGGACACATGGCTTCCGCATTGTCGCACACGGTAATCACCAGATCAATCTCCATCTCTAAGAATTCCGTTACGCTTTTGGAGCGGTGCTTCGAGGTATCAATCCCCGCTTCCTCTAATACTTGAATGACCATCGGATAGACTGATGAAGGATGAGTTCCGGCGGAATATACTTCGATCTGTTCCCCTAATTCATCCCGCAATACTCCTTCGGCAAGTTGACTGCGCATCGAGTTGCCGGTGCAGACGACCAGAACGCGTGGTTTCGGCATTAGTGAACCTCGACTAAACGGGTTGCGGCATCGGCGGTGATAGGTTGTGTCGATGCGCGGATTTCATCCATTATTATATCGCTCAGTAAACCACCGGTAGTTTCAATACTATCCGGCTCGAAGGCAAGGTAGCGATCCCACTGCCCCATGGCTACATAGTCAATAGACACGACGCGATAAACCCGCTCCATTTCCAGTGGCTTATCGCCGATCGTTACCTTGATTGCTTGTGCATCACCGTTCTTGACGGTATAGTCAATCGTCATTCCCGACATTTCCAGCGCGCCGTGTTTTTGCAGAGCTTGGGCGCGCGCTTGTTCATTCGCCATTTTTTCCAAATCGCGTCCCGTCGCGTTGAAGGTCACTACGCTGTTTTGGAACGGTAATAGTTCCAAAATTTTTAGCATAGTGATCGGACCGGCGGCAACGCTGGTGCGAATTCCCCCGGCGTTGACCAGCGCGATATCTGCGTGATATCGCACCCGCAGCCGGTCGCAGATCCAGTTGCCGACGTTGCTTCCCGTAAAGTAGCTGGAGTTCCAAGCACTCTTCAATTCACCGATGACTTGTCCGTATTGCTGCTGAATCACCGCATCAATGCTGTCAGCCAGCGACTTTACCGCTGATGGTTTGGGGGTTGGCGAGGGCAGCAGCGGAATCAGTTGGCCGGCATAATCGGATACCGAATCGGCGGCTACGGTTACTTCGAGCACTCCCAAGTTCTTGCAATACGCTCCCGCTTGCACGATCAGCACACCGTTTACTTTTAATGGTTTTTCCAGACGGGTATGACTGTGACCGCCGACAATGATATCAGCATGGTGAACTTGCGTTGCCAACAGGCTGTCTTCCTCGACTCCCATGTGAGTCAGCAGAACGATCACATCGGTTTCGGGATCCAATTGATCAATATGCTTCTGGGCGGTAGTTGCGGCATCGAGCACGGTAAACGGTTTGATGGAACTCTTCGAAACCGAACCCGCAAGATGATTCATGAGTAACCCGATCACCCCGATCTTCAGTCCGTTCGATTGAAATACTTGGGTGGGTACGGCGATGGGGCACTGATCGCTTTTCTCTTCAACATTAGCATTGACGACCGGGTACGACGCGGCGGCGATGAATTGGCGAAGGTGTTCGGCGCCTCTATCGAATTCATGATTGCCGATTGTCATGGCAGCGATGCCGCAGCGATTCAGCATTTCGAGCAGTGCGCCGCCTTCCACGCCGCGATAGACCATATTGCAGATGGGATTTCCCGTCATGAGGTCTCCGGCATCGAGATAGAGCGAATTGGGATAGAGTTTCCGCAGGCTGTCCAAATGGTCGTATAAAGCGACCATCCCTCCCATTCGGACGCTGTCGGATCCGCTCTTCACGATCTCCGGCACGAAGTGGCCGTGAATATCATTCGTGTGAAAGATTACCAGCTTGCGCGGCGCCGGTTGGCAGCCCGCAACAACCATTAGTATCAATAAAATCAAATATCGCTTCATGCGATCCTCGCTGTTGATTTCCTCCAATATAGCGATTCCCCACCGTCAACGCAAGCCGTTTATTATTGATCTTCGGACGAGGTTTCCACGTTGAAGATTCTGCTTACGGCCTATGTCAGATTCCGGAATGCGCTGGCTTGGAACACTTTCGAGCTTGCTCGCACCTTTCATTCCGCCGGGCATGATGTGTTCTTGTGCTGTCAGCGTGAATCTCCGCTGGCGAAATGGTCAGGCGATGCCGGTTTGCCATTCAATGCCGATCTGAATCTTAATAGCGCATCCCCCGGCGAGATCATCAACGGCTTGTGGACGATGCGTCAAATTATTCGCAAGTTTAAGCCGGATATTATCAATCCGCATTGCCCGCCCGGACACACGTTCTTAGCCTTAGCGCGACGTTTTGAACGATATCGTGCTCCTCTAATACGCACTATTGCCGACCCGCGTCCGCCGAAAAATAATCCGCTAAACCGTTGGCTGAATCGCCGGCTGACCGACGGCTTGATTGTTACCACCCGCTCATCGTTGAAGCGCTATGAGGCGGTGATGGGTGCTAACCACCCCCCCGCTCGGATTATCCTGCCCGGTTTTCGGTCCGACGAATTTATTCAGACCGTTGAAAACCGCAACTATCGCCAGACGCTTCGGCTGAACGACGACGTTTTGCTGGCTGGGATCATTGCCCGCATGTCTCCCGAGAAGGGCCAGGAAGTACTGTTGAAAGCGCTTTCGCTTCTGAACGCGGAAGACCGCAACCGCTTGTTCGTGGCATTAGCCGGTGAGGATTCCCGCGAGCGCGGACGATCCGATCTCGAAGCCATTGCCCAACGCTATCATGTGGCCGACCGTGTCGCTTTCTTGGGCGAATTGGATGACGTTCGACCGCTTATGTCCGAACTGGATTTAGGAATTATCACATCCACCCGCAGTGAGGCGATTTGTCGCGTCGCTCTCGAGTATATGAGCTTCGGTATTCCGGTCATTTCCAGTGATGTGAATATTCTGCCCGAAGTGGTACATCACGGTCAGAACGGTTGGGTATTTCCTAATCACAACGCCGTCGCCTTGGCTGAATGCCTTCATGATGCGATTGCCTCCACTGAGGAACGTCGTCGTCGCGGTGAAACCGGGGCGGTAATGATAAAGTCCGTTTACGATTATCGGCGTGAAGCGAAGGACTATTCGGACTTTTTTTCGCAACACCTTTCTGCAACCGAAAGCCAACAGCCGTGAACGACAAACTGCCGATCTCGCTGGTTGTGATCACGTTTAACGAGGAGCGGAATCTCGAACGTTGCTTGCGCGCGGCTGATTTTTGTTCGGAAATTGTCGTGGTGGATTCGGGATCCACGGATCGGACGTTGGAAATCGCCGCCGGTCACAGTGCCCGCATTTTACAGCGTGCTTGGACCGGTTATCGCGATCAGAAAAATTATGGAACTGAAGCGGCTTCGCAGGAATGGGTATTATGCATCGATGCCGATGAAGTCGTCTCGCCGGAGCTTCGGCAATCCATCATGAATACGTTTCGTGAAATACCTGCTTGCGATGCCTTTTTCATGAATCGTCACAGCTTTTATGCGGATAAGCTGATCAATCATAGCGGATGGTATCCGCAATGGCGGATGTTCCTCTATCGCAAGGGCAAGGCTCATTGGGGCGGCGATGAACCGCACACGATTGTGGTATTCACAGGAAGCAAATCGGCGCGCTTAGTTGGCGATCTCTACCATTATACCTATCTCGATTCGCAAGAACATATCCGCAAGAGTATGCGCGCCGCCGCTGATGCCGCCGAGGCCATGTTCAAATCTGGACGACATGCCAACGTTTTCGATCTCGTGTTTCGCGGGCCGTGGGCGGCGATCAAGTGCTATCTATTTCAAGCGGGCTTCCGGGATGGCTTCTACGGCTTTATAATCGCGCGCATGTCCGGTTATTACACTTTCGCTAAATACGCCATGCTTCGCGAAAAGTGGCGGCTGCATCGCCGTTCGGCTTCAGCTAATCACGCCAATGAAACGTGATGCTGCACCACGGCGGATGGCCGCGTTGCTCTTTCGTCGCGTCGGCGATAGCCTGATGGCTACTCCCGCGCTCCGAGCCATCAAGCAGAAGTATCCCTCGACCCATGTGACGGTTCTGGCCGAACCGCAAACCGCGCGCGTGTTTGAGCACAATCCGTGGATTAATGAGCTATCGGTCATTCAGCCCGCCCCTTCTCCCCTCCAATTGACTGCCGCCTTACGTCGTGTCGACCATCTGGACACTACGCTGGATTTCCTTTCCGATCCGCGCAGTGCGCTGGCATGCTTTCTTAGCGGCGCGGCTCAGCGCATCGGTTTTGATTATCGCTGGCGGCGATGGGCTTATACAAATCGCATAGCTCCTCAGAATCCCGGTCATCCCGTCTATAGTGTTCAACACAAGCTCGCTCTGTCATCGGTCTTTGGCTGCGATAGCACTGACATCACAACCGACTTCTTTCTTACGGATGCCGACCGACACTTCGCCGATGATTGTTGGTTGAAACGCGGATGGATTAATAGTCAGCCGGTTGTCGCGTTCTTTGTCCATAGCCGCCGAACCTACAAACGTTGGCCGCTGGACAATTTCGCTGAACTCTTCCGTCGTCTGCAACAAGAAAAGCTGATTGTCCCGCTGCTCCTTGCAACACCCGGCGATGAAGAGTCCGTTGCTCAATTGAGATCATTGTGTGATCTATCTGATGAAAATATTGTTTCGCCGACCGACTTAGGCCAACTGGGCGCCATCCTCAGCAATTGCCGACTGCTGGTCGGCAACGACGGCGGCCCTAAGCATATTGCCGTAGCCTTGAATGTCCCGACAATCACGATTTTTTTGGCGGATTCTCCGGTCTATTGGACGCCACCCGATTCTTCCTGCCACGTCGCCATCGCGCAAAATGAAATTTCCACTGCATCATCGGCGATTACTGCCGCCATGATCTATAATGCGATTGTATCACAGTTAGGCATGGATCGGGGATGATAACGAAGCCGACATCCATTCTGGCATTTCGCAACGGCTCTATCGGCAATACGCTGGTGGCGGTCCCGGCACTACGCGCGATTAAGCGGCGTTATCCGGATGTGCCGCTTTCGGTAGTCGTGGATCCGGTCGGATTCGAGTTGTTGGAGCATTGTCCCTGGATTGACGCCCTGATTGTCTATGACAAGCAGGGTAATGACCGCGGTTTGTCAGCGTATTTTCGTTTGGTTACAAGGCTCCGCCGTTTGAAACCATCCCATGCCGTATTATTCAAGCGATTTTTTCGCAACGGATTATTGGCTTTTCTTTCCGGTGCGAAAACACGGGCTGGTTTCGTAACCGATGGCCGTGCGTCGTTTCTCAACTGCACGATTCCTTACGATAACACAATCTCCATCGTTGACTTGAATTTACAGCTTACCGGGCTGCTGGATGCTAAGTCTGAAGATCGGCATTTGGAGATATTTCTATCCACGGACGACGAGCTTCAAGCTGACGAATATCTCAAACAACATGCGATAACACAGCCCTTTTGGGTCGTTCATTACGGTGGCAAGACCACCGCTCCGAATTTCTTTCCCCGCGAGCCAATGCGAATCATGCTTGATGCCTTGTCGGGAGCACATCAGCCCATTCTGTTTATCGGCTATGGTTTGCACGAAAAACAATGGGCTGAAGAATTGTGCCGAGCAAATCCGCATTGGCGTTCGTCGACTGATCTGCCGCTTCGCACAACCGTCGCCTTAATCAGGAAAGCCCAAGCCTTTGTCGGTTTCAATTCCGGTCCTGCGCATATCGCGGCGGCCACAGCCACGCCGTCATTGGTATTGTTTCGTCCCGATGCGAATGCGGAAGTCGAATTGCGCAAGTGGTCTCCCGTCGGTGAGTATTCATTATCGGTTATTGCTCCATCTGTTGACGATCCAGCGAATTTCGAGCAATTCGTTCAATCAGCAGATGCCAATTTACTCGCACTCATCCATCGCAAATCTGCTCAATAACATGGTCTCGATCATTATTCCCAATTATAACGGAGCGGCGTTTCTCGAGCCATGTATTCGCTCGATTCTGGAGCAGGACTTGTCTGCCCAAGAACGGGAGATTATCGTCATTGATAACGGCTCAACCGATGCGAGTCTTGATCTGCTTGCGAAATTCGGTTCACAGATTACCGTCATTGCGAACCGGGAGAATCTTGGTTTTACCGGAGCGATTAATCAAGGTGTCGCCGCATCAACCGGCAAGCTGCTCCTGCTGTTCAACAATGATGCCATATTGGGACCGAATGCATTATCCGGTTTAATCGAGTTTCTCAATCATGCGCCGGTGGATGTCGCGGCGGTTCAGCCTTTGTTGCTGAATGCCAAGGATGCCTCACAAATTGACAGCGCCGGCATCGCTCTTGGTCCGTATTTCCGGCCGCGCGACGATCTGCATGGGCAGCCGGTCGAGCAGTCCCCCCAATCACCCTGTGAAATCTGGGGGGCCTGTGCTGCCTGCGTACTTTTAAAGCGTGGTGTTTTCGACCAGGCGGGGGGTTTTGATTTGGACTATTTTTTTGATGTTGACGACGTGGATTTTGCGTTTCGCGTGCGCTGGCTTGGCTATCGTTTCATGCTGGCGCCGCAATTTCATGTCTTGCATCATCGTTCTCCTGCGACAAAAAAGCTCCCCAGCGTGCATATGCAGCGCCATTTACAGAATTATTTGATCACGATTGACAAAGATATGCCGGGCAGTTGGCACT
Source organism: uncultured Alphaproteobacteria bacterium (assembly GCA_964444755.1). Lineage (GTDB taxonomy): Bacteria > Electryoneota > RPQS01 > RPQS01 > RPQS01 > JAHJDG01. The sequence continues at coordinate 6,924 of CAYUIF010000047.1, read as the reverse complement.
GGCGTCTGTTGCTTTATCGATTCCAGCATGATCTTTTCATGATTCCCCATCATCTCCGCAACGGTTCCCTGAAAGTAGTTATCAAGGCATGGTGTTTCTTCATATCACAGTGGAAGAACACCGGCCGCAAGCGCAAAATCATCATGGCTACCTCTCGATTTACAGCCCTCGACATGAAACGTCAACTACTCTCATTTGTCCGTTCTGCTCCATGAATAGTGCAAGTGAACTGACGCTGGGTGTCGCAATCCCCGCCTATTGCAATATCCAATTGCTGCAGGAAGGTTTGCGCTCGATCCAACAAGTTACGCCGCACCTGGCCGAATCCATCTATATCGTAGATGATAGCGGCGACGGCCGCGTTGCTGCCGCCTTGCGCGCGCATTTTCCGAAGATTCATTGGACGATTCATGAAGCGAACTGCGGGTTCGGACGATCCGCCAACGACGCAGTCGCGGCTTGTCTGGCCGACATCGTCATTCTCCTGAATGACGATGTGCGTTTGAAAACCGATCCGTCTTCCACACTTCGCAATACTTTTCAAGATCCCAAACTATTCGCTGTAACTTTCCAATCCCAACACTCCGACGATTCGTTTCGGGAAGGAGCGAAGCGCTTGGTATGGCCGTTCGGTCTGCCCCGCATTCTTCATAATTCGCGCGATCAATTGAAATTGAAGGATGGCCGCCTGCCGTCCGCCTATGCTGTCGGTGGGCATGCGGCATTTCACCGCAAACGTTTTCTGCAATTAGGCGGTTTCGATCCGCTCTTCGAACCCTTCTACTGGGAGGATGTGGATCTTTGTCAGCGCGCCCGGCAGAACGGCTGGCATACAATTTATCGACCGGATTGTTTAGTCATACATGACGGCACCGGCGCTATTCGCAGCAGCCATGATGCGCAGTACATCCGCGAAATGACACTCCGCAATCGTCTGCTGTTCGCTCGCCGTCATCTGCCTAAATCGCTCCGTATTCCCCACGAGATAGCGATATTCTATAATACGCTGTGGTCGATGGTGACGGATGGCACATTTGCGCGCGCCCGGTTGGCGGCGCGTGAACGTGAAGCGGCGTTGGTTGAAAAGCTGGACAGACTTACAGATAGTTTATAGACTGCAAATCGCCTAAATGAAAGCGGCTCGAAGTGATTACCTTCGAGCCGCTGTTTTTTTACGCAAAAATTCAGAATGACAAAGAGTATTGCTCTAAGAGCGCCGGATCAGCCAATAGAGCATGCGTCTCACCCGACCAGGCAAGCTCCCCCTTGGCCAGTACCCACGAATACCCCCCCAATTCTTGCATCAAGTCTAAATCATGTGAAATGATCAGCAGAATCCGTTCGGGAGTTATCCATCCTTTCAAAAGCTTGGTCATTTGGGCATGATGTTCCCAATCCAGTCCGATTGTCGGTTCGTCTGCAATCAGAACCAGCGGATCGCGCGACATCTGCAGCACTGTGGCTACCAGTCGGCTGTATCCTTCGGACAGATGAAACGGGTGTTTTTGCGCAATATCCTCAAACCGAATCCCCAACTGTTGAAAATATTCGGCGGCTGTACCGGTGCTGTCGTCCCCGGTGATTTGCCGTAACTCCGCTTCCACCGAATCTTCGAAAAAAATCGATTCCGGAAACTGGAAAATATAAGCGATTTGTTTGCGGCAATCGGCAATTGCTTGTTGATCCAGCCGGATTTTTCCGAGATTGTCTGTAATTAATCCCGACAACAACAATGCCAGCGTGGTTTTTCCGGAACCGGACGCTCCGCAGATGATGTGTGGAACTCCCGATCTGAATTCGGCGCTAACACTCAGCAGCGCTTCCGCTTTTCCACCGCGGAATGACCATGCGTAGCTGACATTCTCGACCTTAAGAACTCGCGACATCAATCACGCCGCTCGATGGACGATCAACGATTTGAGTTCGTGCTCGCCGGTTTCCGCCAATTGTCCGTCAAGCAGCCGATAATAACGATCGGATTTCGGCAGCCTTCGCGGCATCGGAGTTGCCCAGACAATCCCGCAGATTGGGCGGATTTGCTCGATGCCGTTCATCAAATCCCGGCGCGACGCTGCGTCTAAAAACGAATCCGGCTCATCGAATAACATGAAATCCGGCTTGGAAATCATCACCGAAGCCAGTGCCACGCGTTGCTTTTGCCCCCCTGATAACGCCTCGGGCGGACGATGGCGCAATCCCTGCAAAAAGAAATTCTCAAGCATAGATTCAATGAGCGGTCGCATTTGCTCCGGCGGCATTCCCCGCATTTCCAAACCCAATGCTAACTCTTCCTCAACGGTGGAAGCGATCATTTGATGATCGGGATTCTGAAATACGATTCCGGCGCGTCCTCGTGTCAACAACTCCGTTCCGTTTTCGCTCTTTATAAGAACCTTGCCCCCAGCCGGCGTGAGTAATCCCGCCAAAATCCTCAATAAGGTTGTCTTCCCCGAAGCATTCCCGCCCAATATCGTAACGATCTCGCCGGTGCGAACCGTGAGATTAATATCCTTCAATAGCGGTTGTGCCGAGTCGTAGCCGAACGACACATTCCGGGCGCACAGTTCATTCATGAATATGTTCCATCAGCTTGTCGGCAATCCGTTGCGACACACCGGATTGCTTTAATACGAACTCCCGGCATTGCATACTGATCGTCTGTAATACAGGAATATCGTTTAGCCACGTTGTAATCCAATGCTCGACTTGCTTGCGCCCCGTTACAATCTTGAGAATATCTTCGTCCTTCGCCATCCGCGCTTCGTGGGAAACCACGATTTGCGGTCCGCACACCACGGGCAGTCCGGCGGCCATCGGTTCCAAAACGCTATGCACGCCTTTGCCGAAGCCGCCTCCCACATACGCCACCGCTCCGATTCGATAAAGATCCGCGAGAATTCCGGTTTTGTTGATCAGCATCACTGAAGCACTGCAGTTCTCGAAACCTTGCTCAGCGTCACAGATATCCAATCCGTTCTCCCGGCATGCTGCGATGATCCTGCGCCGTGCGCTGGCCGACGGATCATGGGGAACGATGACGACTAATAGATTCGTGATCTGTGCCTTCAACTTGGGAATCACCGGTATCAGCAGCTCCTCATCGTCCGGATGCGTGCTTCCGGCAATCACGACCTTCTTCCCCGCGGCAAAGCTCTCCACTCCCTCCGGCAGCGGCAACTGTTTTTGTACCCTCCCCAGCACGCGGTCATAGCGCGCATCGCCCGCATTAGTGATGCGAATTTCGTTTCCCGCGATCTCGCGCGCGTTCTGCGCATCTTCCTCCGAAACCGCCATGATTTCTTCGAAGACGGAATACACTGCCGCATGGAAGCGCCGCAGCAGCGGCCAGCGTTTCGTGGATTTTGCATGGAAATTGCCGTTGATCAGATAGACCGGAATCCCGCGATCATGCGCGAGCCACACGAAGTTCGGCCAAACGTCGTGTTTGGTGATGGCAATAACGGTCGGCCGCAATGCATCCAGATAGTCATTCACGATCCGCGCCGTATCGATCGGGCTGTAATCCGCGAAATCGAATTCGTTTCCGGTCTTCGCGGCGGATCGTGCGGAAGGTGAAAAGTGACTGACGGCAATCGTCACACGCCGGCGATCCAACGCGACGGCAATCGGCTTTAACGCTTCCAGTTCACCCGCCGAAGCGCAGTGAAACAGCAGCAGCGGACGGTTGCCGATGTGCGTGCGAAAATCCCGTGCACGTTCGATCAAGCCCTCCCGCCCGTTCAGTCCCGTTCGCAGTTTGCTGTTGAACAGAGATAAAACGCGCGATCCTCCCCAAAGCAAAGGGAGGATCAACCGGTTATAATAACTCCTGTGTATCTCAGTTTTCACAGAAAGGTAACGGTTTCGTTCGGGCAATACGCTGCACGGTCGCCATCACGGCCGCCGGAGTCGTATCAAGCATACATTTAAAATGTGTTTTCGGACACTGCCGTCCGCCCATTGCGCTGCACGGTCGGCAATCCAACGAATGTTCCAAAACTATAGATTGTCCGCGATAGGGAAAGAATCCGAATTCTTCCACCGTCGGACCGAAAATTGCTGCCACCGGCGCGCTCACTCCGGTAGCCAAATGCATCAATCCCGAATCGTTGCAGACTACCACATTCGACTGTTGGAATAATCCGGCGATTTCCGGAATCGTTCGACCGCAAATCAACTCTGAACCGGGGATGCCACGCTTGAGTTCATCGCCTAATGCGCGCTCAGCTTCCGTTGCAACAATCGCCGTTTGCCAACCGGCTGCGGACAGTTGCTTTCCCAACTCTACCCACCGTTCACCGGGCCAGCGCTTGGTAAAATGCCGCGCCCCCGGACAGAGTATCGCCAATGGCTTATTGGGACTGTCTGTTGTGAGATTCTTAAGCGCTTCCACGCGTGTCGGTTCTGCGATCTGCAATTCCAGCCCTTGCTCGTCATCCGTTACCCCGAACAGCGAGAGCGCATTCAAATAGCGTTTTGGAACCGGCAGTACTTGTTGATAGCGATTCCATTTGAATCGGACCAACAGCCACCGCCGAAAGCGATAGCGCTTGGCTTTCACCCATACCAACGGAAACGTAAACAGCCGCAGGAACAGACTACGTGGGCTGTTCTGTAAATCTACTACGATCGAATAGCGCCGCGACAGCCGACGGCGCAGTTCGAATAGTCCTTGCAGCCCGGATTTTCGATCAAACGTCAGAACGCGATCCGGACCGGGAATCAACGACGCCGCATCGGCGAATTCGTCCGCCACCAATAAATCAATATGTCCGTTCGGATAGCGTCTCCGCAGCGCTCGCAATGCCGGGGCGGTCAACAGAATGTCTCCCAGCGAAGAGAAACGGATCACCAGAATCGTTTCCCGCGCCGCCACAGCTTCGTTGCTATCGAACCGACTCGAATTTTCCACTGAGGGAACCGGTATCGCGGTGATTAAATTTTCCGCCGTCATCCGTAATCACGATGCTGCCGCCGATCTCTTTCTTACCGTTGGCGTCCAGACTGTCGGTCGTGCCGAATACGAAAACGGCATAGGATAACGCCTGCGCTGTAGCCGCATCGGGCGCTTGCACGATGGCTCCGGCACAGCGATCCGCCGGTAGTCCGCTGCGTGGATCGAGCAGAGCATGATAGTTTTTTCCGTTGGCTGCAAAGCGACCGATACTCGCCGAAGCATAGGCCGTCCCGCCCACCGGAATATGAAGCTCGCCCCATGCCGCATCCGCTTGCACGGGATTGGAAATCTTCATCGGGAATCCGCGCTGATCCGGCGGATCGCCCATCGTCCGGCACACTCGTGGTGAGGCGATCACTGCCGAGCGTATTCCCCGTTCCGCTAATTTCGCCGCCGTTATATCGAAGATCGTGCCCAACGCAATTTCGCGAGTATCGAATTTCATTCCCTTGCGGGCTAACAGAATTGAATTCCCCGCCACGAACATTCCGCCGCTTTCCACGAGCGTTTTCAGGGTATCCAATTCGCTCGGCGCGGGCACGCGCGGAGTTCCGTCGAAGCCCCATGCGTCCAGCATCGGACCGTATCGGATATCAAACACCTTGCCGCTGTTGTCATAGAGCCGGATCGCGCTCATCAACATATCGAACACTGGTGGTTCGGATGACACCGACTTCTCTCCTGCCGATGCATTGATCTTGGCGATTTGATTATCCGCTCCCGGCAGCAGAACCTTCTTCTCCCAATCCGCCATCAGTTTGAACAAATCGTCGAAGGTCGGTTTGAGCGTCGCCATCGTCAGCCCCGGATCATACACGGTAATCGTGACGTCCGTGCCCATGACGTGCCGCGTCTCTTGGGGGTATTGCGGTGCTTTCTTCATTTTGCAGCCGGTCACCACCAACGCCATCACGGCGATTGCCAACAGCACAAATGCAGTCGAACGGAGTTTAGTCATCGGTCCCGTTCCTTTGCTTATGTAATATCTGATCATGTTCAATGCGGATTCTCGCGGCGGTAGACTCTTGGACTGCCCGCACACCGTTTCTTGTCGCGGCGGCACGTGATCCACGTGCCCCGCTTACCGTTCTTAACGTTGTTGTTTAATCCGGCTCTTCATTTCGCGGTCGAGTTCCCGGCTCATGCGGGCTTCCTCTTTTTGCCGCCGCTTGTCATAGAGTCGTTTTCCGCGCGCCACGGCAATCTCGATCTTCAGGTACGGTCCTTTGAAATAGGCTTGCAGCGGAATGATCGTATTGCCCTTTTCCTCGACCTGCCGGGCCAGCTTGCGCAGTTCGTCTTTATTTAGCAGAAGCCGCCGGACCCGCCGCTCGTCATGGGCCGTATAACCCCGGTGAGAATATGCGGAAATGCCTACATTATATAGATATAAGTTTCCACCTTCGAAGGCGGCGTAGGCATCCCGCAACGATACGTGCCCCGCCCGTGCGGCCTTCACTTCCGTGCCCAGCAGCGAGATTCCCGCTTCGAATCGTTGCAGTATCTCGTAGTCATGCCAGGCTTTGCGATTCTTCGCAACGAGGCGATCCGGTTCCTTTTCTGCCATGAGCTTTAAAGTTAATGACTTTCCCTGCCGAATGCAAGGGAAATTCGGCAGCATCCTCTTGACTTCAATGGGTTGTATCAGTAAATTATAGACCTGCCGCTGGAGTGGTGGAATTGGTAGACGCGCTAGGTTCAGGACCTAGTGTCCGCAAGGACGTGCGGGTTCGAGTCCCGCCTCCAGCACAATATAATGTAAACAATGTGTTTACATAGATCGCTTTATTATGAACGAGCCCACATGTTTCCGGGCTCGTTTTCTATTTTACCGCTCTAATCGCCATTATCCCGATTAGACTCACCGCAGCCGCCAGTATTGACGTCCAAATCATCCCAGAGAGGGGAATGAGGATTAGCCAGGCAATCAGTGTAGCGAGACAACCTCCGAAGACATCCGCCGAATA
>CAYUIF010000046.1:0-17922 GCA_964444755.1 uncultured Alphaproteobacteria bacterium | reverse complement strand
CTTATCCGGTCGAGAACAAAGGGACACAGCATGATGTACCTCATCGCGGCGATAATTGCACTTCTGATTGCTCCAGCTTTCGGTTTCGGGCAAGCCTATCAGTGGACAACGTTCACTTCCACGTCGAACGTCGTAGATATGATGCTCGTGTCGGATCATGTTTGGACAGCGACCAATGGAGGTCTCTCGGATTATAATCCGGAGACCGGGCAATTCGAGATATATGCGAATACCCGCGGGTTGGCCATGAACCAATGCGTGGCCATTGGTAAGGACGTACATGGCTACATTTGGGCGGGCTTAGCGGACGGCCGAATCACCCGAATAAATCCGCTAAGCGGTGATGTAAAACAAGTGGTTGATTTACAGGATGAAGTCTATGAAATTACCGATATTCTGGAAATCGGCAACGAAGTATTTGTGTCGGGTAATAATGGGGTTTATCGTTTTGCATATTACCCGGCGGTTGATAATTACCGTGTGTTAGAGACAATCAAGGTTCTGGGGAGCTTCCCGGGTGAAACGGCCGTCTCGTGTTTGGCGACAGCGGGGGGATACCTCTACGCGGGAACGCAATTCGGCATCGCACGGGCTGAACTGAATCAAGCGCAACTTAGCCCACCCGGCGCATGGCAAACGATTACCTCCGCCAACAGTAATTTGCCGGAAAACATCATCCGAACGATGCAGGGCAATAGCGCGTCGGGGGATTTGAACATTGCTACTCCTTCGTGGATTGCCACCCGTTTCACAGACGGAACCTGGATCAATCAGAATCTGGGCGGCGTCCGGAGCTTCGCATCCCAGGATTTCAATTTGGCAGCGACATCCCGTCAGATTTTTTTGCGCAACCAATCCGGTCAATGGAATACTATAGGATCGGCTTTGAATCAGGTTGTTCGAGTTGATCGGAATTATAATTCCGCGGCACTGCAGATTGTGGTCGGCATTGCCGATGGCGATTCCAGCGCCGGTGGCTTGGTCTTTATGAATGATCTGGAACCGAGTCAATGGGTGGGACCGATTCAAGCACCGGGGATCGGCAGTAACGTCGTCACTGCCTTGGCAGTCGGCCCGGATGGACGATTATGGGCCGGAGGAGAAGGTTCCAATCGCGGCGTTTATGTTTACGATGGACACGCCTGGACGAACTACACTAAATCCAGCGGTTATACACATCGCTTTTTCGAGGGAAATCCCACGTCATTTGCATTTGATAATCAGGGTGATACGTGGATTTCGACCTTCGGCAGAGGCGTGGCTTGGTTTAAGGGTGACTCGATCCAGGTTTTCGATTCGATAGATTCGACCGGTTTTAGCTCGGAAGGCCGGCGCTTGTCCGGAATTCCCGGAGCGGCGGATTTCGTTGTGACACGTTTGACCCGCAACGCCGCCGGTGATATTTACATCACCAATCGTCTCACAACGGCCGGACTGCCGTTGGTGCGGGTTTCGGCGGATTGGATTGCGCGGGGCAACAATCCGGAACCGTGGGATTACTTTGTATCGAGTGCATCCCTCCCGAACAGCTATAAGGTGGAAGTGGAAGAAGTTGTTGTTGATCCGCTCAATCGGGTGTGGTCGGGACCATCGCGTGACGGTATCTATACCTTTGTGTTCGATCCGGCCGTTGCCAATCCGTCGTCGGCATGGTATCACTATCGTCCCCGTGACCGGCAGGATGCCGTGACTTGTTACGAGAATATTGGCGATCAGGTGTTGAGCTGGGCAGTTGATTCGCAGGGTTATCTGTGGATCGGTACGACGAATGGGGCTTATTATTCACAAGGCGGTGTTCCCTACGATTTAAGCTATCTCCGCTTCATTTGTGTGGTGGATTTACCCATCGGCGATCGCGTGAATGCCGTGCATGTGGACGCGCAGGATAATAAGTGGTTCGGAACGGATCAGGGCGCAGCCGTTCTGGATCGCAACTTCTCATGGGTTCATGTTTTCCGTACCGCTTCCAGTGTAGATAACCGCAGCGATTTGATCTCGAACGAAATCACGGCTATTACTTCCAATCCGCGAACCGGTGAAGTTTGGATCGGAACGGCTGACGGTTTGTCGTGCTATACTTCACCTTATGTTTCAAGCGACGTTGATCCGGAAATCTGGCCTTATCCCAATCCGTTCCGCGCCGACGGAACACAACGTATGTGTATTGATCCCCAGCGATTCGGCGGCCGTTTCGACGACCTGCGGATACTTACGATCTCGGGTCGCTTGGTGCGGAAGCTGACATGGGCGGAGATGCTGGATTGCCCGGCGCGTGGTGGGTGGGACGGCCGCAATGATGACGGTGATTTGGTTGCCGGTGGAGTGTACTTGCTGGTGGCCACCACTAATGACGGAAAATCTACAACCGGAAAAGTTGCCGTTTTAGGCAGGTGACGATATCCCATGCTGCGACGGCTGGTCATTCAAAACTACTTGCTGGTGCGGCAACTTGAACTGGAATTCTCCGGCGGGCTGACCGTGCTTACGGGCGAAACCGGCGCGGGAAAGAGCATGATTCTGGGGGCGCTGGACGTTTTATTAGGGGCGCGATTTCCCAAAGACTCCATTGGGACTGGTGCGGATCGGGCTATCATTGAAGGAACGTTCCGCATTGATGCGGATCATCGTCTGCAACAACTGCTTGCCGAAATCCGTGAAGGCGGTACCGATGCCGAATTGATCATTCGCCGAGAATTGTCGGCTAACGGGCGCAGTCGCACGTGGTTGGATGACCGCCCGGCGACGCAGGACGATATGCAGCGATTGCGAACTTCGCTGGCTGATTTTCACGGACAACGCGAGCATCAGTCGCTATTCGACTCGCATCGGCAACTGGAATTTCTGGATACATTCGCCGGGACGATGGATATGGCGAACGCCGTTAAGCAGTTGTTTCTGGAGCGAACCGGCAAGAAGCAGGAGTTGGCTCGGGCGAGGACGGCGTTGGACGCATTTCGCAAAGACCAAGCGCTACTAGAGTATCAACTCGATGAGATCGAACGGCTGGGATTGAACGCAGGCGAAGAGGAAGAACTGGATAATCGCCTGCGGCGGATGGAGAACCTCGAAAAGCTGGCTGAAGAGTCCGCTCGACTGCTGAATCTCTTGTCCGAGTCGGAACCGTCCCTGGTGTCTCTGTCCGGCTTGGCGAAGAGCCTGGCCGGAGGAATCGCCAAGACCGATTCGGGAATCGGCGCCATTGTCGAGGAGCTTGCTGACATTGCCTCGCGCGCGAAAGACATCGCCGAACAAGTCCGCGAGTATCATGAAGGATTGGCACTGGATGCGGGGGAATTGGCGCAATTACGGGAGCGGCGCGGCGTGTTGTGGGAGTTGCGCCGCAAACATGGCATGACGGTCGAGCAAATCCTTGCACGCGCAGCGGAAATGCAGGGCCTGCTGACGAACGGGGCGGCCCAAGCCTCGAAGGTTGTTGAATTAGAAAGCGAACTGAATCGTCTTTCCACGCAATTGTCGGATACAGCGGTTAAGCTTTCGAAGAAGCGTCGGTCGGCTGCGAAGGTTTTCTCGAAGGATGTTGCTTCTGCTCTGAAACCGCTGGGTTTTGCCGCGCCGGAATTCGAAGCCGCCCTGCAAAGCTTTCCGGAACCGGTAGATGCCGATCTAATCACTGATGAAGGTGCGGATCGCGTCGAATATTTATTTTCGGCCAATCCAGGTTCGGCACCGGCACCGATTCAGAATGTCGCGTCGGGCGGCGAGTCGTCGCGCGTGACGCTGGCCATCAAGTCAGTGCTGTCGGAGAAGGTTGAATATCCGCTGATGATTTACGATGAGATTGACATCGGCATTTCGGGACGGGTGGCCGACCAAGTGGGCAAGGCGCTGGAAGAACTGGCTCGACGCCACCAAGTCATCGTCATCACCCACTTGCCGCAGATCGCTTCGCGGGCGGATCATCATTTGACTATCGAAAAAAATGTCGGGGGCGCAACGACCGAAACCACCGCTCGATTTTTGGCGGAGAATGATCGCGTCCAGGCGATAGCGGCTCTAATCGCCGGCGCGAAAGTAACGGACAAATCACTAGCCTCGGCCAGCGAATTACTGAAACAGAACGGAAAATCATCGTAAGAAAGTCTCTTGGACAAATTAGTCATACATGGCGGACAGCCTCTCGAAGGCGAAATCCCGATTTCCGGATCGAAGAATGCGACACTGCCGCTGCTCGCGGCAACGCTGCTCGCGCCCGGAACGTACAAGTTTACCAACGTTCCGGCGTTGCGCGATGTTCGAACGATGTCGCATCTGCTGCGGATTCTGGGTGCACAGGTGACGGCGAACGATCATGAATTGATCGTGGATACCGGCCACGCGCAGTTTAATGAAGCACCCTATGAACTCGTGAAGACCATGCGCGCGAGCTTCTATGTGTTGGGACCGTTGTTGGCGCGCCATAAATCCGCTCGTGTCTCGTTACCCGGCGGTTGTGCGTGGGGACCACGGCCGGTGGATCTGCATATCAAGAGTCTGGAAGCACTAGGCGCCCGTATCGAGTTGGATGAAGGATATGTGGTGGCGAGTGGCGAGGAATTGCGCGGCAGCACGTTCGAATTTCCGATTTCCAGCGTCGGCGCGTCCGGCAACGCGTTGATGGCGGCGGTACTGGCGAAGGGGACGACCGTTCTGAAAAACGTGGCCATCGAACCGGAAATCACGCATCTGGCGAAATTCCTCACGCGCATGGGCGCGGACATCGAGGGCATCGGAACCACCGAACTGATCATTCGGGGCGTAGCGGAATTGCATCCCGTGGATGCGCAGATGATCCCGGATCGTATCGAAACCGGAACCTATATCTGCGCGGTGGCGATGTCCGGCGGCAAGGTGCGTCTTACATCGTGCGATCCGCGCCACGTGGAAGCGCCCATAGAATACGCCCGGCGGATGGGAGTAAAGATATCCGCCGACCAGGATTCCATTACCGTGGAACGCGGCCTTAATCGGCTGCAGCCCGTGGAAATCGCTACCGAACCGTATCCCGGTTTCCCGACCGACCTGCAGGCGCCGTTTATGGCTATGGCCAGTATGGCTGACGGCGAATCGAAAATCACCGATACTATCTACCGCGACCGCTTCACGCATGTTGCGGAGTTGTTGCGCTTGGGCGCGCAAATCCGGATGGACGGTAATACGGCAGTCATATCCGGGATTCCTTACCTCAGCGGGGCGCCGGTCATGTCCACCGACCTGCGGGCATCGGTCTGCCTGGTGTTGGCCGGCTTGGCGGCACGAGGAACGACGGAAGTGAAACGCATTTATCATCTGGATCGCGGCTACGAAAGGATCGAGTTGAAACTGGCGGGAGTCGGAGCGCGAATTACGCGCGAGGAGGGTGAGCTGTGAGTGTGGATTTCGTTCATCTGCACAATCACTCCGAATATAGTCTGCTGGACGGTGCCTGCAAGTTGGACCAGCTCATTGATCGTACCAGAGAGCTGGGAATGAACGCAGTGGCGCTCACGGATCACGGGTCGTTGTTCGGTGCGGTGGAGTTCTACTTCGCGGCGAAAAAGGCGGGTGTGAAGCCGATTATCGGCTGTGAGAGCTATATCTGCAGCAATCGCCTTGAAAAAACCACCACCGGACCCGGACGCGGCGAGTACGCCAATCACCTACTCCTGCTGGCCAAAAACGAAACCGGCTATCGCAATCTGGTCAAACTGTCCTCGATCGGCTATACCGAAGGATTTTATTATCGTCCTCGAATTGATCACGATACTCTGGCTGCCCATACCGAAGGATTAATTGCCACCTCCGGCTGTCTGGCCGCGGAAATTCCCTCGTTATTGTTGAATGACGACGATGAAGCCGCGTGGAAGAAAGCCGTGTGGTATCGGGATTTGTTCGGCGACGATTTCTACATCGAATTGCAGTGGCATGACCTGCCTGAAGACCGCAAGGTATTCGGCAAGCTGCAGGAGTTGGCCAAGCGGCTGGGAGCAAAAACCGTCGGGACCAACGATACTCACTATCTGAATCGCGAACATGCCGAAGCGCACGATGCGTTGTTGTGCATCGGTACCAATGCCTTTGTGTCCGATGCCAACCGCATGCGGTTCGGGACGGAAGAATTTTATCTCAAGTCTCCCGATGAGATGGCAAAGTTGTTCAGCGATTGCCCGGAAGCATTAACGACTACTCTGGAAATCGCCGAGAAGTGCAATCTGGATTTGGATTTTTCCACGCGCCATTTGCCCAAGTTTCCGCTGCCGGAAGGGGAGACCGACGAAGTCGCATATTTGGCGAAGCTGGCCCGATCCGGGATGGTCCAACGCTACCGTGAACTCACCCCCGAACTTGAAGAACGGCTGAATTACGAATTGCAGATGGTCGAACGGATGGGCTTCGCGGGGTATTTTCTCATCGTTTCCGACTTCATCCGGCATGCCCGTTCCATCGGGGTGGCCGTCGGCCCCGGACGCGGTTCGTCCGCCGGATCCATCATTTGCTATGCCCTCGGCATTACCAATCTCGACCCGATTCGCTTCAGTCTCTATTTTGAACGATTCTTGAATCCCGAACGTATCTCAATGCCCGATATTGACATTGATTTTCAGGATGAAGGTCGGGAAAAGATCATCGAATACGTAAAGGAGAAATACGGGGCGGAATCCGTTACGCAGATTATCACGTTCGGCCGTTTGAAAGCAAAAGCCGTCGTGCGGGATGTCGGCCGTGTGTTGGGTTTGAGTTACGGTGATGTGGATCGTCTGGCGAAAAAAATTCCGGATGGTCTCAATGTGCGGTTGGGCATCCCTAAGGGGGAAGAAAATCGCTATCGCGACGCGCAGCAAGATAATCCGGAATTGCAGGCCATGCTGGCGGAGCGCACCGAATACCGGAAAATCTTTTCCATCGGTCAGATTCTGGAAGGAACCAGCCGCCACGCTTCGACGCATGCCGCCGGCGTCGTGATCACGCCCGGACCGCTCACCGATTATGTGCCGCTGTACCGTCAGTCGGACGGCAGCATCACCACGCAGTTCGATATGACGATGGTGGATAAGATCGGACTGTTGAAAATGGATTTCCTCGGTCTTCGCACCTTGAGCGTGATTGCCAATACGCTTGACGCTCTGACGGCAAAGGGAATCCATGTTGACCTGGACGCGATTCTGGAAGAACACGACGATAAAACCTATGACTTGCTTTCGCGCGGCGATACCATTGCCGTGTTCCAGCTTGAAAGCCGCGGGATGCGCGACTGGCTGATGAAGCTGAAACCGAGCAATCTGGATGATATCGTGGCGATGGTCGCGCTGTATCGGCCCGGTCCGATGGAAATGATACCCGATTATGTACGCCGCAAGCATGGCCAGGAGAAGATCGAGTATCTGCACCCGCGTTTGGAACCGATTCTGAAATCCACCTACGGCATCGCGGTATTTCAAGAGCAAGTGTTGGCGATTGCCCGGGATTTGGCCGGTTTCTCGCTGGGACGCGCCGATATTCTGCGGCGAGCGATGGGGAAGAAGGATCATAAAGAAGCGGAGAAAGTTAAGCCGGAATTCATTCAGGGCTGCATGGAATTTAGCAAGATGTCGAAGGAGCAGGCGGGGCAGCTCTTCGATTTGGTGCGGCCCTTTGCGCAGTATGGTTTTAATAAGGCGCACGCGGCCTGTTACGGAGTGTTGGCCTATCAAACCGCCTATTTGAAAGCCAACTATACGGCGGAATTTATGGCGGCGGAAATGACCTCATGGCACGGTGAAACGCGGCATATTCCCAAACTGATTAATGAATGCCGCCGATTGGGGATTCCCGTGCTGCCGCCCGATGTCAACGAATCCGAACGTTGGTTTACCGTGCGCGGCAATTCGATCCGCTGCGGTCTGGAAGCCGTGAAAAACGTCGGCGCCAATGCGATTACTTCGATTTTGATGGCTCGCGCCGAAGGCGGTCCGTTCCAATCGTTCTATGATCTGGCTGCGCGCGTGGATACCCGTCAAGTCAATCGCAAAGCCATGGAAAGTCTGATCGGTGCCGGAGCCTTGGATACACTGGGCGGACATCGCGCGCAATATATGACTGCCTTGGATCAGTTCTTTGCCTATGCCGTACAGTCGGATCGCGAGCGGGAATCCGGGCAATCGTCGCTATTTGGCGGAGACGTCGCCGAAGTGAAGGAACCCGAACTGCCGAGCATTCCCGCCTATTCCAATGATCAGCAATTGAGTATTGAACGCGAACTGCTCGGATTCTATGTTTCCGGTCATCCGTTGGATGATATCCGCGGCGAAGTAGAAGGATTAGCCAACGTATCCTTCGGTGATACGTCGGAATTGACGGATCAGCAAGTGGTCCGTTTGGTAGGGGTGGTCACCGATCTGCGCCGTTCGCAGACCCGCAAAGGCAAGCCGATGGCGTCGGTTACCGTGGAGGACTTTACCGGAGGTGGTGAGCTGCTGCTGTTCACCGATGTTCTGGAAACCTACGGTAATTTGCTGCGCAAGGAAGCGAAGCTGGTTTTCAATTGCCGGGTAAGTTGCCGGGAAGATGAAGAGCCGAAATTCATCACGCAAAATATCTATACGATTGACGAAGCCAAGGCGGAGTTTGCTCAGAGCTTGTGGTTGACCGTGCAAACGCCGGGCATCAATGAGAAAACGCTCGACTCACTGGAGGATCTGTTTGTTAAACATTCGGGGAATGTGCCGATCTATTTCAAGATCATGCAAAACGACGGATCGGCGCGAGTTCTGCAGTCCCGCCGTTATCGCTTGAAAACGTCTCCTGAAGTATTGCGGCAGGTGCAGGAGATGTTGGGGCAATCGCAGGTGAAGGTCGGTTAGGTGAAACGGCCATTATCGTCGATGCCTCGTCCCCGTCGGGTGGCTTTCCAGACGTTGGGCTGTCCCAAGAACACGGTGGATTCCGACGCTTTCGCCTCGATTTTGCGCGTGGCCGGATATGAATGTATTACCCAGCCTCATCGCGCCGATATTCTAATCGTCAATACCTGCGGCTTTTTGGATGACGCCAAGGTCGAATCGGTGGAGGTTTTGCTGGAGGCCATACGTTGGAAGCTGGCTAAACCGGACCGGCAGGTGCTGGCGATGGGCTGTCTAACACAGCGGGATCGCTTTGAGGTGGCGGAAAATATCCCTGAATTAGACGGCGTCTTCGGAATCGGCGAGTGGTCGCAAATGCTGGAAGCTTTAGGAACGAATCCGGTTGCGATTGATGCAGCCAGCTTCGCCGTTTCGGTTAATGCGGGGAGCGCCGGTGCGGGTTCTGCCTACTTACGGATTTCCGATGGGTGTTCCCATGCCTGCGCCTTCTGTTCGATACCGCAGATGCGCGGACTCTATCGCAGTGAACCGATTGAAGTGTTGGTGGGGGAAGCGGAGCAATTGGTTTCCAACGGTGTTAAAGAGATCATCCTGATCGGTCAGGAAACCACCGGTTATGGTGTGGATCTCTATCGCGAACGTCGTTTGGCCGAGCTGTGTCAGCGGCTGTCGGAATTGGACGGTTTGGAATGGATACGTTTATTGTACGCGCATCCGCCTTCCACGCCGCCCGCGCTGTTGGAACATCTGGCGCGAATTCCGAAATTCATCCCGTATATTGATTACCCGATCGAGCATGCGGCGGATGCCATGCTGAAGCGCATGAATCGGCGCACCACGGCAAAACGCATGCGGGATGCCATTTCGGCATTTCGTGCTGCGATGCCTAATGCCTGTGTGCGCACAACAGTATTGGTCGGCTTTCCCGGAGAAACCGATGAAGAGTTCGATCGGCTCTACGAATTTATGGAAGAAGTCCGGTTTGAGCGGGCGGGAGTATTTGTTTACTCGCCGCAAGAACATACGGTCGGAGCCGAATTGCCGGATCGCGTCGAGGAAGGGATTGCGTTGGATCGGCTGGATCGGCTCATGCAATTGCAGCGAACCATCTGTCTCGAAAAACATAACAATCTAATCGGCCACACGATTCCGGTCTTGATCGAACGGAGCGCGCAAGGTGCATCGTGGGGACGCGGCATATGGGATGCACCGGACATTGACGGACGCGTGCGAGTGGATGGTGTACATACACCTGGTCAAATCATACATGCCATCGTATCCAAGGCTTATGCCTATCGTTTGGATGCAAAGCCGGTCGCCAATGCTGTCGGTGACTATGAACAGAGGGAATTATGTGGAAGTTTTGGCTTGCCTGTGCTTTCGCGGCCCTGAGCGCGACGGCTATTGCTTCTCCGAAAAATGATAACGGGTATAATCCGCTCGTATCGTCCGGTCTCGGACCGCAATTTCGCTGCCAACTTGGGCAGCGTCTGGGAACCGAACTGGACTCACTGCAGATGGTCGTCACAACCTCTGTCCCCTACGATAATCTGGTTTTTTTAAGAACTGATTCCGGATTTGCCGCAACCTTCGAGTTGGTTGTATCGGTCTTTCGGGAAGGAACAGGACTTTACGGCGAGCGTATTTCGCGCGAAGAAGTCAACACAATGACCTACGTGGAGACCAACAGCCGCACCATGAATGCGGTCCACGTAGAGATCTTTCGTGTTCCCCCCGGCGAATATACGGTAAAGGTGACACTGACCGCGGACAAACGGACAAATCGCAAATCCAAATGGGAAGGAAAGTTATCTCTCGAGAATAGCGATCCGTTGCTCCGGATGTCCGATATCTATTGGGTATCGGAAGACCGCGATCTCTCGGATTTGGGAATGCCGCGCTTGGTCGAAAATTTCTCTACGGAAGAACTGACCGCCGATGCCCGTGTGCAGATCTTCAGTTCAGCCCAGGACAGCATTCGGATGGCCTGGTCGGTTTACGATGAAAAAGGCGATACGATGCAGACGGAAGTATCCCATGTTCAACCGACCGATTCCATCCAAACCCATGAATTTTCGTTGAAGCTCAAGGATCTGCCCCCACAGCGCTATACCCTGAAACTGGAAGCCGACGGCAACGGGCGGCGTGAAGTGCGGGAGCGGCGATTCGGCATGCGGATTCCGGGGATCCCGATTTCCATTACCAATATTGATCTGGCGATTCGGCAATTGAAATATATCGCAACTTCGGAAGAGAATAAGCGTCTTCGTGAAGCGCCGCCTTATGATAAGGAACGCTTGTTTAAAGAGTTTTGGAATAAGCGCGATCCTGAAGGCGGTACGGCGAAGATGGACGAGTATTACTACCGCGTCGAATATGCCAATCAAAAATTCGCGACGCACCGCCCCGGTTGGGAGACGGATCAGGGACGCATTTATATTCTGTACGGTGAGCCGACCGATATCGAACGCCATCCCTTCGATGCCGGATCGCGACCCTACGAGATCTGGTTCTACGCGCAAATCGCTCGGCGCTTCGTTTTTGTAGACTATACCGGTTTTGGAGACTATACCCTTGTCAGTCCCGAGTGGGGGTATTGACATCGTTCGCCCGACGCCGCTTCCATTAACGGGAACCATCGGAATCACCGCGCCCGCCGGACCGGTCAAGACGGAACGGCTGCAGGCCGCAGTGAAAGCCATTAAAAGTGACGGTCATAAGGTTGTGACGGCACCGTCAGCGTTTGAACGTCATGGTTTATTTGCGGCTCCCGACGCAGTGCGGCTGCACGAACTTGAAGCTATGTTCGTTTCGCCGGATGTGGACGCGGTTTTTTGCGCGCGGGGCGGAGTCGGGTCCAGCCGGCTACTCCCGCACTTGGATACGTCGAAAATAGCCGCATCGCGAAAACCGTTTTTGGGTTTTTCCGATATCACGGCCTTACAGTGGTATTTATGGGCGCGAGAAAAATTTATCTCGTTTTCGGGTCCATTGGCTGTAGAGTGGGACGGTGGAGTGGACGACGCAACGCGTCGACAAGCCTTCAACATATTGCGGGGGACGGCTTCGTCAAACCTGTTCGGAGACTTTTCTCGTGATTCGGTTCGGGTTTTACGCGGGAGAGGGAAGGTTACGGGGCGGCTGATGCCCGGAAATCTAACGATGATCACAACCCTGTTGGGTACGCCCTATCTGCCCGACTTATGTGGTACTATTTTGATGATTGAGGATGTCAGCGAACCGCCACACCGGGTGGATCGGATGCTCTTTCATCTTCGTAATGCCGGTGTGCTGAATAACTTGGCGGGCTTACTTGCGGGTGATCTGGAGATAAAAGACGACGAAACCAGTACCGATTCAGTACGAACCTCGCTGTTGGATGTAACCAATGGCTGTGATTATCCGGTGGCGATGAGCTTTCCCTATGGTCATGGAACGCAGCGAATGACCCTGCCGGTGGGGGGATTGGTGGAATTCGACGCCGATCATATGACTTTGAACCTGCTGGAACCCGTCACGGAAGAACATCCCGTATGAGCGATACCAACATTGCTTTCTTTGTTTCGGGGCAAGGTACTCTGTTCGAAACCATTGCGTCGAGTTGTCAGCGCGGCGAGTTGGATGCACATCCGGCGCTGCTGGTTTCCTCAAATCCTGCTGCTCCCGCGTTAAAACGAGCGGAGAATTTGGGCGTTCCCGCGTTGGTGATCCAGCGACAGGATTTCGCATCCGGGAATGATTTTTCAAAAGCGCTGTTGGATCAACTGCATACGTTCAATGTCAATCTTATTTGTCTGGCGGGTTATTTGAAACTGGTCCCGCCGCAAGTGGTTCGTGCCTTTCACAATCGAATAGTGAATATCCATCCGGCTTTATTGCCCGCTTTCGGGGGAAAAGGGATGTACGGCATCAAGGTACACGAAGCCGTGCTGGAATATGGGGCGCGCATTACCGGAGCTACGGTTCATCTGGTGGATGAGGAATACGACCATGGACCGATTATCCTCCAACGCGCGGTTTTCGTCAAGACTGACGATACCGCCGAATCGTTAGCCGCCCGCGTGCATGAGATCGAACATGATGTGTATACGGACGCCGTCCGCTTGTTCACCGAAAATCGCGTCGTCGTTAGTGAACGACGTGTCACCATTCTACCCCAAAAGCTCACATGATTGAAATTCGTCGCGCACTAATCAGCGTTTCCGACAAAACCGGCCTTTCCGAACTGGCTCAAACCCTCGCAACTCATCGCATCCAGATTCTTGCTTCGGGTGGTACGGCATCCGCGATCAAAGAGTCGGGCAGTCCCGTCACTCCGGTTGAAGAGTGGACCGGACATCCCGAAGCGATGGAAGGACGCATCAAGACTCTTCATCCGCGTATTCATGGCGGGATTCTCTATCGCCGGAATCATGCCGGCGATGAAGCCGACCGTCAGCGGCTCGGTTTGGAACCGATTGATTTGGTCATCGTTAATTATTACCCCTTTGAAAAGACCCTGGCCGCCGGAAAGCCGGATGCCGATATTATCGAGGCGATTGATGTGGGCGGTCCGTCTATGGTGCGCGCCGCCGCGAAAAATCACGAACATGTGGTCATCCTGACCAGCCCCGAGCAATACGAAGAGTTTATTGCGTTGCTTGACGAAAATCAGGGCAAAATCCCCGAAGAGTTCGCTCGCGATTGCGCCGCCTCGGCGTTTGCCCGTTTAGTGACCTATGACCGTGTCATCGCCGGATGGCTTACGGGTGGCGAGTTCGAGAATCTTTCCTTGCGGCGAATCCGACCGCTCCGCTATGGCGAGAATCCTCACCAGAAAGGCTGGCTGTTTGCCCAATGGGGCAGCGAACCTTACGGCTTGATTGCTGCCGATCAGGTGTCCGGCAAAGAGCTTTCGTATAATAACCTGTTGGATGCCGAAGGCGCGCTGCGATTGCTGGCCGAGTTTGAAGAGCCGGCCGCGGTCATTATCAAGCATGTCACGCCGTGCGGAGTCGGTGTCCATGCCAAGCTGTCCGAAGCCTTAAAACTGGCTTTGGAAACCGATAAAGTTTCGGCATTCGGCGGGATCATTTCCCTCAATCGAGAAATGGATGCGGCCACTGCCGCGGTGGTCGCCGATATGTTCTTGGAAGTGATTCTGGCCCCCGCTTTTACACCCGAAGCACGAGCAGTGTTCGCCAAGAAGAAAGCGTTGCGGCTTTTGACCTTTGATTGGACGGCACTCCGCAATCGTCCGGTTTTGCAGGAACTGCGTCCGGTATGGGGAGGATATATCGGACAAGATGCCGACTTCGGCTTGCCGGAGCTGGAGAATTATACAGTCGTTACGAAACGACATCCCACCGATGCGGAGCGCAAGGCGTTAGCTTTGGCCTGGAAGGTATGCAAACATGTCCGCTCAAATGCGATTGTGTTCGGCAACGAGCAACATACGTTGGGTGTGGGAGCGGGACAGATGTCGCGGGTGGATTCCGCGCGAATCGCCGTGGAAAAAGCCGCGGCCGCCGGATTGAGTTTGGAAGACAGTGTGTGCGCGTCCGATGCGTTTTTCCCGTTCCGCGACGGATTGGATGTAATTGCCCGCGCCGGAGCCAAGGCGGTAATTCAACCCGGCGGCTCGGTGCGTGATGATGAAGTGATTGCCGCCGCCGATGAATACGGTGTGGCGATGGTCTTTGCCGGTCGGCGGCATTTTAGACATTAACCGGAGGGATACTTCAGTGCAGTGGCCTCGTAACCTTGATCCTCCACTTTATGTGCGAGCTTCTTCCCGTGTTCGCTATGCCGGGAAGGATTATATCGTACGGCGCGATGTGAAGGGCGCCATCTATGAATTAGTCGGACGAATGACGCGCAAGCTGCCTTCGATAAAGGAAGCCATCGAAGCGGCGCGCTCGCAAAAACTGGTTTGTCAGTGGGGCGGGTATTACGCGACGTATGTGCGCGTAGATGCGGAGGAACAACCGCTCATCCTGCAATTCCTATGGGAATTTGAACGACGTCGCGGGATCGAACCTCCCAAGCCGGGAGATAATATTCTGCTTTCCGATGAAGGCTGACGGCTTCGTGTATGCTTTATAACGGATGTTGAACCTGTTTCGAAATAATCAGCGAGGACTCCATGTCCCTGTCGTTCGGTAGTTTTCTTTCGAACGAAATTGCCATTGATCTTGGCACTTGTAATACGCTTGTCTACGTAAAAGGCAAGGGAATCGTCGTCCGCGAGCCCAGTATGGTTGCGGTTCGCAAGCGCGACAATAAAGTGGTCGCCATCGGCAACGATGCCCGCGAGATGCTGGGAAAGACGCATCGTGATTTGGAGGTCGTCCGCCCGATGCGCGACGGCGTGATTGACGATGACGAGCTGGCGGAAGTCATGATTCGCGCTTTCATTCGAAAAGCGCAAAAAAACCGTTTGCTTCGCCCGCGCGTGATCGTCTGCGTTCCCTCCGGTGTAACCAAGTCCGAAAAGCGCATTATCCGCGATTCGGCGGAACATGCCGGAGCCCGCGAGGTCTACTTGATTGCGGAACCGATGGCGGCGGCGTTAGGCGTCGGCTTGCCCGTCAGCGATCCCATCGGCAACATGGTGATCGATATCGGCGGCGGTACGACGGAAATTGCCGTAATCTCCCTTTCCGGAATTATCACGGATACCTCCATTCGCATCGCCGGTGATGAACTGGATGAGTGTATCATTCAATTCATGCGTCGCAATTACAACTTATTGATCGGTGAACGGACGGCTGAAGAGATCAAAATCCGTATTGCTTCCGCGGTTAAACTGGAACAGGAGCTGTCTATCGTCGCCAAAGGACGCGACTTGGTGGAAGGCGTGCCCAAGGCGATCGAGATTAATTCCATCGAAATCCGCGAAGCGCTGACCGAACCGATCTCGCAGATCGTAGACGCCGTGCGTACCGCTCTCGAAAAAACGCCTCCGGAGTTGGCGGCGGATATCCGGGATCGCGGAATCGTCATGACCGGCGGCGGCGCGTTGATCAAAGGCTTGGATGTGCGGCTTCGCGAGGAAACCTCGTTGCCAGTGATCCTGGCTGAAGATCCGTTGACCTGTGTCGTTCGCGGCACCGGAAAAATTTTGGATGATTTCGAAACCTATCAAAAAGTCTTATCGTCCTGATCTCTACCTATGCGGAGATCGCTATCTCATTTAATGCCGCGCTTAGAGTGGTTGGTCTTCCTGGCTACGGTCGGCTTTTCGCTGACCCTTCTCTTTATTGGGAATGACCCATCGGCGGTGGTAGTTAAGCGCGATGTCGGCGGCGGAATTGCCTTCGTAGCCAAGCCCGTTCTGTATGTTTTTCGGACATTCGATTTATGGCGTGAAAATGCGATTCTTCGCCGCCGCGCCATCAGTTTGATTGACGAGAACAGCCAATTGCGGGATGCCGCTTTGGAAAACCTCCGCTTGCGTGCCGCCTTGGGATTCAAGGAACGCTTCCCGTTACCGCTCATCAGCGCCGAGGTCATCGGCTATCCGGGACTGAATATCCGGGGACGCCTTCTGCTCAACACCGGTCGAGCGTCGGGTGTTAAAATGAACTCTGCTGTTGTCACGCCTGACGGATTGGTCGGCAAGGTTGTTGAAGTGGGAGAGACCTCTTCGCTGGTTCAGACTCTGGTGGGCAATGCTTATGGAGTGTCCGTCTATATCGAACGTTCTCGAGTGGCGGGAATTCTGCGTTGGTCAGGTCCTGGCGACTGGACGATTATTGGATTATCCACTGGCGACGATGTTCGCAAGGGTGATCTCGTCCTGACGACCGGCGCCGGATCGGTGTTTCCCAAGGGAATTCGCGTTGGGGTCGTAAAGAAAATCGAAGTCCCTACTGAAACCGATGCCGGATGGTGCCATATTGAACCGTTTGTGCATTTTTCGACGGTTGAGGAAGTCTTTGTTGTCGGGTTGGCTGATGGTTCTGCCCGCATAGATGATCTCCCCGAGATGGAGGTAGAGAAGCAATGAGTCGAATGACCCTCGCGGGAATCGGAATTGTGCTATTGATCCTTGACTCCGCGTTGGGGGGGATGTTGTCATTGGGCTCGATTCGACCGTCGCTCACGTTGCCGTTTGTTGTCTATGTCGGGTTGACGCGGGGACCAATTGAAGGAACATTATTCGGTTTCGCGATTGGGCTTGGTCAGGATTTATTCGGTGCGCTGCCCCTCGGCGCCACATCGCTGATTTACAGCGCCATCGGTTTTACGTGCGGCAAGCTCTGGGTGGATTCCTCGTTTCGCCTGTTCTGGCCGTGGGGAATATTTTTGCTGGTTTCCAGTATCGCCGATCAAGCGTTCTCGATTTATTTGGCGGCGCGGGCAACGGGATTAGGATTTTTTTCGCTGTTCCTGGGCAGCGGAATACCTGCCGCGATCTATACAACCGGCATCGGCTTATTGTGGTTTGTATCCCCCTTCCATAAGGTACGTCCAACATGAGAGATCGGCTGGGATCGGATGCTGCGCGATTCTGGGCGTTTCTGATTGTCGGGACTCTGCTGTTCGGAGTACTCCTGTTTCGACTGTTTCAGATGCAGGTTCTGTATGCGGATTCCTATCGCGAGAAATCGGACAGCAACCGATTTCGAATTCTCGAAATCTCTCCGCCCCGCGGAGTAATGCGGGATCGGGGAGGCGCGTTGCTCGTCACCAATCGTCCGGCCTACTCCTGTTATGGAGTCCCGCGTGAATTGTGGAACGATAAACGGGGCATGGCGCTGCTCAGCGTATTGCTGGGCTATCCCGCCGAGTATCTGGAACACGAATTGGTCAAGCCGCTCCGTCGGACGTTTGCGCCGATTCGTCTGAAACGCGACCTTTCCTTTGAGGAATTATCGCGCTTTGAAGAACTGCGCAATGAGATTCCCGGCGCGTTTCTGGAAATGGAACAAAAGCGTGCGTATCCCGATGGACTTGCAGCACATGCTCTCGGATATGTGAGCGAAATTTCCAAAGAGGAGCTGACGCGCTTCCCCGGTGTGGTAATGGGGGATTTGGTAGGCAAGCGCGGATTAGAGCGGCTTTACGACCAACAACTGCGCGGAGCCAAAGGACGACGCGTATCGGTTGTCAACGCATTAGG
>CAYUIF010000045.1:0-18436 GCA_964444755.1 uncultured Alphaproteobacteria bacterium | reverse complement strand
TGCAGATTCGCTCGCACCACGTCCTTGATATTTACGAAGTCGCGCACCTGCATGCCGTCTTCATAGATAATCGGCGCACGATTGAAGAAGTAACTAAGCGAGAAGATACGGCAAGCGCCCGAATAGCTGTTATAGAAACTCTGCCGCGGTCCCTGCACAATCGAATAGCGCATCGCCACCGAAGGAATGCCATAGCGCTTGCCGAACGCCAGGGTCATGAGTTCCTGCGAATACTTCGACAATGCGTATTGATTCTGCGGATAAGCGTGGGTCTCCGGCGTCGGTGCCCATTTTAGAATCTCGCCGGTTTGCGGATGATGGAATTCCCAATCGGCATTTTCCAACTGCGACAGCGAACGAATATCCGGATGAAACACTTCGCCATTTGCGTCAATATATCTGCCTTCACCGGCAACCGCCTGCGAAGACGCCACGATCACCTTTTTGACCGGCAACTTCTTTTCGACGATCAATTCAAAGATAAGCGCCGTACCGACGGAATTAACGTGAAAGAATTTGCTGAAATCCGGCAAGTAATCCTGATAGGCCGCGAAGTGATAAACCGCCTCCACACCGTCCAGCGCTTTCAGCATATCATCACGATTGCGAACGTCGCCCAGGATGAACCGGGCTTGGCCGGGTATGTAATCCGGCTTTCCCTTCAAATGTACCGGCTTTTCCAGACTGTCTAAAATCGTCACATCATAGCCGCGCGCCATCAGCGCATCAACTGTATGTGAACCGATGAAACCTGCACCGCCTGTTACAAGAACACGCATACTCCGATATCCGAGTTTATGCTAATGTGCGCCACGGCCGGTTAGAACGGCCGGAATGGTTTTCAACAGAATTTTTAGATCCAGCCACAGCGACCACGTATCAATATAGGCCAAATCGAGTTTCACCCATTCATCAAAATCCGTGATGCCGCTGCGCCCCGAGACCTGCCATAAGCAGGTCAATCCGGGTTTGACGGATAGTTTCCGACGATGCCAACTTTCGAAGAGCGGCAACTCTGATTCTAGTGGCGGTCGTGGTCCGACAATGGACATATGGCCGACTAAGACGCTCCACAACTGCGGCAATTCATCCAAGCTGTATTTGCGGAGAAAATGTCCAAAACGAGTGATACGCGGGTCATTTTTAATCTTAAAAACAACGCCACTCATTTCGTTTTGCGCTTCCAGCTTTTTCTTCATCGCATCTGCATCAACCACCATGGTTCGGAATTTATATCCCTGAAACCGCTTCTTATCGCGGCCTACCACCTTCCACGTGTAAAAAATCGGTCCGCCATCACTTAGCTTTATGGCAATTGCGATTGCCGCCAATAAAGGAAACAGCAGCAGCAGCATGACCGCTGAAAAGACAATATCGAACAACCGTTTGACCAGAAGCTCCCATTCCTTGTGGCGCGTGGTTCGGTAAACCAGTACCGGTTGATCGTAAAGTATTTCGGTTTCCACCTGTGCAACCAGGCTCGAGAAGAAATTCGACAAGATAACCGTGTTGACGCCTTCCTGCTCGCACAGTGCCATCATATCGGTACATTCCTCCAATTGACGGCTGGGCACAGCGAAGACGACTTCATGAATCGGATGCTGGTGCAGAATTTTTGGAAGATCTTCCGGTCCGCCCAGCACCTTTGCACCCATTACTTTCATGCCAACACGCGGGCGATCCATTTCAATGAATCCGACTAAGTCCACGCTCCACTCGGCATGGTTGCGAATAACCGTCAAGAAACGCTGGGCTTTCTGTCCGGAACCAACCACCAGAATTGTCTTGGCCAGCGAGCCTTCTTCTCTCAAAAAGGCACGCAAATAGCGCGTAAAGACCCGATTCAACGTCAACAATATCACAACAAAGATAACAAACAGTCCGAACGCGCCGCGCGGCGGGATTTCGATCGTCAATACATAAGACAAGCCGAGCAGTGCAATTCCACCGAGTACCGTTGTTCGAATGATCACGTTGATATCATGGCTCAAAGGGAGCCGGCGGGTTTCGGAATAAGCTTTTTGCGCGCTGAGCAGCAACCACCACACAATGACCGCAATCAGCATCACATTGTAGTAGCTGTCGACAGTTTGAGCGCTGCCGAAAAAGAACACAGCCCGGATCTGCGACCGCATGGCAAACGACGTCACGAATGCCACAACGATCATGATGATATCTGCGATTTGAGCGAACAGCCGCAGCCAAATGGATTGTTCGTCCGTTGGCATCATAATATCACGCTCGCCGTATGCACTCCCTTATTTCATCTTTGCTGAATCCGAAACCCGCAACCGAAAACAGCGCTGAGGCAAAAAACGGTTTATCGCGATTGACCTGCATAAAATGCGGCAATTCCGGCGCATACCGCTTCAATTTGTTCTTCGGTCAATTCCGCAGCTATGGGCAAAGCCAACGTCTCTTGAGAAAGTTTCTCAGCAACCGGGAACTGCCCCTTGCTGTAGCCCAAGAAGGCAAAGCACGGCTGCATATGCAGCGGTACGGGATAATAAACGTCACAGCCGATTCCATGTTCGCGAAGGTAGTCGCGAAGCGCATCACGTTGCGGAGCCTTAATCACAAATTGATGATAAGTATGGTACGCCCCCGCCGGTTCCTTTGGTGTAACTACCGGTGTCTTTTTGAGAAGTTCCTTATACAGCTCGGCCGCTTTGCGTCGTTGTTCATTCCATTGATTCAAGTACTTCATTTTGACCAGTAGAACCGCAGCTTGAAGCTCATCAAGTCGCCCACAAATTCCGATGCGATCATGATAATAACGATCTCGACCGCCATGAACGCGATCCATCCGAACCAACTGCGCCATATGCTCATCGCGCACCAGCACCATTCCACCGTCCCCCGCTCCGCCGAGGTTCTTAGTGGGATAGAATGAGAAACAGGAGAAATCGCCGATCCCGCCCGCTGTAAATCCGTCGCGGCGCGCACCTACCGCTTGACACGCATCTTCTATTAACAACAGGTTGTGCTTCTTGGCCAGATCCTGCCACGCCTTCGGCGGGCAAACTAAACCGAATAAATGAACCGGGAGCAAAGCTTTCGTACGATTTGTGACGGCTGCTTCAACCTGGGTAATCTCCGCATTAAAATCGTCCGTATTGACGTCCACGAAGACCGGCTTGGCGCCAACCCTTACAATAGCACTGGCGGTAGCAAAAAAGGAATAGGGGGTCGTAATGACCTCATCGCCGGATTTGATTCCGGCGGCCAGCAATGAAAGTATCAATGAATCGGTTCCCGAGGATACACCGATTCCAAAAGGCATTCCGGCCAGCGATGCCATCTGCTCTTCAAGGCGTTTGACACGCGGACCAAGAATGAAATATTGGGTCTCAAATACCTCTGTGACGGCAGCCATAACTTCGTCACGGATGGTTTGGAACTGCGCCGGAAGGTTCAGCATCGGCACGTTCATAAAGTTGCTCCTGTGAAAAATGCCACGGTTTGTTCGAGACCGTCACGGAAAGTCACGGACGGCTGATAGCCCATGGCGGCTTTGATTTTGGAAATATCCGCCAGCGAATGCTTCACATCGCCGGGACGCGATTCGGTGTGGCGGACGGATGGTTTCTTGCCTAAAATTTCGCCGATCATAGTCAAGAGATCGAGCACAGTGAAACGCTCACCGCAGGCGACATTGAAGTAGTCGCCGGCAACGCCATCCGCATAACAAGCGGAAATGTTCGCTCGCACAACATTGGCAATGAACGTAAAGTCACGCGATTGTAATCCATCTCCATGAACGACCGTTTCCGTGCCGTTCATTGTCGCCGTGATGAAGAGTGGGATTACGGCCGAATAGGGTGACGCCGGGTCCTGATGAGGTCCGAAAACGTTGAAGTAGCGTAAAGCCACCGTTTCCAGATTGAATACCTTGGAAAACGCTGCGGCGTATTTCTCGGTGGCCAGTTTGCTTACGGCATAGGGCGACATCGGCATCACGGGCATCGTTTCCACCTTCGGCAATGTCGGCGTATCGCCATAAACCGAGGACGAAGACGCAACCACTACGCGCCGGACTCCCGCATCCCGTGCCGCCAGCAAAACATTCAGTGTACCGTTAACATTGACATTATTCGAGGCTATCGGATCTTGGACGGATCTGGAAACGCTGGGGAGCGCCCCCTGATGCAGGACGAAGGTGCGTCCCTTGACCGCGTGTCGCACCGCGGCGGCATCGCACAGATCGCGCTCGATAACCTCGACGTCTTGTTCAATACCTCGTAAGTTCTCACGGCGACCGGTGGAAAAATTATCGAATACCGCGACATCGTGTCCGCGGCTTAATAGCTCACGGACCAGATTCGATCCGATAAATCCGGCACCGCCGGTAATAAGGAATTTATCTGACATTAAGCGGTCTCGTCGGGGTCTTTGCGGACAAACGTATAGCAGGGATTTACCATACCGCGAAACGCCCCGAATATGTAGTCAATATGTTGTCGATGCAAACCGGCATGGCACGGCAGCGCGATAATGCCATCGGCTTTGTCGAACTCGGACGTAACGCCGAATCCCTGTACACGCTGGGAAATTATCTCCGCCGAATAGGGTTCTTCCGCTTTGAGCAGAAACGCCAACGGCGGTTCAGGAATATCCCGCGTCATAGGCGCCATGCCCAATAGCTCAAATAAGGTTGTATAATGCCGCCAGTTTGTTTGACGATTCTCAATATAATCAAACCGCCGCGGCCAATGAATCTGCAAGAGTTCGCGTACAACATTCCGCTTGGCGACATCCAAGCAATGGAAATGGTTCCAAATATGCGCATCCGGAAAATACTCGCCGACTAAAACCGCGCCATATTGCATCGGAAACCAGCGGCTGAAATCGAATACCGCGAATTTTCCGTAACTTCCCGGATGAGGTTCATGAGGAGTATGGTATAGAAAATCACGACAATCTTCGATGACCGGAGTTTTTTCCGCAGAGAGCGATTCGACTTCCGGACAGGGGATACCCCAGCGATGGCAAACGATATAAGCGTCTGCCGACCGCTCCCGCGGTGCAAATTGGTAACGATCTCCGAAATGCCGGTTCAATTGCTCGATATAGGATCTTTCTCCGATCGAAGCCCACACTCCGATCGTCCCGCCGCTGGAAATATCCAATGCGCGAAAGGCCGATTGCAGCGCATACGCCCATGACGGCATATACGTGAATTCCGCTTCGAAATACTCCCATAATTGAGTATTGATGGCAACCACTTGTTGCTCGTCCCAACTCAGGTCATCTGTGGAAAACGGATTGATTCCGATGCGCGGAAGCGCTTCGTCCGGCGGCGGCCGAAACAGAATCGGATAGGGTTGCGTGCAATACTTCTGAAAATAGTGCTGCAATTCGGGACGAAAACTCACGCCGACATCAAGGTACTTGTAAGGGGAATCCTTGAACGTCTCAACGATATGCCAAAACAAATAGGCATTCGCTTCGATTGTCCGCCCCAATTCGTTGGTTCCGCCGTAATGATAGAACAGCGTATTCGGTGTTACCGGAGTGACAATAATTCCGCCAACCAATTCCTCGCCGATATAGGCAAGGTACATTTTCTGGGTTTCATCCAGAGTACGGGTCAACGTATCGGGATTGTACCAGACGCGCGCCATCAATTCCAAATCACGGCTTTCGACCACCCGGATCCCCGCGCGTTTGGCTTTGCGAATTCCCTGTTTGGCACGCGATCGCAGCAGATTCCAAGCCTTTGGGGGGTCTAAATGAAGGAGGGAGCCGTGAATCAGAATATCTTTACCGATATATTGCAATGCAGATTAATCCTCGCAGATGCCCACGACCGACAATGGGCAGGATGTAAGAAAGGGCTGATATTCGATACAGGGACATTCAGGGTCATTCCGGCAATCGTTGAATCGATTTTCGATAGTCGAACTGCTCAACGTGCCCCAGTAATTGCCGGTCGCGTTGATCGGAATATTGTTGACGTGACATGATTCCACGAAAATAAAATAGCCTGCGCAGTTTTCGAGGCAATTCGAGTAGAACGTGGGAAACGATGGACCGGCACCATCATTGGTAACCCCGACATTCATGACTCGATTGAGACGTATAAACCGGTTGCTATGAATGTGGACGGACGAATCAACCCGCGAGCCTAATGCCAGCGCATACCATGAAAGCTCAAAGACGTTCCGATAGATCTCCACATTCCGCATTCCCATTAACGACGTGACGCCGGTTTCCGGACCCGGCAGCGTATCATTGCGTCCGCAGTTAAAAAACCAGTTGCAGAAAATTGAGCCGCCATAGACCGTGTTAATATCGATACCGAATGAGGAGCAATTGAACAGGGCGTTTTTTTCGATTGCCAGGCCGGTCTCGTTGACCTGTACAATCCGCATTCCGAACGGGATGCCATTGATAACATTGCGTCGGACGATCACCGAATCACCGGCAGCGGCTTGACTCCCGCTAAGATCCATCGCATATCCGCCGATGCGATTGAAGTAGCAATTCTCGACAATTCCGCCGCCGGTCGCCGATAGAATTCCGCTTTCACAGAAATTGAACGTGCAATACCGGAACAGCGGCGGTGCGGCGGCGACATCGAAGTTGATGCGCTGCCAATCCAGATCCGACGGATTCGTTTGATTGTCGGAAGTAAACTTAATAAATGATTCGGGTGTCCCTTCGGCCGCGAGTTCCCCGAGTACAAAAATCCTTCCGCCGTCTCCCATCCGCACAACGGCACCCGGTTCTACGGTCAACTTCACATCATTATTGATATACACATTCAATTCAACGACATAATGACGTTTAGACCGCCAGACAGTGTTTTCCGTAATGAACGTTCCCGACTGAATCGTATCTTCAGGAAACAACGTTATCGTACCGATGTCCAGTGACTGCCCCCGCATATTTGCTGAAATCGGTTCGCTCCAGCCATAGTGCGGCTTCCGCACGATAACGAAATAATCGCCCTCCGGCAACTCCGAAATTTTAAATGAACCGTCCTCACCGGCCGACGTCTGCGCGCGCCTCGATGATGCCGAAGCACGCCATTCAAATACCGCATTCGGAATATAGGGGAAGCCCACTGCAGTGTATTCGTTCATCCGATTCCACAACACATCATCGGAGATATTGGGGACATCATAGACTTCAATAATCGCGCCGGCGGCGCTGGCACCGGATATGTTCACGCGCCCGGATAGGTCACTCTGGGGATCGTCCTTCTTGCAACCACCGATTAGCATGAGAACAATCGCCAATCCGAGAATACTAATAAACGTTAAGTATGTCCGATTAATCGTCAACAGCGCCTACCTCATATAAACGATTCCGGCCGCAACGACCGCCCATAATACCACATTGATCAGGGTTGCTCGATCCTTCAGCAATAACCGAGTAGGATCCCCGCCTTCGGTCCGGCTGTAGATGAGATAAAGATATCGAAACAACCCATAGACTACAAACGGCAAGGTCCAGAACAGATCCCGCGTACCATAATGCTTGAGCGTATCATCGGAAATCGTGTACAGGCTGTAGGAAACCAGTGTAGCCGCCGTTAGCGCCGCCAAGACCTGATCAATCAAGGATAAACTGTAGTTGGCAAGACTGGCACGATGCGCGGCGGCGGCATCGCCCAATGTGGCGATTTCATGACGCCGTTTCGCCAGTGCCAGAAACAACGAAAGCAGGAACGTACAGAGGATCAGCCAATATGAAAGGTAAAACTCGGTGACAAATTGGGAGACAATGAATACACCGCCCATCGCCCGATAGACAAATCCTGACGATAGTAGCAAAACGTCTAAAATTACCGCTCTTTTCAAACCGAGCGAATAAACGATGTTGGTCGCCAGATAGGCGATAACCAACCACCCGAAGGCTTGACCGATGCTGAACGCCCAGACGACACCGCCGCCGGCACAGACGATGCCGATGATAATCGCTCCGCTGATTGAGACGCGACCAGACGGCAACGGGCGGTTCTGCTTCCGCGGATGGTGGCGATCCGCCGATAAATCCATCAAGTCGTTCAGGGCATAAACGCCGCCGGAAACCAGACAAAATGAAAGAAATCCCTGAATCACCGCCACCAGCACATCAGGGCTTTCCAGAACCACTTTGGCCGGCGAAAACAGCACCGCCGCGAAGATAATCAGATTCTTCACCCACTGCAGCGGGCGAATCAACTGAATGATTCCGTTGAGCTGCCCCATTAAATGGTTCACAGCTTCACCACGTTTGGCTGCACACCAAGGTTGCGCGTCGCATTGCGGGAGTCGAAAACGAGGCGGGCTTGCTTAAGAATCATCGCA
Organism: uncultured Alphaproteobacteria bacterium; assembly: GCA_964444755.1. Lineage (GTDB taxonomy): Bacteria > Electryoneota > RPQS01 > RPQS01 > RPQS01 > JAHJDG01. The sequence goes on along the minus strand of CAYUIF010000045.1, from coordinate 10,139 downwards.
TAATCCACATCGCTATGATCCGTACATATGACAACGGCATCGCTGCCGGACACCAGTTCCGGCGTCAACGGAACGGAAGAAAAATTCCGTTCGCCGATTTTTACTGTCGATATGAAGGAATCGTGATAGCAAACGTCCGCACCGCGCTTCTCCAGAAGCTCAATAATATCCAACGCCGGGGATTCGCGGGGATCGTCAATGTCGCGTTTATAAGCAACCCCCAGCACGACGATTTTGGAACCCTTGAGGGAGCGCTGATGGTCGTTCAGCGCCATCGCTACACGATTGACGACGTATTCCGGCATATGGCCGTTGACGTCATCCGCTAATTCGATGAATCGTGCACGGTATTTCAGGGTTTTCAGTTTCCATGACAAATAAATCGGATCAATGGGAATGCAATGTCCGCCCAACCCCGGTCCGGGGTAAAAGGGCATGAAGCCGAACGGCTTACTGGCGGCAGCGTCAATCACTTCCCAGACATCCACGTTGAGAAGGTGACACATTATCGCCAGTTCGTTGACCAGGCCGATATTGATAGAGCGGAATGTATTTTCGAGCAGTTTCGCCAATTCAGCGGCGCGTGTTGAGGATACCGGAACCGGTTTTTCGATCACTTTACTATAGACTGCAAGAGCGGCTTTCAGGCAATTGGGGCTGTATCCGCCTACGACCTTGGGCGTATTGAACGTCTGATAGACCGGATTGCCCGGATCCACACGTTCCGGCGAAAATGCGACAAAAACATCTTCTCCGACTTTCAAACCCGCTGCTTCAATCGCCGGTACGATGAGTTCGTCAGTGGAGCCGGGATAGGTGGTGCTTTCAAGAACAATCAGTAGACCGGGATGAGCATACTTCAGGATTTCATCACGAGCGGCGATAATAAACGAAATATCCGGATCACCGGTTTTATTCAATGGTGTCGGAACACAAATGGAAATGGCATCGAGGTTGCGAATTACGGAGAAATCCGTGGTGGCAGTGACCAGCCCTTCTTTAACGAAGCGGGCAAGTTCCTGTGAATCTACATCCAACACATAGGAATCACCGGCCAAGAGTCGCTTAACTTTTTCTTCGCTGATTTCAATACCCGTCACCCGGATTTTGTGGCGGGCAAATTCAACCGCAAGTGGTAAACCCACATAGCCAAGACCAACAATGCCAACGTGTAGAGTGCCGTTCTCGACTTTGTCGAGTAAAGTGTTGATTGACATAAGTTTCTGTTCCGGGTTCGGGTTTTTCCAGACTTATAATATACTCAGGATGGCAAAAAAAAGCAATCAAAAAGAGCCTATAATCGCCCTCTCTGACTGCTTTTTGCAATTGTTATACCGAAACTTACAGGGTTGTCACAAACCCTAAATAGAGCCTTCAGACCTGCAGATTAACGTTCAACGCCTAGTAGATAGATCCGACCCGCATTTTCGCCGTCAGCGTCGTTCCAGCGCGCTCCAACGACGATATCTACCGTCCCATTGCCATCCATGTCTCCCAGGGTCGCCAAGCTGTTTCCTAAGCGATCTCCGACGCTTTCCCCGGTGAAACGATAGAATTCCTTCTCCCAGCCGCCATAGTACAGCTTGATGTCACCACGGCCTCCGGTTTCCGCCTCAGCTTGAACCGCCCAATCCCCCTTCCCATCGCCATTAAGATCACCCAAGGAATAGACTTTTTGACCGAAGCGACCGGCTTCGGCAGTGCCGGTGAAGGTCATGGCCGGTTCCGAACTGATTTTATCCGCCCCATAGTACAGGTAGACCCTACCCAGTTGTTGTCCCCCTACTGAAACCTGTGGAGCACCGACCAATAGTTCATCAGCTTTGTCGGCATTCAGATCGGGGACGATAGCCAGTGATCGGGCATATTCATCCTGAAAGGCAGTTCCTTCGCCACTAATGATCTGCGTGGCAGCCGATAGCTTTAAACCAGTCCCGCCATGGAAGATGAAGACTGAGCCGACCCAGTTACCACCCGACTTATCATGGGGGGCACCGATGGCTAAATCCGCCTGTCCGTCGGCATTCAAATCACCCACAGCAATCGCCGAACCGAACAGGTCATTAGTAGTTCCCAGCTTGATCTCGATATCGGGATTTTTATCGGGGGTTCCGGTGCTTTTACCGAACCAGACATAAGCCCTGCCGGCGGTAGCACCCGCTTTACGAGAACGCGGGGCACCGACGATCAAATCGGCCAAACCATCACCGTTGATGTCCTTTTCAAGGCTTAACGCCTCGCCAAAGCCATCACTGGTTTCACCGGCCGACAGAATCGAGGCCGGAGACCTGCCGAAATCGCTGCCACCCAAGTACAGATAGACTTTGCCGGGTGGTACACTGCCGGATTGCCCGGCGGGCGCGGCCACGACTAAATCCGGAATACTATCGCCATTCCAGTCCCCCCCACCGGAAAGCGTCCAACCGAACAGATTGCCTTCTTCCGCACAGGTTATCGTCAGAACGGGCTCTTCCGCCAGCAAGCCGTCATAGAAGAAGACCTGTCCGGTACGCACCGGGCCATCCGCTTCACCAGTAGCCGATACCGCAAACAACGGTTTATCGCCGGTAAAAGGAAAAGCCGAAGTCAGATCACTGCCGAAGTAGCCGCGGATATCCTCCCCGCTGATCACACGCAGAAGATACTTGGCCGTGCGGGCCTCCAATTGCGCCAAAGCCAAGGTGAAGGCAAACAAAAGTGCGACGGCGGAAAGTAAAAGAATGCCAACTCGTTTCATAGGCGGGAACTCCATAGCGTTAGCCATAGAAAACGGAGGGAAAGGAGTAGCACGAGGAGTACGGCCCTGTACGGACCGCACTCCTCGTACGCATAACTCTTAGTCGGTCAGTTCGTTAGCGAATGCGAACGATGTCGATACGACGATTCTGGTAACGACCTTGCTCGGTCGCGTTGGACGCCACAGGCTTCTTGGAACCGTAGCCCTTGGCAACCAGACGGGACGGATCTACACCACGCGAGATGATGTAATTGCGTACTGCGTCGGACCGCGCTTGAGATAGCGGATCGTTGATCGCATCCGAACCGGTATTATCGGTATGGCCCTGGATCTCGAGCAACTGGATTTCGGGATGCTCGTTGATCAGCTGCGCCGCACCGTCCAACACCCGTGCGAACTCATCCGTAATTTCGGCGGAGCCTACGGCAAAGTTCACACCCGGGAAGCTCACCACGCCGCCCGCTTCAGACCAGATGGCCTTGATGGAATCCTTCTGCTCAGGACGCAAGAGTTCAAGACTCAGCTTGAGCGAGGGATTGCCTTCGAAGATGTAGCGGTGGATGAATTCCTTCGGACCTTCCATCTTGTCGCAGCAAGGTTCGGCTTCGCGCGGTTTCCGCTTAAGCGAACCCATCAGGCTCTTCAGCGGATTCTTCTCCTTGAAGAAGAAGTTCACCGAGATCCGGTGGTTCTCAGCCAGGAATTCCTGCGGTTCGGTCACATACGCGTACTGAACCTCGAAGCTCTTGAAACCAACACCGAAACCGGCGGTGAAGCCGCGTGATTCGCGCAGGAGGTCATTCATGCCCGCGGCAATGTAGAACGACGTCTTGTCGCTGACATCCACGTGGTACGCGCCGCCGATGGCGCCCGTCGCATCCTGATCTTTGACCAGAATGAGGTCGGTCGTCAACCAGAGCTTGTTCCACGGCATGACGGCCAAACCCAGACGTGTTTCGTAGGGAATATTGTCTTTCCCCACCTTCGCCGAGAGATCCCGGATCATCGCGCCGACCTGGACTTCGTCATACGGACGGAACAGCAAGCCGGCATCCACACCGTAGCCGGTGTTGTCCGCCAGGTCTTCCTGCAAATACTTGCCGCTCACACCGAGGGCAAAGCCTGTACCGAGCTCTCGACCATAGCTCAGTTGGAAGGCATTGTTCGCCACGTCAAAGGTTCCGGTGGGGTTTTGGCCACCATCGTACCCTTTGATTCCGGTGATGCCCGCATTGATCCAGGAAAGACTGAATGTTCCGATGCGGTCTACACGCAGGGCGGCACTGACATAATTGTAATTCCGTTCAGCCTTCATGCCCGCCGTATACATGAGCGAGGCTTCAAACTGTCTCAGCGTAGCCAATGCAGCCGGATTCCAATAGGCGGCCGTTGCATTTTCGGCGTACGCCGTTTGGGCGGTACCCATCGCCATGGCCTTGGCGCCAACCCCCATACGGAGCCACGGAGCAGCAAAGTTTTGCGCACTCGCAGTGGTCACCGCCAGCAGGCTGAGCAGGACCAAGCTCACAACGGTGGTTCGTGTTCGGGACATTGTATCCCTCCTCGTGATCCTATCGCTATTCAATTCTGTTCCCGGGTGTTAGTATGGCAGTTCGGCGGGGTCGTCCGGAGACGACCCCGCCAACCGCTCGTGTTACTTCTTGTTCTTGAACGCGACCTTGACGATCTCGTCCTTTGTCTTGCCACCAGCCTTGGTGATCACGTGTGCCAGGTAGACACCGTTGGCCACCGTCTCACCGCTCTCGTTGCGACCGGTCCAGATCAGTTCTCCGTTGGTCAGCGGGCCGTCATAAACGGTCGCTACGAACTGACCGGAGAAGTCGTAGATCTTAATCTGGACGAAGGCACCCACGCCTTCAGTCACCGGCACGTGGAAGCGCGTCTCCTGTCCGTATTCAAACGGGTTCGGATAGTTGTACGCACTTTCGGTGTCAATGATCTCCGACGTCGGCGGTTCGGGTTCGGTGTAGACCACGAAGGTCCAGCTGGCATCGGCACGGTTGCCGACCGCATCCGCACCCTCTGCATACAGGATATAATGACCGTTCGCCAGCGACTCAGTGACATCCAGCTGGACGAGGGCGATCAGATCCAGTTCGTCCATATTGACACTCATCGTCGCCGCCACCGGATCGCCATTCGCTGTCTTCACATAGACGTGGATGGATTCTTCATTCAGAACCGATCCGCCGACCTCGGTGAAGCGTAGATCGAATACCGGCATATTCTCCGGCGCACTGATCGTGTCGTACGGCATCGGCTGCAGCAACTCAATCAGCGGGGCAATCGTGTCGGCACGACCGACTTCGAAGTCCCAATTGACGCTGTTGGTGTTGCAGACATGGTCGCAGACCGACAGGATCGCCGTGTACTCACCGGCCGCGAGTTCACCGATCCAGGCGATGTTGTTGGCAGTAATGGTCGCCGCTTCCGTAAGGTTGCGCGTTTCATCACCGCTCCGCGACACCAGAATCAGTTCGATGCACGCCGGATCCACACCGCTGTTGCCGTCCAGATCATCCAATCCGTCGTTCACAACGCGATCCCATGATCCAAGGTTGGACTTAGCCGTTGCGAGCTTGCTGCTTGCCGCAGTTTCATCCAGACGCTGCGGTCCAAGTTTGCTGGTCACGGCCGGGATATCGGACCCACGACGGGTGCCCGGAGCCGTAGCTGCCAAGCCGCTCATCATGTCGCCGAAGTTGGCGCTGATCGTTACCAGATCCGCTTCCGGAACCACCGTATTCGGAGTCGGAGACACCACGGTAATCCACGGGGCTGTACCGTCCACGATCCACGGCTGGATACGCACGGCAGATACACCCTGCATATTCGTAGCCGTGATAATCACGCGCAACTCAACCGACGGTCCGATATTGTTGAGATTATACTCGCCTTCGATGGTGAAGGTCTGACCCGTATTGGCCGGATCCGGCAGCTCGCCAACGAAGTCGTACTCGGCATCGTGAACGATCGTGTCGGTGCACAAGCCGGTTTCGCAGCCGTACACACGAATGAGATCCACACTGATACCGTCCGCATTGGTATTCACACCGTCCACCTCGCGAATCGTCGCACTCAGCCTCAGCGGAGTGTTCGGATTCCAGAAGTTCTCATACTGGCATTCGCCTTCGATGGGCAGGAAGTTGACCATCGGGGCGGAGCTGACGATGTAGAAGTTCCAAGCGGTTGCAGCGATATTCTCGACGCAGTCTTCCACGCGGACGTTCACGGTCCAGCGACCGGCCATCTGACCGGCGGCCAGCACGTACTTGGCGTGGGCCCGATCCAGTTCGACAAAGTCTTCCACAGACGGCCTGATCAACTCGCCATTCGGCTTGACGATGGTCATACCGAAACTGGTAGCATCAATGCCGCTGCCGTTGTCGTCCAGCGTAGCACCGCCATTGCGATCGGACCTGGTGTTCGGCAGATCAATTACGGATTTGCTTACCGGTACGATCACGCCGTTTTCATCCAGACGGCCAACCCGCACTTCCGCCTTAGCCTTGCCGGCATCAGATGCGCCCTTGGTCGAAGACTTCAGAGCATCGCCGCGGCCGTTGTCGTTGTTCAGGAGGGTGGACGGACCGTCATCGCTGTAGAATACTTCGATGACAATCGCTTCGTCACGGGTGAAGGTCTCGCCTTCCACCGGCAGGTAGCTGGTGAAGTGCGGTTCCAGATTATCCGCCCAGAAGGTGATACTGCTGGTGTTGACACCGTTGATGGGATCAACCGCCGTATTAGCGTGGATGTTCCGTGCCGTTACGATAATCTCGATACCCGACTGTCCATCCGGGAAGGAACCGGACAACAGGTAGTTGACGCAATGATGCATCGTGTTGCTCGGATTGATCGTCGTCGGACCGGAAATCCGCTCACCACTCGGTACATACCGAACTTCGTAATCAATTCCATTCGGCGCGATGGGGGCATTCGCCGTCGCATCTACGCAGAAGGAGAACTGGTTCGGAACTTCGGGATTGAAGAACACACCACATTCACGCAGCGAATCGTCGAAGGCAATCGCCGGACCGCTGGAAAGAATGTAGTATTGCCACGTTACTTGACCGACATTGCCCGCACTATCCGGAGCGGCCACCGTGATATAGTGATCACCCGGTTCGTAGTAGCGATCAAGGGCTTCGTTGTCCGAGCCGCCGAAGGTGATGAAGGCATCATCCTGCTGTCCGTACGGCCACAGGATATGGAAGTTCAGGGCCGCATTGGACGTATCGTCCGCGGTATAGAGGTCTTCATCAATCATCACCCAGATCGCCGGGACATTGACGCCGGAAGCGCCGCTGCCGCAGCAAGCGATGTCGTTGGCGATGGCGCGGATGGGCGGACGCTCGCCGAACATAAGCGTATCGAATTCGAAGTTGTAAGGATCTTCGTCAATGCGCTCTTGCCAGTGGGCGAACTCGGCATCCCACCACCAGTCGTTGTCGTTGTTGACGCAGTCACGCCAATCTTCGTTGACCAGACCGTCGCCGTCATCGTCAATACCGGGTCCGATCGGAAGCACCGGGATAACCGTCGGCGGTTCCACATCGATGGTGTAAACATATGTGGTGCTGTCGTTCCAGTGACACATGTTATTGTGGAACTGCCACGTCACGCACATCAGACCCGCATTGTGATTCTCGATCAGCCAGTTCTGCAACTGTTCCCACTGCATCGAGAACTCGGCGCGATAACCGCTTTCAATCGGGGTGAAGGTCATCGCTTCCGATTCGATCACGAAGGCGCGATCCGGATCGTTGATGATGACTTCAAAACCGATCGTGAAGCTGTCAATCACCGCAATCAGCGAATCAGTGAATCCGGAGTCGCTATCGTACATGCGGAACCAAATGGTATCCACTTCGATCAGCGCGCGGAGGCTGAAGGCGTCCGGCGTGCAGTCGCTGATAACCGCATAGGCCGAGGTCGTATCCACTCCGGATTGCGCATCGGTCAGGTTCGCCCACAGGTTCACCTGATGGTTGATGTATTCCGGATAGGTCCACGCTTCGGGCTCGGTGTTGTCTACATAGAACGGCGTTACATGCGTGTGCAGGTTGTTCGTGAAGAACTGCACCGTATGCGGGCCTTGCTGCAGACAGCCGTACCACGGAGCCTGTTGATACGAATCATAGGAGAATTCAACGGTGTAGATACCAGATACCTGATCGTAGGTAGTGTACCACAGCGGCGCACCTTGTCTGTCTATACCGTTTTCGGTATCCGGGTTACCACCGTTGATGATACGGATGCCGTCGAGGTACACATCAATCGTGTGTTCCGGCGGAACGTATTCACCCTGACGCAGCACGGCCCAGAAGGTTACATCGCACGGGACAGTCGGACCGCGATCCGGCGTGTAGTAGGTGCAGTCCGGAGTCTGTTCACAGTAATAATCGGAGAAGCGCACCCACTCGTCCAGCGGACGAACGGTCGAATACATGATCGCGAGTGCAATCTTATTCGGGCAGATCGTGGACCCCGAATCAGCCGACTGGTCATTGGAAACATCCCAGCCGTAGTAGTACGGATAGTGGAATTCTATCAGGCCGTTTTCAAGATCACGTTCTTGATAGATAATGCCCAATTCGGACCAGGTATCGGTTTCGCGATCATAATAGGTCGCGACCACATTCCACGGTTCGGCATCTTCCGGCAGCATGGTTTCATTAAATGCCATCCGGAAGCGAGTCTCATGCTGACCGGCGTAAATATCTTCAGTCAACACGTACTCAACCGGGGAGATCATCGTGTAGTAGTACTGGTTCGGCGGCAGCATGTTCACCTGATCATCATCCGCTGCCGGCTGGAACCACGCGGTTCCGGCACCTTCCACACCGTCCACCGGGACGTACATATTCAGGATGTTGTCTTCGGAGGTCAGCCAGCCGTTAGAGCCGTGATCGAAGTCCACCTGATGGATGTTCATCTCGTACTTGGTGAGCAGCATGAACGTGTTATTACCGCGGGTCGTCGCGACCGCACTGTAGACGGTAATCTTACCATCGCGGTTATCCAGGTTGCAAGGACGAGTATTCTCGGCCAGCAGACCGGCATAACCTGTCGGATCACCCGCCACCGGGGTCACACAGACGAGACCGTGCTGCGTGAAGCAGTTTTCATCCGGCGGAGCTTGTTCAAGCATGCTGGACACCCACGGCACTTGACCTTGTGCGGCATGCAGACGAACCAGATCCTCGTGATAGATGACCGCTTCAGCCGACGGAGTTACATCCGAGAACTGGAACCGCGGCGGGTTGGGATCGAAGTTGTTTTCTTCGTCGTACGCCACGGCACGGAAGATCGCACCGGCCGGAACGTTATCGAAGTTCAGTTCGATATCCCACATGTTGTAATCGAGAGCGTCATCGCACCAGGATTCCGCTTCCATGGCATCTCCCAAACTGATCCACGTCGTACCGTTGTTCGTCGAGTATTCGAAGTGAACACGCGTCGTGTAGTTCGGCGGGCAGTCATCGGTAATGGCCCAGATGCGGTCATCACAGCCCGGATCGTTGTCGGCATCGTAACCGATGATCCAAGCGCGCTGGTAGAGACGATCCACGATATTAATGTTGCATACAAAGGAAGCACAGTTGCCGGCGGCATCCCAAGCGATTGCCATTACATTGTACTCGCCCGGATCCACCGTGCTGGTGTTCCACATGACCTGCCACGGAGCATTTGTGCCAACGCCACCAATGAAGTTCCAATCGGTCAGCATTTCCAATGTATCGAGTTCTTCAGAGGTATTCAGACCAAGCTGACCGACATAGTAATAGAAGGCCACACTGTCAATGGCGCTGTTGCCGCCGTTGCAGAACGGATCGGTAACCGTGGCAACGATATTGGCCACCTGGCCCCACGGGATATCCGTACCCACTGGGGTGACATCACCGTTGATGTTGGTGATATTCACATCAGGATACATATTATCCCACCGCACCGAATCCGCGAAGATGATAAAGGCTTCGTTGGATTCGGGTACCGCGTTGTCTTCGACGCGGGCACGGAGAGTCAGCAGGCCGCAATCCACCGGTGGGTACCACGAGAACGGGTAAGCCCAGCGGCCGGTCAGACCGTTATCCTGAACACCCAGACCGATGGCATGCCAGTATTGCTCTGCATCCGGATCGGCCGCCCACTTCCACTCGAACCAGACCGAGTCAATGCTGGCATCGGTCAGTTGCGGGTTGAACTGGATCCACAGATCGTTCGGATGTGCGCCACCGGTGATGCCATATACGCAGTTGTTACCATTCAGCAGGCCGTGAGACGCCGGCATTCTGCCCGCCACGTTATACGGCAAGCTGTGGTCAATCACGATATTGCGGCAGTCCACCGCACGGGTTACGATTTCACCGGCCAGATC
>CAYUIF010000044.1:0-18984 GCA_964444755.1 uncultured Alphaproteobacteria bacterium | reverse complement strand
CTGACCACGACGGAGTTGGGCTTGCGTAGACTTATCGAGATCAGAACCGAACTGTGCGAACGCCGCCAATTCACGATACTGCGCCAAGTCCAAGCGCAAGGAACCACCCACCTGCCGCATGGCTTTAATTTGGGCGTTGCCACCGACACGCGACACGGAAATGCCGGCATTGATGGCCGGACGAATGCCCGAATAAAACAACTCGGACTCCAGGAAGATCTGACCGTCGGTAATGGAAATCACATTAGTCGGAATATAAGCGGAGACGTCACCGGCTTGGGTTTCGATAATCGGCAATGCCGTCAATGAACCGCCGCCTAATGTATCGTTCAGTTTGGCAGCCCGTTCCAACAGACGGGAATGGAGATAGAAAATATCGCCCGGATATGCTTCGCGCCCCGGCGGGCGGCGTAACAGCAGCGAAAGTTGGCGATAGGCCCACGCATGCTTCGTAAGATCGTCATAGATACAGACGGCATGCCGCCCGTTATCGCGGAAATACTCGCCCATGGCGCAACCCGCGTAGGGCGCGAGGAACTGAATGGGAGCAGGTTCCACGGCCGTAGAGGACACGATAATCGTATGATCCATCGCCCCATGATCTTCAAGGGTCTTGACGACCTTCGCGATGGTCGAACCCTTTTGACCGATGGCGACATAAATACAGATGACTCCGGCGCCCTTTTGATTAATGATCGTGTCCACGGCAATGGAGGTTTTACCGGTTTGACGGTCGCCGATGATCAGCTCGCGCTGACCGCGACCAATCGGAATCATGGAGTCAATGGCCTTGATACCGGTCTGCAGCGGCTCTTTTACAGGCTGGCGGGTAATAACACTGGTGGCGATGCGTTCCACGGGCAGAAAGTTCTTGGCGTTGATCGGCCCCTTGCCGTCCAACGGAACTCCCAGCGGATTGACGACGCGCCCGACGAGTTCATCACCCACGGGCACCTGAACCACATTCCCGGTCCGCTTGCAGACGGTTCCTTCCTCGATTTGCGCGTCGCTGCCGAAGAGCGCACAGCCGACGTTATCTTCTTCGAGGTTGAGGGCCATCCCCATCGTGCCACCCTCGAACTCCACCATTTCGCCGTACATTACTTTGTCGAGGCCATAGACGCGGGCGATACCATCGCCGACATAAACGACGCGCCCGACTTCATCCACTGACGATAGGGCCTGATAATCGGCGATCTGCTCCCGCAGAATGGAAGTAATCTCTTCTGGTCTGACTTTCATAATCTGAACGATTCGGATGTTTAAATGGATTGAGTTGGGGCTTATGCTGTCTGCAACAAACCGGTGCGTAGGTTTTCCAGTTTTCGGGCTAACGATCCGTCGAAAACGCGATCCGGCCAATGAATCACGATTCCACCCAGCAGCGATTCATCGTGCCGCCAAATTACTTGCGGCTTGCGGCCGCTGCGCTCAGCCAAGTGCTCGAGAATCGTTTTCTGCAATGTTTCGTTGATCGGAACCGCCGTGGTTACCGTAACCTCGACTTCGCCTTGATGATCGCGCCAAAGCTTTTCGAAATGCTCGCCCAAACCGCTCAGGACGTCGAGGCGATCCTTCTCCAACAAGAGATCGAGGAAATGGCGGGTCAGGGTTTGCGCACTCACACGATCGGCCAGCGACATCAGCAGTGCCCGTACTTTCGCCTTAGAAAGACGCGGATTCAATGCTAACATGGCGAATTCCGGATTCTCCCGCCACGCGTCGGTAATCGCCGCTAAATCAGCGCGTACCTGCGGCAAGACGCCGGTTTTCTCGGCGGCGGCAAAGACGGCTTTCGCATAACGATTGATCAACGAACCCGAAAGCTGTCTCACCGATCCTCCTTCAAGGCATCGAGAATTAGCTTTTCATGTTCGCGGGGATCCAGCGTTTTACCGATGAGTTTGGACGTGGCGCGGGCGGTCAAATCCGCAACATAATTCTTCAAATCGGCGCGGGCACTGTCGGTATCGCGTTCGATTTCCGCTTTGGCCCGCTCGATCATCTTCAGTGACAGCTCTTTACTCTCGGATCGCGCCGATTCGATGATCTGATTGGCCGAGTCCTGCGCTTTCTGGATGATCTCCGCCGATTCTTTTTTGGCGTTGGCGATCGCGGTTTGATACTCGGTCAGCAACGCCGTTGAGCGTTCGCGTTCGGCTTTTGCCGTTTCCAGATCCTTGCGGATGGACTCCTCGCGCGCTTTTAAGCCGGAGAGCAGCGGCTTCCAACCGTACTTACCGATGATCCATGCCGCCACCAGAAATGTAGCGATGGTCCAGAGGACCGAACCCGGTTCGATGCTGAGGACGTTTTGAAATCCCATAGCTTACCTGTTGGGCATTCGGTTGCGAATGCGCGGGTTTACTTGGTCCAGATCAGGATTTGAATCAGAAATGAAAAGAGCGCCGCTCCTTCCACGAGGCCGGCCATGACCAACGCCGCACCCTGAATTTTACCGGCGGCTTCGGGCTGGCGGGCTATCGCTTCCATCGCCGAACTGCCGATTTTACCGATACCGAATCCGGCGCCGAGGGCGAACATACCGGCACCGATTGCCGCTCCGAGTAGTGGAAGTCCAGATTCCATAACCGATACTCTCCTTCTTGAGATTGTTGTCCGAAGGACTATTTGTTTGTTGAGAATTCTTTAATGAGCCGGATGCATCGCCAAGCCCATAAACACCGCGGTCAGAATCGAGAAGATGTAGGCTTGAATCAGGGCAACCAGGATTTCGAGAAACGTGACCGCAACGGCGACCGCCACCGATGGGAGGGCGAACAGCGGCGTTACGATCAAGGCAAGAACCACCGCGATTACCGCGTGTCCGGCAAGCATGTTGGCAAATAGACGAATCGTCAGAGCAAAGGGACGAATCATAAAGCTGGCGATTTCCACAATCACCATCAACGGCATCAACCACAGCGGGACACCGGGAGGCGTGAACTCCGCCAGAAATCCGATTATGCCATTCTGCTTGATCCCCATTCCGATCATCAATCCCAACGTACAAAGCGACAGCCCGGCCGTCATGTTCAGATTGCCCGTGGCCGTGGTTCCCCACGGCAACAAGCCTAACAGATTGGAAATGAAGATGCAGGTAAACAGGCTGAGGAAATACGGCAGGAAAGCGTCGGTTTTACCGTGGAGGTTGGGGCGCAGGATTTCGTCGCGAATGAAAACGATGAGCACTTCCAAGGCGTTGCGCAGACCGGAAGGAATCGTGGTTCGCTGCCGTCCCGCAATCAACGTGAAGACGAAGACCAGCAGCATAGCAATCACCCACCAGAGCTGATGCTTGGTAATCAAGCGGAACGGTCCGATCTGTACGGTCGGAAGGTGAAAGACCAAACCGAACAGTTCGAATTCGCTGTTGTCTACGAAGTGATGGGAAAGAGTATGGATGATAATGGTCCCGATTCCCTCTTCGTGCCCTTCCCCCTCCGCAGCGGCCGTGCCATGCTGTGCGTGAGCCTGTCCGGTATCGCTTTGCACGACGGCATGATGCGAAGCGGCATCCTCCGCCCGTGCCGTTTCGAAACCGGTAAAACTCAACACTACGATTAAACAACCAATCAGCAAATGCTTCATAGACAAATCAGGTACGTCTTAATACCGTATTTTCGATCATGAACAAAATGAAATACGCCACAGCAACACCGATCACCGTGGGAACGCGGGCAAACTCGGATTGCGTAAATAAAAAATAAAGTGCCGTGCCGATGACCGTAAACCGAATCAGCACGCCCACACCCCACAGTTTCCAGCGCGTCTTTATATCACCACCGCTCCCGCCGCGATTAAGCAAGAAGGAGGGGATTGCCGCGACAATCGAAATCAGAATCCCGACCAGAAAGCCGATCACGAGTGATCTCCGAACGGCGGTCGGTTGTCCTTCGATTGATCCGCCGCCTGCTTGCTGTGTTCCTGAAGACGCAGATAGGTCAGATAAATAATCCCGAACAAACCCAAAAAGGCGCCGATCGCCATCAGAATCGGGAAGGTGTGGAGCTTGGTATCCAACCACCAACCGATTCCACCAAAGACGGCAGTGACTCCGACAATCGAAATTCCGATCTGGAGCGGATCATTCAGATCGCTGCGCGGGTGACGATGAAAACTGTGATCCGCCGAATCGTCAGGCTGCGGCGACCCGGTCTCGTTGAACCGGTGCGGCATTTTCGGGTTTAGACTCCATCGGACGATTGGCCGGACGCGTCACACTTCCTCCCATATTCGATTGACCGCGAAAGACCGCACCTTCGGCAATGGCCAAACGGCTCGTATGAAGATCGCCCTCGATTTGGGCGCTGCTTTCCAGGGCAATTTTCCCGCGGGCGGTTAGCGTGCCTTTGACCTTACCGGCCACAATGATATCTTCACCGGAAATATTGCCATCCACAGAACCGGTCGGTCCGACGGTTACAGTCTTGGCGGATGTCAAGTCACCGAAGACGGCACCATCGACACGAATCGGACCTTGGGTCTTGATGGAGCCGCGAATTTCAGTGTCTTTACTAAGGAGGGTCGAAATATCACCGCCACCGATTGCGCGGGAATTCGAAGAATTCCATTTGCTCATCGTTTTCCTCCTCGATTATCCTATTGATCCGAATGAATCATTAGGACTATATCTATTCACGTTAGTTTTTAATTCTACGGGGCTTGGGCTAACAGGCTCAAGGGATCAATAGGCGAGCCATCTTGCCAAACTTCGAAATGTAAATGAGGAGCGGTACTGAGTCCGGAGTTGCCGACCAAGGCAATTGGCTCGGCTTGTCGGACGCGCTCCCCGGATTTGATCAACAGGATTTGGTTGTGACCGTAAAAGGTTATAAAACCTGAACGATGCGCAATCGCTACCAGATTTCCATAACGATAAGTCCAATCCGAAAAGACCACCAGACCATCGGCTGCAGCCAACACGGGAGTTCCTTCACGGGCGGCAATGTCCAAACCGTAATGGGCAACTTGACGATGCGGCTCAGACGGGGAATACCCACGGGTCACATACCCTCTAACTGGCGGTAACGTGGGAACATCCATGGCAGTATAAGCAATTCCCCCAACTCCTCGCGCGTCAGCGACGGGATTTGATGTAGTATGTCCGGCTTCGATCGGACTATCGGATGGCTCATCCGGCGACCATGAACCGATTTCATCATCGCTCCACGGTACGGGCATAGATTCATCACTGCTACCCCCTGCCAGCATGCGGCGAAGCTGTTGCTCAAAGCCGCGAAGTTGGGTCACTTCCGCTCCAAGCCGTTCCATTTCTCGATTGGAACTCTCTAATTCTCTTACTCTTTGGCGGAGCGGTTCCACTTGTGAAGCACGGCGGGCTACAACCCAAAAGAGGACGGTCTCGACCGCAGTATACAGAATGATAAGGGCGGCAATACTAACGAGTACTGTGGCACCAACCCGGGTAAACCGATACTGGCGAACTCCGGACTGATCGTCAGGAATTATTAGTAGTTTCCAGCCACTGGCGCGAGGTTTTGCCACAGTAATCCGATATCATTTAATATGCCAGAAACATGAATATACTCATTACTCCAAAAAGTGTCAACTCTTTTATTTAGAGAGGTATAACACCTGGATTTAAGCCAGCCCACGCCGCTTGGCGGCTTCAAAAAGCAGGATTCCGGCAGCAACCGAGACATTCAGGCTTTCGATCTGTCCATGCATCGGAATGTTCACACATACATCGGCGGATTTTCGCACTAAATCGGAAACTCCCATCCCTTCCGCTCCCAACACCAATACGGTTTTGCCGTTCCAATGGTAATCAGAATGTTGAACTGAATTATCCATTGCGGCGACGACTGTCCAGAATCCATCTTCAGCAAGCCAGCGCAGGGTTTGCGACAAATTGACCACTTCGAAAATCGGCACCAAATACGCTCCCCCCGCCGATGTTTTAACGACCACCTCACTCACCGGAGCTTGACGGCGCTCACGAACGATTACTGCTGAAACCGCGGACGCTTCAGCGGTGCGCAAGATTGCCCCGAAATTGTGCGGATCGGTGATGCCATCCAACATCAGTAAGAGCGGAGTGGGAGACTCCGGCAATTGCTCTACGAAACGGCGGAGATCATGATGCAAACGCGGCGGTTTGGCCAGGGCGCGCACGCCTTGAATCGGAATGCCATCTTCACCGGGGAGCGCCTCGACTCGTTCGATCGGCACGCGCCGCTGTTCAGCTTGGCGTTCGATCAACTGAACGGTCTGTCCATGCGCCCGCCGAGAGATTTCCAACGAGTGTACCAGATCCAACCGCAGCGCTTCCAGAATCGGCTTCCGTCCATAAAGATAAAATAGCCCGGACTTCTCACCGGGCTTGGCTGTTTCGATCGTCCGTGGGGGCTTACGCTCCGAAGAATACTGATCGTTTTTGCGACCGGACGTCGGCCGCCGCGGGGATTTCATTGTTCAAACAGCTCCAACAAGCGTTCCAAATCCTCATTCGTGAAAAACTGAATCTCGATTACTCCCCCCCGACCACGCGGTTTGATTTTCACTCGCGTAGCTAATGCCCGGCGTAACCGCTCGGCAATTCGGGTTAACTCCAGATCACGTTGATGATCAGCTGCGGATGCGGGTTTTGTCTTCTTTTTTCCGGCGGCACGGCGGGTGATAACTTCCGCTTCGCGAACCGTGGGACGGCCATCCACGAGGAAGGACTGAAACAACTCGGATTGCCGCTGGACATCGGTGACTGAAAGCAGTGCGCGGGCATGCCCCATCGTGATCCGGTTCTCCGTCAATGCCGCCTGGATTTCCGTCGGTAGTTTAAGCAGTCGGAGAATATTCGCTACGTGCGCTCGGCTCACTCCCAGTTTTTCCGCCACTGCTTCCTGGGTGAGCGAGCATTTCTGCTGAAGCGACAGCAACGCTTGAGCCAGTTCGATGGGATTAAGATCTTGGCGCTGGACGTTTTCCAGCAACGCCAATTCAAGCATTTCCTCATCGCTGGCTTCCTCGCGCACCAGCGCGGGAATTTCGGTCAATCCGGCGGCACGGGACGCCCGCCACCGACGCTCGCCGACGATCAACTGATAGCGATCACCACTTTTACGCACCAACACCGGCTGAAGCAAGCCCTGCGCGAGAATGGACTGCTTAAGTTCCTCAATGGCTTCGTCATCGAAGACCTGACGCGGTTGAAACGGGTTAGGATCAATCAGATCTACCGCGATCTCCGAAACCATTATTCCCGGTTCGGGGGGGAGATCCGCATCGGTAATGAGTGCGGCCAGTCCTTTGCCCAGTCCTTTTCGGGTTTTCATGCAGCAGCCTCTTGAGCAGGAAGACCTTGAGCGGCAAGAAACTCTCGAGTCAGATCCCGATAGTTTTGCGCGCCGCGCGAACCGGGATCATATTGATAAACCGGCTGGCCGAAGCTGGGGGCTTCAGAAAGCCGGACATTGCGCGAGATGGTCGTCTTATATACGCGTTCGCCGAAGACTTGGGCAATCTCATCGGCCACTTGTCGGGAGAGATTCAAACGCCCGTCGTACATCGTGAGCACGATCCCTTCAATCTGCAAGGCAGTGTTCAAATGCTTTTGCACCAGCTTGACGGTCTTCATCAGATGCGCCAAACCTTCCAAAGCAAAATATTCGCACTGCATGGGAACCAAAATCGAGGATGCTGCCGTTAGTGCATTTAATGTCAGTAAACCCAACGACGGCGGACAATCGCAAACGACGAAAGAATACTCATTGTTTAGCGAGCCTAAGGCTTGTACTAAGATATGCTCGCGAGCGATCTTGGATACCATTTCGATTTCCGCGCCATGCAGCCGGGCATCGGATGCTACCACATCCAACCGCTCATACGCGGTTTTGCGAATGACGTCATGCAACGGAAACTCGTTTATCAGCAAGTCGTAGACGCCCGGACGATTCTCGCTGGCGGCAAGCCCCAATCCGGCAGTAGCATTGTACTGCGGATCCATATCAATGAGCAACGTCCGGTAGCCCTCCAAGGCTAATCCAACCCCTAAGTGGATCGCCGTGGTGGTCTTACCGACGCCGCCCTTTTGATTTGCAATGGCAACAACCTTTGGCATAGTTAATAAATATAGACCTATGGGATTAGAGATGCAAGCCGCATTGTACCGGAATTCTGGATTCTACCTATTACCCGCCGCTGATCAATTCCAGCTTATGAGCATGTTTTTGCTGGAATCGGGCTTTTAGAATGGGATAACTGTCCAGATTGGGGTCACTTTCCACCAGATCAAAAGCACTCTGTCGGGCAGCCAACAACAAGTGTTCATCGCGAGCCGGATTACTATAGCGAAGCTCGAATTCGCCGCTCTGCCGGGTGCCGAAGAATTCCCCCGCGCCCCGTAGT
The DNA here is from genome assembly GCA_964444755.1 of uncultured Alphaproteobacteria bacterium. Taxonomy (GTDB): domain Bacteria; phylum Electryoneota; class RPQS01; order RPQS01; family RPQS01; genus JAHJDG01. The sequence goes on along the minus strand of CAYUIF010000044.1, from coordinate 10,617 downwards.
TCCAGATCGCGACGAGCGATCTCGAAACCGTCATCGGTCTCCTGCATTGCTTTCAACCGTGCTTCAGCTTCGGGCGTGATTTTAAAGCCAGGCAGGAGAATGAACCATGCCTTTTGGCCTTTGCGGCCAATGCGACCGCGCAATTGGTGGAGCGCGGCCAAACCAAAGCGTTCGGCGCTTTCAACCAGCATGACCGAGGCATCGGGTACGTCCACCCCGACTTCCACTACCGGAGTGGCTACCAGAACCGGAGTAAAACCGGAACGGAATCTATCCAGGACCGCTTGCTTTTCTTCCGAACTTAGCAATCCGTGAAGCAAACCGACCTTGACCGATTTCAGCGCACCCCGCGTAACTCGCTGATAGTACTCGACCGCCGATTCAACCGCCAGTTTTTCGGATTCCTCAATCAATGGACAAATAATGAATGCCCGCTGCCCTGCTTGGGCTTGTTCCAAGATGAATGCGAAGATTTTATCCCGCTCCAGCTCGGTGCGGCGAACGGTGGTCACTTGCCGCGCTCCACCGGGCAATTCGCGCAGCAGAGATTCGTCGAGATCCCCCATATGCGAAAGTCGAAGCGTGCGGGGAATGGGAGTCGCCGTCATAAGCAACAGGTGGGGGCGAACTCCCTTCGACCGCAATTGCGTTCGTTGTTCCACTCCGAACCGATGCTGCTCGTCAATAATCGCCAATCCCAACTTGGCAAAGGCGACTTTTTCTTGAACCAGAGCGTGAGTACCGATTACGATATCGGCATGATGTGAGGCAATGGCAGTTAAAATCTCCCGGCGTTCCGCCGCTTTTTGTTTCCCTCGTAATAGATAAACTTTCAGTCCCGCCGCTTCCGCCGGACCGATGATCGTTTGGGCATGCTGTTGTGCCAATAGCTCGGTGGGAGCCATCAGGGCGGACTGCCAGCCCGAATCCGCTGCCATTGCCATCGCCAGCAACGCCACCGTGGTCTTGCCCGATCCGACCTCGCCCTGCAGCAATCGCTGCATCGGAATCGGATTTTCCAAATCCTGCCGGATTTCATGCAGGACCGACCGTTGACCTTCCGTCAATTGAAAAGGCAGCGCAGCGAGGACTTTGCGGGTAATCGGCCCGATGGTCTCAAAGGCTACCCCGCCGGGAGCAGAGCGGTTCAGATAGCGGCGATAGGCAAACAGTAGTTGATAGAAGAATAATTCTTCATACCGAACTCGCTGCCAAGCGGCTTGCAATTGTTCCCACGAATCTGGGAAATGGATTTGCGAAAGACAATCCGGCAGCGATAACGCATTAATCGCCCGCAGGTCGGCGGCGGGCAGAAATTCCTCAAGTTCCGGTTGGGCAATGTTCAACACCGCGCGCATGATGCGACGCAAGGTCGCGCTTTCCAGGCCGACACGGCGCAATGACAAACTGCCGGGATAGAGCGAAATAATCCGCCCCGTATGATACAATTCGCGATCGCCGTCATCCCCCAAACGATCCACCGCCGGATGAACAATCCGCCAGCCGCTCATTTCCTGCGGCAATCCCGAGACCGCCACCATTTCCCCGACCCGAAGGTGCTTCTGCCAGTAGGTTATACCCTGAAACCAGAGACACTGGAGCACGTCAGTTCCGTCGTCAATCCCGGCCACCAGCCAGCGCTTACCGCGGCGGCTGCGCATCGGCTGGATAAACGCCACTTCGCCGACCACGGTGACTTCATGTTCGGTCGGCTGGAGGTCTTTCACCTTTACGATATGCGAACGATCCAGATAGCGCCGGGGGTAAAACTCCAGCAAATCCCGAACCGTCAGGACACCCGCTTCGTTCAGCGCGGTTTGGCGTTCGGACGCGATATACGGAACGACGGAAACCGGCGCATCCAACCGCGATGATGTAGGCGGTACCGGCTTACTGCTGACGGATCGTGTAGGTAAGGATGACTTCTTGCTCGGGTTCAAGGTTTACGCGCATTTCTAACTTCGTTGACGATACTTTTTCCGCCGGAACGCTGGATTTCAACACTTTCCAATCACCCCAGAAATAATCCAGCACAACGACTTCCACCGTTTCGGTCTTATGATTGCGGAACTTGACTTGATAATCGGTTTCGACGACTTGGTTGGTGATGCGGCGGGTATCGGTTTGTGTGCGTTCAACGGCAATATCGAAGGCTTCGCCAACCTTGACCCGCACTTTTTCATTCTTGGGGGTGTGGTCAACGTTGTCTTCACCGACAAATTCCTGTCCGTCGTCGCCCTGCTGATAGACCCGCACCCGACCAGCCGGAAGGGGAATTCCCAGATTGTTCGCTTCTTTATTCTCGAACTCGACCGAGACTCCCACTTTATCTTGTTTGCGCCGCCAATCGTACTCATACACGCGCTTTGTACTAACCGAAGTCAGCGGAAAGAGACTGATTTGTTTGGTTTGCTGATCGAGGACGGAGGTCAGACGCTGCATCGTGTAGAGATGATATTCAAAGAACGTCTGTTCTTCAAACTGCCGTCCACCCTTGGCAAAAGCGGCATCCGCGGCCAACATCATCTCACGTACCGGAGCTTGCTGGACACGGTTGACTTCGCCGGCAATAAGTTTGAGCTTGGCATCCAGATAATCCGTGCCGCTAGTGTTCTCCAACGTCACCCAGGCATCGAGGTCAGCTTTGGCGGACTTGTCGGATATCACCAATACATAATCAGCGCGCCATGATAAGCCGGAGGTGAGGTAGGAAACCTCGGTTTCTTTGGTTCCGGATTGGTCGGCATCCACCAGCCAGCGCAAGGTGGGCCGGGTGATCAATCCTTCGGGAAGACTGGGATAACGGATTTCCACGGCTTTGTCCAGCATCAGGCTGCGCAACGAACTGTCATCCTGCCGGATCACGATTTGACCGCCGGACCGACCGGACACCAATAATGTACCGGTGGCGATATCGCCGTTTTCGCCAACCACTTCAATGCGTTGGTCCACGTATTTTTGCAGGAGCTTGTCCGGAGAGACCAGATCGTAATCGAAATTCTGCTCCAACAGTTCAACATCATTTGCTTTGAAGTGCACGGAGGTCGCATCAATCTGCCCCGAAACATCGCGGAACATGATTTCGCCGACGCCTTTTTTAAACTCGACTCCGCGAACATCGCGCACCAAGGCAAGGTTGTCGTTATAGACGGTTAACGAAACACCGGTTTTTCCCCAGGCCGCACTCGCGACAATCAAACAGCTGATAATGACGATATATCTCTTCATGATGCATCCTCCATAATGGAGTTGATCTCTTCGACATAGCGATTCACTTTAGCCAGCGCCTGCTCCAGGTCGGCCAGTTTCTGCCGTTCGGAGTCCACCACATCTTCGGCGGCATTCTGAACAAATTTGGGATTGGCCAACCGCGCCCGCGAACCGTCCACTAATCGAGTCAGCCGTTCCTGCTCTTTGCCCAGTCGCGCCTTTTCCACATTTAGATCAATCAAACCGCCCAATGGAACGAATACCTCCAAACCGCGAACCACCGCCGAGGCACTGCCGTGCGGCTTGGTCATGGTAAAGTCCAACCGTTCCAGGGTCGCCAACCGCTCGATAAACGGAGCGAAGTCTTTCAAGAACGTTATGTGAGCTTGCGAATCCCCATGAACTCCGGCTGTCATGCGGGTTGAAGTCTGGATGCGCAACTCGCCGCGAATATTCCGCAACGTATTGACGAGTTCTTCCAACAACGCAAATTCTTCTTCTACGGTCGGATCTATAAATTCGGTACGATCCGCCGGATAGGGTGAGAAAAGAATCGTTTCCGTGCGCTGGACTTCCGGCCATGCCGATTCCGACATCCGGCGAAGCTGTTGGAACAGTTCCTCGGTGAGGAACGGCATGAACGGATGCAGGAGGCGCAAAATGCCGTGCAGAATACCGAAGGAATGGCGCAACGCCTGCTCACGCTCCGCTCCGCCGTTTTGCAGACGGGTTTTAATCAGTTCAAGATACCAATCGCAGAACTCGCTCCACACAAAGGTATGAATAGCCTTGGCGGCATCGGCAAAGCGCATTTCCTCCAACGCCTGTGCAACCGTTCGGCGCGTAGAAAAGAAACTGGATGTGATCCAACGATCAATCAGATTGTCGGGCAACTCCGTCAGGCTATCTACTGGAGTGAATTTAAAGCTCTCGCCGTCTTCCGGAAGATTCATGAACAGCAGGCGTGACGCATTCCAAATTTTATTGGCGAAGTTGCGCCCCATTTCGCAGAGTTCCATTCCGAAGCGAATATCGCCGCCCAGCGGAGTCTGCGAAACGATGGTAAAGCGCAATGCATCCGCGCCGTACTGATTGATCACATCAAGCGGATCGGGCGAATTGCCAAGCGATTTGGAGAGCTTGCGACCTTTCATATCGCGCACGATGCCGTTGAAATAGACCTTGCGGAACGGCTCGACGCCGAAGACTTCCTCCGAAGCCATGATCATGCGCGCGACCCACAGGAAGATGATGTCCGGTCCGGTAACCAATACCGAGGTCGGATGGAAGTGCTTCAGATCTTCCGTTTCATTCGGCCAGCCCAACGTTGAGAAAGTCCAGAGCCATGACGAAAACCACGTATCCAAAACATCCGGATCTTGCTCCAAAGTCAGACCGGCATACTTCGGATCATTAGTCGGATTATCTACGGCACAGATAACCTCACCGGTTTCCTTGACCGTCCACAAGGGAATTCGGTGTCCCCACCACAATTGCCGCGAAATACACCAATCGCGCACATTCTCCAGCCAGTGAAAATAAGTCTTCTCCCAATGCTTCGGATAAAACTGGATCTTCCCGTCGCGAACGGCTTTCATGGCGGGTTCCGCCAGACCTTTCATGCTGACAAACCACTGCTCCGACAGCAGCGGTTCGATGACTGTGCCGGTACGCTCGTTGTGCCCTACCTGATGGGAATAAGGTTCGATCTTCTCCATGAGGTTTTGCGCATGCAAATCTTCCACGACCCGCCGACGAGCCTCGTCCCGCGATAATTTCTGATACGCGGCGGGAGCCTTTTCGGTCATATGCCCATCGGGACCGATCACTTCGATGAAGCCGAGATGGTGGCGCATACCGATTTCGAAATCGTTGGGATCGTGAGCGGGCGTAACCTTTACACAACCCGTACCGAATTCGCGATCCACATACTCATCGGGAACAATCGGAATCTGGCGACCGACCAAAGGCAGTGTGATCGTCCGGCCATGAAGATGCTTATAGCGGTCATCATCGGGGTGCACGGCCACGGCGGTATCGCCCAGCATGGTTTCCGGACGGGTTGTAGCCACGACCAGATAACCGGAGCCATCGGTGAGCGGATAACGAATATGCCAGAGATTAGAACTGAGAGTGCGGTATTCGACTTGCTCATCGGACAACGCAGTGTGGGAAACTGGATCCCAGTTGACGATGCGCTTGCCGCGATAGATCAATCCTTTATTGTATAGCCGTACGAAAATCGTGGCTACGGCACGGGACAGCCCCTCGTCCAACGTGAAACGTTCGCGAGTCCAATCGCAGGACGCACCGATCTTTCGCAACTGTTTCAGAATAATCCCGCCGTGATGTTCCTTCCATTCCCAAATCTTCTCGACCATTTTTTCGCGGCCGATATCATGGCGGGTCAAGCCTTGTTTATGTAGTTCGGCTTCGACTTTCACTTGCGTGGCGATTCCGGCATGATCCGTTCCCGGCAGCCATAACGTATCTTCGCCCTGCATGCGATGCCAGCGGATCAGAATATCCTGCAAGGTCGTAACCAGCACATGACCAATAGTCAAGATTCCGGTTACATTGGGCGGTGGCATCATGATTACGAACGGTTCATGATCCTGCCGTACCGGTGCGGTAAAATAACCGCGGGATTCCCATTGTTCATACAGACGGTGTTCCACCGCCGAAGGATTATAGGCTTTTTCAAGTTGAATCGTAGGCATGTCGAGAATCAAGTTACGTTACATAAGGAACGGACGCTGCGGTCGCCGCCAGCGGAAACCGCGAATGACCAAAAGACCGAATACAAAACCGCCGATGTGGGCAAACCAGGCAATGCCGCCCGACTGATTAAACGCACCGGGCAACTGCATGATGAACCACAATCCCAGCACCAAAAATGCCGGCACATGGATAAAACGGATGAAAAAGAACAACCATATCAAGACCACCACGCGGGCGCGCGGATACAAAACGAAATACGCTCCCAGAACACCGCTGATCGCACCCGATGCACCAATCATGGGAACCGGCGAGACAACATCGGACAGCACATGCGCCAGCGCCGCCGCCAATCCTGCCGCAGCATAGAACAAAATAAACCGAAAATGTCCTAAATGATCTTCGATATTATTCCCGAAGATCCATAGATAGAGCATATTCCCCGCGAGGTGCATGAATCCCCCGTGCACAAACATCGCCGAAAACAGGCTTAGCCAATGAACGGGTAGCGCGGGAAGTCCGCTCATATCCTGGCTCAGCCAGAGCGGGACCGCCCCAAACGTGTAAACAAACCGTTGCGACTCCGCTGTCGTCAACGTGAGTTGATAAGCAAATACCAGAACGTTGATCGCAATAAGCGCCACCGTGATAAACGGCGTAGTGGAGGTCGGATTTTCGTCCCGCAGCGGAATCACGATTTAATCCAGCCTAATGAATCGTTGTCGAAACGGTCCAAGTTTTTGCGTTACCGGCACGGTCCGCCGCCTCAAACACAACCTCATGCAGACCACGTGAAAGAGTTTCACTCGTCCAGATCGCTCCGCCATGCTCTTCATACTCGAACTCGGCAATCGCGGTTTTTCCGTCTACCCGGCAGCGAACCACACTGTCATCAATCCCGGATTCGGAATCGCGCAGATCAAAAGTGATCTTGCCCGATCGCGCGGATATCAGCAGACGCGGCGGTTCGTGATCTTCGGCAATTCCGTAAGTTCCGGCGCGCAAAATCGAACAGGACATCCGTCGACTCGATTCCTCATCCGGATTCCGCCATAACGGGCGGCGCGCACCGTGCGACTTCAGCTCATAGAAATATAAACCGGGAAGCGCCTCGTCATCCGCCATTTCGTAAGTCAGCCGATGCCGATCCCCAAACGCGAAATCGGTCGGTCCGATCTCTACTTCGCGAGAGTTCAAAAACTCGAAGGTTGCCCAGGCTGCCGAAACATCACCGGAACAATCCAATCGAAAACGTCCCACCTGCAGCGAATCCGGGCAGGATGAGGCCGGTGTCGCTTTCCAGGCACCGGCTGTAACCGGGATGGCTGCAGTCGTAATACTCCCGGCACGATCTTCCACTTCGATAAAAACCGTATCCCCGCTCAGTTTCGACAGCCAGCCGAATGCATCGCGCAGGGAATCTTGGTAAGCGGAGGGTGGCGGAACAGCGAAGATGCGACGGATGTCCAGATCCGAGCGGCGGCGATCCGACCAGACAATGCCGGAATAGATATCACGCGGACCTAACAAATCGATTCGCGTGGGATAATACTCGTAAACAATTTCATTTCGCACGCGCATCCGAATCACCGACGGTACGGCATGCCGCCCCCACGGCCCCGGATCATAGGTTTGAATAAAAAACGCCAGCGGCTCGTCAACTTGTATGGCCTGATCTGCCACTCCCTTATTCACTCTAACTTCCGTACCATGATCGAAGGGTGTGAATTTCGAAAGCGGCGTCCACCAGAGATGGGAAATCACCGGTGGTTGAGTATCACGCGGATTATAGTTTGCGAGGGGATCGGTCTGGACTGCGCCTTCACGAATCTCAAAATGGAAATGCGACGGTCCGATTCCGGTGTGACCGGTAAAAGCTACAGTTTCACCGCGGTGATAACTGCGTTCCGGCGATGCCGAAACGAAGGAGCAATCGACCCGATAGGTTCCGATAACCAGCTGTGAATCGCGCAGCATTTGCTCAAGGCGCGGTTCGAAACGGCTGAGATGCCCAAATACGGCGGTACGACCGTCGGACATTCGGAAATAGACTGTGCGGCCGTATCCGGTTGGCGAAACGGCGAAACGCTCGACCCAGCCATCGGCCGGAGCGACTACCGGCAACGGAGTCTGCGCGCGGACATCCACTCCCCCATGAAAATGATCGGGACGCGAATCGGCAAAACCGCCCGTGATCGTACGGGAATCGGGAAGCGGCCAAAGCAGCTCCTCCGCCTGTCCCGAAACAATCCAAAGCAATAACGCGAGGACGAGTGAGAGCGTTTTCAATATTCGCGCCACCTCAGACTCACCCCTATCAGTAATCCGGCCATAGTCATCCACGTCAATAACGAGCTGCCTCCATAACTGATAAACGGCAAAGGCACACCCGTGACAGGCAGGAAACCGACCGTCATCAACAGATTCAACAAAGCCTGCAGTGTCAGTAAACTCACAACCCCCGCCGCAACCAATGAATTGAAGGGATTATGGGTTCGCGCTGCCAACCGAATACCCCGATAGAAGATCGTAAAGAATAGTATCGTAACGAACGCACTACCCATGAATCCGAACTGTTCGCCCCAAGCCGAAAAGATAAAATCTGTATGCCCTTCCGGCAGGAATTTCAACTGGGTCTGCGTGCCGCTAAGAAATCCTTTCCCGGAAATGCCGCCTGAACCAACGGCGATCTTGGATTGAATAATCTGATACGCGGATCCTAAGGGATCCGCTTCCGGATTAATGAATGTTAGCAATCGCTTTTGCTGATAGGCGTGGAGTTTATTCCATAAAACCGGAGTGGCTTGACCAATTAAAACAAACGCCACCAGCGCAATCAGAACCGGATAGAGTTTGCGCGATACCAAGTAAATTAGTATCAGCAAAACAATGGCGGTTAAAATGTACAGTGTAACATGCCACGATGTAACCACCGCCAGCGCCGGAGTGATCATGATTAATAGATGCCAAACCGGCACACCTCCCCACGCCAGCATGCAAAACAGCAGCATCGGAAAAACCAGTGAGGTCCCCATATCCGGCTCAATCAGAATCAAACCCATCGGGACTACCGTCATGGCAATCGCCGCAAGGGACAATCCAACTTTATTGGCATCCCGTGGATAGTCGGCAATGAGTCGTGCCAAGCCGAGCAATGTACTGATCTTGACGAACTCAGAGGGCTGTAATTGGAAGGCCCCCAGATTAATCCAGCGACGCGCCCCCATTTGCTTCTGACCGACTACGAATACCGCCAGCAGCGCAATGATCCCCAATCCATAAATAAGATAAGAGAAGAATTGCAGATACCGGGCAGGGACCGCGGCAATAATCAGCATGCACAGAAAACCGACTCCCGCCCACAGCATCTGCCGATAGAAATGCGTGTATTCAAGGCGGCCTTCAGTAATGCTTGTTGAATAGTTTGCCGCCAGACCAATCAGAACCAATCCAAGTACCGAAGCGAAGATTAATGTATCAAAGCCTGAAAACGGTCGCGAGGAACTCATTGAACGTCCTCGGTATCGGGATCTTCATCCACTTCCGCATCCGCTAAAGGCGTATCTTCTCCACGCTCTTTAAGCACGAACCGCTTCATAATTTCTTTAGACACAGGCGCTGCTGCGGACGAGCCATGTTCACCGAATTCGATCAAGACGCATGTGGCAATGATCGGATCTTCAATGGGTGCGAAGCCGATAAACCACGCATGGTCATCGCCATGGGGATTTTGCGCGGTTCCGGTTTTCCCGGCGATTTTTACTTTCTCGTCCCGCTGCCCCCGGGCAGTCCCAGCATCACCCCACACAACCCTGACCATTCCCTCATGAGCCATCGCGAGATTTTCCGGGGCAGCATCCAGCGGTGTTTCCTGAACCAGATTCGGAACTTCCAGTATTCCGGTCACCGGATCGAACACACCGCGCACCAAATGAGGACGACGCCAGACTTTACCATCGGCGCATGCGGCGGAATAGGCGCACATTTGAATCGGTGTCACCAGAACTTCGCCCTGACCGATGGCTATCGATGGAATAAAGCCGCGTGTCCAACCGCGTTCGCCATACCGTTTATTATAGTAGGCAACCGACGGCGCAAGCCCGTCCGCTTCAGAGGTTTGATCCACACCGGTCGAGCCTCCCAGATGAAACCGGGTCATGGCGTTGTGAATACCATCCGCACCGATTTCCAGACCGAGTTTATAAAAGAAAACATCACAACTGGCTTCCACCGCTCGCAGCGGCGACACACTGCCGTGACCTTCTTTCTTCCAACATTTGAATGTTCGGTTACCGAATGTAAAATGGCCGGGGCAACTGATCGTCCAGGTCGGCGAAATCTGTCCGCTTTGCAGGCCTTCCACAAGCATCGCGGGTTTGATGGTCGAACCGGGCGGATACATCGTTTGGACGGCGCGGTTGAGCATCGGTTTCAGGGAATCCACCATCAAGGCATTCCATTCGACCGGATTAACCCGACCGGCAAAAATATCGGGATTGTAGGTCGGTGAACTGGCAATCGCCAGAACTCCACCGTCACGAATATCCATTGCCACAACGGCACCGATTTTCCCCACCAGCAGAGATTCGGCAAGGGCTTGAATGTCCCGGTCGATCGTTAGCCATAGTTCCCGACCGGGAGTCGGGCTCTCTTGAACAAACCGTTTACCGTCTCCGACTTCTTGACCTA
>CAYUIF010000043.1:0-19962 GCA_964444755.1 uncultured Alphaproteobacteria bacterium | reverse complement strand
GGTTGCGGGTCTGCAAATCGCTATAGCTATAGCGCATCGCCAACATCCCGATCGTGTACTCCGCCCCCGTCGTAATGCGCCGCTGCTTCGTATCCATTCCCAGCAATTCCAAATCATTGACATTGTGCTCCCACGAATATTGGCCATACATCCGCGGGAGTCTCGACGGTTGGGAACGAGCATTTACGCTGTAGGATTGACCCGTAAAACGATCCGTGCCGGTCCGATTGCGATTGTGCCGATATTGCGCAGCCCCGTTGAGTTTCATGAGTGAGACCACCCATGTCGCCGACAACCGCGGCTCCCATTCCTGATGCCAATCCGTCGGTGTCTCATCACTCGCGGACAGTATGCGGCGAAACCGGGCGGATGCAGAATAATTCGCGGCCGGAAACAATAAACCATTTGCGTGGAGTTGGTACTGCTGATCCAGCGAGCGAAACGTGATCGTATCAAACCGGCTCTCGCTGGCGGATGAGGAAATCGAACCTCCCCACTCCGCCTGTGCGGGTAATACTGCCACACCGAATAGCACTATTGCGAGTAAGCAATACCGACGCATTACAGAATATACAAAAGGAAACAAATTACTCCAACAGAAAAATCCTGTAGATTTAAATAGTTCATATGTTTAGGTGAATTATCGGAATTCACTATACACTCCAGATGCGACTATGGAACAGTCTATGTTCAATATTTCTTGTCTGATACGTAATCCACGGGATATTGAATGAATGAGCACAATCTAAGGCAGGAAAAGGCCGGGTTTCAGAGCAAGAAACCCGGCCTTCAACCATCCAAACAGGTGTTTAGACATGCATCAGAAACACCCTGACGCAACGATTACGGAATGAGAACGGAATTAGCATCCTTCGCATGGCACTTATTGCACATGGAACGTTGATGTCCGGCGGAGGTAGCCGCATAGGGATTCGCAATCGCGTAGGAACCGTAGCGACCTTCTTCCTCATACAGCCCGAGGTTGAAATCCCAACGACCGATATTCGGCGCGCTGGAACCGTGGGCGCGGTGGCAGGAGATACAGCTGACTTCGGCAAAGGCGGACGGCGGAGCGTCGCTGCTGGTCGTCATGCTGGGATCTTCAAAGGCGACCATCGGGAGGTAGGAATGAGTCGGATTGGTGTTATCAGGCTGACCGGTACCGTTGTACAAGCTGTAGGTCTGGGCGATTTCCGCCGGGATCAGACTGCCGGATGGGTGGAACAACTTGCCATTGGTGTTGGGCTGGTGATAATCACCGTGGCAGTTGGCACACCATGCGCTCATGCCACCCTTGTAGGCAGTGTGGCTGGTCGGCGTTTCAACACCGCTGCTGTAGGAAATGCCATCGCATTCCGGGGCGTCGTTAACGAAATCGAAATCACCGGCGGTTACACGACCGGCACCATAAAGGAGGCGGAAATTGGCGTTGCCGTGCGGATCATGGCAGCTGGTGCAGCTCATGTAAGCTGCAGGATAGTCGCCTCCGGGAGACGTGGTCAACGCCGGATCGGCAATACCGCCGTAGGACGGGGCGATACAGTTGTGAACGCCGTAGCTTCCCGGAATAAAGTTCGCGGGCTGGTTGCCGTTGCGGCCGTCGTTCAGGTTGTCTTCATTAATGAAACAGAAATTACCGCCGCCCTTTTCGCTGCTGGGGGCGAGGGGATCGGCCGTCCACACGGCACCGCGCTCAGTGGCATGACAAGACAGGCACACTTCGGAAGCGGTGGCACGGATCAACAGATAGGGATTGCCGTTGGGATTGGCAGCATCAACCGGTAGACCATCTTTGCTGTTATGCATCGTATGACATCCGGAGCAGCGAGCCACGCCTTCATCGTGGAACGCAAGGGCGCTCGTAGCCATAAAAGCCACAACCGCCATGACGATGCAAAGTACTGAGAACCTCTTCATTCTTTTCCTCCATTGTTCATCTGGACTTGATATATGAGGGGACTGGTGTGAATTAGTCAGTGTCGTAATCGGAATAGAGCGTTCGGAATTCCAAACGTCCTATTCCTTGGCTTCGCCGCCGGCGAGTCCGATGTTCGTCTCCGGAATCTCGTCGGTCACGCGAATCGCCTGCACGCGGCTATTATACATCTGCGCGACGTAGCATAATCCATCCGTTTGGCCGGCCATCGCACTCGGCAAATAGAACCAGCCCTTATCATCGCCCAGACCGCCGCGTTCATCGGCAAACGTTCCATCGTTATTGAACCGCAAGATCGTATGCCGCATCCGATCCAGCACGAGAATTTTCCCTTCACCATCACCGGCGACCGCCACCGGAAAAGCCAATTCACGAAATCCGCCGCCGGCAATTCCAAACATCATCGTCAGTTCACCGGACAACGTATATCTCGCGACTTGCGATACCATCGGCATCGGAATCATCAGGTCACCATTGACGATGGACATTCGACCCAGTGACGATTGATCCCGCGTTTGATTATCCCCATCAGCATACAGGGGAAAGTCGTATAGAAACGACCCCGTTGCCGTGAATACGTACATATGCGCCGGTTGGATGGTGGCGGCAAATAAGCGATCCTGATCATCGAGCAGAAAACTTGCTACCGAGATCGTTTCCGAACGGTCAGGGTACGATAACGTAAGATCCGATAGGTACTTTCCGTTATAGTCGAAGATATGCAGCGTCGAATGATCAATTGAGTTAAGGACGAAGATGCGACCCAAGGAATCCACGGCGATTTGTTCCGGCGCCAACATGTGGCGGCGATCGGAAAACGAAAAATCGTATCGGCCGTTTTTATCAAAGATCACAATCCGGCTGTTACCGGAATCCACAACATAGAGTTCCTGTGTCCGCTGATCAACGTAGACTCCGCCGGGCCGAGTCAGGGGAGTGCCGCCGGCTGGAACCGCCACATCAAAAACAAAAGTGGCAGGCTGAGAAAACGCGGTCGTCCCCAGACAGATGGAAAGAATAAGGACTTTGTGAAATTTCCGTAACATAGATATTCGATGATAAAAGACTTTAAAAAAAATACTTCGAACCCATGATGGTAAAATCTTCACAAATTAATAAACTAATAGACCCGTTTATCATATATTTAGTGAGCCTTTTTCATCGCTACGGGCTTTGGTTCAAATAGTCAATATTATTTAGTGCCGCAAGTAGGCTTAATACAGATTCGAATGGCGATAATATAACGATAAGACCATCGTAAAAACAAACGTATTAATAATCGGACATGAGAATAATCTTATAAAGAGATTATCGTGTATATTATTTAATGACATTGGGTCACCTTGTGAAATTAATCATTTCACAAAGTTGCAGACCCATGGACTTGAATATTTCTATGACATTTTTCTGACATTCCTCTTTAACTATAATTTTCACAAAATAGATGTACAAGTCGAAATATCTTCTTAGCTATTTGGAACAACATCTCGATCTTAAGTCAAGAATAGCACATAACAGATGAAAAATCATATCTATAACAGAATTTACGCCGTCAACCATAGTGAGTGTGGAAGCATCGTCGGTAGACCGACGGCAACTACAAGAATATTGTGTCGATGTGTCTACGATCTCAGAGCGGCACATAAACCGGAGTCACCGAAGAAATGAGAGTTCACGGATTCTTACGGATGGCAGGACGCGACTTAAGTCGTTCTCTTTTCTCCTAACCGTAATAATTATAATATTATTCAACTGATTAATTATAAACGTTTTTGTGGTTTTAGTAGTCAGAACACCTAATGAATACAGTATTTTGAAGTTTGTGTCCTCGTGATGGCGCCATATACAATTGTATTTCAGGTGTGACTATTGGTTTTCTTATTGCTTTTTTTGATGAGTGTACTTATGTTAAATCAATACTTTTAATTGCCGAGAATTCGATTCTTGGCGAGCAACAGTGACGAGCGAATTCTCCGCCATTTGGTGGTAGGCTTCCCTCGTTATTTTTTTGGTCTATACCAAACGTAGCCGTAAACGTTGAATTCAAATCCCGGGAGACTGACCATCTAACAACGTGTATGATAGAAATCACAGTTAAGAAACCTGGAGTCCAATTAATTTTTTGTTATTTATGTCCATACATCTTGGCATCCTGATTGAAATAGAGGAACGCAGGGGCAACAAGTCCCTCTGTTTCAACCTAAACCGGAGATTGCCATGAAAAAGAAATCGAGTTACCATTCTGCCCTACTGTGGCTGGTAGGCGCAATGCTCATGATCGAACCACTGACATCGCAAGCCGTGACCATGGAAGATAAGGTCCGGTTCGCCAGACGAAACTTGGGCGGTCCCCGTTTGGGAATGACCGTTATCACAGGCGAAAATGCCTTAACGCGGCACTTGGATGAGAAGCATATCGGTCACCAGATCAGCCAATTCGGATGGCATTTTGAGTATCAGATCATTCCGGAAGGCGGCGGGCCACAATTTGTGGTGCAGTTGACTCCAATGGTTGGCGGTGTTGAATACGGCAAAATTATTCCAGGGGCAACGCTGGCCATGGGGATTCGCTTTCCCAGCGGTTACGAATTCGGATTGGGCCCGAATGTAACAGCCGGTACCGGAGATGCCGCTCCCACCGCCTTAGTGGTGGGGGTTGGAAAATCGTTTAACTACGGCGGAGTAAGCGTCCCACTGAATCTGGTCTATGCCACTAATCCGGATGGCAACCGGGTTTCCGTAATCATCGGGTACGCCATTGATCGCCGGTAGTGGTCGCTTGACCAATACCATACTTCGGGAATCCTCTGGAATCCGATCACAACGAATATCCACAGCGACGATGAAGGCACCAACACTATACGGAATGTTTCGGGATACCGCGCTTCAGTATCCCGACAACGTGGCGCTGAAATCCTGGCGCAGCCGAGAATTCGCGGAAATTCGATACGGTGAACTTTTAAGGTATGTGGATATTGCCGCGGATAATCTGAGAAGGCTCGGGATTGGATCCGGGGATCGAGTGGGAATTTATTCCACCAATCGGCCGGAATGGGTAATTACGGACTTAGCCACGCTCAAATTGGGAGCCAGCGTTGTACCCCTATATCCATCCACGACCGAGTCAATGCTCGCGTACATCATCAACAACTGCCAGATGAAGCTCATGGTTGTCGAAAACCACGAACTGGGTTTGAAGCTGTCAAATGTACTTCCACAGGCGGCGTCACTCAAGTATTGCATTGGCATGGAACCTATAGAAAGCGTGATTCCCGGTGCATTGGATTTTCACGGCACATTTCTTGAATCTTGCTGCATCCAAGCCGCAGCCGCGCAAGGAAGCGCGACCGATGTTGCCACCATTGTGTACACATCGGGTACAACCGGCAATCCCAAGGGTGTTATGCTATCCCATGAAAACATCGTCGCCAATGCTCAATCCGTAATAACACGATTCCGAGTGACGCCCGCCGATGTAACGGTATCCTATCTCCCGCTCTGTCACATGTTCGAGCGAACGTGCGGTTATTACGCGGTTCTTCTGGGCGGTGGCACCATTGCTTACGCCACCAGCATCACGACCGTGGCGGCGGACGTCGCACGCATCCGACCAACCATCCTCATTGCCGTACCACGCGTTATCGAGAAAGCTTTTGAGGAAGCCGTCCGCCGCGTTCACGAGAAATCACGGTGGAATCAGTGGCTGGTTTCCGCCGCCATGAGCAGTTTAAATCTCTATACCAACCGACGGTTTCGACACGATCACATTTCGCTATCGCTAAGACTTAAAAGAATCGTTTTCAATCGCGTCGTTGGATCCGCATTCCGACAGTTAGCCGGAGGGCGGCTGCGGCTAATCGCTTCGGGCGGTGCACCGCTGGATCGGAAGGTAGCCAAGGCCTTCCATATCTTGGGATTCAACATCGTGGAAGGCTATGGCTTGACAGAAGCCGCCCCGGTCGTCTGCTGCAATTCACCGTTCGAGAACGTATTAGGATCCGTTGGAAAGCCGATGGATGGAGTCGAAGTGCGGATTGCGGACACGGGGGAAGTCCTTGTCAAAGGACCGAATGTGATGCTTGGCTATTATGGCGATCCGGAAGCTACCGCAAAGGCAATTGACGGCACCGGCTGGCTGCATACCGGTGATCTTGGTCAATTTGACGAACAGGGAAACTTGGCGATTACCGGGCGGATCAAGGATATCATCGTCACATCCTACGGTAAAAACATCGGACCGGCCGCCATTGAGGCGACTCTTCTCCGGAGTCCATACATTCACCAAGCCGTAATATTTGGAGACAAACGCAAATACCTATCCGCACTGATGGTTCCCGACGGTGAATCTATGTGTGCTTGGGCGCGGAGCAACGGATTTCAAGCGGATTGCGACGCAATCATCAATCACCCCGCCTTTCGTCGGCTTATTTCTCAGGAAATCGAACAGGCGACGCGGGAATGCTCATCCTATGAAAAGCCGAAGGATTTCCGGTTGATTCGTGAAGAGTTCACGATTGAAAATGGCTTGATGACGCCGACACTAAAACCGCGACGAGCCGCAATCGCTGAGAAATACTCGGGCCTTATCGAATCCATGTACCATTCCGCCGAGGATACCGCACATGCCTGACGATATTCTTCTCACGGGCGCCACCGGCTATATCGGGAAATACCTCCTGCGAATCTGGCTGGAAAAGTCGGATCGGAAAATCCGCCTGCTGGCGCGAAGCCGTGCCGGGGTATCTGCACGGCAGCGGATTGTACAGAGTCTGCAAGAGATCAGTTCTCCGGCCGAGATGGATCAGTGGACGCACCGTTGGTCGGTCTTTGAAGGGGATGTTGCTGAAGATCATCTGGGATTAACGGCTGTTCATCATGACGAATTATTCAATGGCGTGACGGAGATCATTCATTGCGCCGCCGCCGCCCGCTTCGATCTCACCTTAGAGGAGGCGCGCCGTACGAACGTGAGCGGAGTCGAGCATTTTCTTGATTCAGCAGCGCAAATCCGCGGCTTCAAGCGTTTTCACTATATCGGAACCGCTTATGTCGCGGGAATCCGGCAGGGACGTGTCTTGGAGAGCGAACTGGATACCGGTCAGGAGCATCGTAACACGTACGAACGCAGCAAATTCGAAGCGGAGATTATGTTACGTTCGCGAATGACGGACATTCCGATTACCATCTATCGTCCCAGCGTCGTCATCTGTGATTCGCAAACCGGTCAGGCATCGGATCATAACGGTGTCTATCGCGTTTTGCGCATGTATCTGCAGCACCGATTGCCGTTTCTTCCCGGGGAACCGGATTCGCTGCTTGATTTGATTCCCGTTGATTACGTCTGCGAGGCGATTTTCCGCTTGGCCAATAGTCGCAATGCCGTAGGCGGCTGCTTTCACATTACGGCCGGTCAGCGGGGAACGACTACCCTGCGGGATATTCAAGAATTATCCAGCCGGTATTCAGGCAGTCCCGAATTCCGACTGATTTCAAAGGCTGATTTTGATTTGTTCATAGCCGGGCAAACACGGCACTTGCCGGAAGCGGAGCAAAAACTACTTGGTGAACTTGCTCATTACCTTCCTTATCTGTTCTGCCGCATGTGGTTCGACAACTCCAACACCGTGGCCGAAACCGGGTTAACGGCTCCTCCGGTCAGGGAATATTTCCCGCGGTTCATTAACCATCTTGCCACGGAGATATCCACTCATTCGAATTTCTGAACTGGCCAATTCCCATTCCATCAAATCGAGAAATCGGCATGCCGAAAGCTATTCTTATTGTTGACGATGACGCGCGGATTGCCGCAACGCTGCAGCAGCAACTAAAGGTCTTCGGATACAACTCGATCGTGGCGGCGGACGGCAAAACGGCAGAGCAGCTGATAACCGAACGGGATTACGATCTCGTTCTGCTGGATCTGGCACTCCCGGACACTAACGGTGCGGAATTACTGAAAGGATGGACACAACGCGGTGTGAATGCTCCTGTGATCGTGATCAGCGGAACCGCAACCGTCGCTGACGCAGTGAATGCCATGAAACGGGGAGCCGCCGATTTTTTAGTAAAACCGATTGATATGCAGATCCTGGAAGCCGTGGTTCACCGCGTACTCGCCGCCCAGCGGCTGAACGATGAGAATCGCCGGTTAAAGCAGTTAACCGGCACGGAGTCAGCGATATTCTTAGGTGAATCTGATGCCGTTCGATCGTTGTTGCAGGAAGCAGAACGATTCGCCATTGGGGATAATCCGATTCTATTAGAGGGTGAAACCGGAACCGGAAAACAGGTGCTTGCACGCTACATTCATGCCAAATCCGACCGCAGGACAGAACCGTTTGTGGCGGTCAATTGTGCCGCAATTACGGAAACGCTATTCGAATCGGAATTGTTCGGTCATGAGAAAGGCGCATTTACCGGAGCAATCTCCCGCAAGCCGGGAAAGCTGGAACTGGTCGGAAAAGGGACATTGTTCTTGGATGAAGTCGGCGAGTTACCGGTATTATGTCAAGCCAAATTGCTGACAGCGGTCGAGGATCGTTCCTACGAACGCGTCGGCGGTCTGCGACCGCTACAATTTGAGGGTCGAATCATCGCCGCCACCAATCGCGATATTGCCCGGGAGATCAGTGACCAGCGTTTTCGAGCGGATCTTTATTATCGGTTGGGAGCTTTTCATTTGAAACTCCCGTCCCTGCGAAGCCGGCCGGAAGACATACCGATCTTTGTGTCGGCAGCTATCAAGCAAAGTCGCCGACGGTACGGCCGGGATTTTCTGATGCCGACCGACGAAGTGCTTCTGAAACTTGCGAAATATCCGTGGCCGGGAAACGTTCGGGAATTGCTTCATCACGTCGAACGAATTGCGCTTCTATCCGACAATAATGAAATCAAATCGTCATTATGGCTTTCATTTCCCTCCGCACAGATCGTTGCTCCCATGGAGGATGAAGATGACCTGCGAATGGCGCAGGAGGCTCACAAGAAACGGCACATACTGCGCGTTGTTGCCAGGTGCGGTGGCAATCAGACCGAAGCGGCGAAATGTCTGGGCATTGAAAGAACCCATTTGAACCGGCTGTTATCGCAGTATGAAGGAAGACGTTCCCCATGAACAAGCGCCGGTTAATCGGATTCGTAATCATTCTTTTTTGTCTGCTGACGGCGACCGCCGGAATTATCAATGCGGCGCGTATGCGGCAGTTTCCTTTCATTCTCCACGAGAATGACGGCACTTTCATGGCGATGTCCGTCCCCCGCGATGCCGGCATACCCGACTCCATATTGCCGATAAACAGCATAAACGGACAGCGGATTACAAACTTGTTTCAAGCACAATGGATCATCGAACAGTTACACCCTGATGAAACGGTTATGATTACCAGTGTGCAGGATGATTCAGTTTACACCATCGCGGTGACAGCGGATCGTCCGGCACGGATTTCACACGTTATCTTAATCATCTTTTTGGGATTAGCCTTTTTCCTTTTAGGATTTATGGTATGGCGCTACGGGGGTGGCGATACTCTGATTACAGCATTTTTACGCTTGAACTTGTTCACGGGCGGGGCTATTCTTTTAGATTCCCGCGTCAATACATTTGCCAGCCCGTTTATACATCACGTCTACGCCATCGGATGGATGGTTTTATATGGATTGATCCCGGCGGCATTTCTGGATTTTGTTTTCCGTTTCACCATGCCGAAACGCACTCATACGCGGTGGCGCTCGTTTCTTATCTATGTGCCGTCGTTTATCTTGATCGGATTAGCCGGCTGGTTCTTTTTCGGTCTTATCAGCGGATCGCATCCAGGCGCCGTGATTTATCTTACGGTGGTATCAAGCTATGGGATGGGAGTATTACTGACGGCATACTTCGCGGCATCCATATTGTTACTGGGCTATTCTTGGCTTCATGCATCTCGGAAGGAGGAACGAAACTACAGCCGTTGGCTGCTCTGGTGCACTTTTGTAGGCGCTGCTCCATATATTCTGCTGCATAAACTGCCGACTCTGTGGGATTCGTCACCGTGGTTGTCGTTAAATCAAGCGTTAGTATTTCTGATTATTGCACCCATCGGCTGGGCAATGGCCGTATCTTCGTTTAAGCTGCTGAGAATTGAATGGACGCTTTCCCGAACCCTGATCTACGTCGCGTCAGCCTGTATCGTCATATACGCCATGATGATTATTGTTACTTTCAGTGGCGCGAGTAATCCTCTCAACAATCGTGCGTCATTGTTCGGACTACTGGTAGTATCCGCTTTTATCGCCTATCTGGCCGGGCATTCACTGTCGCGGGGAATTCGCAGCGCGGTGGATCGTCTGTACTACGGCGATTGGTATGATTTTCGTGCGGCCGTACAGCAACTATCACATCAACTTGCAGGATCGGTCGTTGAGAAGGATGTCATTACTATACTCACGGAAAGAGTGCCGGATATTCTGCATATCGAAAAGGCCGTCTTAGTTATTCGTGACAAGGATGACTTGTGGTTTTTGCCTCCACAAAGGAATACACCCGCGGCGATGGATTTCATGAAGGCGCTTGACTCGCTCAACGATCTTCCGGAATTATCCGGCAGCCAGACCCGACCGGCGATTGGGATGCGCGGACATCCGTTGATGGTTTGGGGGGTTGAGGCGATTCTTCCCCTGGCTCATAGCGGCCGAATGATGGGATGCCTGCTGCTGGGACGCAAGGATTCGCAGTCTCCGTACAGCAACCGCGATTTTGAGTTACTAAGCACACTATCGTCGTTCGCCGGTATGGCCATCTACAATCTCGAGCTTCAGAGTACGATTATCGAGCGCGAGAGCCGCGCGCGCGCCGCCGATTTAGCCGCCGGAGTCGCTCACGAGATTAATAATGCGCTCTACCCGTTAAAAGGTCAGGCGCAACTCATGCTACACTCGCTCTCGCAAGCTTCGTTACCCTTGCCGCGAGAGTCCCTTTATGCATCTGCACAAACGATGCTCGAGTCCGCCGAGACCATTCAACGGATTGCCAATACGCTGAATCATCTATCGAAACCGATTATTCCCAATAAGGAACGTCTGATTCTGTCCGATATCGCCGACGAAGCGATTCGAATATTGCGCGATACCGCGGGTCGGATCAAACGATTTCAGGCGGATCGTCCCGATTCACCGTACCGAATCGTTCGCGACTACGCTGAGCAGCTCCCGGCTATCGAAGCCGATCGCGCACAACTCATTCAGGTATTTATCAACCTGATTATCAATGCGGCGGACGCTATGGAATCCCGCGCTGAGGGTGTACTAACCGTAGGCGCACGACTGTCTGAAACTCGGGATCAAGTCGTTGGCTTTGTAGCCGACTCCGGCAGCGGCATCCGTCCGGAATTACTTAAAAAAATTGTGCAGCCTTATTTCACGACGAAAGCCAACAATCAAGGAACCGGTTTAGGTTTGGCCATCGTTCATTCTATTATTGCCAACCACAGTGGAAGCCTCGTTATTTCGTCGGTCGTTGATCACGGCACACGTGTCGAATTCGCCCTACCGCTCCCTACCCCCTCCTTACCTCGCATTAATTAACCCTCACATCCATCGACGATTTGTAAGGCTTTGCTTGCTTGCGAAGCCCTGTTTTGCGCGCGTCTATTGCTGTGATGTATGATTGGCGTCACAACTATCATGCAATTCATACAACGCCCTATGAATATTGCTTTCTATACTGCCACGTTTCCGAGTATTACAAACGGTACAATAATTGTCATAGCATAGAGTAGACTTCTACAGAACCGCTGCTGTAGTGATTAAAAACAATCCCGTCAAAACACCAAAGGCAATCTGATGAAGAACTACTTACAAGCGAGTTCATTCATAGCGACGTTGCTGTGCCTTAGTCTCACGTTATCCGGCTGTACCATTGCGGGAGTAATTGCCGGCGCGGAGACCGATCGGGCAGCCCGAAAGAAAGCGCAAGGTCCGGCGGCGCGAATATTGAACGCAAAACCGGGAATCGTCGTCACCGCGGAATTAACGGACAGCTCACGTGTTACCGGTGCATTCCGCGGATTTCAAAGGACGATTGCAGAGGATTACGAGTCGCGGTACTACAGTACGCAAACGATGTTGAAGATGGACTATGGTCTCGCACTTCCAAGCGTGAATGACAGTTTGTCGGTAGTAATGCAATCAGGCGATACGCTGCAGACCCCGTTTGCTGGATTCGGATTATATAGTATGTGGTTTATTAGCAGCGAAACCGATTCGCTTTTCCATATACCCCTATACGATATTTATTCCATTCGTACTGCAAAAGATTCTATCACCGATATGCGGACACTGAGACAACTGATGATTGACAACCAAATACCAGCCGTAATAGATATTCACTTGCAGGCTTTTGAAACAGATACACTGATCGCAACCGACAGAATTGAAAAACTGAGACTTCATGTCAAACCAAATTACTGGCTGCGCGGCTTATTGCTGGGTTTGACAGCAGATGCGGCGATTGTCGGTGTCACAATTGCCTTGCTTTATGCTATGTTAGATGGAATATCTCCAGGTCCGATCGGCTAATTGACCGAAAGGATGTGTAAAATGCGATACGCGCGCACATGGAAGCCAATCATACATACATTGTTGATTTGCTGTGCAGCGCCGGCCGCTCAATCTGCATCAGCGCAGAATCTTCA
This sequence comes from uncultured Alphaproteobacteria bacterium, assembly GCA_964444755.1. Lineage (GTDB taxonomy): Bacteria > Electryoneota > RPQS01 > RPQS01 > RPQS01 > JAHJDG01. The sequence goes on along the minus strand of CAYUIF010000043.1, from coordinate 7,356 downwards.
AGCACTAATGCGCGGCGATCCAGAGCTTATTCCCGCTAATCCGGCGCAGATTTGCGTTCGCTCCTATCGGTACAATGAGACCGACGACCGGATTGCGTGCGTGGCAGGAATTGTGAATGCACCCGTCGAAACGGTCTGGCAGGTCATTTCGGATTACAGCGCCTATCAACAGTTGATTCCGCGCTGTACCCGCAGTGAAATCGTCAGCCCGGCAATATTGTCGGCGATCGGACAAACGCCTAACATACTTCAACAGCTAAACCCGTCCCGCTATCGGATGCAATCCCATTTCTTAAGCGACACCGTCCTGCTCTTCTCCGAAATTGACATAATTTTCCCCGTGGGAAAGGTCCGTTCCCTGCTAAGGGTCATTGCGGATTCCGTTTCGAACACCATCGCGTGGAACCGAATTGTCGGCGATATTTCCGTCTACGAAGGCACGTGGATTCTGATTCCACACGGCTTACAAACAACGGCGATATGCGCTACCCGCTATCGACTCAACGTTTGGCTGCCGCCGTTACTGATTAATAGCGGAGTCCGGTGCTATTTTCCCCGGATCATCACGCAGCTGCGGAACCGCGTGAAGGAGTGCCAGAGCGACTCATTATCCGCGATTTCGTCTGGACAATGATTGCCATAAATCGGGAGATCGGTTATGAAAGAAGTCCACAAATTACTGCTGGTGAATCCGACGGCACCGCAATGGCAGGTCACCAGCGGAAAGGGACCGCGGCGCGGCACGAAGACCTTTCGTTTCAGCATGCTCCCCAGTCTGTACGTGGCGGCTTCGCTTCCGCCGGATGTTAAGGCGCAAATAATTGACGAGGACGTGGAACCGATTGATTTTAACACCGACGCGGAGATCATCGGCATATCGTTCATGACGTTCAATGCACCGCGGGCTTATGAGATTGCCGATCGGTTTCGCAACGAACACGGTAAAACGGTAATTTTCGGAGGCTATCATCCAACGTTTATGCCCGAAGAGGCCGAACGGCATGCCGATGCGATTTGTATCGGCGAAGCTGAGCCCAACATGAAGCATATCATAGTTGATTATCGGCTGGGCAGACTGCAAAAACGCTATTGTAACGGGTTGGCGGATGTCAGCCAGTTGCCCCAGTTAAATCGTAACCTCATCGACAAATCGCAATATATAACGCCGTGGGCGATTCAGGCGACTCGCGGCTGCCCGCATCACTGTTCATTTTGCTCAGTATCCGCATTTCACCGGCATAATCATCGCCCTCGACCAATCGACGCCGTAATTGAGGAATTACGGGGGATGGGTAAACATGTCCTATTTATGGACGATAATCTGGTCGGTCAGCCGGAGTATGCCAAGGAGTTGTTTGCCCGGATGATTCCGCTTAAGAAGATCTGGTTCGGTCAGGGGGGAATCAATGTAGCTTATGACGATGAAATGCGGCGATTAGCAGAAGCGAGCGGATGTCATGGCATGTTCATCGGCTTCGAATCACTCTCCGAGGACAATTTGCGGGATTATCACAAGCGCTACAACAAAGCCAGCGAATATAAGAAAGTTGTAAAGGTATTGCACGATTCGGGGATCGCCGTATTCGCCGGTTTTGTATTCGGATTGGATCATGATCAGGCGAATGTCTTCCGTACTACGTTGGAATTTTTACACGAATCGCAGATTGATTTATTGCAGGCGACGATCCAAACGCCGTTTCCGGGAACACCGCTCTTTAAAGAGATGGATCGGAAAGGCCGCATCTTTTGCAAGGACTGGACTCGCTACGATTTCACTCAAGTAGTTTTTGAACCGACGCATATGAGCAGGTATACGCTAAAACACGGCTGCGACTGGCTGAGATCTCATTTCTATTCCCAGCCGGCGATTTGGCGGAGAATATACCGTGCCGCCGGATACATGCCGGCCTATCTGGCTTTTGCCAGCGTCGGCATTACGAATTATCATTATCGCACACGCTGCGTAGTCAATCATATCGCGGAATCAGGAAAACATTATCGTGGCCCCGTTGACGCCGCTTGACTCTCAACGAACGGCTTCTATTACTTGATCGGACGCGACGAGTCGGTTCGCTTAGTGTTGACATAGTGACGATGCAGGATGGATGGTATGATACTTCGTTTCCGGATTGGTGTCGAAACGACCGGAAGTCGTACCGGTGGTCAGCGGTTAATGTTACGGACGCGTGCGGGTACGGCCATATCGCCGGGAACACAAGTCACATCCATCGCAGACAACGCTGGTTTCTGCTGATGCGGGGAGGCCGGAGCCAGTGGCGGTGAAGGGGTAACCCGGCTGAACACTGCGATGAATCGCGCCGCAGCCGTGGTTGGCAAACCGCCCGTCTTTGCCGAGGCATCTGGCTTCGGGTACCCGTAACGCAACGACTTTGCCGGGATACAACGAACGCAGAGGCACCTGCGGGTATGCGCGCGCAGTTTCTCGGCAGGGGTACGGCATGCCTTGCCCGGCTTTTTCCGGCAAAACCTTGGGACCCCAATTTCGTCCCCCCGCTGAAACACCGGGAAACCCGGACTGCTATCTGAAAATCCGTTAATCGCCCATCGTTTATTGTTCATTGCACCTCCCCCGCCCTTGCGTTTCCCGTCAAACTATCCTATACTGTCTGGCACGATATGGATTTTCATCATCATGAGGATTCCTGATGAGTGAACTGAAACAACGTGATGAGTGGGGGTCGCGGATCGGGGTGATTCTGGCTGTGGCGGGCAGCGCGGTCGGACTCGGCAACTTCCTGCGCTTCCCGGTGCGGGCGGCGGCCGGGGGCGGCGGTGCCTTCATGATTCCCTACCTGATCGCACTCCTCGTGCTGGGCATCCCCCTCGCGTGGGTGGAATGGAATCTGGGCCGCTACGGCGGACAGCATTCCCACGGTAGCGGACCGGGAGTCTACCACCGCATCACCAACGGCCGCCCGTGGGCGAAATACCTCGGTGTCATCACCATCTTTATCCCCCTCACCATCAACTTCTATTACGTGTTCATCGAGGCGTGGACTCTGGCCTTCAGCTTCTTTGCCGCCACCGGCAGTTGGAACGAAGCCATCGCCCGCAACGAGATGGATAAATTCCTGAACGGGTTTATCGGCGCCGAGTCCAATGCCTACTTCAGCGGCCCGTGGACGGCGATCACGATCTTCCTGATCGTTTTCATCCTCAACTATTGGATCATCTTCAAAGGCATCCGCCGGGGTATTGAATATCTGGCCAAGATCGGTATGCCCGTCCTGTTCGCCTGTGCCGTGGTCTTGGTCGTACGCGTGCTGACTTTGGGCACACCCGATCCGGCTCATCCGGACTGGAATGTCTCCAATGGCTTGGGTTTCATGTGGAACCCCGACTGGACCAAGCTGACCAGTGCCCGCGTCTGGATCGAAGCCACGGGTCAGATATTCTTTACTTTATCGGTGGGCATGGGTGCGATCATGGCTTATGCCAGTTATCTTAAAAAACGCGACGATGTAGTTCTATCCGGCCTAACCGCCGCAACTTCCAATGAGTTTACGGAAGTAATACTGGGAGGCAGTATTGCCATCGTGGCGGCTGCTACCTTCTTTGGAGCTACGGGGGCGGCTGAGATTGCCAGTAGTGGATCGTTTAGCCTGGGCTTCATTACGATGCCCTATGTCTTTGCTAAAATGGGCACGGGCGGAATCATGGGCTTCTTTTGGTTCTTGCTCTTGTTTGTGGCGGGAATTACGTCCTCTGTTTCCCTGATTCAACCGTTCATAACCTTTCTCAAGGATGAACTCGATATCAGCCACGGCAAGGCTATTTCCATCGTGGCGGGGTTGAATCTACTCATTACCGGATTCGTCATTGCTACCGTTCGCTGGGGTACACTGGACGAGATGGATTTCTGGGCGGGAAGTGTGCTACCGGTGGTTTCGGCATTGATCATGATCCTGCTTTTCGCATTTTACATGGGCATTGAACGCGGTTTCAAGGAGATGCATCGTGGGGCTGAAATGAAAGTGCCCAACATCTATCGCTTTATTATCAAATACGTCACTCCCACTTATCTGATTCTGTTGCTGATTTTCTGGGGAATTCAGGACTGGTGGCCAACCGCGACCATGCAAAGTATCACCGATCCCACCCAACGGTTGATGATTAGCATCACCCGTGGTCTGTTGTTCCTGCTGTTGCTGCTACTTATCTACCTGATTTACCGGGCACATCGACGCGGCAAGTTCCCTAAGATGGAAAGGAGCAGGCGATGAAGACTTCCGGTTGGATTATGATGGGGATATTCTGGATCGGCATAACAATCCTTTTGATTTCATGTCTTTATCGGGTCCTAAATCCTCGAGAAAAACGCAAACGCCGACCAACTTAATCTGAATGTAACGGCCGATTTTAAATGGTATTCGGTTTGCTCTATTGATATTCTGATATGTTGGAAAATCGCAGACCTACCGGAGGTACCATGAGGCCGAAGCAACGCGGCTTCACGATGGCTGAGTTGCTCATCGTAATTGTGATTGTGGCGATTTTAACGTCCATGTCGGTAGTGCGTTACATTAATCTTCGCGACAAAAGCCGCGTAGCGGCGGCAACTTACGATCTTGACTTAGTACGGAAGCTGTTAGCTTACTATGCCACCGACTATAGCCGTTATCCCGGTGCCGCAACCACCTATAATGAGCTACAGGATCAACTGATAGACCCGACCGGGCAGATCTACGGAAAGTGCCCGATTAGTCACACCTTTGACTGGTTTTCCTACTCCCTGGACAGTGACAGCAACTATGTCATGCGAGTCCGAGTCCAAGACCGCAATCAAACGATTCTGGTTGCAACCCCGGATCGCATCTACCCCGAATAGAACAATCCAATACTGAAAAGGGCGACTCGTCTTGAGTCGCCCTTTTTTTCACTTTTCCTGAATTCTAAGATGGTACTACCGCCCAGCGAGCTAATCCCATCTTGAGCGGATTACCCAGCAACGGATGATAAGGTATGACCCGTATCGTATAGCCATACTTTCCGCTATCCGGGAACGATAATCGTCCTTTATAGATCGTTCCGTCCCCGTTTCCATCCGGTTCCAGCGGCTGGAATCCGGAAAAAGCAATGGTTCCATCGGTATGCAGCGGGCCATAGTAGACATGGACTTCAACATCACCGGGAGTTATCGGCCCTAATGTAACTGTTGCTGTAATCTCAAGTTCCGAACCGGAGGTCAATACCTCCACTGGCCGCGGCGGGGATGCGATAACCTTAACCTCATCCCAGTGGGCACGAATCCAATTCTTCCACGCTGCCAGTTGACGAACCGCCGCGCAATTGTCATTCAGCAGTTGATGAGAGCGTTCGATAGCCGGAGCGTAGTAGTCTTGGCAATACTCCTTGACCATCCGCACACAGTTGAATCGCGGCACCAATTCGGCAATGGAATCTTTCATCCGGGCAATCCAGCGCCGCGGCAGCTTGCCATCATCATAGGAATAGAACAGCGGCACGATGTGCTTTTCGATCATATCATATAGCGAACTGGCATCGCGGTCATCCTGTACCGTGTCATCGCCATAGATTTTACCGCGACCGATCGCCCAACCCAAGCCGGGAGCATAGGCTTCGTCCCACCAGCCATCTAAGATACTCAGATTCAAACCGCCGTTGCCCAGCACCTTCATACCGCTGGTTCCGCTGGCTTCCAAGGGTCGCCGCGGATTATTCAGCCAGATATCCACGCCCTGAATCAGATAGCGCGCCACCTGCATATCGTAATTTTCAAGGAAAATCAGCCGGTGAGCAACACCTTGCGACCGGGCAAAGTAGATAATATCGTGAATGAGGGCTTTTCCGGCATCGTCCTGTGGATGAGCTTTCCCGGCAAACACGATCTGAATCGGCCGTTTCGTATCCCGTAATAGCGCCAGCAAACGATCCGGATAGCGCAAGAGCAATGTCGAACGCTTGTAAGTGGCAAAGCGACGCGCAAAGCCGATGGTCAGAATATTCGGATCGAGATAGGTGTCCATCTCTTCCGGACTCATCTCGACACCCGTTGTGCGCGCCCGCTGTTCGGCCAGCCGCTTTCGAGTGAACTCCACCAACCGTTCCCGTCCCCGAACATGCGCATTCCATAATTCTTCATCGGGGATTTCCCGTACCCCTGTCCATACGTCCTTATGATCGGGATTCCGCCGCCATTCGGTTCCTAAATATCGGTCAAACAGCACTGCCATATTATCGGATAGCCATGTACGCAGGTGAATCCCGTTGGTTACATAATCAATGGGAATCTCGTCGTGCGGCAGTTGCGGCCAACTTTCTTCCCAAAGACTGCGCGACACGTCACCGTGCAAGCGGCTCACGCCGTTAGTATACCCCGAAGACTTCATGGCAAAGATTGCCATGTTAAAGAGCTGTCCGGGACTTCCCGGCTTCTTCGCCCCTAATGCAAACACTTCTTCGCGGGATAAACCGATTTGCGGATAGAGGTGTCCGAAATAACGATCCATTAATTCGGGGGGGAATTGGTCAATTCCCGCCGGAACCGGAGTATGCGTGGTAAAGACGGTGCCGGCCGAAATCAAGCGGATGGATTCCCACGGCGTCAGATTATGCTCTTGTTTGATATGGGTAATTCGTGCCAATTGAATGAAGGCCGAGTGACCTTCATTCATATGACAAACGGTTGTAGAGATACCCATCTTCCTCGCCAGCTCAATCCCGCCCATTCCCAACACGATTTCCTGCTGAATCCGCGTTTCCTTATCGCCGCCGTAAAGTGTGAAGGTAATGCGACGGTCGGCCGGACTGTTTTCGGGTAAATCCGTATCCAGCAAATACAACGGAACACGACCGACTTGGACTTTCCACGCCGCCACGTGTACCGTGCGGCCGGGAAAGCTGAGTTCGATCTTCAGCCGCTGCCCCTTGGCATCATACACCTTAGTTGCCGGCAGTGACTCAAAATCATTCTCAGGATAGTATTCCGTCTGGTAACCTTCCGCCGTAATCTGCTGCTGGAAGTAGCCCTGACGATAGGCTAATCCGATGCCCACCAACGGTAATCCTAAATCCGAGGCGGATTTCAGGTGATCGCCGCTGAGAACCCCCAAACCGCCACTGTAAACCGGAAGACTCTCACTCAGACCGTATTCCATGGAGAAATACACGATCTCGCGCACCGTCGCATGCCCGCAGACTTTATCGAACCAACTGGGTTCTCTGAGATAATGCTCAAGAAAACTTCGGCAGCGTTCATAGTGATCGAGGAAGGTACGATTGCCGGCCGCTTGATCCAGCTGTTTCTGCGATACCACCCTCAAGAGCTTCGCCGGATTACAACCGATCATCGGCCATAACTCCGGATCCAACGAC
>CAYUIF010000042.1:0-21424 GCA_964444755.1 uncultured Alphaproteobacteria bacterium | reverse complement strand
CCTATAAGGTGGGTGGGGAGACCGGTATGGGTCTCCGCATCAACACCATCATGCAGACCTGCTTCTTTGCGATTTCGGGAATTCTGCCGCGCGAAGAAGCTATTGCCGCCATCAAGAAGACTATCCAGAAGACCTACGGCAAGAAGGGCGAACACATCGTCAAGCAGAATTACGAGGCGGTGGACAAGACGCTCGCTAACTTGTACGAAGTAAAGGTGCCGGGCAAAATCACGGCGACCTCCAGCCGTCCGCCGGTCGTCTCCGCCGATGCGCCGGAATATATGAAGAAAGTGTTGGCGAAGATTATCGAAGGTTACGGCGACGATCTGCCCGTATCGGCCTTCCCGGTGGACGGAACGTTCCCGCCCAATACCTGCCGCTATGAAAAACGCAATATCGCGCTGGAGATTCCGGTGTGGGATCCGGAAGTCTGTATCCAATGCAACAAATGTGTGATCGTGTGCCCGCACGCTTCGATCCGCGCCAAGGTCTTTACGGCGGCGGACGTTAAGAACGCACCCAAAACGTTTGTGACAACGAAATTCCGCGGCAGCGAATTCGGCCGCGATGATTTGCTTTACTCATTGCAGGTTGCTCCTGAAGACTGCACTGGTTGTGCGCTCTGCGTGAGTGCGTGTCCCGCCAAGAACAAGAAGGAAGTGCGGCTCAAAGCCATCAACATGGCTCCCCAGCCGCCGCTGCGCGAGAAGGAACGCGATAACTTTGCCTTCTTCCTGTCCATTCCCGAAATGGATCGCAGCACGATTAAAGTCAACAGTGTCAAGGGTTCGCAGTTCCTCGAACCATTGTTCGAGTTCTCGGGAGCTTGCGGCGGATGCGGCGAAACGCCTTACGTCAAGCTGCTTACCCAGCTCTTCGGCGATCGTCTGCTCATCGCCAATGCCACCGGCTGTTCCTCGATCTACGGCGGCAATCTGCCCACGACCCCCTATTCAACCAATCGCGACGGTCGTGGTCCCGCGTGGAACAATTCATTGTTCGAGGATACCGCCGAATTTGCGATGGGCTTCCGTGTGACATTGGACAAGCAGCGTGAATTCGCTACCGAGCTAATCGGCAAGTTGAAGGAGAAGATCGGCTCCGGATTGGTGGAAGAAATTCTCAAGGCGGATATGTCAACCGAGGGCGGCATCAGCCAGCAGCGCGATCGCATCGCCAAGGTCCGTAAGCTGCTTGAGAAGGATAAGGATGTCGAAGTCAAGCGCTTCCTGGGCGTCGCGGATTCGCTTGTTAAGAAGTCGGTGTGGGGCGTGGGCGGCGACGGCTGGGCTTACGATATCGGCTACGGCGGGCTCGATCACGTTCTCGCTTCGGGACGCAACGTTAATCTATTGGTGCTCGATACCGGCGTCTATTCTAATACCGGCGGTCAATGCTCAAAGGCGACGCCGTTGGGTGCGGTTGCGAAGTTCGCGTTCGGCGGCAAGCCCGTTCCGCGCAAGGATCTCGGCATGATCGCCATGAGTTATGGCCATGTTTACGTGGCACAGATTGCGATGGGCGCCAATGATCTGCAAACCGTGAAAGCGTTCCTCGAAGCGGAAGCGTATGACGGTCCCTCGATCATCATCGCTTATTCGCACTGCATCGCCCACGGTATTGATATGGCCAAAGGTCTCGACAATCAGCGCATGATCGTCGAGTGCGGGGCGTGGCCGCTGTATCGGTATAATCCCGCGCTCGCCAAAGAAGGCAAGAATCCGCTTCAGCTCGATTCGAAAGCCCCCAAGATTAAAGTGGCGGATTGGGCTTACAGTGAAACGCGATTCAAGATGCTGACCAAGATGCTGCCCGAAAATGCCAAGCATCTCATGGAACTCGCGCAGGAAGATACAAACAACCGGTGGCATCTCTACGAGCAGCTCGCCGGATTGGATTACGGCAAGAACGGAAACGAGGAAGGGAAGTAAACGATGGATCTTTCCACGACTTATCTCGGGCTGAAACTGCCCCACCCCATCGTCGCATCGTCTTCCCCCATGAGCCATTCGCTCGACGGCATTCGCCGTTTGGAAGACGCGGGTATCGCCGCCGTGGTGCTGCATTCGTTATTCGAAGAGCAGCTCAAGGCGGAAGCGTACGAACTGGACTTCCTGACCACTCAAGGCAGCGAGAGCTTCGCCGAAGCGCTCAGCTATTTCCCCGAACCGGATCACTATGTTCTCGGACCGGATGAATATCTGAAGCTGATCAGCGACGCCAAGAAGGCGGTGAAAATTCCCGTAATCGCCAGTCTCAACGGCGTCACACCCGGCGGCTGGATCGAATACGCCCGCGACATTCAGAAGGCGGGAGCGGATGCGCTGGAATTGAATATCTACTTCCTGCCCACCGATCCGTTCATGAACGGCGAATTGGTCGAACGCAACTACGTCGAGATTCTGAAGACCGTGCGTTCGCAAGTCAAGATTCCCGTGGCCGTAAAGCTTAGCCCCTATTTCAGCAGTCTGGCTAATATCGCCCGGCGCTTGGATGAAGCGGGGGTCAACGGACTGGTGATGTTCAACCGCTTCTATCAACCGGATCTGGATTTAGAGAAGCTGGAAGTGTGGCCGCATGTCGAGTTGTCCGCTTCGGCGGAGATCCGGCTGCCGCTGCGCTGGATCGCCATTCTGTATAGTCGTCTCAAATGCAGCCTGGCCGCAACCTCCGGTGTGCATACGGCGGAAGATGTGATTAAGCTGGTGATGGCCGGAGCCGATGTGACGATGGTCTGTTCGGCATTGTTCCAGCATGGTCTCGGTCATGTGGCGAAGTTGCGCAAGGATGTCGAGGCCTGGATGGAGAAGCATGACTATGTCTCCCTCTCCGAAATGAAGGGTTCCATGAGCCAGAAGTCGGTGGCCGAACCTGCCGCCTACGAGCGTGCTAACTATATGAAAACCATTCAGAGTTTCCATCCCACGGTCTAAGCCGTTCCGGGTTTGGATTTCTCTGAGGATTTTCGTATTTTTCGGAAAAATTAGACACTGAATCGGACTTTTGGAGGAAGGTTTTACTTCTGATCCGATTCACGTTCAAGTTCACTGCCAATTTGGCGTTTCACCTGTTTGAGGTAATTTGTCATGGCCATGATAATTGACGAAACCTGCATCGCCTGCGGAGCTTGCGAACCGGAATGCCCGACCAATGCGATTTCCGAAGGAGATGAGATTTTTATTATTGATGCGGACGCCTGCGTGGAATGTGTCGGACATTTCGATGCTCCGCGCTGTGTTGAGGTTTGCCCGGTGGATTGTATCCATAAGGCCGAATAATCCGGTTCGCAGTCCGGTCGGAAAAGCCGGAGTAGATCGTTCACATTCGGTGCCCCGCCGCATTTTCGGCGGGGCACTAATATGTTTTGCCCCTCCTAATGTTTAATTTGATGTGCGTGTCATATTCTATTCTATTAATATAACTGTAATAATAAAACAAGATTCGTGAATCCGAAAAGTACCGTGATATTGATTTTATAGGAGGGGAACATTAAATTATTAGTCTTGTTGAATGAATGAGTGGTAGCCGTTGCCGATCGCGCGGCGTAATTATCATAATTTTATCGCATGCCGCCTTTTCTGGTCGACGGACACCGCACTTTGCAATGACCTTTATGAGGCCAGAGCGCGCTCTGGCCATTTTTTCGATAAAACCCGACGTCCAACCGCTTTAACGGCGTCGAAATCAAAAATAGCTGAACCATGAAAACCGTCAAATCTGTTTCGACCGATAACCAGTATTCGCTGGTTGTCAACGAAACGTGGTGTAAGGGATGCCGGATTTGCGTGGATCTCTGTCCCACCGGCGTCTTAGAGATGGTGGAAGCTCCCGACCGTTGGGAGGGAGCAATCGTAAAAGTCGTGAACATGGATGCCTGTAACGGCTGCGGAATCTGCGAGGCGGAATGTCCCGATTTCGCGATTACATCCTACGCGCCCGAGCGCAAGAAGACTGCCAAGGCGAAGGAGGCGAAACCATGAGTCATGACAACGGGCGCGTCTTCTGGCCCGGAAACGAAATTGTCGCCGAAGCGGCCATCCGCGCCGGCTGCACGTTCTTCGGCGGCTACCCCATCACTCCGTCATCCGAAATCGCCGCCCATATGGCGCTGCGGCTGCCGCAAATCGGCGGAGCGTTCATTCAGATGGAAGATGAAATCGCCGCGATGGGCGCAGTGATCGGCGCGTCACTGGCGGGGGTCAAGGCCATGACGGCCACCTCCGGTCCCGGTCTGTCGCTCAAACAGGAAAATATCGGCTTCGCGATGATGGCGGAAGTGCCGTGCGTCATTGTGGATGTGCAGCGCGGCGGACCGTCCACCGGTTTGCCCACCGCTCCCGCGCAAGGTGATATTATGCAGGCACGTTGGGGTACCCACGGCGATCACTCGATCATTGCGCTGACGCCCACTTATCCGCAGGAACTCTATATCGAAACGGTGCGCGCTTTCCATCTGGCCGAACTGTATCGCACTCCGGTTTATGTGCTGTTGGATGAGATTATGGCGCACACCACCGAGAGCTTCGTGATTCCCACCGATGAGGAATGCGGAGTGATCAAGCCGCGCAAGGAATACAAAGAAGCGAGCGTGAATTCATGGCGCCCGTTCTATGATTACTTCGAAGGCAAACACCTGCATATCACCGGATTGTCCCATACGCAGGAAGGTTATCCGACCACCAATCCCGCCATCGTCCAAAAGAGCATCGAGCATTTGGTGAATAAGATCGTTAACGATCAGCCGGCGCTCGAGCATAACGAAGAATATCTGCTGGACGACGCTGAGATCGCGGTGATCACTTTCGGTGCACCGGGCCGTTCGGCCCGCGAAGCGGTGGATCGCGCGCGTGCCAAGGGCATTAAGGTCGGCATTTTCCGTCCTATTACCTTCTGGCCGTTCCCGGTGGAGACGGTTCGCAAACTGGTGGATCGCGTGAAGGCGGTGGTGGTTCCGGAAATGAATATGGGCATGTTGTCGCTGCAAGTGGAGAAATCCGCTATGCGCCGCGACGTGCGGATTATCGGCGTGAATGTGGTCGGTGGCATCTCCATCGAACCGCAATTAATCGTGAACGCGATTGAGGAGGCCCATCATGGGGTTTGATTATTCACCGTGGCTGAGACCCGAAATGATGCCGAACATCTGGTGTCCGGGCTGCGGCGTCGGGATTATCGTAAAAGCGTTTATCCGGGCAATGGATGCCTGCGGCTGGAATCGCGACGATACGGCGATGGTCTCAGGGATCGGCTGCACCTCCCGCGCGCCGGGCTATGTGGATATGAACACGCTGCATACGACGCACGGCCGCGCGCTCACGTTCGCCACCGGAATCAAACTGGCGGCGCCGCATAAGAACGTCGCGGTCATTTCCGGCGACGGCGACGCCGCGGCGATTGGCGGAAATCATTTGATTCACTCCTGCCGCCGCAATATTGACATTACATTGATCATCGTCAATAACGGAATCTACGGCATGACCGGCGGCCAGTACTCGCCGACTTCCCCGGCGGATTCCCGTGCCGCCACGGCGCCCTACGGAAATATTGATCCCTCATTCGATTTGTGCCAACTGGCTATTGCCGCCGGTGCCACGTATGTGGCGCGCGGCCATGTTGCCAATGCGGTGTTCCTTGAGCGATTGATCAAGAACGGCTTGCAGCACAAGGGATTTGCGGTCATCGAAGTGATGGCCAATTGCCATACGCAATACGGCCGCCGCAATAAGCATCCCGATCCGGCCGAATTGATCCGGTTCATTGATGATCAAGCGGTACCGCTATCGGTTTATGACAAACTTACTCCCGAAGAAAAATCCGGGAAGTTCCCCGTCGGCGTGCTGCATAAGGATACGGAAAAGCTCGAATATACCGAAGCCTATCGCCGCATGCAGCAGCGGGCGGTCGAAAAAGTTCAAGCGGTTGCACGAAAAGTCGCGGAGACCGAACAAGTTAAAGCCCGCGATGAAATCATGGGAGCAGCCTCCGGTGAAGCATGAAATACGATTCGCGGGTGTCGGCGGCCAAGGCAATATTCTGGCCGGCGAATGGCTCGCATTAGCCGCTCATAGCATGGGCAAGCACGCCATCCAAAGTCCGACTTACACGGCGCAGGTGCGCGGCGGTCCGACCAGTGTGGACGTACTGATTGACGACGACGAAATTGTTTATCCGCGTTTGGTGGCGATTGACTTTTTCTGCTGCCTGGCGCAGGAAGGCTGGAATGTCTTTTCCCGCCAATTGAAGCCGGACAGCATCATTGTAATCGCGCCGTCGCTGGTGAATAACGTCGGCAACGGACCGCAGCAAATCTACCGCGTGCCCATTATTTCCATCACCAAGCAAACGGTGGGAAAGATGGTCTATACCAGCGCGGTGGCCTTGGGCAGTTTCTGCTCGCTGATGCCGGAGATTATTCCGCAAGACATTATGGTCCGCACCATCGAAAAAAATGCCCCGGCCGGAACGGTCGAAAACAATCTGAAGGCGTTCCACGCCGGCTGGGAAGCGACGAAAGCGACGACGCCCGAAGCCCGTGACGATATTGCCAAAGAAGCCGTTACGATTCAGGTCTGACGGGACACAAGATTTCAAGCAGCAAAATTTTGGCTGACCAACAAAACGGAAAATCATGTTCACGATTCACAGCACTCGCGTCTTAGCCGAAAAAATCCACGAGTACTGGGTAGAAGCTCCGCTGGTGGCGCGCAAATATCGAGCGGGGCAGTTTGTCATCGTTCGCACGCATGACCACGGCGAGCGGATTCCCCTCACCGTGGTTCAGGTGGATCCCGACCAGGGATTGATTCGCTTGATTGTGCAGGAAGCAGGGAAGAGCACTATCGAAATGGCGAAACTGAAGGCAGGCGACGCCTTCCTGGATGTCGTCGGTCCGCTGGGCAAACCCACGCATATGGAAAACTGGGGAAATCTCGTAGCCGTGTGCGGCGGAGTTGGAGCGGCTCCGTTGCTGCCCATCGCCAAAGCGGCGGCGCACGCCGGGAATGCGGTTTATGCCGTAATCGGCGCACGCTCGAAAGACCTGCTGATTCTCGAAGATGAGTTCCGCGCGATCTGCAAGGAAGTGCGCATCTCCACCGATGACGGCACCTATGGCATGAAAGGTTTCGTTACCGATGTTTTGAAAAATTGGGTGGCGGAGGGACAGAACTTTCAGCAAGCGATTATCGTCGGCCCGGTAATGATGATGCAGGTTGCCGCGGGCGTTACCAAAGAATTGAATATTCCCGCCATGGCCTCGCTGAATCCGATTATGGTGGACGGTACCGGTATGTGCGGCGGGTGTCGGGTGACGGTCAACGGCAAGACCTACTTTGCGTGTGTGGACGGTCCGGAATTCGACGCGCACGGCGTGGACTTCCGCGAATTGATTCTCCGCAATCAGGCGTATCGCCCCTTCGAACAAGCCTCGCTAAAGCGACTCGAAGATCACGACTGCCGACTGGATACGCAACTGAAGGGAGCGCCCCATGCCTGAGGAACTTACCCCCCAGCCCAAAGCCAAGCGGGTGCGGATTCCACGCACCTCGATGCCCGAGCAGGCTCCGGCGGAACGGATTAAGAACTTCACCGAGGTTCCCTTCGGCTACACCGAAGAGCAGGCAATGGCCGAAGCCAGCCGCTGCATCATCTGCAAGAAGCCGAAATGCGTGGACGGCTGTCCGGTCAATATTGACATTCCGAAATTTGTTGCCCAAGTCCGTGACGGCGATTTCCTCGGCGCGGCGCGGACGATTCGTTCGACGAATTCACTGCCCGCCGTGTGCGGCCGCGTTTGTCCGCAGGCCGAGCAATGCGAAGCCTTATGCATCGAAGGCATCAAGCATGAACCCGTCGCGATCGGCAATCTGGAACGGTTCGTGGCCGATTGGGAGTTGGCGAACAATAAAGTCGAGATTCCCGAAATTCCGCCCGCCACCGGCTATAAGATTGCCGTCGTGGGTTCCGGTCCGGCGGGCTTGACTGTGGCGGGCGACCTGGCGAAGATGGGTCACGACGTAACCGTATTTGAAGCGTTGCATCGTCCCTCCGGCGTGTTGGCGTACGGTATTCCCGAATTCCGTCTGCCGCGGCTGATCGTCAATTCCGAAATTGACTATATTAAGCGGCTCGGTGTGAAGTTCGTATACGATGTCGTCATTGGTTTCACGGTAACGGTGGATGAGCTGTTCGAGCAGGGCTTCCATGCCGTATTCATCGGCACGGGCGCCGGATTGCCGCGCATGATGAAAGTGCCCGGCGAAAATCTGGTCGGTGTGTACAGCGCCAACGAATTTCTGACGCGCGTGAATCTCATGGGTGCATCGCGTGAAGAATACGATACTCCGGTGCGTCATGCCCGCCATACGGCGGTCGTCGGCGGCGGCAATACGGCAATGGATGCCGCGCGCGTTTCCCTGCGCGTCTCCGGCAATCCCGTCTCGCTGGTGTATCGCCGCTCGATGGACGAGATTCCCGCCCGCAAGGAAGAAATTCATCACGCCATCGAAGAAGGGATTGATTTTAAACTGCTGACGGCACCCGTCGAAGTGCTCGGCGATGCCAACGGTCAGGTCATAGGTCTCAAATGCATTCAAATGGAACTGGGCGAACCGGACGATTCGGGTCGCCGCAGTCCCGTACCGATTGAAGGCAGCGAATTCGTGATTGATTGCGATACAGTGATCGTGGCCATCGGCAACAGCCCCAATCCGATTATTCCCCGTTCCACATCGGGGATTGAAGTGTCGAAATGGGGAACGATCAAAATTGACGAGGCCACCGGCGCGACCACCCGTCCCGGCGTTTACGCGGGTGGCGATATCGTTAGCGGTGCCGCCACGGTCATTCTTGCCATGGGCGCAGGGCGGATTGCCGCGCGCTCGATGGACGAATACGTGCGGACGCTGCCCAAACCATAGCTTTTTTTTGAACGCGCTCGGATGATCGGCTGAAAAGTTGTCGGTCTCCGTTGAAGGTTCTGCCGGACGGCGCTGTGGCAGGACGATAAAGGCAGATGAACGGCTGAGAAGTTGCCGGTCTCTGCGAAAGGACGGTGGGTATGAAGTTGGATGTGGATTCCGCCAATGCGATTCTGGCGGAGATGCGGGATGTCCGGCGTCCGTTATGCCGGCTTAGCGGCGCACAGAACGAAGCCGGGATGAAACTCAAGTTCGTGGCACGGGAAAACGGGGAAGTGTTCGCGGATTTTTTCTGCGATTCGAAATTTCAAGGTTATTCGGAGATCATGCACGGCGGCGTCGTCGCGG
Source organism: uncultured Alphaproteobacteria bacterium (assembly GCA_964444755.1). Taxonomy (GTDB): domain Bacteria; phylum Electryoneota; class RPQS01; order RPQS01; family RPQS01; genus JAHJDG01. Next base: position 12,158 of record CAYUIF010000042.1, on the reverse strand, counting down.
CGGCGCTGGACAGCGCCATGAGTAATTGCCTCTTCGCGCACGGTCTGGACGGAGTCACCGCCGAATTGACGATTCGCTACCATCAGCCGGTCATTCTCGAACAATGGGCGACCGTGCGTGCCCGGCTTGACAAGGTTACATCGCGATTATTTCTGCTGTCGGCGGATTTAACGCAAGACGGGAAGGTAAAAGTGGAAGGCACAGCCAAGTTTATGCCGCTGCCCCCCGCGCTGGATCATGCTCCTCCGGCGAACACCAAATGCGATCCGATCCAACACCATAATTCAAACGTGATCAACTGAATTTGCGAGGCGGCTCAACATGAGTCGCCTCTTCTCTATAGCAAAGGAAACGAATAATTCCTTTTCAGACCGTCTTTTGCGATGGGTGGAATCGGCTCCGATTAGATGTCATTTCAAAGGAGTAACGATGAAGCGACAGCTCGTTTCATGGGTGGCGGCGGCACTGCTCATCCTCTTATTCGCACCCGTGACGCTGGCGCAATGCGGCGTTAAAAATATCGTGATTATGGTCGCAGATGGTTGGGGTTATAACCAAATACTCACGACCAATTATTGGAACGGGATCCCGCGTCAAGCCTACGAAAATTTCCCGATTCGCTTGCCGATGGCTACCTATTCACTGAATACCATCGAGAGTGCGCCCGGCAACATCGGCTACGACGTGAATGCAGCGTGGGTGGATTTCAACTATCTGAAGCTTCGTCCCACCGATTCCGCTTCTGCCGCGACCGCCATGTCTACCGGTGTCAAAGCTTATGACGGGCAGGTTAGCGTGGATCCGTTTACTCAAACGCCGTTACTCACGACTCTGGAACGCGCCGAGGAACTGGGCAAAGCCACCGGCGTGATCACCTCGGTCGAGTGGAGTCATGCGACCCCCGCGGGATGGGCGGCGCACAATGAGTCCCGCAGCAACTATGCGCAAATTGCTCAGGAAATGCTGGCTGGCGAGTGCGAAGTGATCATGGGCTGCGGTCATCCTTATTATACTGACAACAACACCGAGATTCTGCCGCATCCAAACGGAGAGACCGCACATCGTTTTGTCGGCGGCGTCGCCTCATGGACCGGTCTTCAAAATGGCTCATCCGGTTGGACGCTGATTCAGAACAAGAGCGAATTCGTCAGTCTGATTTCTGATCCCCATCCGCCGACCAAAGTCTGTGGTACGGCGAAATGTGCAACCACGCTGCAGCAGGCCCGTACGCCGGGCGAATCGGGCAACTCCTTCACGCAACCGTATACCGTTCCGTTGAATGTCAATGTCCCGACACTGGCTGAGATGAGCTTAGCCGCGCTGAACGTGTTGCAGCATGCCGATGCCGCGGACAACGGTCTGTTCCTGATGATTGAAGGGGGAGCGGTGGATTGGGCGAATCATGCCAATCAAGGCGGACGTCTGATCGAAGAAATGAATGAATTCAATGCAGCCGTTGAAGCGGTCATTGCATGGATCGAAGCCAACAGCGATTGGACGGAAACGCTGTTGATGGTCACCGGAGATCATGAGACCGGTTATTTATGGGGTCGCGAATCGGGCTTGCCCGCCACGTGGAATCCGGTCATCAATAACGGTTACCATATGATGCCTGCCGCGCAATATTATTCGGGCAGTCACACCAACAGCTTAGTGCCCTTTTTCGCAAAGGGCGTCGGCAGCGCCTGGTTCAATACATGGGCTACGGAAGGTCCCGATGTTATGCGCGGTTATTACTTTGATAATACTAAGATCGCGGACGTGTGCTTTGGCTACTTCGACTGTACTTTGGCTGCAGAATTAGTATTCTTCGATGCTAATGTCGCTGCTGACGGAATCGCCCTCGCGTGGCGTACAGCCAGTGAAACCAACAATGATCACTTCGAAATCAAGCGTGACGGTCAGGTAATTACCACCATCCTCGGTCAGGGCAACACTCCCGAAGCCCACGACTATGCATGGACAGATCACAGCGTACAGGTCGGTGTGACCTACAACTATACGTTAATCGCCGTAGACTTCGACGGCTCGCGCAGCGAATTAGCGCATCAAACTGTGACCATGAGCGCAATTGAAGCCGCCGCCGTGCGCGATTACACACTTTACCAGAACTATCCCAATCCCTTCAATCCGACCACGACCGTTCGCTTCGATCTTCCCGAAGCCGGTTTTGTTAGCCTGAAAATTTACAATCCCCTCGGGCAATTAATCACCACGCTTGTCAATGACGTAAAGTCAGCGGGTTCGCACGATATCACTTTTGATGCCGCGGCGCTGCCGGCCGGGACCTACTTATGTCGCATGGAAGCCGGTGAATTTTCCGCCGTTCGCAAGCTGCTGTTGGTCAAATAGCTGAAATCCCTCAGATTCTTAACCAAGAAAAACGGCGGAGACTGTGATGCTCCGCCGTCTTCGTTTGCAGCGCTTAGAGGAATCAGAACGAGTAGGTCACTTCAAACGCTGCGGTCGTCCGGGAATCCGTGGCATTCCCGTCCGAATCCGTCCAGATTTCTTCGTTTGCCGAATCCATCCGCAATTCCAACAGACATCCCATGCGTTCGCCCAGCGTAAAGGTGGCGGAGATGGTGATGCTGGTCAGCGAAATATCCTTGGGATTGGCATTGCCCGTGCGAATTCCGAAATCGTCGCTGAATGATCCCAGCCGCGCGGTCAAGCCGAACCAATTGTTGAACGTGTAATGTCCCATCGCCGTAAAGCCGGTCCAGCCGGCGTCTTCCAGCGTGCCGTTGATATCGGCGGCTTCCGCCTCGCTGCCCATATTGAATTCCCCGCCGAGAAGCAGGTTGTCTATGGCTTCCACCGTTGCATCTATGTCGAAAACCGTGCGGGATTTAGCGTCTTTGCCGGGTTGTTCCGGTCCGGTGATCGCCGATAGTCCGACATTAATCTTTTCAACCGGAGTAATCCCCAACCGTCCGCCCACCGTGGGCGCGTCGTTATTCTCGGTATTGTTGTCCCAGCCGTTGACGATATAGGCATGCAGTGCAAGCGTCGGACTGAATTGCATGAAGCCCATGCCGCCGGTTAGATTGGTCGGCAATCCGTAGGCGAAGACTTCGCTGTGCGAATACTGGTACATGTCCACCGGATCCAATAATTCAAAACCGATCGGCGCATTGAACTTGCCGAACGTTAACGATAGCTGTTTATCGTTGATGGGCACGTTGTACTGCAGATAGCCTTGCTCCAGCAGATCAATCGCGTTGACTGGATCCACACCGTTGACGTATTCGATATCCGTGCGCAGGAATCCGCGATCACCCAGCCCGCTTTCGATATCCACTTCCACCTGATCCAAACTGAAGCCGTTGAACTCACCGGCGTCCGGATTGGCATTACCGTCGTTGAAATACGCCGCATCCACAAAGCCGGATACGCGCGGCGAAAAGATGTTTTCGATGGCGTTCGCCAGATTGTCTTCCGCCAGGGCCGGTATCGTAAACAAGCCGATGATCAGCAGACTTAACAACCACGCCGGCCGCCGATTATAGAGATGTTTCATGGGTCTTACCTCGCGTTGATTTGCGATTACTGCTCGTAAGCGACTTCGCCGTGGAGCGATTCGTCCAACCGGCTTTCTTCGACTTCGCTGGTGCGAACCGGGGTGAACTTGTTGATGATGACCAGCATTAAATATGTGAATCCGAACGCCCACACCGACGAAACGACCACCGCCACTAATTGCTTGACCAAAAACGAACCGTTGCCGTAGAACAAGCCGTCGGCCCCGGCGGGATTGACCGCCGTGCTGCCCATAAGTCCCAACAGGATAATCCCGATCAAGCCGCCGACACCGTGGACTCCCCACACGTCCAGCGCGTCATCCCACTGCATCCGGTTCTTCAGGTTGACTGCCATATAACACACCAAGCCCGCAATAATTCCGATAATCGCCGCATTGCCGGGAGTGACATAGCCGGCGGCGGGAGTGATCGTCGCGAGTCCGGCCACCGCGCCCGTCAGCAATCCCACGAATTTGGGTTTCTTTTCGACGATCCAAGCTACCAGTAGCCAAGTGATAGCGGCAAACGAAGCGGCGATATCGGTGTTCAGAAACGCCGTAACCGTAACGGCATCTACCCGCAACTCGCTGCCCGCATTAAAGCCGTACCATCCGAACCACAGCAAGCCGGTGCCTAATGCCACCAGTGGAATGCTGTGGGGAATGCTGTCCGCCACGCGCCGTCGTCCCACATAAAGCACCGATGCCAACGCCGCCATACCCGCAATATTGTGAACGGCAATCCCGCCCGCAAAATCCAACACGCCCCATTTCGCCAATAAACCGCCGCCCCAAATCATGTGCACGAACGGGAAATATACGAAGATCAGCCACAGCACCAAGAACCACAGGTAAGCGCTGAACCGGACCCGGTTCGAGAACGCGCCCGTGATCAAAGCCGGGGTGATAATCGCGAACATCATTTGATAGGCAATGAACACGAATTCCGGAATTCGTCCTTCACCGGAAAACGGGGTGTTCAAAGTAATCCCAGCAAAGAATGCCTTGTCGAGATTTCCGATGATTCCGCCTTCACCGCCGCTGAAGCACAGCGAATAACCGAAGGCGAACCAGATGATCGTCGTCACACCCATCGAGACGAAGCTTTGGATCATGATGGCGAGGACGTTCTTCCGTCCGACCAGTCCGCCGTAAAAAAATGCCAGACCGGGGGTCATGAGCATAACCAGGCTCGTGGCCACGAGCATAAACCCGGTATTACCGGTATCGAACATGGTTTTCTCCTACGAAATGGTTAAGAAATACCTGTTCGATCAAGATAAGGGGAAATAGCAAAGAGGGTATCGGGAAAACCCTGATTTAGGGGACGGGAATTCCCTGAGCAGGCTTAATCCAGCGGGGTCAATCCTTCGCGGATCGCGTAGCGGGTGAGTTCAGGTAGAGTGTGGATGTCCAGCTTGTCCATGATATGCGCACGATGTGTTTCGACGGTTTTCGCACTGATATTCAACCGGTCGGCGATTTGCTGGGTGGATTTCCCTTCGGCCAGAAGTTGCAGGACTTCCCGTTCGCGGGCAGTCAGGGTTCCGAACGGCGAGTCCGCTTCCGGTTGAGCCAGCTGGATAAAATCGCTGATCACGTGTTCGTTGATCTTGGCCGATAAATAAAATTGTTCATTCAGCACTTTTTGAATCGCCTGAATGAGTTCTTCGGGCGCGGCATCTTTCAATAAATAACCCTTCGCCCCCGCTCGCAGCGCCTCCACGATGTAGCGGCGGTCGGCGTGCATGGAAAGAATGATCACCCGCACTTCGCTGTGATCAGTGAGGATCTTGCGGGTGGCTTCGATGCCGTTCATCTCCGGCATGGAAATATCCATCAACACGATATCCGGGTTGGTATCGCGGGCGGCTTCCACGGCCTCAAATCCGGTAGCCGCTTCACTGACCACATGAATTTCCGGGTGCTTTTCCACCAGTTGCCGTAGTCCCAGCCGGAATAAGCGGTGATCATCGGCAATTAAGAGTTTGATAGGTTTCATTTCATGATTCCCAAGTTCTCGCCGCGGCAGGCTCTTAGCCTGCCCGGCTTACCATGCTGCTACTGCTCCAACGGCACGTTGAGGATGATTGTCGTTCCGCTACCCGGTGCGGATTCAACAGTCATGGAGCCGCCGAAGTATTGCAGCCGCTCCCGAATGCTGAACAGCCCGAATCCGCCTTGTGATGGCGGGACCGCTTCCAACACCCGCGCATCGAAACCCACGCCGTCATCTGCAACTATGATATCCAGTTGTTGTTCGTGGCCAGTTAGTCGTACTTGTACGCGCTTGGTTCGCGCATATTTCACGGCGTTGGTCAGGAGTTCCTGCACGCATTTGAAGAGCGTTACGCGAATGCCTTCGGGAATCTGTTTCGGGACTCCGCGCTGTTTCACGCGAATGGTCAAGCCGTGCCGGTTTTCGTATTGTTCGGCCAGCCATTCGATGGCGGCGGGTAAGCCCAATTCGTAAAGAATCGGCGTGCTGATTTCGAAGGTCAGTTGCCGCGTATGTTGAATGGCGCGCTCGAGTAGCGCAATAATCTCTTCGAAATTCCGTTCGAAACCGCAGAACATGGCATCGCCGCGAAACTCCAGAATCCGCAGTTTGATAAACGCGAATTCCTGAATCACGTGATCGTGCAGATCCACCGCGATCTCGCGATGCTTGCGGGCCTCGGACAGCGACAACTCGGCGGCCAGCCGCCGCAGCCGCGCCTGCGATTCTTCGATAATCCGCCGCGCGCGCTGATGTTCGACCACTTCCCGTTCCAAATCGCGATTGATACGCTGCAATTCTTCAGTGCGCTGCGAAACCAGCTTTTCCAGATTATCGTAGGCTTCCTGCGTGGCTTGGTCGGCCAGCTTGTGCTGAAAATAGGAGCGCAGCATTTCCGATAGCGATTCGATCAGATCCCGCTCTTCTTTGAGAAATGCTCCTTCATCGGCTGGCGAACGCGCTTCCCGATAAGCAATCTCGATCGTGCCGTGAATCCCCGCTCGCGCCGTGAACGTTGCCGATTGCATCCATTGCGTATTACGGAATCCGGGAGTTCGCTCGTCAATCTCCTGAAAAGTAATGCGGGCTTCGGTGATGTCGGGATATTGCCAAGCCTGCGGCAGGATCGCCACCACATCCCGCACGACCGCCCGGCTGGGCCGCGCATCGTCCTGCAACAGTCGCGCAGTCTTATGCAGTGCGGTCAGTTCCTTGACCCGTTCTTGCAGTTTGTGCAGGGTGTTATCGTTGGACATGGACAGGATTATTGATTGTTCGCCGAGGCAGATTCCTGATCTGCCCGGAAATATAAACAATTCGTGGTTATTGAATTATCGCGCCAATTCTGTTCTCAATGTAACAGTTCCAAACCGACAATGCAAGCCGTCTTGAACAAACAGCAAGGGCGGTCGTAGACCGCCCTTGCCATAGATTATTCAAACAATTATCTATTCCTGCGTGGATGTCCAGAATTCGCTTCGTAGATAATCCTGCATGAACCGGGCAACCCCCGCACTGGAATCGTTGGGCGCAAACAGATAGGAATACGGTTCGGGGGAATCATAAGCCAAAATCGAATGGCAGAGGGTGCATTCCATGGAAATGGATTGTCCCTGTTCATTTACCATCTTCGGATTATGGCAGCGGAAGCAGCCGCCGCGGTTCTGATGTCCCAAGTGATTGGGATAGCTGCCCCAGCGGATCCCCATATAGGGATGGATATTTCGGCGATAGATATTTTGTACGGTCTGCACCGCGCTGTCAATCGCCGCCCCGCGCGGTCCCGTTAATTGCGGATAATTATCCCGATAGAAATGGCGAATTGCATCTTCGATTCCCGCTAATCCCGCCGTCGTATCGGAATAGCTGCCCATTAATGCGCCCAAGGCCGTGCGTTTCATGAACGGCAGGTCGCGCGGTAATAATCCGCGCTGCAGGCGATGATCCACCGCCGCTTCGGGGTATTCGTAAATATGCGTCGCGCGATTGTGGCAATCTACGCAATCCATCGTGCGCACCGGTTCACTCGCGGTTGCTTGTGATTGCATCAAGTCCGAGTTGCGGAATCGCTTAAAGCTCCCGTCCGGCTGTTTTGCGTCCACCCACTGCATTACCATGCGTTCCCGATCCGCCGCCGCGTAGCGGATTTCGTTGGCTTCCGCCACGTGCCAGTGGCTGCCGTTTTCCAGCCCGGTCCGGCCGGTGCCCACTTTCATCACCAACGTCGTATAGCGCGGGGTGGAGGTTTCGTCTGCGGCATAGTGCGTGATATTCTGGGTGCGTTCGCCGAGGAACATCTTCGGCCAATGGCATTTCTCGCAGGTTTCCCGCGCCGGGCGTAGATTATGAACGGGCGTGGGAATCGGTTTATCGTAGAGCTTGAACGTGGCTGAAATCACCTGCCACATGCCGTTGAGCTTGGAATCAATCAATGCTTGCGCGCCTTCGCCTACATGGCATTCCACGCACTGTACCCGCGCATGGGGTGATTGCTGATACGTGGTCCACTCCGGATTCATCACGTTATGGCAAGCCGTTCCGCAAAACGTAGCCTTATCCATAAATTCCAGTGTGCGGATACTGGCGATGCTGATGAAAATCAGGTTGATCAGCGTGAGCACCACCACCGTTCGCACCAGTCGCGAACCGGCTTCCTGCGCGGCCAAATCCTGCTCCGCAAATCGCGGTCGGAGCAGATCGCGAATCCGCCTGCCGTGCCGTTTTGCCCACCTCCACCAGCCGATGGGAATCAACACCAAACCCAGCACGAACAGCGTGGGGAAGGCCAAATAGGTGATCAAGCCGATATAGGCATTGGTAACCACGCCGATCACCCGCAGCAATTCCAGCCCGATAAACGAGAACATCGCGGAGGTGGTGATGACCACTCCGATCCGGCTCAGCGGAGTCGCCGCCGCACCTCGAACGAAGGCGAGGTACATGCGTCTCATTTCTGTCCGATCTCCGGCTGATAGAAGCTCTTATACATCTTCTGCAACTCACCCGACCGAATCTGTTTCTTCAGCTCCTCCGTCGGCTGCTGCATCCAGTTGTGGAACGGATCGTCGGACAACAGCTTGTCCAGATAAGCGATGGCCTGCTGATCACCCGTCTCGCGCACGGCGGGAATGAACTCGAAATAGAAATGCTTGCCCACTTCGTAGATACCGTGCCACCAGGTATAGTCCGGTCCCATCATCGCAGCGCCATGCCGGGCGCGGCGGCCTTCATGATGCCACAGTTCCCAATAGATCCATTCCACGTCGTTGCTGTACGCGGCCGGATGTTCCAGCGATTTGTTCGCCTTTAGCATGCCCATCACTTCTTTGGCGGGTTTTGCGAACTTCTCATTATATAGGTTCACAACGCCGTCGAATTGATCATAATGCCCCTTTACCCACACCGGTCCGTGGCACGCGCTGCACACGTCCTGCATATTCTCCCGCTTGGCCTGCCAGTCTTCGGTATGATTGGATATCTCCGGCCGCAGTGTCCAGGAAATGCGCTGGCCGGCATCGTGAGTGACCGGTTGCTTGCGCGTGGCCGACAAGTGACAGGTGGCGCAGGTCGGAGCCGCGAAATAATCCACGCCCACCACCCAGCGATCCGATTTCAAATTCATTTCATCCATATTGGTCGCATAGGTGATGCCGTGTTTGGATTCCTCGTAGATTTCCTTCTGCGGGTGATCCGGTCCCAAGTGGCATTTGCCGCAGGTTTCCGGCTGGCGGGCTTGCGCGCGGGAGAATTCGTGCCGCAAATGGCAGGCATTGCACGCGCCTAATGTGCCGTCGGGATTGATCCGCCCGATTCCCGAATTCGGCCAGCTTTGTCCGCGTTTCAGTTTGTTGGGCGAGGCCGGATCAATCTCGATCTTGGCTCCGTGGCAGCTTTCGCAGCCCGCCACCGCCGCCGGATCGCCGCCGACCACGTGCGCCATATAGGCATCGTTGGATTCCAGAATCTGTCCCGCTTTCGCATGATGCGAGGGTACGAATTCGCCCGCCTCCTGCTTATGGCATTCACCGCAGTCTTTAGGAGTGACCAGCGTGGCGATGTAGGCTCCTTCGTGCAGGTAGGCATCCGGCTCGCTGCGATCCGCCCCATGGCAATCGTAGCAGGTCACATCATGCTTGGCATGCTGCGAACTGAACCATTGGTTATAAAGCCCCGGCGAGATTTCCTTGTGGCAAGTCATGCATTTGCCTTTGACGGTCGCATCTGCACCCAATAACAGAATCGGGCACAGCAGCAGCGACACGAACAAAATTCTCAACAGAGAGGATTTCATGAGGTGCTCCTGATCTATTTGCACTCCTGCGACGGATTTGTTATAAACTTCACAATATTTCAGAAAGCAATTCGTTTGCGTGGTCCCGGATCATCCCAATAAAATCTTAATTAGATAAATAGACTATGCTATCGTTAAGTAAGGTATAATCTACAATCATTATTCGTTAATGTCAAGGTAAATACAATAAAGATCACTTTCAATGGGTATAATGTAGATCTTCGACTACATTTCATATCCTTTATATACAATGGTTTGGTCAAAACGAGTATATCGTCGAGTTTTGCTTGACTCGCGCGGGGTTTAGCGTTATCTTGGAAATAGACGGTATCTGCCATGAGCAAGGTCACACGCCGACTACACCGTCGCCATGGATTCCCAACTTATCTGAGGAGGGTTGATTCCCACAAAGTCCCCCGCGTCCTTCTGAACAACCGGCTGTTGCGGTGGCGTGACCGCGAGGCGGGGGGAAGCACATAAGCCATTCACGGAGGAGGTACTCATGCACCGGACTTATATCACCCGACTGGACGAGATTCCCCAGATCTCGGACCGCGAACGTCAAGCGCTGGCGCCGGTCGTCAGCCGCTTCGCGTTTCGCGCCAGCCGCTACTACCTTGATCTGATCGATTGGAACGATCCTCACGACCCCCTGCGGCGGTTAATCATTCCTCATACCGATGAGCTGGAACCATGGGGCGATGCCGACCCCAGCCACGAAGCTCATTACACGGTTGCTCCCGGACTGGAACATAAATACGGACCGACTGCCCTGCTGCTGGCCAGCCGGGTATGTTCCGCCTATTGCCGCTACTGTTTCCGCAAGCGGATCTTCGTCAATGAAAATGCGGAAGTCCCCCATGACTTGACGGAAGCCTTGGGTTACATTCGGCAGCACGAAGAGATTACGAATGTTCTGCTGACCGGCGGTGATCCGCTGCTGCTGTCCGCCCGCAAGCTCGGCAAGATCATTGCCGCCCTGCGCACCATTGACCATGTGCAGATTATCCGCATCGGCACGAAGACTCCCGCTTTTCATCCGCAGCGTATTTTGGACGATCCCGCCTTGATCGAACTGCTCAGTCAATACAGCACTCCCGAAAAGCGGATTTACATCATCGCCCATTTCGATCATCCCCGCGAATTGACCGAACCCGCCATTGCCGCGATGAACATGTTGCTCCAGGCAGGCACGCGTGCGGTGAATCAAACGCCGATCATTCGCGGTGTCAACGATGATTCCGATGTGTTGGCTGAGCTATTTAAAAAGCTTTCGTTTATCGGTGTGCCGCCGTATTACGTTTTCCAATGCCGCCCGACCTACGGGAATAAAACCTATGCCGTGCCCCTCGAGGAAGCATACTTGATTTTTGAAAAGGCACGCACCAAGTGCTCGGGTCTGGCCAAGCGCGCGCGCTTTGTCATGTCCCATGCCACCGGAAAAATCGAGATCGTCGGCATCTCCTCCAAGTTCACGTATCTGAAATATCACAGTTCGCCCAAGCCGGAATATAAAGGGCGATTTATGGTATTCGAGCGCAATCCCGAGGCGTACTGGCTGGAAGATTACGGCACGCCGGTGGATGATTTGTTTCTGGACAAGACACTGGAGCAATTGCCGGAGGAAATCCCCGCCGAAGACATCAATCCCGAACGCTATCACATCACCGGAATTCCCTTAGCGAATCCCTGGCCGCTTTAATCGAACGGGGCACTCACGCATGAGTGCCCCGTTTTTATTTGCTTTTTGTCATTCCGGACACCATGTTAGCGGGCGTCCGGAATCTCTTTTTGCGCCGAGCGGGGTCGCTGACCCCGCCGGAATATTTTCTTTCGCGGCGTCATGTGTTTTCACGTGCCCCGCTCACCGCGTTCTCTTGTTGGTCATCCTGAACGCAGTGAAGGATCTCTCTTGCGTCGCCGTGGCGGGTCCCGTGACCCGACCGGCGTAGTTCGGGTTTCCCCCCGCTTCAGCGGGGGGAATGCAAGGGGGGGTGGTGGATGGTAGGGGTGGGTCTAAGACCCGTCCGCGGAGGAAGAAGGGGGGCGAAGCTCCGCCTAGGCAGATCCCCCGATCTGCCCGGAATCTTGTAGCGCCCAGCTTGCTGGGCTTTATTCGCCGAGTAGAGTTTGTTTCCCCCCTACTTTAGTGGGGGGATAAAAGGGGGGTGCATTCCGGGCACAACTCGCTGTGCCCCTACCGAAGACGGCCATAATGAATTATGGCCCTACGGAACGCGAGATGTTACAATCGGTAGGGGTTGTTCGAGAACGACCCGCGGGCGGGTGGCGGACCGCCCCTACACCACCGGGCGTTGCAGTAAAGATAGCCGCGGCAGGTTCTT
>CAYUIF010000041.1:0-21910 GCA_964444755.1 uncultured Alphaproteobacteria bacterium | reverse complement strand
AGCCTCGATTCTCCTCATCGAGTTGTGCACGGCTCTCTCCCTGCAGGTGTTAAGCTTCGATGAATGTGGTTGTGCCGCCGGATTTTAACTCTGCCGCACAGAGTGATCCGAACCAGAACAGACATGAATCCCAAACTGAACGCACGGAGGGGACTTGAAATTTGAACGATGCTTTACGCGCGAAGGGGTGGACCCCTTCGAGGATATTCGCTTTGCCACTTGGAGTTCACGCTTATCCGGACCGGATGGAAAAATTCTATTCGAAGCCCGGGATATCGTAGCTCCCGAATCTTGGTCGCAGGTAGCGGTGGATGTTCTGGCGCAAAAGTATCTTCGCAAAGCCGGAGTCCCGCAAGCCACTAAACCGGTTGACGAAACTGGTGTTCCCATCTGGCTGCAGCGCGGTGAACCGGATTGGGATGTTCTGAACCGCCTGCCCGAAAAGAACCGTCTGGGCGCGGAACGGGACAGCCGTCAGGTATTCCGCCGGTTAGCCGGGTGCTGGACCTACTGGGGTTGGAAATACGGCTATTTCGACTCCGAGCGTGATGCTCGCGTGTTCTATGACGAATTGCGCTACATGCTCGCCGCGCAAATGGCCGCTCCCAACAGTCCGCAATGGTTCAATACCGGTCTGTATTGGGCGTACTCCATCAAAGGCCATTCCCAAGGCCACTATTTCGTTGATCCCCTCAACGGTCAGATTACCCGCTCCGAAAGCGCTTACGAGCGCCCCCAGCCGCACGCCTGTTTCATTCAATCCGTATCCGATGATTTAGTCAATGACGGCGGCATCATGGACCTCTGGGAACGTGAAGCCCGCCTCTTTAAGTACGGTTCGGGAACCGGCACGAATTTCTCGTGCATTCGCGGTGAAAACGAGGCCCTCTCCGGCGGCGGCGTCAGCAGCGGCTTGATGAGTTTTCTGAAAATCGGTGATCGCGCCGCCGGGGCTATTAAATCCGGAGGTACAACCCGTCGTGCCGCAAAAATGGTTTGCCTGGATGTAGACCATCCCGATATCGAGCACTTTGTCAACTGGAAAGTTATTGAAGAGCAGAAGGTTGCGTGTTTGGTGGCGGGATCGAAAGTTTGCGAACGATCTTTAAACAGTATTCTGCGTGCCATCAACGAGAGCACGCTGGATGATCATCAGCGCACTGATCCCCGCAGCAATGAGGAACTCCGTAAGGCGATGGTGACGGCGCGCCGCGATGGCGTGCCCGAGTCCTACATTCGAAAGGTGATTCAATTCACCGCGCAGGGCATCACCAGCCTGCGCTTTGAAACCTACGATACCGATTGGAACAACAAGGCTTACCAAACCGTATCGGGGCAGAATTCTAACAATTCCATTCGCATTCCCAATAGCTTTATGCAAGCGGTGGAACGCGATGAAAGCTGGGCGCTGAAAGCCCGCGTGGATGGGCGGACGATGAAGAGTATCCGCGCCCGCGATCTGTGGAGCGAGATCGGCGAAGCCGCGTGGGCGTGTGCCGATCCGGGAGTGCAGTTCGATTCCACCATTAACGAGTGGAATACCTGTCCCAATGATGGCCGCATCAATGCGTCGAATCCTTGTTCGGAATACATGTTCTTGGACGACACGGCTTGTAACTTGGCCAGTATGAACTTGATGAAGTTCGTGGACGAGAAGGAAGGTGCGTTCGATATCCGTCGTTTCCGCTGTGCGACTCGCACCTGGACCGTCGTCCTGGATATTTCCGTGCAGATGGCGCAATTCCCGTCGCGGGAAATCGCGCAGCGGTCGTGGGAATACCGCACGCTCGGCTTAGGCTATGCGAACATGGGTTCGCTGGCGATGGTGTTGGGGATGCCTTATGACAGCGCCGAGGCGCGGGCGTGGTGCGCCGCGATTTCCGCCATTATGACCGGCGAATCGTATCGTACTTCGGCAGAGTTGGCGGTTAAGTTAGGCACGTTTCCCGCCTATGCTCGCAACCGCGATGAGATGATGCGGGTGATTCGCAATCACCGCCGCGCCGCCTATAACGGCACGCTGGACAACTACGAAAACTTGACCATCCGTCCGCACGGTCTCGATCCCGATGCGTGCCCCGAAGATCTGAATCGCGCCGCCCGTACGGTATGGGATGAGGCGCTGGCTTTGGGTGCGCAGCACGGCTTCCGCAATGCGCAGGCGACGGTCATCGCTCCCACCGGCACTATCGGCCTGGTGATGGACTGCGATACCACCGGCATCGAGCCCGATTATGCGCTGGTCAAATACAAAAAACTCGCCGGTGGCGGTTATTTCCGCATCATCAACAGTTCCGTGCCGCTGGCGTTGGAACGTCTGGGCTACAAGGAAGAGCACATCCGGCAGATCACTCTCTACGTGCGCGGCACTGGCACCCTCGAAAACGCGCCGTTCGTCAGCCGCGATGCGCTGAAGAACAAGGGTATGCCCGATGAAGCGCTGGATCGGATCGAAGAAGAATTAAAGGGCGCATTCGATATCACCTTTGCCGTTGCGCCGTGGGTGGTGGGCGAAGACGTGGTAAAGAAAGACCTGAAACTGGACGATGAAGCGTTGCGCAATGCTAAAGGCGATCTGCTCACGGCATTGGGCTTTAGCCGTAAGCAAATTCGTGCCGCCAACGATCATGTTTGTGGCCGCATGACCATTGAAGGCGCGCCGCATCTGAAACCCGAGCATCTGCCCGTTTTTGATTGCGCCAATAAGTGCGGCGCCTACGGCAAACGCTACATTTTGCCGGAAGCCCATTTGCAGATGATGGCGGCCGCTCAGCCGTTTATCACCGGCGCGATTTCCAAGACTATCAATCTCCCCAACCATGCTTCCATTGACGAGGTGAAAGATTGCTACGTTCGCGGCTGGAAGTATATGCTCAAATCCCTTGCGTTGTATCGCGACGGATCCAAGCTGTCCCAGCCGCTGAATACCACTGCCGAAGATTTCGACATGGCTCCGCTGGAGGCGGAAGAAGAGATCAGCGAATCGGCCGTTGTTCCGACGAAGACGGTCGTGGAGAAAATTATCTATCAAACGATGCGCCGCCGGCTGCCCGATCGCCGTTCCGGCTATACGCAAAAAGCGCGCATCGGCGGGCATAAGGTCTATCTGCGTACTGGTGAATACGAGGATCAATCGCTGGGCGAAATCTTCCTCGATATGCACAAGGAAGGCGCGGCGTTCCGCAGCTTGATGAATTGCTTTGCCATTTCGGTGAGCTTGGGGTTGCAGCACGGCGTGCCCCTCGAAGAATACGTGGATGCTTTCGTATTCACACGCTTCGAACCCAACGGTCTGGTCATGGGCAACGAGCAGATTCGCTATTCCACGTCGGTGATTGACTACATCTTCCGCGAGTTGGCTATCACGTATCTGGATCGTCACGATCTAGCCCATCTCGATCCGCACTCCGAATCCATGCGCAGCGATACCGTGCGCAGCGATGCCGAGGATGAGGAGGAATTCACGCCGCCGCCCGAAGGCGCGCTCGTGCCGCCGACTACTCCGGCGAAGAACCAGCCGGAAACTCCGGCCAAGCCGAAAGCCAAAGGCAAATCAAAGGCGGCGACTGCCGAAGAACCGCATCCGACACATGTATCCCATCCCCGCAGCAATCATATCAAGGTGGCGGTGGCACAGGGGAACGGCAATGGCAACGGTAACGGCCACAAACTGGGCGGCGGTCAACTGCAACTCCTCGAAGAAGCGCGCATGAAAGGCTTCGAAGGCGATCCGTGTCCGGAATGCGGCCAATTCACTATGGTGCGCAACGGCACCTGCACCAAGTGCGTGTCCTGCGGTGCGACCAGCGGATGTAGCTGATGTTTAGTTGAATCATTGATACAGGGCGGGCAGGTCATTGACCTGCCCGCTCATTTTATCTGCCGAGCGGGGTGTCCTTACCCCGCTCATTCAATTCACTACCTTTCCACCTTCCCCAATTCATCCATCACGCTTTTCCAATCCGGAGGCTGAGATACGTCTTCCCAAACTTTTCGATAGCGGATGATTCCATTCCGGTCAATGACCAACACCGCCGGAAACGGCAGATTGCCTTTGTCGAACACTTCGTAGCCCCGCATGACTGCGCCGAAGGGATCGGTAAGAACTGGAAATGACAAATGCAGCGAATCCACCGCCGCCCGCGCCAGTTTCAAGTTATAGCCGTGAATCGCCGCGATTCCGAAACCGCCGCCCCGCAGTTTCGAGCTGCTCGTTTCGATCTCCCGCAACAAATCGCGGGTAAACGGATCCCACTGTGCCGATCTTATGAATGCTAATAGCAGTGATCCATGCTGGTGTAATTCGGCGAGTGTTTGCAGTGTGCTGTCGCCGTCCAGCAAGCGAAAACCCGGGGCTGCGTCGCCGACTTGCATGCCCACGCGGGTTGTATCGAGGGTCTCGCAACTGAACTCCACCCGGTCACGCTTGATCTTGCTTTTGCATCCCAGCGCGCGCGCCACTGCGTCGGTATGAACATAGGCTTTCCCATCCTGGAAAGCCACCTCTGCACTATCCATAGCGAAGACCGGAACGCAATCGTACTTTGTACACAACACGAACACTCCGGCGGAGTCAAGATAAGCGGTAATTGGTAATAAAGTGGAAAGCGTATCCCAGTTCAGATAGAACTGCCGTGCTATTCGCAGAGATTTAACTTCAAGCGTTTGGGAATGTCCGTCGGAGCTAATAATTATTTCGGTCGCAGGAACTGCAAGAGGGCATTCCAATAGCAATATCAGGTGTAAAGCGATATATCGGAATGATTTCATGATGATTCACCTGCAATGTAGAAGAAAGCGCACACAAATTGAACCTAAAAGACAGGCTTAAACCTTGATTTCTTTAGCGGTTTTGCGTTAATTAACTACTCAATTCAGTATTGAGAAACCAGCGAAACTTCCATAATATTGGCATTCCATTGAAATTAAGCAAGATCATTCCGCTTCCGAAGCCGATAGTTCAATCCCGAACTTGCCATTTAGGTATCGGTCTTCTAAGCTTATACTTCCTTGTCACGTTGGCTTCCTGTGCCCCCGGTCCGACCGCCAAGCCAACTTTAGAAGAAGCCCCGCCTCCCCCCGACACAAGTTTTGCCCGCGCGGTTTCGTTGGTTGGTCAGCAAGGCATGGTGGTTTCGGCGCACCCCTTGGCATCACAAGTCGGCATGGAAGTTCTGCAATCGGGAGGCAATGCGGCGGATGCCGCCGTGGCCGCACTGGGTGTGTTGAATGTTGTGGAACCGCATGCCTCCGGATTGGGCGGCGGTGGATTCTTGTTGTACTATGATGCCGCACAAGACAGTTTCTATGTTCTGGATTATCGCGAACGCGCTCCGGCGCGATTGAATAAGGCGGATTACTTCAAGCCGGATGATACTCTGCATCTGGTGCAACGAACCGGCGGAAGTTCGGTGCTTATGCCCGGCGCTCCCGCCGGATGGCAAGCGCTGCATACGCAGTTCGGAACCCAGCTCCTAAGTGAATTGCTGGCACCGGCGGTTTCGCTGGCGGATACCGGCTATCCGGTCTCGACCAAGCAATCGGCGATGATTCTCGACTATCTGGCGGAGATTCAGGCCGAACCGACGATGTCGCAAATTTTCCTGCGCGATAGCCTGCCGCTAATGCCCGGCGATAAGCTCCTCCAACCGCAATTGGCTAAGACTTTGAAATTTCTCTCGCAAACCCGGCTGGAAAATCTCTACTATTCGCCTTATGCCGATTACATTACGAAATCAATTGCGTCAACCGGCGGCACGCTGAGTAACAGCGATCTCATGAGCTATCGCGCGCTCGATCGGCGGCCATTGCGCGGCGAGTATCATGGCTACGAAATCATTACACTGCCTCCGCCCTCCAGCGGTGGGATGATGCTCCTCGAAATTCTGAAGCTGCTTGAGCCCTACGATCTGAAATCCCTGGGCTATTTGAGCGCCGACTACATTCATACCTTCACGCTGGCAGTGCGGCAAGCGCTGGCCGACGGCAACGAATGGATTGCCGATCCCGACTACGAGCGCATACCATTGGATGCTTTGCGCAGTGATGAATGGATGACTGAAGCCCGCTCGCGGATGTATTCCGACAGCGTTCCCGAATTCGTGACGGCGATGGATTCGATCCGCGCCTTCACTCCCGGAAATACGACTCACTTGGTGGTGGTGGACAGTGCCGGCAATCTGGTAAGCCTTACGCAATCCATCAACTACTTCTTCGGTTCGGGAGTAATGGTTCCCGAATTGGGTCTATTGCTCAATAATCACATGGCCGATTTCTCATCAGATTCGGTTAGTCGCACGGCAATGGCGCCGTTCCATCGTCCGCCTTCGAATATGGCGGCTACGATTGTTCGCAAGGACGGTCAACCGATTTTGGTCATCGGTTCCCCCGGCGGCGCCCGCATTGCATCGGTAATTGCGCAGGTGTTAGTAGACGTATTGGACTTCGGGATGCCGTTGGATGAAGCGCTAAATGCGCCGCGGTTTCATCCGGCTCGCAAAGTGTTGGTCGTGGAAACTCGGATCCCTCAATCAACCTTGGACGAGCTGACCGCGCGCGGCTGGCGTGTCTATCCTTACGGGAGCGTGAATAATTATTTCGGCGGCGTTCACGCGATTCAGATTGATCAACCAACCGGTGAATTGCGCGGTGCGGCCGATCCGCGTCGCGATGGAGCACCGGCGGGATTCTGATCGGATGTTGCGTACCGTTCACATATCATTCTTGCTGCTGGCAGCCTTTGTTCTATCGGCAACCGCGCAAACCCGTCATCCGGCTTATCCGACGATGGTGCGTGCCGCCGAAAAAGTCAAAGACGCGCAGCGGGAGCTTTATAACAGCAAACTGATTCTTGGCATCTATGATCCGGTCGTAGATCCCAATCGCACGGGCTTGATCGGCGTTGAGTACTCGCCGATTACCACCACCGTCGGTTACCTCAAGGCCAAACGCGCCGCCACGAATCCCGATTTCGCAGCATGCATCGTGCGTACGTTGGTGGATCACGGCATCGGTCCCGATGATTCGGTCATGGTAAGTATGACCGGTTCATTTCCGGGAATGAATCTGTCGGTGCTCATGGCGCTGGAAGTGTTGGACATTCAGTCTCTGAGTATCTGCTCCATCGGCGCATCCAGTTACGGAGCGAATGAGCCTGAATTTACGTGGATAGATATGGAAGATACACTGAATCGTCTCGGTTTGCTGAAGCGGCGCAGTAACTTCGTGACGATAGGGGGGACCGGCGATGTCGGCGGTGGATTGTCCCGGGAAGCACGTAATCTGATCAAGGAGAAAGCGTTCTCGTTGAATTATCCCTTACTGCGAGCGCGCTCGTTAAGAAAACAAATGGCGTTGCGAAAAACCCAAATTGGTGATCCGCAACACTATCAGCTATTGATCAACATCGGCGGCAATCATGTGATGCTGGGCAAAGGACCGGACGGCCGCGAATTGCCCGGCGGCTGGAATGATTTTGCGACGATAAATTGGGATTCCTTAAGCCAAAGCGATCCGTCCGGCATCGTATTTGATTTCCTGCGCGCGGGAATCCCGGTGTTGAATCTGCTTCACATCGAAGATATCGCCCGCGACGCCAATCTTCCCTTCGATCCTGAATCGTTTACTCCCGCCGGCGAAGCTCCGGTTTATTACCTCCAGCCGTCACCCGCTGAAACCAAGAATTGAGTACCGACTGAAGCTATCTATGTCATCCCTGCAGCTTGCTGAATCACTTCGGAGCCATTCCTGATGGAAGGGTGGACGTTGTTGGCAATGGTTGGCGCGCTGCTGGCCGGGGTATTCCTGTTTCGCCTGCCGACCGGAATCGGCTTGCTGCTGTCGGCGGTGGTTGGAGCGTTGATCGGGGGACACGGCTTTCCGGTCCAGCATTTCGTCGAAGGAGCGATTCTCTATCTTGATCCGATTCTATTGGTCATTACATCGCTCTTTTTTATGGCGGTCTTCGAGCGGTCCGGCGCGCTGGCTTCGCTGAACTCAGCGACGATTCGCGCGCTGGGTAATTGGCCGCGCTTGCTGCTGATTCTGCTCACGATCTTCGTCATGTTTCCCGGCATGCTTACCGGTTTGACTGCGCCCTGCGTGCTCACCACCGGAGCCATGATTGCTCCGGTTCTCATCGGTGCCGGATTGTCACGGGCCCGGGTCGGAGCGTTTATTGCTACCGCCGCTTTTTTCGGAATGGTCGCGCCGCCGGTGAATATCGCCGCCATGCTCATCGGTTCGGGGGTGGACATGCCTTATGTGGGTTTCGGTTGGCCGCTGTTGGTCGCGACCGTACCGCTGGCATTACTTTCATCTTTTCTGATCGCCGGCAAGCGTGTTCACGGATTGCGCGATCCGCGAATTCTCGAACAGCTTCCGCCCTCGCGCTATTCCGATCATGGTTTCAAACTCTATTTACCGCTGCTGCTGTTATTTGTGTTGCTGTTCGGCGGCAAGTCATTCCCCGAGTACATTCCCTATATCGGGGTTCCGCTGATGTTCGTGCTGGCGGGAATACTAGGGCTGTTCACCGGTGATCGGATGCGGTTGAATGACGTATTGACATGGGCGATCCGCGAGTCATTGCCGATTGTCGGTCTGCTCGTGGGAATAGGCGTCTTCATTCAGATTCTCACCCTCACCGGAGCGCGGGGATTTATCGTCGTCAACACTTTAACTCTGCCGCCTGCGATGCTATATGTCGGAATGGCGCTGCTGGTGCCGCTCTTCGGCGGTGTTTCGGCTTACGGTTCCAGTTCGGTCTTAGGCGTACCGCTGCTGTTGGCGATGCTCCACCAAAACGATATCATTGTCGCGGCGGCGATCTCATTGCTGGCTTCGGTGGGTGATTTCCTGCCGCCGACTCGCTTGGCGGTGATTCTTTCCGCTCCCATCGTCAAGGAAGATCCCGGTCCCATCCTGCGTGCTTCCTGGATTCCGATTACTCTGGCGATTATTTGGGGAATTGGAATGATCTATTTTGCCAATCCGTTGGCTAAACTGATGGGTCTGAACTGACGTGTATCATCTGATCTCACAAATTCTGTTTTGGTTCTATTGGGCGATTGTCGCAGTCTCGGCATGGCTTGCGTTTCGTGAGCTATTGCGCGGAACGGATTGGAGATATCAGGCGACAGCGGCGCTGGCTTTGATTCCATTTATTCTTAGAATGTTCCTGCTGAAATGAACGCGCCTCCCGAACGACAACCCGACAAGATTACCCGCCTGCGCGGATTGTGTTTCTTTCTCGCGGCGGCATTGATGGTCGCGGTGGCGGCGCGGCATATGCTGCCGCTGCGCTGGGACGAACCGGTTTATCCCGCGTGCGGTTTGAGCAAAGTACTGCATCTGTCCGACTATTTCCCAGATATCAGGAACACTCGTGCCGATACGGAGGTTTACCTCTTTGAGGGAAAAGAGCCGGGCGGGACGCTATTAGTAATGGGGGGGACCCATCCCAGCGAAGCGTCCGGGTATATCGCCGCCACGATGCTGTTGGAAAATATTACGGTAGATCGCGGACGAGTGTTTGTGATTCCCCGCGCCAACCATTCCGGTTTCACTCATAATGAACCCGGTGAAGCGCATCCCACCGGATTCGACATCCCGACTCCGACCGGTCTGCGGCACTTCCGCTATGGTTGCCGGTTCACGAATCCGCTTGATCAATGGCCGGATCCCGAAGTCTATCTCCATTATCCTTCGAATCAACGGCTCTCGGGAACGGAAACGCGCAACCTGAATCGTTCCTATCCGGGGCGGGCTGACGGAAATTTTACGGAGCGTACCGCTTTTGCGATCTCTTCATTGATCCTCACTGAGCATGTGGATTTGGTGATTGACTTGCACGAAGCATCGCCCGAATATCCGGTCATTAATGCGATTGTGGCTCATGAGCGCGCGATGGATGTAGCGGCTTTCGCCAATCTCACTCTGCAAAGCGAGGGACTGCAATACGCGCTGGAGCCGTCCCCCCAGAACTTCCGCGGACTGACGCATCGCGAAATCGGCGACGCCACTCCCGCCATGGCAGTGCTGATGGAAACGGCGAACCTGATGCAAGGTCGGCTGCGCGGCCGCAGCGATGCACCGATGATTCTGGACGGTAAAGATCCCTGCTATCTGAAGGCGGCGGAAGCCGGTTTACTGCGCGTCCCGTACGATTCTACCGGAATCCCCCTCGAAGTCCGCGTCGGTCGTCATCTGGCGGGAGTCCGCGCTTTAATTGATGCCTTAAGCTTTGTTCAGCCGGATAAATCTCTGGCCGTCTCCGGTATTCCCGGCTACGAGGATGTGCAGCGGCAAGGCGTGGGGGCGTTTCTGATACCAAAAACAAAATGAGTATAAATCGAGACTACTATGTACAAGCGTGCTTTGAAACTCTCCGGCATTCTTTTGCTTTTCTCGGCGCTTTCATTGTTTGCCGCCGAGCCTTCATTTAAAGAACCGATTCTGTTGACCAGCTGCGGTCAAAGCGCCGACGCCCTGATGATGAAAACCCTGCTCATGCGTGATTCCCTGAACTTCGAGTATCTACCTGATGCCACGGCGGAAAAAGTGGCGGGGAAGGGTACAATCCTCTTAGTGTTGGGCGGAAGCAGCAAGGGACTGGGCGCGGCGAAAATCAGCGAAGCCGATGAACTGGCGCGTGTGCAAGCCGTGGTGGATGCCGCCACCAAGGCAGAAGTGCCGGTGATCGCCATTCATATGGGCGGTTTGAATCGCCGGGGTGCACTCTCCGATCCGTTCAATAAACTGGGTGCCGCGAGCGCTGCTCATATTTTCGTTGTGAAAGGCGGCGACGATGACGGCTTCTTCAGCAAGATCGCTGCTGAAAAGAAGATCCCGATTGAAACGGTCGCTACGTCGTTGGATCTCGGTCCGAAAATGAAGCAGTTCTTCGCGCCGGAACCGAAAGCCGAAGCCCAAGAGTAGAGCTGATCTCAACATAATGTGAAAGCGCCCCGATCCATGTGGATCGGGGCGCTTCATTATCAATCAAACCGAAAGCAGTTTCGGCTATCGGCGAACCTTACTTCATCAGCAGCATCTTCTTCGTCTGCATGTAGCCGGGGGCTTCCATGCGATAGAGATACAGTCCGGCGCTGACTATTTGTCCGGCATTATTCCGGCCGTCCCACGTTACTTGGTGGGTGCCGATGGAATACCGGCCGTCAATCAACGTCCGGACTAATTGCCCGTTGATGTTGTAGACATTGATCCGTACATCCGCCGTCGCCGGAACGTTGAAAACAATCTGCGTTTCGGGGTTGAACGGATTCGGGAAGTTCTGCGCCAGGTCGAACCGATCCGGCAACACCAAGTCGCGAATATCGGCAGCATCGGGAATACCCAAATGGAAAATCGAATCCGTCGTATCTGTGAAGATGGTTGAATACAGGAAGCTGCTGTCTTGCAGAACCAGCTTGCAATAATTCAACGTTGTATTGCTGGGCAGGGTAAATTGAATCTGCGTGCACAGCGAACACGATGCCAGAAGTCCCCATTGAACGGGAACACCATTAGCGCTGTCGCTGTGAACTAAGTACAGCTTGGCACCAGAAGCGCAGGTCGTGGTCGGACGCACAAACTGAATGGTATGTGTTGATCCATGCAGATTCATGCCGGTGAGATTACCATTGGCGCCCGGGGCAAACCGCAGCAGGTACGCGCTGCCGTTATCGGTGTTCGATGCCGCGCTGCCATTAACATTCACGGCGCTGACGCGATACTGACGAACGGCATCGGTGGCCACCGTAAAGGATGCAACCGTGTCCGTGCCGTTAACGGTAGCCAGAGTATTCCAGCCCGTGCCGTCTAACCGGAAACGCTCCACCCGAAACTGCTGGACATTGACTCGATTATGACGCCAGCGGCAGGTGATCGACAGACATCCGGTATCATCCGAAGCCGTAAAGTCCGTGGGTGCGACTGGCGGATCACCGCCGGTAATTACACAAGGATCGTTCGTGCAGGTCCAGTTGGAAGGTGTCGGATAAAATTCCTGCGGGCCCGGAACGACCGTAAAGACCGAAGACGTCCAGCAGCACGTATCGCCGCCGGTAACGGCCGGGGAACTGATTCGCAAATAGTATTTGGCGCTGTCGCCGCCGGGGACTTCGTTAACGATGAACAGCGGGTCGAACTGGAAAAAGCCGGGCAATCCGTAAACTTCACCGTTAAATGAACCGCAACTGCTATTCACTTGACCGTAACCGGTGCCGACCTCCGTAAGGGGATCATCGGGATCCGGTCCGTTGTTGTCGTTATCCCAATAGACACAGATCGAGGTTCCATCTTCATAAGGAGTTCCGCTGGTGCAAACGCACCCCAGCGGCGGATAGGTTCCGGAACCGTCATCGAAATACGTAATGTCCACCGCACCAGGCTGGCCAAAGGCCATTCCGGCAATTGCTAAGCTGGTTAGGATGAAAAACCATAGTTTCACGAGCTTCATAGCAGTTCCCTTTTGGTTTTCGCCCCAAAGGGCATGTATTTAGTTGTTGTCTGTTGCGATTCAAATAAAATCAGACAGCTTATAAGCCGCCATAACGCATAATATCAGTTTTAATATGTTAAAAGTCAACTCTTCTCAGCAATTAATGTGCAATCGTTGTGCCCTAACAGTCGTCAATTATTGGCGCTTCAGCAGTTGTTGATATGACGATTGGATACTCTTATTTCACCGTCGGTTGTTTGGTTTTTCGCTGAACTCATCATAAAACTCAAAAAGGGGCTTGAAGGTGGATATTTTATGCCGTACCTTAGTTTAATAGAAAGGAACTTCAGTCAACCCTCCATGTTTCAGAATAACAATTTGTTAAAAGTGAGGATAGCCTCATGAGACGCGCAGCACCCTACATCCTTAGCCTCATCCTCTGCGTCGGAGTACTCGCCGGCGGCTGGTACACGATTCCTCTGCCCAGCCACCTATTGTTTAAGACTTCGTTGCAAACTAATGAATTACAGGAAAGTAATTCTCTTGGCGCAGTATGCTTCGCCCCCGGAACCCCGGAAGAATACATGGCCGGGTGGCAGGAGAGGATATTCGGCCCGAATTCACTGGATTATCGGCTTGGCGCACGCTGGACCTCCACAGCAACCAATGGCTTTACCGGATCCACCGGCAATCCGATTACCCTGACCTACAGCTTTGTACCCGATGGCACGATTATTCAAGGTCAAGCCAGTCAACTCTATTCGCGTATGAACACGCTGTTCGGAAACCAGCAAACCTGGCAAAACCTCTTCGCGCGCGTGTTCGAACGCTGGAGCGAGGTCTGCGGAATCCAGTATGTACAGGAAGTGGATGATGGCGCCGTATTCGGTAATGCCTCGGGCCTGCTTGGAGTGCGGGGTGACGTGCGTATCGGCAGCATCAACGTCGACGGTCCTTCGAATGTGCTGGCGTTCAACTATTATCCCAATAACGGCGATATGGTGCTCGATGCCAGCGAAAACTGGGCGTCGACGACCAACGATTACATTTTTTTCCGGAACATCGTTGCTCATGAACATGGTCACGGTTGGGGTTTGAATCACGTCTGTCCGGCCAACAGCAGCAAGCTGCTCGAGCCGTACTATTCCCCGTCCTTCGACGGCCCCCAGCATGATGATATCCGGGCGGCGATTTTCAACTATGGCGACCGTTTCGAACCCAATAACTCCGCGTTTAACGCCACGCAGTTAGGGAACCTGTCCCACGATACCACACTTTCGGATATCGGCATCACCAACCTGAACGATGAAGACTGGTGGGCGTTCACAGTGCCGAACGACAAGGGCGTTACGATCACCGTGGAACCCATCGGCTATGAATATCTGGAAGGCCCGCAATTACAGGACGGCAATTGCGATCCCGGATCCTTGATCAATTCCCGCGATGATCTCAACCTCGATATCTATCTCTACGACGGAACCGGGACGAGTCTGGAGCGGCAATCCACCACTCATCCGGCCGGTGAAGCCGAACGAATCTACCATTTCGATCCCCCGGCCGTGGGCGGCGACTATGCGCTTAAAGTCACTCGTTCCGGTGAAAACAATGTCCAGCTTTATGACCTGGTCTTTGACATCTACAATGTGTCCGATCCCTATCTCACGGATGAATGGATTGATTTCGATACGACCCAGGTGGGTACCCCGATTACCCGTCAGACGATCTTGGTTAACAATGCCGCTACCAGCCTGACGGTTTATTCCGTAACGGCTTCCGGACCGTTTACCGTTGACATGCCCGATACCTTTACCGTCGGAGCGGCGAGTAGTGTGGCCCTGAATATCACATATCTTGCGCAATCCATCGGACGGCAAACCGGCACCTTGACGCTAACCCATAACGGCACCGGCAGCGCGCTGCATGTAAACCTTGCCGCCACCGCCGTCGACGCGTGGATTAGTTTCGTTACCACCTCCACCGGTGAATTCGGCGAAGTCGGGCTGGGTCGCATTGACAGCCTGCGGATTCCGATTCGGGCGATGGGTAATGTGCCCATCACCATTGAATCGGTGAGTATTAACGAACCGTTCTCGATTCTTTTGGATCTGCCGATGGATCTGCTGCCGACGCAAACCTTCTTCCTCCGCCCGCGGTTCGCCCCCACGTCGTTGGGTGAGTTCAGCGATATGCTGGTCATTCACAGCAGCGGTTCGTCCACGCCCGATACGCTATTTCTCCACGGAACCTGCGTGCCGGTGTCGGCGGATGAAATCCCGGCCTCACTGCCGCAGGCGTTCCGGCTGGAACAAAACTATCCCAATCCGTTCAATCCGGCCACCCAAATCGCCTTCGATCTGCCCCGTGCGGCCGAGGTCACGCTCTCGGTTTATGATATCCAAGGCCGTTTAGTTCGTGAATTGGTTCGCGGTAATCTGACCGCGGGCAAGCATACCGTGGACTTCGACGGCAGCAATCTGCCTTCGGGTGTGTATCTCTATCGGTTGTCCGCGCCGGATTTCGAAGGCCTGGGCAAGATGATGCTGCTCAAGTGAGCAAGCTTGTGTTTGATAAATCGGTGAAGGTGCGGGCGGGCGTTCCTTCGTCATGAGAATCCGAAGGGGCGCATTAAGGTGCGCCCCTTTTCACAATTTGGAACAATAACGATGTCCCAAGAATCTCCGACCCGAATCTACGTCACCTCCAAACTCTGCAAGACCCTTGATGTCGGCTTGCGCCGCACGCTCTTCGGCGGCAACATGATGGCGTGGATGGACGAAGCCGCCTCGATCTTCGCCCACAAACACACCGGCGAATTGCTCATGGTCACGCTCAAGTTCGGCGAAATCCGTTTTGTCCGTCCCGTGCAGGAGGGGCATATCGTGGAATTCTGGGTGGATCATGTGAAAGTTGGTCGCACGTCCATCAGCTTCGAGATCGAAGGCTGGACCGACAATGATTTGGTGGTCAAGACCAGCGTCGTTTTTGTCGCCGTGGACGAGCATTATCAACCGAAAATTATCGAAAAATTCAATAAGCCGTAATTGATCTAAGCACAGCTAATCCAGTGGGAGGGAGTCATGTACGCACGCATGGGGTGGCTTGCGGTGGTACTGGCAGTGGTGGCAGGTTTGGTGATGGTGGGGTGCGAGGAGGAAGATCACTTCGTTCCCCCGGAACCTCCATTTCCGCCTAATATTCAGGTTGTTGTCGAATCTGATACGCTTTTGTGCTATCCCGGACATGTTGTCACAACCGATGGACTGGTAACCGTAACCGACTCGTATGGGCAGCCTTGTACATGGGGGATTGTCAATATTGTACTGCTTGAACCGTTTGGTTCAATATCTTTCCTTGATCCTGTTCTGATTGATACTGTTAATGAGGATGGCTGTGTTCCATTTCGTTTCCGGACTGATCAAGTGGGGGTACAGACGATTCGGGCGGTATTTGGTGGCAGACATGATGAAGTAACCGTTGTCGTTCAAGAAGCACCGCCTTATCTCCACGTCACCGTTGATCCCGATACGCTCTTGCTTGGTCCCGGCTTACCGGATTCGTCATTTGTCACGGTTTGCTGGTATGGATTTCCGCTTCCGTCTTTCGGATTCAACTACGATGAAGGAACCTTTCGATTCGAGTCCGAGGATAGCACCAATTATCTGGCAGGATGGTGGTTTCCGGAATGTTGCGGCACCCGCTGCTTCATCATGATGGCAAGGGATCTAAACGGCAATCCGATTCCGGGTATTCCGACCATTCCGGTGTGTGTATTTGTGGATTCCTTGCGCTGATTTTAAGCTTGAAGTTTTAAGTTTGGAGTTTTCCCCTTGCCGTGTCTGGAAGTTACTCTGCCGCGCACGACTATCGAGATCAAGCGTGCGCTGATTGTCAATCTGACCGACGCCGCCGAAGCCGCCGGGCTGGAGCGGGAGATCTTTCGAGTGTCCATCCGCGAGTACGATCCCGGCTGCGCGGGCAAGGCGGGAATCCCGTGGGAGGGCGAGGGCGTGCCCGTGCTGCATCTTGTGCTCTATTGTCCTCGGCAGCCGCGCTCGCGTAAAAAAGCCCTGATCGAAAACCTCAGCCGCGCGTTTATCGCCACGGTCGGCCAGCCCGACTGGTGGCCGGTCATTCACATTCTCGAATATCCCTACGACAACCTCGGTATTCACAGCCGGATTTCGTGGGAAGCCCACCCCGAACTCAAAGACCGCAAATTCTACTACGACTTGCCGGAGGACTAAGTTCGCCGAGGCGCTTCGCCGCGAGTGGTGAGGGCACCCCTCGCGGCGAAGCCGCACGCCATTGCGGGCTTGTTAGCCCACAACGGCGATGAAGGAGTAGCGGGATCGCCGAGGCGGGTCCTTAGACCCGCCCGGAATGAATGTGTAGCGCCGCACGGCAGTGCGCCATTGCCGCTCCGGAGAGCGACAACGGCGAACAAGCTACTACAGGCGGGCTCTGCCCGTCTGACAAAAAGAACCCCCCTTCCGTCCCCCCGTGAACGGAGGGAGACCAGATTCGCCCGAAAATGATATTTCTCATTCCCATAAATCACCCATAACTAATCTATAACTCCACAACACCGTCTATGCCATCATCGCCTCGCATGACCACGCTGACCGGATTCGCTCAGTCCGGTGCGACCGCCGTCCGTAGTTCCGAAGCCGTGCCGCCGCTTTCGGAAATCTTCGGGCAGAATGTCTTTTCGTTGGCCGATATGCGGCAAGTGTTGCCCAAAGCGGTTTATCAGCATATGCTGGATCTCCGCCGCAACGGTACGGTGCTCGATCCCGCCCATGCCGACGTGATCGCCGCCGCCATGAAAGACTGGGCGATGGCGCGCGGCGCCACCCACTACTGCCACTGGTTCCATCCCCTCACCGGACTCACCGCCGAAAAGCATCTTTCGTTTCTCATTCCTACGCCCGAAGGCGGTGTGCTTACGCAGTTCGCCGGTGAAGATTTGCTGCAGGGCGAGCCGGATGCGTCCAGTTTCCCGTCGGGCGGCATTCGTTCGACGTTCGAGGCGCGCGGCTATACCGGTTGGGATCCCACCAGCGATGCGTTTCTCATGGAAGGCACGCTGGGACGTACGCTCTGTATTCCGTCGGTGTTCTTGGGCTATGGCGGTCATGCGCTGGATAAGAAAGCGCCGCTCTTGCGGTCGCAGGATGCCCTCAGCCGCGCCGCGATTCGCGTGCTGAAGTTATTCGGGCGCGAGGAGGTTCGCCGTGTGAATGCCACCGTCGGCTGCGAACAGGAGTATTTCCTCGTGGATCAACGCTGGGTGCAACTCCGGCCGGATTTGATCAGCGCCGGACGCACGCTGTTCGGTGCGCGCCCGCCTAAGGGACAGGAGATGGAGGATCACTATTTCGGCACGATCAATGCCCGCGCGCTGGCCTATATGGAAGACGTCGAACGCGAACTCTATAAGCTGGGTATTCCCATCACCACCCGCCACAACGAAGTCGCGCCGTCCCAATACGAATTTGCGCCCGTGTTCGAGCGCTCGCATATCGCCACCGATCATAACCTGCTGACCATGTCGGTCATGCGGCGCGTCGCCCATCGCCACGGCTTCGAATGCCTGCTGCACGAGAAACCCTTTGCCGGAGTCAACGGCAGCGGCAAGCACAACAACTGGTCATTGGCCGATGACAGCGGCAACAACCTCCTCGATCCCGGCAACACTCCCCACGAAAACGCCCAGTTCTTGGTTTTTCTAACAGCCGTTCTGCGCGCGGTGCATATTCATGCCGACCTATTGCGGGCATCCGTAGCCACGCCCGGCAACGATCATCGTTTGGGTGCCAACGAAGCGCCCCCCGCGATTATCAGCGTATTCTTGGGCGAGACGCTGACGGATGTGGTCAAGTCCATCATCTCCGGCTCTACCGCTTCCACGCGCACCAAGCAGTTCCTGGATATTGGAATCTCGTCGCTGCCGCCATTGCCCAAGCATGACAGCGACCGTAACCGCACGTCGCCCTTTGCGTTCACCGGCAGCAAGTTCGAGTTCCGCGCCGTGGGCAGCGGTCAGAATATCGCCCGTCCCAACATGGTTTTGAACACGATTGTTGCCGAAGCGCTGGACGAACTGGCCGATCAGATCGAGTCCGCCCGCGGAGCGGGGAAGAGCCTGCCCGATGCGGTACAGAGTGTGATCCAGAGTGAGTTACGTCAACGCGAGCCGATTATTTTCAACGGCGATAATTATTCTAAGGAATGGCATGATGAAGCAGACAAGCGCGGTCTGCCCAACTTCCGTACTTGTGTAGATGCCTTTCCCGCGTTTATCGCACCCAAGTCCATCGCGCTGTTCACGAAGCAGAATGTTCTGACCGCTGAAGAACTGCACAGCCGCTACCGCATCAAGCTGGAAAATTACATCAAGATCATCACCATTGAAGCGGCTTTAATGTCGAATCTGGGCCGCACGATGATCTTGCCCGCCGCTTTGACTCATCAGTCCCGTATCGCCGCGGCCGCCGGTCAGGTCGGATCGCTGCACGATTCCGCCGTTCCCATCGAACAGCTTGAGTTGGTCCGCCAGCATTCCACCGCCGTAGCCCAGTTCCTTTCCGCCTTGAACGAATTGGATCGGATTCGCGCCGAATCCGACCGCCATGGCGACGATCCCGCCGAACATGCCCGTTTTCAGGAATCAGCCGTACTTCCGGCCATGCAGGCGGTTCGTTCCGGCGGCGACATTCTGGAGTCAATGGTCGAAGATCAACTTTGGCCGCTACCAAAGTACCGCGAAATGCTATTTATGACCTGAAAGTTGGAAAATATCAAGGATACCACTACGGACAGTCGTACTTGGCTGTCCGTTTCTGTATGTTGTGGTGATACGGTTGAAATCAGACGATTTTCCCCGGAATGTGAGAGGCATGTCTCACTTTACAAAGCGGTATTTTATCCTACACTTCACTCAATTTATGATAATCCGACCCGATATGCTCACAATACGACTATTTAGATTCGAAAAAGAAAAATAATTCGCATCTGTTACTATGCTTGACAGATTTATCGGGTCTATAGTATTTTTGCATGAGAGCCAGAGCATCTCTGGAGGGAGGACGACATGCTTGCTTATCGTCCCCGTACAGATCGGCAAGTTATCTCCAAATGGAGCGAGGGACAAACAATGGAAGACATGCACGAACCCGAAGTCGGAATGGAGTCTGTTTGCCAGGATGAGATGCCAACCGAAACGGATATGCCTACGCTGGACGAACATGATGTCGAAACGGTCCATGAAGCATGGCGGTACACCGAAGGTGAACCATCGTTATTGGATGCCGGATTTACGATTGAATTAAGGAATGTCAAAACGGCGATGGTGATTGCCCCCAACCACCCGATCCCCGTAGCGGTGGAAGGATTGCTGTTGAAGCATCACGAAATGCCGTTGGCGTCGGATATCGAAATTATCCTGACGGCGGATGACCGGGAAATCGTTCGTGAACGGTTCTTTCTACCCACGCCGCGCCGCACGGAAGTGATGGAAGCGCATCGGGAGTTGGCGAAGATGAGTCCGGATTTTCTCACGGATTCACGCTTGCGGGATACCGCCATGAACGTCTATTTCCCCGAACTTCGGGAAGAATATGACCTGTGGTATCAAATCGGCTTGAGTGATGAAGGGGTACTCTCCTACGCGATTCATATGGGTCCATCCCATAATCAGGACGTGAAGAAGGTGATTGACGGTCGGTTGGAGCTGTAGTCTCTCCCGGAGCGGCTGAATTTGCCCCGGTGGGATCCCACCGGGGCTTTTCAATAATGGACTATTCCTCTCGTTTTCATTAGCCCGCCGCCGGGGCTGTCGGATTAGTCCGTTGTATTTGTTTGGAGTAGGCTTCACCGTCCCGCGTCAGTGGTTGAAATAAACCATTTTGACCACATAAAAAAGACACTGTATCGTCAAGTCCAGACTGGACTTTTAGCTGAAAATTGCGTATCTTTTCACGATAAAATCGTAACGGTCCCGAAATGGGGACTGTCCTTCATATACACTGCAAGCCCTTGAGGAAGAAATGGCTGAAACGTTAGCGAAGAAAGCTGAATCCGCCCCGTCTGATGATGGTCGGGGAACTAAAAAGACTGCTCCCCCGGCCGCGGCCCCCATTCCCGAAGCCAAATTGGCCGAAGCCATTGATGCGGTACGTTGTATTCGGTCCGGCGACACCGTGTTTGTCGGTTCCGGGTGCGCGGCTCCAACTCTGCTGCTGGAAGCGATGGCGGCGCGCGCTCCTGAGTTGTACCACGTGGAAGTGGTCCACATTCTGATTTTCGGACCGGCCCCGCACTTGGCCCCCGGTATGGAAAACCACTTCCGCCATTGTGCGTTGTTTACCGGAGCCAATGCCCGCACCGCCGTCAACGAAGGCCGGGCGGACTACGTGCCGATTTTCCTCGGTGAGATTCCCGGTTTGCTGCTAAGCAACCAAAAACCCATTGATGTGGTATTGGTTCAAGTCACTCCGCCGGACCGTCACGGCTTCTGCAGTCTTGGTATTGACTGCGCCGCGACGTTGACCGCAACCCGCATGGCCAAGTACGTGATCGGGTTGATCAATCCGCAGATGCCCCGCGTGTACGGCGAAAACTTTATTCATATTTCCCGTTTCCACCGCACGGTGGAATTCGAGTCTCCGCTCCATGAATTGCCGAAAGAACCCATCAGCGACCTGCATTCCAAGATCGGTCAGCATGTGGCCGATTTGATTCCCGACGGCGCCTGTTTGCAGCTCGGCATCGGCGGCATTCCCAATGCCGTGCTCAGCTTCCTGCGCAATAAGCGCGACCTCGGCATGCATACCGAAATGTTCTCCGACGGCGCGGTCGAACTCGTGCAGGAAGGCATCATCAACTGCCGCGCCAAGAACGTGCACAAGGATAAAATGGTCGCGTCTTTCGTGCTGGGCAGCCAGATGCTCTATGATTTCGTCCGCGAGAATCCGCTCTGCGAATTCCGCCCGGTGGATCATACCAACGATCCGTTCCAAATCGCCCGCAACGATAACATGATCGCTGTCAACAGCGCGTTGTCGGTGGATATTACCGGACAAGTCAATTCCGACTCCATCGGTCATTCGGTCTTCAGCGGCTTTGGCGGCCAGGTGGACTTCATCCGCGGCGCGGCGCGCAGCAAGGGCGGCAAGCCGATTATTGCGCTGCCGTCGTCCACCAAAAATGACACCGTGTCCAAGATCGTCTTCGAACTGGCTCCCGGCGCCGGTGTGG
Organism: uncultured Alphaproteobacteria bacterium; assembly: GCA_964444755.1. Classification (GTDB taxonomy): domain Bacteria; phylum Electryoneota; class RPQS01; order RPQS01; family RPQS01; genus JAHJDG01. The sequence continues at coordinate 210 of CAYUIF010000041.1, read as the reverse complement.
TCACGACGCGGGCCGACGTGCATTATATCGCCACCGAATTCGGCGTGGCCTACCTGCACGGCAAGAGCATTCGTGAACGCGCTCTGGAATTGATCAACATCGCGCATCCCAAGTTCCGCGATGAATTGCGCAGCCAGGCCAAGAAGGCGCGCATTATCTGATTTTCCCCGTTTGACTTCCCTCCGAAAGTGGCCACCATAAGAAAACCCT
>CAYUIF010000040.1:0-22876 GCA_964444755.1 uncultured Alphaproteobacteria bacterium | reverse complement strand
ACGGGCGCACACACGGGTGCGCCCCTACAGAATCGGGCGCGATGAATCGGCCCCTACCGTTCGTTACATTCCGGCCGGGTTGCGCTGGGCTTATCCACGGCTCGGCGAGTAGCCGCACCCCCCTTTTATCCCCCCGCTGAAGCAGGGGGAGAGCCAACCACCCCCGCACTATCTCCTTCAATTTTCCGCTTGACATTTGTTCAAAATGTGCTATATTATATACTGTCTATTTTCTGACGTAAACTCAATATTTTTCTTATAAGATTTATTTATAATGAATTATAGGGTTATCCACCGCGTTCTTCGATTTTGGAAAATTCCCACTATTTACAACAGAGAGTAGTTGAGTGGTTTTCCCCTTCCAGATACCGTAATATCAATCTCTGCGGCATTCACGATGGCCGAGTCATGGAGAGCCCTAACCATCTCACTCGCCCCCCACTCTAAGAGTATATTCTTAGAGTATTCGAAGAATATTTAATAATAATTCTTAGAGTTCTTCACTCGAAGAGTGATTCTTAGAATGTTTTTCGAGAAACTGGTCTAAAAAGTCCGCAAACCACTCGCCACGTATTGCTTTAGACCGAAAAAAGCACTATAGTTGTTACTTTATTCGCAATCTACCCGTGGCTGAAGATAGAAGGTAAATTCTCCCATGAGCTTAAGTCAACTGGCACGGTCCATCGCACCGTCTCCCACCCTCGCGCTGAACGAGGAAGCCCGCATTCTGCGGGAAAAGGGCGAGGCGGTCATCCACCTTGGGGCTGGCGAGCCGAAGAATAAAGCCCCCATCGCCGCCATTTTGTCCAGCGCGGCCAAGCTGACCGCCGGCGACGTCAAGTACACCCCCACCGAGGGTACGGTCTCGCTGCGGAAAGCGATCATTCGCTATACCGAAGAAAACTACGACCGGATTCCCACCACCCAGCACGTGATCGTCAGTTCGGGCGCCAAGCAGTCGCTCTACAACGTGCTCTACTCGCTGATCAATCCGCAGGACGAAGTGATTGTGCTCGCGCCCTACTGGGTGAGCTATCCGGAAATGGTCAAGATGGTGTACGGCGTGCCCGTCATCGTCAAGTCCGAAGACGGCGGCTTCTGCCCGCGCTTCGAGGAAGTGGTCAAGCACGTCACCAGCTATACCAAGGCGATCATCGTCAACAGCCCCAACAATCCGTCGGGCGCGATTTATTCCGAAGAGTTCGTGCGGCAGCTCGTCGAATTCTGCGAAGAAAAGGGCATCTACTACATCTCCGACGATATCTACCACAAGCTGGTGTTCGACGGCAAGAAGTGGGCGAATCCCTACAAGTACACGAACAAGGATCTCGACAACACGCATATCATCTCCATTAACGGCGTCTCCAAGCTCTACGGCATGACCGGATTCCGCGTCGGCTGGGTGGTCGCGCCGAAGAAAATGACGGAGGTGATGATCAACGTGCAGGGGCAGATTTCCACCACCGTTTCGCTGGTGCAGCAGGCGGCGGCGGAAGGCGCGCTGACCGGCGTGCAGTCGGTGATCGAAGGCTTGCGCACGATGCTCCAGAACAACGTGCAGGTGATGATTCAGGAACTGAAGGGCATGAGCGGCGTGTATCTGCGTCCGCCCGACGGCACCTACTACTGCCTGCCCGATTTCACCGCCTACGGCGCGCCGTTCAAGAACGATTCGGTGAAGATGTGCAAGTTCCTGCTCGACAAGGCACGGGTCGTCACCGTCCCCGGCAAGGAATTCGGCATGGAAGGCCATCTGCGGCTGTCGGTATGCGGCACGATCAAGGAAATCAAGCAGGGCGTCGAACGCATCAAGTGGGCGCTGGATCCCAAGTCGCCCAATGAAATCTTCATCGGCGACCGCAAGCTCGTGAGGGACTGGCTATGAACAACATCCTCGATATCAAATCCCCGTGTCAGAAACAGGCCGGCGCGTATAAGGGCGATTACGGTCTGGACAATCACGGCATTCAGAATATCCATCAGGTCTATTGGAACCTGCCCATCGAAGCGCTGTACGAAGAAGCGATTTTCCGGCAGGAAGGCCGCGTGACCAACGGCGGACCGTTCGTGGTCAGCACCGGCAAGCATACCGCCCGCAGCGCCAACGACAAATTCGTGGTGCGCGAAGAAACCACCAAGGGTAATGTGTGGTGGGGCGAATACAACCGGCCCTTCAACCCCGACAAGTTCAACGAGACCTACGACCGCCTGCTGGGCTTTTTGCAGGGCCGCGATCTGTTCGTGCAGGACTGCTATGCGGGAGCCGATCCCAATTACCGGCTGCCGGTGCGCGTGATCACCGAATATGCGTGGCACAGCCTGTTCGCCCGCACGATGCTCATTCCCTGCGCGACCAAGGAAGAATATCAGCGGTTCGTGCCCGAATTCACGGTGATTTCCATTCCGTCCTTCAAGGCGATGCCGCCGGTGGACAACACGCCTGCCAATACGTTCATTCTGCTCAATTTCGAGCAGAAACTGTGCATCATCGGCAATTCGGGCTACGCGGGCGAGATCAAGAAGTCCGTGTTCACGATCATGAACTACCTGCTGCCGCTGGAGAACGTGCTCTCGATGCACTGCTCGGCTAACGTCGGCAAGAAAGGCGACAGCGCGCTGTTCTTCGGTCTGTCCGGCACGGGCAAGACCACGCTGTCCGCCGATCCCAATCGCGGACTCATCGGCGACGACGAGCACGGCTGGACCGATGACGGCGTTTTCAACATCGAGAACGGCTGCTACGCGAAAGTGATTGCCTTATCGCCCACCGCCGAACCGGAAATTTACGCGTGCACCAGCAAGTTCGGCACGATTCTGGAAAACGTGACCTTCGATCTGCCTTCGCGGCAGATTGATCTCGACGACGAGAGCGTCACCGAAAACACCCGCGCGTCTTATCCGCTCACGTTCATCGGCAATGCGGTTCCCGAAAAGATGGCCGGGCATCCCAAGAACATCATCATGCTCACCTGCGATGCGTCGGGCGTGATGCCGCCCATTGCCAAGCTCACGGTGGAGCAGGCGATGTATTACTTCCTCTCCGGCTACACGGCCAAGGTCGCGGGCACCGAAGTGGGACTGGGCACCGAACCGGAAATCACCTTCTCGACCTGCTTCGGTGCGCCGTTTATGGTGCATCATCCCGCCAAGTATGCGGAACTGCTGCGGCTGAAAATGCTCAAGTACGGAGCCAACTGCTGGCTGGTCAACACCGGCTGGGTGGGCGGCAAGTACGGCGTGGGCAAGCGCATTTCGATTCGCCACACCCGCAATCTGCTCAATGCGGCCCTCGACGGCAAGCTGGATAAGGTTGAATACTACACCGATCCCGTGTTCGGGTTTGCCGTGCCCAAGACCTGTCCCGAAGTGCCGGAAGACGTGCTGTATCCGGGCCGGGCGTGGTCGGACAAGGCGGCTTACGATCAGGCGTATCGCGATCTGGCGGCGCGCTTCATCGAGAACTTCAAAAAGTTCGAGGAGGGTACGCCCCCCGAAGTCTGCAAGGCCGGACCGAAGATTTAGTTCGCATAACATGATATACCGGGGCGCACGAAGGTGCGCCCCGCGTTTATTACGGCGTAATTAAACTCTCATCCCTCCCATGTCCACACCCGACTTCACTTGCAAAGTTTGTAGCCGTAGAGTATATCAGTATGGCTCTCGGCCAGCATCTGACAAATGTATTTTCCATTCCACTGAAAAGGATGCTGCGGCGTTCGTAAATGAACTCATAAAACAATTTAACTATTGGAAACAACATAGATCGACAATTTGGGATTTTTCAGGCTGGATATTTCCAATGGATTCACAGGAGGCTTTGCAAAAGCATCTGCCTTCGATTGGAAACGGGTTGCTAGAATATTTGATGGAGATGGATTTTACTGACACAGAATTCATTTCAGGTATAAATTTTGAATCAGTACTTTTCCCCAAAGTGAATTTCATTGGCTCTATCTTTCACGAAACACCAAACTTTAAAAATGCCCATTTTCATGCGAATGCGGATTTCTCAAGAGCAAAATTTATAAAAGGGGTGATGTTTGACAATGCTACATTCTGGAGCGAAGGGATATTTGAAGAGACACGATTCCATGGCAAGATTGGGATGAGTCACACGTCCTTTGCTGGAGTTGGGAAATTTGACTCTTCCGTAATTTGTGGAATAGTGAGACTTGAATGGCCAGGGCTGGGAGGGAAATTGCTTTCTGATGGGAAAGAGTGTAAACGCGGACAAGTTCTATTGAAAAGCCTGAAGTTCGAAAAAATAAATGATGAATTGCCGGCACTCGATTATAGATCAAATTATCTACAATCTGATTGTGAGCTTATTATTCAGGACTTAAAAATGTACGACGTGCTCTTGGTTGACACCGATTGCAGAAAGATAAAATTCGAGCATGTTAAATGGCCGCAACGGTGGCACAGGCTTATGGTTGCAGATGAATACTTGGCCAGAAAAAGAAAGGGCGAATACCGAGATTCATTAGATTGGAATAAAATTACCAATACATATCAGCAGTTGACAGGTTATTATAGGGAAAAACTAAATCATACCGTCGCAAACGACTTTGAATCGGGCATATTTTCAGCTCGACTGAAGGCAGCGAATCAAGGAAAGAATCGCGATAACAAATTGCTTCTGCGAGCGTATTGGCTTGCCTCATATTTTGGCTGCAATACTTGGCAACCGGTTTGGCTTGTCTTCGGATTGCTGGTTATTTTTGCTTGGCTATACGGTGCAGTTCTCTATGGATATTTCTTTATTTGGTCAAGCAATTGTGACTATGATACGGTATGGGATTGCCTTGTTACTTCAATGCGCGTTGTGAGTTTGGATCGTTCATGGTTTAGTCGCGAAGTGGATTTGGCAAATATCGGCAGCTTTAAACGGCTAATTATATCAGCCTTGGCAATATTGCAAACCGTTTTGACTGCAACTTTAGTTACCCTCTTTGTCTTTGCCGTCCGCCGGAGGTTTAAGCACTCGGAGTAACGATGAACGATAAACAATTGTGAGTGTACTTATCTACTGGGCACAGAAATCAATAATTGATATTGGAAGGGAATCAGATGGCGACTTCACCGATTGTTGAACATGCAATTGTAACAGGTTTCATTCACACTATGCAGTGGATTGCCCGTTCAAGAATGTTGCGCTACAAAATAGTAAAGCCAAACACTGAAATACGGGTTGCGTTCTCTGCCCTTCTGCGAATAGATGATAATGGTCGTTATTTGCTAGTAAGAAACCTACATAGACCAGAGACATTCTGTCCATTTGGCGGTGTATTCAAGTATTATCAAGAAGCTCAGGACCGCCTCGATTCATGGTGTTTCCGCCAGCAAAATCTTGGTCCAGGTAAAGATATGGCACATGATATTCGGGGTTTTATCCCAAGACGACATCTATTGGATATTGTCAAGTGGTATAATTCTGCAAACGGTCATGAAGCTCCAAATGAGTGTCTTATCCGAGAGCTTCGTGAGGAAATAGGAGAAATTAACTTACTTTCACAAGCAAAAATTCCCTCGACACTTCATTTTCATTGCATAAGAAATGTGGAAGAGGGACCATCATGTGTTCCGGCTATGGGATATAAACAATTCCGTGTATTTCATGTATGTGAATTAGTCAGAAATTCAAATAAAATTGAGTCTTTCGTGAGAAGGCTTTTTAAACTCGCGCAAGGGAATAAGGATCTGCTAATTGCGGATGCTGAAGAGATTCTGGAAGGACGTTCACGTGACGGCAGAGCTATAGGTTCTACGACATGCTATTTAATTCGCGGCAAGCGTGTACGACAGGACGATCCACCAATTGTGCGAATGTGATGTAAATAATATATTCAGGCTTTGTTTTCGGACAATGGACAAGTAACCGCTTGGCTAAAGCCACACACAACTTCCAGTAAGTGTGATCCTTTATTGCGTTCAGGATAGCAGCTTCGAAGCATTCGGCTTATCGCTTATTGTTCCACAACCCTTCCATTCGTTCCTCGAAAACGGAGGGAGATCCGAATTCCGCCAGTCGGATCAAGGACCCGCCACACCGGCGAAATGATGATGTTAGGGATTCTGGACGCCCGCTAATGCGGTGTCCAGAATGACGGGCGATTGCTATAGAGGTACTATCATGAAAAAATTCTTATGGGTAGGGATGGCGGTGATGGTGCTGATTGCGGCGGGAGGATTTGCGCAGGAAGTGCCTGAGGACATGCCGATCATCAATGGCGGCCGCTGACGTATAATCCCGTGCTTATCGTTCCAAATCCGCAAGATCGGTCGGGTATCGATAAACAGCCGTTCCTATATTAACCGGCGGAAGTGATGAGAAACAGCACTGAGCAAGACTACCACGCGCGCCTGCTGCGCGTTCTGATCTACATTCAGCATCATCTCGACGAGGCGGTGTCGCTGGAAGATCTGGCGCGGATCGCGCATTTCTCACCCTTCCACTTCCACCGGGTGTTTCGGGGCATGGTGGGCGAGTCGGTGATGGAACACGTCCGCCGCCTGCGTTTGGAACGAGCGGCTCATCTATTGGCCTGCAGCCCGCGCAGCGTGACGGCCATCGCGTTCGATGCGGGCTATGAAACGCTGGATGCGTTTACCCGAGCCTTCCGCGGGATGTTCGGAACGACGCCCAGCACCTACCGTTCGCAGCACCGCGCACAGCCGTTTCCCGGTCCGGTGGAACAAGTCCACTATCATCCGCAGGGCGACCTGCGGGAATTCACTCCCTTAACCACCGGAGCGGCGATGAATGTAACCCTTCGAACCTATCCTAAAATGAAAGTCGCATTCGTGCGGAATATCGGTCCGTACGCGCAATGCGAAGCGAGCTGGAACAAACTGTGCGCGTGGGCGGGACCGCGCGGACTGCTGAACGCGAATTCCAAGTTTATCGGTCTCAGCTATGACGATCCCGACGTGACTCCGCCCGACAAGCTGCGCTATGATGCCTGTATCGTGCTGGATCGCGACGTCGCGCCCGAAGGCGAAATCGGCGTGCAGGAAATCGGCGGCGGCGAGTATGCCGTGATCATGCACGTCGGACCGTATGAAAAACTCAATGAGACCTACGGCTATCTGTTCGGGCAGTGGCTGCCCAAGAGCGGCTATGCGGCGAAGAGCGAACCGCCCTTCGAAATTTATTTAAGCGATCATACGAAGACGCCGCCGGCGGAACTGCGCACGGAAATCTGTCTGCCCGTGGAAAAAGCGTAAACGCACTACCAACCCAATGAACAAAGGACAACCCGACGGGTTGTCCTTTGTGTTGTATTCTCAGAAACGGGTTCGTGATGAATCCTGAAACAAATGGAGAAATCATCCGTCTTATGTTCAGGATGTGACGAAAAATCGTTTTAGTTGTTTGCAATAGACAAGAACTTCAACCATTTGTTGAGCTTTGGTGCTGATTCAGCTGCTTGATAATGTGAACTTTTTGTCGTATACTGTGTACGACTTGAGAGGTCAATTTGTTAATCGTTTGAAAGGACTGGTGTTATGGCAGACCCCCGTTACTATGATTTAGCCCGCGTGCTGGTTCGCTACTCCACCGCCGTGAAACCGGGCGATAAGGTGTTGGTGGAAGCCATCGATATCCCCGCCGAATTCACTGCGGCGTTGGTTCAGGAAATCTGCGATGCGGGGGGATTACCGGTATTGGAATCGAAAACGCAGCATGTGCAGCGCAAGCTGTTTATGAATGCGACCGAAGAACGGATCAAACTGATTGCCGATTCCGAGCTCTACCGCATGAAGCAGATGGATTGCTATATGGGCGTGCGCGGGATTTTCAACGCCAAAGAATTGAGCGACGTGCCCGGCGATAAGATGGAGCTTTATGAAAAGTACTGGCTGAAGCCGGTGCATTTGGAACAGCGCGTGGCGCATACCCGTTGGGTCGTGCTGCGTTTCCCGTCGCCGCAAATGGCGCAGATGGCGAAGATGTCGCTGGAAGCGTTCGAAGATTTCTTCTATAAAGTCTGCACGAAAGTGGACTGGGCAAAGGCCTCCAAAGCGATGGATCCGGCGGTGGAGTACATGAACAAGACCGACCGCGTACGCATCAAGGGACCGGGCACCGACCTGAGCTTTTCGATCAAAGGCATCAACGCGGTGAAGTGCGACGGCCATATGAATATTCCCGATCTGGAAATTTTCACGGCACCGGTGCGCGATTCCATCGAAGGCACGATTCAGTACAACACGCCGTCCAGCAATCGCGGCTTCACCTTCGAAAACGTATGGTTCCAGTTCAAGAAGGGTAAGATCATCGAAGCCAAAGCCAACGATACCGCGCGGCTGAACAAGATTCTCGATACCGACGAAGGCGCGCGCTACATCGGCGAGTTCGCGCTGGGCTGCCATCCGTACATTGACGAAGCGATGGACGATATTCTGTTCGACGAGAAGATTTCCGGATCGTTCCACTTCACGCCGGGCAATGCCTACGAAAACGAAGCCGACAACGGCAATCGCAGCGCGATTCACTGGGATCTCGTGCTCATTCAGCGGCCGGAAAAGGGCGGCGGCGAAATTTATTTCGACGACGTGTTGATTCGCAAGGACGGCATGTTCGTACACGATGCCTTCAAGGCCTTGAATCCCGAAAATCTCCGGCTCGGATAATTCCGTTCCTATCGAATATGAAGGGCAGACCACACGGTCTGCCCTTTTGTCTCGTAGGGGCACAGCGTGCTGTGCCCACGGGCTTCATGTTGTCATCCTGAACGAAGTGAAGGATCTCTCTGCAAGGTGAGGGATTCTGGACGCCCGCTGTGCGGTGTCCAGAATGACAATCAGCGTTTCAGCACCACCAGCGTTTCAATGGCGGGAGTATGCGGGAAGAAATCGTAGGGCTGAATGAATTCGGGAGTGAAACCGCCCGCATGCAATAGGCTCATGTCGCGGGCCAGCCGGGCAGGATTGCAGGACAGATAAATCATCGTATGAGCCTGTGACTGATTAATCGCCGTTAGTACGTCGGCATGCGCGCCGCTGCGGGGCGGATCGAGAATGAGCAGATCATGCGATGTGATTTCGGCAGAATAATTCGCGAATGTTTTCAGCAGATCGCCTTGAATGAAGCGGATTTGCGAGTTGCCGACTTCACGCGCCAGTTTTTGAAACGCCGTTTCCGAGGCGGCGGAGATTTCGAATACCGTCAGCGGCAGCGTGGTCCCGGAAGCCGCCAAGCCCAGCGCGCCGTAACCACCGTAGAGATCCCATACGTGTTGGAAATTCTGCTCGGCCGCCCATTCGTGAATTCTCTGTTCCACCAGTGCCGCCGCCGCACAATTGGTTTGACAAAATGCCGTCGGTTCCAGTTCAACCGTATGACCCAGCGAAGTGGTTTGCATCGGGAGCGCGTGCTCAGTGGACAGCAGCGGTCTGCGAAAGTCCACGATTCCCGCGTGGGTTCCCGCCGCAAACCACAGCCCTCCGGGCAGCACATCGCGTGGCAAGACCGCTTCCCAGGTTTTCACGGCTTTGCGGGACACGGCACCGGCAAACACCAATAGTCCGCCCGAGCCGCTGGCGGTTTCGTGGACTTGCAGCCGCAGCGGAACAATCAACTCGCTCTCAACTTGGATAGTGGCGAGAGCAGTAGTCACGGCTGTAATACCTTCGGCAACCATCGGCGAAGCAAGATGACACTCATGAATCGCGGTGCCGATGGACTGCCGGGCTTCGGTTTTGAATCCCGCTTCGATTTTTTCTGCGTGATGCCACACATGCATGGCCACGCGGTTGCGATACTGCCAGACGTGCGGGCTGGGAAGCATCGGCTGCACGACGACCTCGCCGATCATCTTGCGCAGCGTGCGCTCCACCAAGTGCCGTTTGTGGCGGAGTTGCTCCGCGTAAACCAGCGCGCCCCACGGCGAGCCGTGGCACTCCGCATGATGGGGGCAGGGATGCGTCACGCGCTGCGGCGATCGCTGCAAGGTTTCGATAATCGTGGCTGAGGGCGGATGGGTGTGCGAATCCAATTGCAGCCGCAAGCGGTCGCCGGGCAAACCGCCCGCCACGAAATAGGCTCGGCCGTCCACCCGCACGATGCCGCGACCGTCAGTGGACAGCGCTTCAACGACTGCCTCGGTATATAGCGAAGAATCGTTCACGGGAATCGGCGGCATCAACCGCGAATGAAGTGCGGTAGTTCGTCGGGAATCACGATGGAAAATTCCACCAGTCCGCCGAACCGCTGGCCGTCAAACCACGGCGTTTGATGGATTAATTTCTTCACACCGTTCTTTTCGATAGTGTAGGTATGCGTTTTGTGTTCAGTCATCAGCTCTTTGACCAGCGAGCGGGACGGTTCGGGATGGCAGTCGAGTACATTCGTGCCGATGAGCTTGCGTCCGCCGTCAGCGGTAAAGACTTCGGCGGCGCGGTCGTTCATTTCAATGATGATGCCGTCGGCATCGCAAACGGTGATGGACACGGGACAACCTGTGATCCATTGAGGAATGTTGGGCATGTGGGGTGTTTAATGTTTAGTGTTCGATTTCTATCCTTTAATCGCGCCGATAGGACGGAGTTTGGCCACGGGTTTGGCCAGTCCCGCACCCGCCGCGGCCCGCACGACTTCTTCCACGTCCTTATATACATCGGGCTGTTCTTCGGCCAGCGTCGCCCGGCTGCGAGCTTGCACTAATATGCCTTGCTCGGCCAAGCGCGCCCGCACTTCATCACCGCGCATGAGCTTTGCGCCCTGATGCCGCGACATGAGCCGTCCTGCCCCGTGGGGCGCTGAACCGAAGGATTCGGTCAGCGCGGTCTCGGCGCCGACCAACACATACGACGACCGTCCCATATCGCCGGGAATCAAGACCGGCTGACCGACGTGACGATAAGCGGCGGGAACGAGCGGATGCTCGGCGGGCAGACTGCGCGTCGCGCCCTTGCGATGGACGCACACCTTTCTTCGCTTCCCCTCCACCAAATGCTCTTCATACTTGGCGATGTTGTGGCAGACGTCATACACCAGCGCCGTTCCGCATTGCTCCAGCGGCCGCTGCATCACGTCCGCCACCGTCTCGGCAGCAAACTTCTGCATGACCAGCCGGTTTACCCACGCATAATTCGCGGCGCATTTCATGGCCGATAGATAGCGCGCACCTTCGGGACTGGTGAGCGGCGCGCAAGCCAGTTGCCGGTCGGGCAGCGGAATGCCGTATTTATCCGCCGCTTTGTTCATGACCGGCAAATAATCCGTACATACCTGATAACCGAAACCGCGCGAACCGGAATGAACCATGATACAGATTTGATGTTCGAACAATCCGAACGCATTAGCGGTGGGTTGATCGAATACTTGCTCGACCACCTGCACTTCCACGAAATGATTGCCCGCGCCCAGCGTGCCGATCTGGTCGAAACCGCGTTCCCGCGCACGCTGAGAAACTTCGGAGGGATCAGCCCCGTCGAGACAGCCTTCATCCTCCATATGGAGGCGATCCTCATTCCGTGTTAATCCGCGCTTCACCGCCCAATTCGCGCCGTCAGTCAGTATGGATTCGAAATCATTTTGGGAAATCTTAATCGCGCCGTGGGAACCAACTCCCGTAGGAATGCGTTGGAACAAACAATCTATGAGCGCGCGAATCCGGGGACGGACTTGCTCGAGCGTAAACGCGGTACGGGCTAAACTGACACCGCAGTTAATATCATAGCCCACGCCGCCGGGGGAAATCACGCCTTCCTCGGCATCGAAGGCAGCTACGCCGCCGATGGGAAATCCATATCCCCAATGGATATCCGGCATGGCCAAGCTGTTGCCGAGAATCCCCGGCAGGGTAGCGACGTTGACCACTTGCAACGGTGATTGATCAGCCTGCAACTTCGCGAGCAGAGGTTCGCTCAAAAAGATCAGACCGTCGGTTCGCATATCATCGCGCGTTGTTCGTCTGATCTTATAGCGGTACGGCCCGGCCGGTTCGAAATGTATTTTAGATTCCTTCATATCAATTCTCCCGACTAAAAACAGTCCGCATTCGGTTTACAGATCGCAAATAAATTCGATGATCGTTAAACCGTGTTCCTGCCGGATGGTAAAGCCATGATAGGTTACGGCTTTAATCTCCCGGCGAAAATGATGGCGGGCGGGGTCCAACGATTCGCCGGTTAGATGAGCATCGAGCGTCCCGCAGCCGGTTCGCGAACAGCTGGTCAATTGCCGCACCCGTCCGGTCAACCAACCCTTGCCATAGGCAAGATACAGAATCTCGTTCAGCAGGGCAATGGCTTGGTCGGTGGAATCGTTGCCGTCTACGGAAACCGGTAGATCTTCCTGGTCGTCTACAGTACCGCCTTCAATGACTTGTGACATTAAACCTGCGGAGGCATTGGCCAATGCCTCGTAGAAATCTTGTCCTGCCGCGCGGATGCCGAGATCGCCGGAGTGCTCAAATGTCGTGAAAGGTGGACTTGCGTGCTCAGGCATAGGGGTCTGTGGATAAGTGGATAAATTCAGTATTTTGAGATACTTTTTGGACGAATATCCGTCAATCAGACGGTCAAATTGTGCACTTGTTAACAATGCAAAATGGGGCCGCAAGCTCTTGTAGCTCTGTGGATTGGAGCCTGTTCAGGGCTGCCTTATTATAACGAAAAAGCGTTGACATTTCACTAAGAATTTGCTATAATTAGGGCCATCGTTTCCCAAAAAACATCGGAGAAACCGCAATGTTCAAAGCAAAAAATCTCTTTGTTGTAATTCTGATTCTGGCACTGATTCCGCTGACGGCTTCGGCCACCATCACCCGCGTCATTGGTATGGGCGGTGAGGGTGCCAACGTGGTATTGAAGGACGCAGCCAATCCCAATATTTGGCCGCAACTCGTGAAGGACTATCCCAATCTGGCCGGCGGTGAGTTCTATGCTCCCGCAGGCAGCGGCTGGGATTTCCAATCGGCGTACATCAACTACAAGCCCGGCGAAGATTGCGTTCTGAAGATCCAATTGGATCAATTGCAGGGCAAGATGTTTGATGCCGCACCCGCCTTCTTGGACGGCGTTCCTGGTGATTACAATCGCCTGATGCTGACCTGGGGCCGCCAGTTCAGCGATTTCAAATTGGGTGTGAATCTGCGCTATGCGACCAAGTCCTACAAGGACACGGAAGATCCGGGCACCGGCAAGCGTGAAGCATCCTACACCAATTTCGGCCTGACTTTGGGTGCTACCGCTCTGGAAAACAAGTTGGATCTGGCGTTGGCGTTTGACATGCCGAGCTTCTCGGATGAAATTTCCGGCGCGGCATCGAAGTATGAAAACGACGGTTCGATGAATCTGGCATTCGTGGGTCGCTACTGGTACAACGTCAACGAAAACTACGACCTGATTCCGAACCTCAAGTTCCAGACGATGAAGGACGGCTATAAGTTTGGTGACGATACCGAGAGCATGACGACGACCATGTTTGCCCTGGGCCTTGCCAACAACTGGTATCCCGTGGAAGACATGCTGGCGTTGTTCGAACTGGGCTTCCGTTCCTACAGCGAGAAGTACGAAGACAAGACGGCCGGCGTGAGCAGCGATGCCACCGATTCCGAGACCACGATTTACTGGCGCCTCGGTTTCGAAACCAAGATTTTCAATTGGCTCGACGGCCGGTTCGGCGCAATTCGCGACTGGCACATGGCTTCCTACGAGTCAGTAAACGGCAAGCCCGATATCACCAGCACCTATACCGACCTGTATTTGGGTGCGAGCACGCATTGGAATCGTCTGAACCTCGATCTGCTGGTTCAGCCGGGCTTCCTCCACAACGGACCGTACTTCGTCACCGGCAATTCCACCGGCGGCATGTTTAGTCAAGTTTCGTTGAAGTACGACTTCAACAAGTAAGCGATTTCACATCGCCTTTGATGGCGGGCCGGGTTTTACCCGGTCCGCTTTTTTTTCCGTTTTCCATCGTGGCGGTCATGTCGCCTGCCTTGACACAAGGTGGGGCGGTCAGCCGGGCAGGTTGAGAGCCTGCCGCGGCGATGTGTTGCATTCCGGCGGGGTCAGCGACCCCGCGCGGCGAGGCAATTTTTTTCCTAATACAGTCGGCCTCTGGCCGTTTGTCGAAACAACGCGGGCGGTTCGCGAACCGCCCCTACGGTTCGCACTGGGCGGTTGTTCCGGCGGGGTTCAGCGACCCCGCGCGGCGAATACGCGGGCACGGCATGCCGTGCCCCTACCGCGTGTAGGATTACCCTGCGCGGCGAAGCGACAAAAACAAACACGGCGGGAATAAACCCGCCGTGATGAGAGTCATGTATGATTGGCTGCGGGCTATTTCATCAATAGCAATTTCTGCGTCGCGGTGAAGTCCGCCGTTTGCATCCGCGCCAAATACAGCCCCGAAGGCAAACCCGCCGCATCGAAAGCTACCGTATATTCACCGGCGGAATAAACGCCTTGCGCAAGCGTCTGCACTTCCCTTCCCATCACATCATAGACCGCAATGGCGACTTCGGCCGTGTGCGGTACGGCAAAGGTCAACGAGGTCGTGGGATTGAACGGATTGGGATAGGCGGGCTGCAAGGCATACTGGTGGGCATTAAGTATGGGCTGATCGGGAACGTCTAATACCGTCAGCAGGACCGGCAACCGATCCACGCTGTCGGGGCAGGAATTGGCGTGCACCACCAGATAGCCAAAGTAATCGTAGACCCCGTCATCGGTGGTATCGGTATCGAATTGAATCAGAATCGGAAATTCTTCGCCCACCGGAACCACCCCATGGGCCGGAGTGACCGAAATCCAATCGGAGGGCGGATTCAACGATTCCAGAGTGACCGAGAAATCCAATCCCCCGCTGCCGTCGTTGTATACGATCAGCGTTTCCGCCGCCACGACGTGATTGCGGACGACACAATTGATGGACGTGCGATTTTGGATATACTTCGGAACGGGCAGAACGAAGTCCGCTTCAACCGTGGAATCTTCGTAGGATTGAACCGTGAAGACCGTATCGGGAGAATAGCAGCGGCGGGATGCGATCAGGTCGTACGTGCCCGGAATGACTTCCACCAAATAGCGGCCTAAAGCGTCAGTTACGGAAAACCGCGACGTCCCGACCACCGAAACATGAACGCCGGAGATCGGATCATTATGGGCTTGATCACGGACAACGCCGCGAATGCCGTTGGTTGGCGGAATCCGCATGAGATAGCCTTCGCGGTGCCCACTGACGGTGATGATTCCGAAGGTTAGAAAGCCACCGTCCTGTGGCGTCAGAATCCCCATAAAGCGGCTAATCGGCAAATTGGCATAAATATGAAATCCGGCATCCGAACCGTCCGGATAAACCATCTGGTACCATGGCGCAACATTGGTGGTCGTGGATCCCGACCATCCGACACAGATCAAACTGCCTTCCGGGCGAATCGCAATCCCGTAGAACTGCTCTTCGTTCAGTCCGTTGGAGAAGGGGACTGCCCATACGGAGTCACCGGTGGCGGTGGCACGGACGACATAGCCATCCACCTGTTGTCCTAAAGACGTCGTTCCACAAAGGTAAATGGAACTGTTATCGATCGCCAACCCGTAGCATACTTCTTTTTGACCGGTACCAAAGGTGGTCGAGGAAATCTGGTTTCCTAAAAAATCGGTGCGCAGCAGCCACATGTCATAATCGCCGGGAATGCCGAGGCTGCGGGTATGACCGCCGATAATTAAGGTATTGTTCGGACCCTCGAGGATTTTCGCGCCGATATCGGTGCTGTTTCCGCCGAAGATTCGGGTCCATAACGTATCACCGTCCGATTCACACATGAGCAGCCACAGGTCCGAATTGGTGCCGTTGCTGCCCAGTCGGTAGCCGACCACGGCCAAGTTGCCGTTCGATAGCTGAACGAGATCGTTGGCTTTGGTAAGCCCGTCACCTAAAATACTCCTATACCACAGGCTGTCGCCGGTGGCGCTAATCCCCATCAAGACCACGGTATGGTATTCCGAATTAACTCCGTTATAACCGGCGATAACCAGATCACCACTGGGGAGTTCCACGACCGATGTGGCGATTTCATTCACCGCCGAACTGCCGTATACCCGTGTCCATGAAACCTGGCCAGTCGGAGTGACTCGCGACACAAAGAAATTCATTCCGTTGTTGGTAGCGTCAGGATTGTTTACTCCCACCGCTATATAGCCCCCGTCCGCCAGAGCAGTTGCACCATTGATCATCGGACCGGGAGCCGTGTAAGGTATCCGGCAGGTCCAAAGGGTATCCGGCTGAGCCAATGCAAATTGGCATCCCAGCGCTGCCAAGCAGAGGAAACGAAGTAACACGCGCATGATGAACCTCCTCATTTGCCGTAATATACGTGCTTTTATGACGGAGTTCAAGAGGTATTATGAAGGATTGTAAAATCACGATTTGAAAGCCTGCGGGGGGTAAAAAACACGCCCCGGTCAATTCATTTGACCGGGGCGCGATTCACGGCTAATTGAACCGTTTATTTGAGGAGGATCATCTTGCGCATATCGGTGAAGCCGGGGGTGGTAATCCGGTAGACATACAGTCCGGACGGCAGACCGGCGGCATCAAAGACCAGGTGATAACGTCCGGCGTTCATATTGCCGTCGGCCAGTGTCTTTACTTCACGTCCCATCACGTCGTAGACAGTCAGGGTTACATAGGTGGCTTCCTTCAGATCGAAGGAAATCGTAGTCGTCGGATTGAACGGATTCGGATAGTTGGCATAGAGCCGGAATTCCGTAATCACGCCGGGATCGCTTTCCAGCATATTCACATCCGCCGTGGCCAGTTCCTGGGTGGCACCATTGACGTCTACGGCGATCAGCCGATAGGTATAGGCTTGCCCAAGTTCCACAGACTCGTCGCGATACTGATAGCCGGTGCGGGTGGCTGAGTGTCCGGCCGCGGAAACGTTGGCAATGCGCTGCCAGGCGCCGCCGTTCTTCCGTTCCACCATGAAGTAATCGCTGTTATTCTCGGAAGCGGTAGCCCATTGGAGCAAGGCCGAATGACCGTCCTGAATTACATCGAAGCCCAGCAATTCCACGGGCAGTTGGAGATCGGTAATAATATAGTCTTCCGTTTCACCCAGCAGCGGATCAATGGAAACCAACGCCGAATCGAGGGACAGATGTTCCGAAAGCAGGCGGAACCGGAACACGCCGTCATAACGGCCCTGACCGATCATTTCACCCGGATCGGGGAAGCAGAAGCGATGCGTACCGGGAGTGACTTCCACACCGGGGATAATCGCTTCGGGAGCGCTGCCGTCGCACAAGGTATCCAGGAAACTGCAATTCAGATTGCCGTCTTTCCAGCCGTACAGCCACAAGGACACGTTTTCGGGAACTTCGCGGCCGGTAACGATCGTCACGTCCACGCAGACTTCTTCGCATGGCACCCACGAGGTGTTTTCGGTTTCGCGAATGAACTCAACGCCGTCATCGGCTCCGTCATTATTGATGACGCGCGGGATCGTATCAATCGTGATTTCGCTGCCCAGCCAGGCGATATTGTTTTCATGGATCGGGTTCGCCGGTCCGTTGGTGCTGGTCGGATAGCAATTCGGATTAAGATCACCGTAATCGTAACCGACCACCGGATTCTGTTCGCACGTGGGAACAATCTTGAACGCGACAACCCACGGCGGGGAAACCAACCCACAATCGTCTTCCGCGGTCACTTCGACTTTAATGGAATCGCCGACCTGGAAATTCGCCGCCGCCAGACATGGCGTGGCGTTATCAATCGGCTGCCAGCCGGCCGCGGCCGTGTACAAGAACCAATCGAAAGAATAGGAAACCGGATCGAGGTCGGGATCCGCCGGTGTCGGGCCGAGAATCAGCACGCACATATTGGAATCGGGCGACACGCACGTGGTGGATTCGCCGATCGGTTGATAGGGCGGGAGATTTTGGCGATAATCAATCACCAACTGCGATTGGTGAACCATCGTCGCCCAATTGCACATTTGGGACGGGAAATCAATATTGAGCCAGACTTCCAGTTGACCGTCCTCGATCAATTCCAGCGGAACATTAAAAGCGGTTGTGTACCAACTATAATTGGAACCGGACAGCTGGATGGGAGTCAACGCTTCGCCATCGCCGAAGACCAGATCATGTTCGCAGAGTGAAGTGGGGCGCTGGGGAGGCGGATCGAAACTACAGAGTTCGTCCACATCCCAGGCGCAGATATACAGCGTCGCACTGCCGAGACAGGGTACGCCATTTACCGATGCTTCATCCTGCGTCCGATTTGGAATCAGCGGCGGGAAGGTGTGTCTCCAGCCAAAATCATTGTCATACCAGCCTAAATGGTCGAATCCGAAATAGAAACTGTCCTTCTGACAGGGATTTCGGTTCGAAAACGGGCCATAATAATAGGGTGGTTGACTGTTGGCGTTCACGGTTTGCACAAAGCGGCGGCCACCCTCATAAGGATAGTCACCGGTTTCAAACGTGGGAGTACAAGCCGGAGTGGGCACGTCAAATGTCGTCATTCCGTTGGAATTCAACGGAGTTGTGCCGGAGGCAGCCATTACGGCTCCCGCCAAGCCGAGGAGCGACACTAATAATAAACCAATCCACAATTGTCTCATCAGTCATTCCTCCATGCCATCGCTATCTTTGAGTCTTTTTGTTCGTCATCAGGTCCGGATCGGTCTCGAAATGTGCTTTTAATTCATTGTTTAAATGCACTTTAACCGTCCCGGAGAAACTTGACCGGAATTTAGGTTGTCTTAGCATCCAGTACTGCCGTCAAGTTAGTCCGAGGGGGTACGGCTCGCAAGTTAAAATGAGCACTTAAGGAAAATACTGTAGGTCCATTATGCTTTCTTAAGATCATCTTATCCTATGAGTTGCCCTCAAACTACATAGGCTACTAAGTACATTTCTTAGGCTGTAAGTTCATCGCTAAGTGGTCAATTCGGTGGCATTATTCTGGCGATGATTTCTGAATACTTGCTTGACTTTTCGGCGATAGCTTCTTACATTCACTTCGCTCTTGGCGTCTTAGCTCAGCTGGTAGAGCAACGGACTGAAAATCCGTGTGTCCCCAGTTCGACTCTGGGAGACGCCACCCTATCGAAACCCGCAAGCTCCGCGCTTGTGGGTTTTTTATATTCAATGAAAACGATCCCGTTGCCGGTCTGAGAATCCTGTTGCTGTTGCACCCATAAAGTAGCGTAGGGTTACCCTAAAATCAATAATAAATATAGTTTTATGAAGTTGTCATTGTGCAACATCCCGATTTCGGGCAAGTCCGGCCATTTTATGAGGTAAGATGCCGTTACGGTGTGCTTTCTGAAATAAATACTTAAAGTTAAAGTTAAGTTTGGGAGCGGGGGAGTCCTCTTCGATGCCGACCTCGCGAAGAGGCGGACCTTGTCAAGTTTTGGGTCAGTTAAACTGCTTGCATAACCCGGCCGGATGTCGTATCTTGGCTTCCCAATGACCAAACAACCAACAGAACATCGGAGACCATTATTGGCACCCGCCGGTTGGCGGATGCCAGTGTTGGTTTTGCTGGTGGCCGGTTATCTGGTTCCGGTACTATTCCTCGATTTTTTCCACGATCATTCAACCGGATTCGGCGGTTCATGCGAACATGATCATCACACGGGGACAACCTGCGATGATTCCAGTGCGCAGACTTGTCCGGTTGCCAAGTTCTTAGCGACCTACGCTCACACTCAAACGGCCGAAATCGAACTGACCTGCGTGACCATCAGCTATCCGGCTGATGTGCCTCCGGTTATTCGCTTCATCTCGATTTCGACCGATTCGCCCTCCCAGCGCGCCCCGCCTGCGTTCCTCTCGTTTTCCTAATCCAATTCTCTCAATCGGCATAGCGAGACAAGCAATCACGTTTAGTAATTGCCTGTCCGTACTGTGCTGGTACGACCTCGAATGATTGATATAAACGAAAGGAAATGGCCATGCGTCGAATTTTCGACTCGTTCGCGATATTTGTTCTGCCTTTTTCATTCTTGCTGTTGTTCGCCGTTGGTTGCAGCGATGACGATAATCCCGCGGGCGGCGATCCCAGCGATGAAGGCCACATGCGTGCGGTAGGAGTAATGCTCATTCACGGCACCGATACGCTGGTGACTGCCGACGGCACCGTGGTGACCGGTGAAATACACGTCCATGCCGGTGACACGCTTGGCCCGTGCGCGGTTTGGTTTTTGGATCCCGACAGCGGCTGGTACCATCCGGTTGAGGAGCATACAACGCTGGATCACGATCACGAATTGCTGATCGAGGCGGAGAACGCGGCGTTTGTGAATGTGATTTTGGGCGAGGAAGTGACAGGCGGCGATCCGTGGAGCGCGTATTTCGCCGGATTGCAGGAAGGAACCACGGCGATTCGCGTTAAGATATTGCATATGGATCATCCGGACTACACATCGCCGCAACTGCCGATCAGTGTGACTCCATGACCGTGCAAGGATATTTACGCGCGATTTTGCTGCTGGCGGTCACACTTTGGACATCCGCTGCTGATGGTGCGGCCGCGCTCAGCCGTTCGGTGGTGATGGGGTGGGTAGAGGATGCCGATTCTCACGAGAAGCTCGGCTGGGCGAACGTCGGGTTGGCGGAAGCCGAACGCGGTATGTCCACCGATGCTGACGGGTTCTTTCGATTCACCAACATCCCGGCCGGAACGTACACGCTGCACGCCACGCGCATCGGCTATCGCTCTGTGACGCGCAGTATCGCGGTGGGGCCCGACGACACGCTACGCTTAACGATTCGGCTGGGCAGCCTACCGCTGCAATTAAGTGAAGTGGAAACGATGGCGGAGGCGGATCGGCACGGCGCAGTGCAGCACGATCCGGTAGTGGAATTGTGCGGCGGGCAGTTGCAGCGGCAATTAGGTACGACGATTGCTGAAACCGTTAATAATGAACCGGGGATTGCCGAACGCAGCATGGGGCCCGCGCCCGCGCGGCCCGTGCTGCGCGGTCTCGGCGGCGACCGGCTGATGATCGTAGAAGACGGTATGTCCACCGGCGATTTGTCGGCTTCGTCCGCCGATCATGCGGTAGCCATTGAACCGATGACCACGGAACGGATCGAGGTGATTCGCGGGCCGGAAACGCTGCTCTACGGTCCGGGAATCTTGGGTGGAGTCATTGACGTGGAACGCGGCATCATTGCCCGCACGCGGCTGCGCCGGTTAAGCGGCGCGTTGACGATGCAAGGCGAGAGCGTGAACGGCGGCGGATCGGGCGGCGCGAATGCTTCGTTTCCGGTCGGTGCGTTCGTTTTGCGGATGGACGGCAGTCTGCGTTCCACGGGCGATATGCAAACACCGGAAGGTCGGCTTGAGAATACCACCATTCGCACCGGCAACGGCGCGGCGGGTGTGAGTTTTGTAAAACCTTGGGGTTTGATCGGCGCGGGTGGGACGTGGTACGATTCGGATTACGGTATTCCCGGCGGATTCGTGGGCGCGCATCCCAACGGTGTGTCCATTGCCATGAACCGGCGGCAATTCAAATTACTGGGCGAATGGCGGCCAGCGGGCGCGTTGGTGCAGCGGATTGAAGCCGAATATGCTTTTTCCCGCTACTATCACGCCGAGTACGAATCCAATGGCGATCTGGGAATGGAATTCGGCGTGTTGAACGATAACGTTATCGTGCACACGCATCTGGGACGGCACGCCATCTTCGATGAAGGCGTGATCGGTGTGACGGGTGAACGCCGTAACTACGCAACGGGCGGTTTGACCTTTACTCCCGCTACCACCGAGTTGCAGAGCGCGGTTTTTCTCTACGAAAAGAAGCGCCTCGGCGCAGTATTATTGCATGGCGCAATTCGCTATGATGCGCGGGACGTCCAGCCGGAACACGAACGCGACAGTTACTTCATCGGACGCATCCATCAACGATCATTTAGCGGAATGAGCGGCTCAGTGAGCGGTGAATTGCCCGTGGCAACATCGTTGACTACGGGCGCCACGATCACGCGCAGTTGGCGTGCTCCCACCATCGAAGAACTGTTCAGCGAAGGGCCGCACTTGGCGGCGTATTCCTACGAATTGGGCAATCCCGATCTGTCCGCGGAAACCGCATGGGGTACGGAACTCTTTTTGAAACGGACTACCGGACGCTGGCAGATGCGGGCGGCGGTGTTTCGCAATGTCTTTGATCGCTTCATCTTTCCTCGCAATACCGGTCAGTTCAGCGCGCGGCGCGCCGATTTGTACGAGTATCAGTATTCGGGACTGGATGCGGCGATGTGGGGCGCGGAGGTCAATACCAGCCTGGAAGTGACGTGTTGTCTGGTTGTACACGGCAGCGCGAGCTACGTGCAAGGCGAATTGACGGACGAGTATTCTCCGCTGCCGATGATTCCGCCGCTTTCCGGCACGCTGGGAGCGGAAATCCATTTTTCGTCGTGGACGTTTTCAGTGGACGGGCATGGGGCGGCGGCGCAGGACAGGGTGGATGAATTCGAAGAACCGACGGCCAACTGGGCGCGGCTGGATGCGGCCGTTCAGTGGCAACAGCCGTATGGGAGATTGCTGCATACAGTGACGATTAGCGGCAGCAACATTACCGATACCGAATATCGCAGTCATCTGTCGCGGGTGAAGTCCATTATGCCCGAACCGGGCGCGAATTTGAAACTGCTCTACCGCGTCTATTTTTGATGGTGGTTCCGCACCGTAAGAAACGCCCCGCCGAAGCGGGGCGTTTTTAGTAATAAGCGATAAACGATGAACGATGAACGGGATTTGTAGCGCCCAGCTTGCTGGGCCGTCTTCGCCGAGCCGTGGTTAAGCGCAGCGCAACCCGGCCGGAATGCAACGAACGGTAGGGGCCGATTCATCGCGCCCGATCTTGTAGGGGCGCACCCGTGTGTGCGCCCGTGT
>CAYUIF010000039.1:0-23386 GCA_964444755.1 uncultured Alphaproteobacteria bacterium | reverse complement strand
ATAAAGAAATTTTTCCAGATCGTCCAGTGCCGATTTCATTTCATCAATGGGAGGCGGCACAAATTGGGCGTCGCCGGGTGCACGTCCGCCGATCCAATTCTGCGACGTCCGAAATTCCCCCGGAGTCTTATTCGTTCCGCGTACTCCGTCCATCAAGATCGCGTGAATCTCGCGAATCAAACGAAGGCTGAGCGGTAAGTCGGCGCGCCGCGATAAACCGTAATCCAGGGCATGCACATAATTACTCACTTCGCGAATATCCGATTTATCGGACATCGTTCCCGGTTCAAGATCAAACAAGTAGAGATCGGAAAGCGTGGATTGCGTGCCTTCGATTCGGGAACTCATTTCCGCTTCGCGCCGAACGTAAACTCCGGATAAAAGCTGCGGATTCGACAGACGATGACAGAATCCGTTCAGCGTCCCGACGGCTTGATCTGTTAGCGAGAGTAACGCACCGATTTCCGATGAATATTCAAGGTGTCGGGGCAGCGGTGTGGGCGCAAACGCCCAATATCCTCCCGTTGCTTTGATCAGATGACCGCGTGTGAAATCAGTGATGCTGGATTTGTCCATGGTCGCGTTCAGGTTCGTGGATAATAACTGTAAATAAAGCCGCCTTTAGATAGCAAAAACCTAACCAAACTTTTTTGCCATTATCTTAAGTTATCACTCATAATATACTGGTAAAAATAACATTGTCAAATGAAATGCTGTTGTAATTCAAATACTTAAAAAAAGTATTAATCTATAATAGTAAACTATTTACAAACGACTCCACCTTCCCTTCATCCAGCCGCCCGTCCGTTCGGACACCGCTGCACACATCCACTCCGAACGGCTCGACCATGCGCACGGCTTCCGCCACATTATCCGGATTTAGCCCGCCTGCCAGAAATACCGGAACCTGCGACCGGATCCGGATCTCGCGGCTGATCTCCCAATTGTGAGTTCGTCCCGTTCCGCCCAGTTGTTTAACTTCGAGGGTCGGATTTCCCGAATCCAACAGCAATCCGTTGACCTGCGGTGCGGCGGCCAGCGCTTCGTCAAGCGCCTCCGGACCCGTCACATGAATCACCTGCACCAGCGAAATTCCCGGCAAAGCTTCACGTAAATCGTCGTAGGTCCCATCGGTCAAGCGGTCGCACAGTTGAATCACCGAAGTTCGGCAGCGGCGCTGCTGCGCAATGATCTCCCCGACCTGTTGCTGGCTTGTCAGGAGAAAACTCGCAATTCCCGGCGGTATCGTACGGGCGATCTCGGCAATCAGCGGCTCGGAAATGACTCCCGGCCCGCTGGGCATATCGGACACCAATCCCACCGCCGCCGCGCCGCCGCGGATCGCGATCTGTGCTTCCTCAATCGAGCTGATGCAGCAAATTTTTAGGCGCGGAATTGAACGCAAATCGTACTCTCCGTTGAAACCGATAAATTAGCGAATTCTCAATCACAATACAATCGGATCCGTTGTTTTGCAACCATAGAAAAAGCGGTACCCCCGCCAGGTACCGCTTTTATGGTTCACACGTTGTCAGAAAGGCACCGACAGGAGAGGAGAGCAGCCCGTCGTACCGGTTAGTAGCGTGTTACTTCCGTGCTTGTTCGTAGTTTTCCGCGATCTTGTTCCAGTCCAAATTCTTCACGAACGCATCAATATAGGCGCCGCGATTGACTGCGTAATCGAGGAAGTAGGCATGTTCATATACGTCCAATGCCAGAATTGGTTTCAGGTCCCACGATAAATATGTGTTCTGGCCGTCGCCCACCCAGTTGATCAGGCGATTCGCCGCCGGGAACCACACCGTCCACGCCCAGCCGCGGCCGGAGAGACCCGATGCCTTCAAATCTTTAACGAAGTTTTCGTAGCTGCCAAAGTCCTTCTCGATCTGCTTTTTGAGTTCGCCGGTGGGTTCACCGCCGCCCTTCTTCAGATGAGAAAAATAGATTTCGTGATTCTGCATCCCGCCGATAGCAAAGCTAAGCTCCACTTTCAGCGCGCGCGCATCACTGAACACCTGATTGGCCGTGGAAAGGTCAACCTTTCCCAGCTTTTCCATGATTTCGTTGGATTTATTGACATAGCCATTGTAAAGCTTGAGGTGTTCCTCAACCGTCTTTTTGGAAATCCCGTCCAGCTCCAAAATCCCGGGGCCAAAGTCCTTGGCAGTGAATAACATATTCCTGATCTCCTAAAGTTTCTGAATCTGACAATGTTAGTCTGATTGCCTTTTACACGCATTTCTATGTCTACGGGTTCCGGCAATTAATGTGAATTATTACGCAAATTAATTGGCATAAAATTGATCATATATAGAGATAAAAAACAATCTATTAAAAGCACTATTGACCCAATATTGCAAATTTTATGGCCCGGATGTTGCAAGTGCACAACATTGCATAGGGGCAATGGGTGATATCAACCGAAATCCGTTTCAAAAAGTGTGGTTAACAGACTTACTCGGTCAAAACAACACATTGAGGATAACAACGTCATCTGGAAACTGATTTCTCATAATGGTGCTGGATAAGGTTCCGGCCGAATGTAGAATCAAGTTGTAATCTTATAGAAGTCATCATGCACGGTCATGACAAATACTGGTCAAGCTCGTACTCGCAAGCGGCCACCGCGCTCTCGGAAGGCCGCTACAGTGATGCGCGAGCGATGTTTGATATCCTATTAGGGTATATCGAATCGCGGTTCGGCGCAACCGACCTCCGCGCCGCCGCCTGCCATCAGGGCTTGGCGGAATCCTACTGCGGTATCGGACAGTGTGTTCATGCCGAACCGCATTATAAGCGCGGACTGGCAATTCTCGAGCGGCATTTGGGAGCCGTTCACCCCTTCTCCCTGAAAGCGTCCACCGCATTAGGCATTTTCTATCGTAATGCCAAACAGACCGCCAAAGCCGAAATCCAACTGGCCAAAGCGCTTCATGGCTGGTCACAACTGGATACCATGCCCGCGTTGGATGTTTGCGAGACGTTGGACAACCTGGCAGGACTCTATTGCGATCAAGGCCGCGAGCAGGAAGCGCAGCCGCTGATTCGGCAAGCCATCATCATTCGCCAGCGCAATCTCTCCAAAGATCGCTCCGAAGCAATCAAGGGATTAATCGAATATGCGGAGCAGCAGGCTAAGTTGAAGCGCTTTCAGGAAGCCGAACTGCTCATGAAGGAAGCGCTGGAGATGACTGAATCCTTCTATGGCCGCAACGATATCCAGGTGGCGCATTTGCTCAAAAAGATGTCGCAAATCCTGATCTCGGATTCGCGTCCGGCGGATGCGATTCCCTATATGGAACGGGCACTCTGTATTAAAAGTCTCGTCTATGGCGATCAGGACGAACGGGTCGTGGCGGCGCTCCGTAATTTAGGTGACCTCTATGTATGGGTCGGTCGCGGCCCGCAGGCTGCGGCGTGCTACGAAGACGCGCTGGAAACATCAAAGAAACTCCACGGTGAAGATTCCCTGGAAGCCGCCTCCGATCTGCACAAATTGGCGTTCATCTACCGCAATATCGAAACCCACGATAAAGCGGAAGCCCGCGCGCAGGTTTCATTGCGAATCCGCGAAGACAAATTGGGTAAGAATCACCCCAATGTGATATCAATCCTCCTTGATCTGCAGGAAATCTACGTCGCGTTAAGCCGCCAGCAAGATGCTGACGTCATCGAAACGCGCGTTCGTCAAACGTTGGACGCTTCGAAATTGACCGGATGCATGGCGGCCTAAACAAACCTCATAATCCTTCCTGACTCGCGAAACGAATTTCGTATTGGGAAATTTTTTTCGCACTTCTCTCGTTGACGAACAGTAATGACTCGGCAACTCGCACCATTGTTGGGTAAAATATCGCTCCGCGTTTCGTTCATTCATCACCCGCTTGTGCAATAGTATCCGGCGATATCACCGCGATTTTCGACTGTAGAAACGGTAATCCCGCCGTTTCTAATCGTATCACCTGCGCTAAATCATCAACATCCGCTGAAACGGAATGCTTATTGCAGCGATAATCTGTTAAACTTTGCCGATTGCAGCTATTGTTATCCAAATTCGTTCTCATAGTTCAACTATTGATATTTCTATGCTGACCGAAAAAAACTGGTGTACGATTTTTTCCGAGGCCCGCAATGCGTTAACGGAAAATCGGCCCGCGGAAGCGGAAACATTCTTTTGCTTGCTCCTCGAATTCGCCAGCATGCATTTCCCGCCGACCGATCCCCGCATCGCCGCGGCGCATCACGGGTTGGGAGAAGCTTATGCGGCACAGGGACGGACCAACGACGCCGAAAAGCATTACAGGTGCGCATTGGTCTGTCTGGAACGCAAACTGGGCGCTTCCAATTTCCAGACGCTGAAGATGGTATTGGAGGTCGGCTGCTTCTATCGCCGCATCGGGAATTTCGCGCAAGCGGAGATGTACCTCAATAAGGCGCTCTATGGTCTGGAACGAATCCCCGGACTGCCCGCCGCGGAACTGCTGGAACCGCTCAGCCAGCTGGCCGGTCTGTACACGGAAGCGCAGCGGCTCACGGAAGCGGAAGCATTGCTCAATCGCATCGTTGCGATCCGTGACGGAAACAGCCAGCGCGAACAATCCGATACGACTCAAGTCCTGATTGATTTCGCTGATCAGCAAATCGCCCGCCGCAATTACGGGGAAGCTGAAGTATTGCTGCAGGAGGCACTCGCAATCAAAGAACAATCCCTCGGGAAAATGCACAGCGATATCGCGGTGCTGTTGATGCGCCTCGGCGAAGTGGCGATTATGGATTGCCGGCACGAAGACGCCATCCCCTATTATCAACGGGCGTTGACGATTCAAGAAGAACAGACGGAGACGGATTCGCTGGAGATTGCCGCCGCCGCGCGGGCGTTGGGAGGAGCGTATCTCGCCGCCGGACAAGCCGAGAACGCGGCCTCGATGTTCGATCGCGCTTTACAGATCACCATAAAACATGAAGGAGAGAAATCGCTTATCGCCGCCGCTGATCTGCATCGCCTTTCCGTCGTGCATATGATCCCCTGCCGATACGATCTGGCCGAGAAGTATGCCCTCGCCGCTCTTAAAATCCGCGAGGAAATGCTCGGAAGCAATCATCCTAATGTTGTCTCGATCCTGAAAGACTTGATCGAAATCTGCACCGCCGAGGGCCGCGAAGCCGAAGCTCGGGCCTATGAACAGCGTGCGAAATCCGCACTCATCGTGGCTGAGAAAAATCCATCTGCTGCTGTACAGGGCTGCCAACCCCCCCCGGATCATTCCAAGCCGGTCGCTTCGTGAGAGGCAATCCGCAGTCCGTAGTTCTGAATAGCCCGCTAAAACCAATATTTATTCACGCTTTTTCTCCTGTAATCTGTGTATTTTCGGCGGTATGTGTTACGTTTACTGCCGTCATGCGGATAGAAACAAACTTCGTACAACATCCCGCCGAAGAATCTTTATACGATAATCATGTTTTACTTAAAATATTCTTGACAATTCGGGCCGGATGTGTATTATTAGGCTTAGAAAGCAATTTCGTGCAGAGTGCGGTAGCCGTGGCTCTCCTCACCTCTGACCGAGCTGCCTACCCCTCTTCAATCCTTCCTGCTCTGCACCCGCACGTTGTCTGCCGGTGCCTTGCCGACGGACAATACCTTTCCATCGAATAACTCTAAGATGACGTGCAAGCCGACCCGCGAAAGTCGGTCATTTGTGCTTGCAGGGAGGCGGTATGCGAATCTGTAAAGGGATTTTCGCGTGTGCGATGCTGGTCGGTCTATTGGCTTGGCCGACGGCTTATGGGGATTGGATTACGAAGGACGGATTTATTGACTACGCTCAACATCAATTCGGTGTCCCACCGCAGGAGTGGCCGTTTGACGGCATGCCGGATTTCGACCAAAAGCAGGATGCGTGGGTGAATGCCGGCAATCAATGGAATTGGTGCGGCCCGGTGGCGGTGGCCAATTGTTTGTGGTGGTTCGATTCCAAATTCGAGACCATCAAATGCAAATCGTTGCCGCCGGGAACGCTGATTCGCCCGCCGACGATCAGCGACCACTATACGCTGGTGTACAACACGGTGGCAACCGCTAATCTCGACGATCACGATCCGCAAAATGTGGTGCCGTGGATCACGCTTTTAGGCAACTCGCTACCGGGCGGGATCCCCGGTCCCGGCATCAATGCGCCCCAAATGAAAACCATGATTGAGAATTGGCTGGCCAATCCGGCGGTCAACCTGTGGGGACACTACACAATCACAATTGTGAATTCGCCGACCTTCGAATACATCTTCCAACAGGTAAACATCAGTCAGGATGTGATTCTGCTGCTCGGCTTCTGGCAACTGCAGCCCGGCGGCACGTGGAACCGGTTCGGCGGGCATTGGGTAACCGTGGCGGGCGTGGATACGCAGAACGCGATGCAACAAATCTCGTTCAGCGATCCGTTTGTGGATAATGCCGAGTTGGGAAACCCCGGCGTGATCTGGAACGGCTGGATAATTCCGCACGCGCCGATTCCCGGTCATCTTAGCAGTGTCCATAACGATGCCGGCAACGTGAGCCACGATTGGTACGTAGTCATGGGATCGGCATCCCCCGGCGGCGGGATTTCAGCGGAGGCTTACGGTTTCGAGAATACCTACGACGACTGGCAGAATTTCCAGAACATGAATTTCCCCGACCGTCTGGAGGAATACTGGGGATTGTACAATCCCAACCTTCCCGTGCACATCGAAATCGAGGATATCGTCGTGATCTGCCCGAACTTCGACTACGGCGACCTCTATATGGATTATCCGACCATTGACATCGAATCCTGCGGTCCGGCTCATCCGCTCACCGACAAAGCGTGGCTGGGTGAGCAGATTGATGCAGAAATTCAGCCGGCGATTTACAATCAGGACAACTACGATGACGGCGTGATATTCCACGGACTACCGTGGACACCGGGTGACAACGTGACGGTAGATGTGATCGTGACCTGCGGCGCGCATTATATGGGCGAAGATCTCTTCCTCAATGCGTGGAAGGACGGCAATATTGACGGCGACTTCGATGACGGTCCGGACAATCCGCCGTTCACACCTTCTGAACAAGACTGGCTGCAATGCAGCGAATGGGTATTACAGGATCAGCAGTTGGATCCCCCAGGGACCGGGAATACCTATACCTATACGTTCAGCTTCTGCGATCCGGGAATTACCAATATCGGTCCCTATGAATTGCGGATGCGCTTCCGCCTGACCAGCCAACCTGTCGGCCGCTACGGATATGGCGGTTATTGGGGTGGCGGTGTATCTAATGGCCGGGGAACCTACGATATTGATTGGGTGCTGGGTGAAGTAGAAGACTACGCGAAAGCCGATTCGCAATTGGCGGTTGAACTCATCGCTTTCGATGCGATCCCTTACGACGGAGCGGTGGATCTGCGGTGGAGCACCGCCAGTGAAACCGACAATGCCTATTTCACACTGGCGCGCCGCAGCGGACATGAATCATGGCTGGATATTGCCCGCATCAACAGTCGCGGCAGCAGCGCCACCGAACAGCATTACAGCTATCGGGACAATGGCTTGGATAACGGCATAGCGTACGATTATCGTCTGCTGTCCACGGACATTTTCAATCAGACGGAAATCTTGGCCGAAACCGAAGCCACTCCGCAAGCCGGATTGCTGCCGCTGGATTATGCGTTAGCCCAGAACCATCCGAATCCGTTCAACGCCAACACAGAGATCGAGTACTCGCTGCGCGAGCGCGGGCACGTAACGCTTACCGTGTATAATGCGGTCGGTCAAAAAGTCGCCACGTTGATCGACGGCTATCAACCGGCCGAGCGCAACCGTGTCACTTTTGATGCGTCGGCATTGGCGTCCGGAATCTATCTCTATAAACTGGAAGTCAACGACTTTACCGCCGTGAAGAAGATGGTGCTGCTGAAGTGACAAAATCCCCCGAAGTTCAAATGTAATATGGCAATAGAAAAACCGGCTCTCACGAGCCGGTTTTTTGATCTCATTCAGTGGAATAGTCTATTTAGTGCGAATGAATTCGATGCGGCGATTCTTCTGCTTGTTCTCTTTGGTGTCGTTGGGTGCCACCGGTTTGTCCGGACCGAATCCCGCGGCCGTCAATCGTTCGGGTGCGATGCCTTTAGCGATCAGCCAATCGCGCACGGCATTGGCGCGAGCCTCCGAAAGCTTGAGGTTGTTCTCGCGCTTGCCGGAAGCATCCGTATGTCCCGCGATCTCCACGACCACTTTGGGATTATCGCGCAGGGTTTCGTACGCATCATTCAAGATGGATTCCGATTCCGGCTGAATCTCCGCGCTGTTCACCTTAAATACGATGCCTTCCAGTGCGATTTCTTTGCCGATTTCCAATGCGATCTTCGGAATATCGTCCGCCGGATTAAGCGGGTTGCTGCCGCGATCCAATTCTACGTTGTCGTTGACCGTTCCGTCGTCGGTGTCCGCTTTCAACGGATCGGTTTTGTAGTCGTTGACTTCGGCGCCGTCGGTCAGCGTATCGCCATCGCTGTCAACGTTATTGGGACTGGTCTTGTAGGTGTTGACTTCCGCTCCGTCGTTCAAACCGTCCCCGTCGGTATCCGGCTCCAGCGGATTGGTCATATAACGAGTTAGCTCATCGCCGTCGGCGAGACCGTCGCCGTCCGTGTCCGCCAGATTCGGATCGGTTTTGTGGGAATTGATTTCCGCTCCGTCATCCAACCCGTCGCCGTCGGTATCGGCCGCCAGCGCCTTCGTATGATAAGTCAGGTACTCATCCCCGTCCGTGAGTCCGTCGCCGTCGGTATCCGGATTGCGCGGATCGGTGCCTAATTCCTTTTCCTGCTTGTTGGTCAAGCCGTCGCCGTCGCGGTCCTTATTCCCGGTGCCCATGTGGACGCGGAATCCGGCATTGATCGTAAAATAGCTGTCATTGCCGTCATCCTGAACGGGATTGATATCGTCGCTGAAGGCGAGGTTGTCGCCGCCGCGGATGTCAATAGACAGATGATCGGCCACGATGTACTGCACGCCCGCTCCGAAGGGCGCATAGGCGCACCATTCACGATTGGCGGCGTTCGGATCGGCATCCGGCGGAAATTCCCGCGTGTCGTGATACAAAGCTCCGATGCCGCCGTAGAGATACGGGATCACGCACTTGGAATGCCACGGGCTAAGGCGCGCTACGACATCAAGCGCGGCGCATACGGCATCATAGTCGTCGGCTTCCAGATGCACGTACGCCAGTCCCGTCTCCACCTGCAATGGATTCAGAATCGGCCATGCCACGCATTCGCGAAATGTGGCAATCGGTTTGTTCCCCTCGGACTCGTTGTTGTCCAACGCAATTCCACTGTACACTCCCACCTCGAATCCCAGATCCCGGTATTGCGCATTGGCGGGTGAGAATAACGGCAGGGCAACCAGAGCCAAACACAAAAACACAACATAGAACTTCATGGGCAATCTCCATCCTTTCGCACGGTTGTGGTGGGTTACCGATGACGCGGCTACGATTGTGCAAATCGCGGCCGTGTTCGTTGTTGCAGTAATCAAAATATAACATACCCGTTCTGGATTATCAACTGCGACATTTTCGTCCGATTCTTTACCATGCCGTATTATCCTGCGTTGGAACAGTATAGATTAAGGGAAAGGAGGCAACTGCTGAAAATTTATAACTACAGCAATAACAACAACTCAAAAGCTGTAATAGATATTGACAATTTGAGTTAAATGTGGTATTTTATTGTGCTAAATTCTGAATTAACCGGCACGCAAAGGAGGTGGACAGACTATTGCCGTTCGTTAAAGTACGCGAAAACGAACCCTTTGATCGGGCGTTCCGCCGCTTCACGAAGAGTTGTGAAAAGAGCGGACTGATGGCGGAAATCCGCCGTCGCGGCCGCTATGAGAAGCCGTCCGAGATCAAGAAGCGCGAAGAGAACGCCGCCCGCCGCAAACAGCGGAAGATGCGTTATCTGGAAAACCGCTGAGTCCACCTATTGATAGTCTTCAGCGCCGCCTGAACCGGCTTCGGTTCGGGCGGTTTTCTTTGGATTCCCCGCTGACACGGCTTGCAATTCCGAATCCCGTTGATTATCTTGTATTAAGATTAGTTTTGGTGTGCAGTTAGCCCTATCAAGGCCCGATTATGGCTCTTGCCGACCTCATCGTTATCATTATTCTGTTGCTCTTCACGCTTGCCGGTCTCAAGCGGGGGGTGATTTGGGAACTCTTCACCACGCTGGGCTTGGTGCTGGCCTTTGTCCTGGTTTACGTGTTTCGCGACAGCATTCTCGATCTGGTTTTGCATATCACCAAACCGGGCTGGGAGCGGCAGTGGGGCGGAACACTGGTATTCCTGTTTTTCTTCTTGATTGTTTATCTGGGCTTCGCCGCGCTGGGACGGTTCATCCATAACAAGATCAAAAATCCGATCCTGAAAACCTCTGATCATATTCTGGGGCTGGCGGCGGGCTTGCTGAAAGGTGCCGTCTTGATCGCGTTGCTTGTCTTGACCCTCGATCTGTTGGAAGGCGGCGGCAAACTGCGCAACTTCGTTTACGAATCGAAAATCATCCGCTGGGGCAAGGAAACGGTAACCGGTCTCATGCACTGGGAATCCCAAGAAAGCCGCCAGTGGGTATACTGGGATGAACAAACACTGAAATGATTTCCGAAGAAACTCTGACCGCGCTCGAATTTGATCGCGTGCGGAAATTCGCCGCGGAATCAGCCGCTTCCCCGCTGGGCAGGGAGCGGCTTTTATCGCTGCAGCCGTTTGCGTCCGCTTCCGATGCCGAACAGTGCATGATGCGCACAACCGAAATGGTGCGCATCGTTACCGGCGGCGATTTTCCCATTCACGGTTTGGAAGATATTCGCGAGGACTTGCGCCACGCCTCCGTGGCTGGAGCGGCCCTCGAACCGGAAGCGCTATTGCATATCGCGGCGGTGGCCGTGACCGCCGGACAAGTCAAGTCGCACTTGACGCAGCGCCGCCACGATGGCCCGCTCTTGCTGGAACTGGCGCGTGAACTGGCTGATCTGAGTGAAATCGCCCGGAAAATCAATCGCGCCATTGATCTCGACGGCGCAATAAAAGACGAAGCGTCTTCTGAACTCAAGCACATTAGACAGGGGATTCGCGCCGAAACCCGCACTCTCGAAAGCAAACTGCAGGGCATTCTCCATCGCTGGTCGGATCAAGGCGTGTTGCAGGATGCCGTAATCAGCTATCGTGCCGGACGCTTGGCGCTGCCCGTCAAGGGTGAAATGCGCGGCCGCGTGCAAGGTGTGATCGTGGATCAGTCCGGTTCGGGTGCGACCGTGTTTATGGAGCCGGTGGAGACCCTCGAAATTTCCAACAAGCTGCGGCAATTGGAAATCGAGGAACACCGCGAGATTCATCGCATCCTGCTCGAACTCACCGCCGCCGTGCATGAACGGTTGGAAGAATTCCGCACCACGCTGGCGATTCTGACCGAACTCGATGAATACTATGCCCGCGCGCGCTTAGCCGTGCGGTGGGAAGCCACCGATGTGATTCTCAGTGATCGTGGTCGCATTCGCATTCTGAACGGCCGTCATCCGCTGCTCATCGAGCGCCTCGGCAAACGCAAAGTCGTGCCGCTCTCGCTGGAAATTCTGCCGCCGCTTTATGCGTTGGTCATCTCCGGACCCAATGCGGGCGGCAAGACCGTGGTGCTAAAGACCGTGGGTTTGTTTGCGGTGATGGCGGCGGCGGGACTGTTCGTTCCGGTTTCGCCCGGCAGCGAGTTACCGTTCTTCACGGGAGTTCATGCCGACATCGGCGATGCCCAGAGTATCGAGAGTGATCTCTCCACCTTTACTGCTCACGTCTCGCACTTGAAGGATATGGTGGCCGATGATAGTTCATCCAAGCTCGTGCTGGTGGATGAGATCGGCTCCTCCACCGATCCCGCCCTCGGCGCCGCGCTGGCGCAAGCCGTGCTCTTGGAGTTGGTCAAGCAGCAGGCCGTAACGCTCGTGACAACCCATCACGGTTCGCTGAAAGCTTTCGCGCACGAAACCGCCGGAATCGAAAACGGCTCGATGGCCTTTGACGAGAACAGCTTGGTTCCGACTTATGTATTCCGTCCCGGTTTGCCCGGATCCAGTTACGCATTGGAGATCGCCGAACGCGTCGGTTTTCCCCGCGCGATCTTGGAAACAGCACGCGGATTCTTGGGACAAGGCATGCTCGGTCTTGAAGAACTGGTCAGCGAACTCTCGCGCAAGATCGAGAACTACGAAAAGCTGCGCCGTGAAAGCGACATCAAGCTCACCGAATACGCCGCGCTGCAAAAACTCTATACCGAACGCACCAAGCAAATCCACAAGCTGGAAGCGGAAGCCAAAGCCCGCGCCGTGGCCGAAGCCGATGCCATGCTCAGCAAAGCCGGACGCGATATGGAAGCGGCCATTCGCGATATCAAAAAGGAAAAAGCCAGTCACGAAGCCGTGAAAGCCGCCCGCGAGCGGTTCACAGCCGCTCGCGACGAGGTGGAAAAGACACGCGAAAAAGTCGAGCAGGTTTTGGAAGCAGATCAGCCCAAGCCCGTGCCCCTTGAGTCTGTGAAGGTCGGCGACCGCGTATGCGTGGAAGATTTGCAGGGCGTGGGCACGGTGGTCTCGCTGCAAAAAAACGGCAAGCGGGCGGAAGTGGAAATGGGCGGAATGCGGCTGTGGGTGGATGCGAAAAAACTCTGCGTACCGCCGGAAAGCGAACTCAAAAAGCGCGCCCCGCGCGTGAAAATGGAATTCACGCTCGACACCGAGTATGTTAAGGAGAGTCTCGATCTGCGCGGCAAGTATGGTGATGAAGCCATTGCCGAAGTGGACAGCTATCTGGCGGCGGTGGCGCAATCCAGTCTTAAGCAAGTAACGCTCATTCACGGCAAGGGCACCGGTGCGCTGCGCGTGAAGATCCACGAATTTCTGAATACCCATCCGCTCGTCAAAGGCTTCCACGACGGCGGCCGCAACAGCGACGATTTCGGCAGCACCGTCGTCGAAGTCGTTTAGAAGTATACCGCATTTTATCTGTAGGGGCCGATTTATCGTGCCCGTCTTGTAGGGGCGGACCCATGTGTCCGCCCGCGGGCGGTGGTAGCGCCGCACGACCGTGCGCGGTCAGCGGGGCACGTGGAGCACGTGCCGCCGCGACGAAGAGGCTACCAATCCGCCGAGGCGGGTGTGTCACCCTCCCGGAATGCAAGGCGGTTAGAGACCGCCACTAGTTTTTTGGAGATTATCCCGGCGGTGACTCTTCAGAGCACCCCGCCCTCTGTTATTTCTCTATTGACATACAGCCTCCACATTATTACATTTTGAAAAACTATAGTGAACCGTGGGGGAACAGTGAAGAACTTAAGTTTTCGCATTCCGATTTCTCAAGCCTTGCTGCCGGGTGGTGGCGAGGCTTTTCTTTGGAGTGGAAAGAGGATGAAGAAGTATTGTTTGAAAATCAGGCACGCGATCGGGGCTGCTCTTGCTCCGCTTATCTTGCTCGCAGGTACGCAGTCAGTCCATGCGCAGGGATGGCAGCAGTTTACTTTAACGGATTTTTCGCTGCCCAACGGCGTTGAATATGCCGAATCGGTGGTGGACAGTTCTGGAAACATCCACATCTATTTCATTGCATCCATCACTGCCTATGACTACCCGCTGTACTATATGCGCGTCTCTCCCTACGGGGAAATTCTCACGGATACGGTGCGGATCAATGCATTTATTCCCGATGCGCTTCCGACAAATATCGGAGTAGTGGGAGACGGCACGGGACGAACCTGGTGTGTGTGGGGGGATCGCACTATAGCCACACCGCCTCAACGGGCGCTTTATCTGGCGCGCCGGGATATCGAAGGCAACGAAATCGCACCGCCGCGCTTATTGGGACGCGGTGGCGGGGGAATGTCGCCTGTTGCGAACGAGTTAGATGTGGTTTTTCGTCCGTCGGACAGCACGCTGCATATTTTCGGGGATGTCTTGCCGTATTATTATTATCGAATCACACTGGAAGGGGATTCGATTATCTGGCGGCAGCCGATCAGTGAACCGATAATCGGATATAGTCCCCATCTGGGCATTGCTCCAAATGGCAGAGTGTGGGGAGCCGTGCGCAATAGTCTGGTGGGTGGAGATACGGACTTACTCCTGATTCGATTCAACGAGGACTCTACTCAGTCAGTTTTCCGACCGTTCGGCAGTCATACGGGACTACGGTGGGCACCCTATGATATGACCATTGATTCGAGCGGCAATTTTCGTATACTGGTTTATTGTGACAGTGCCAACTTCGCTTATTGTGTACTTGATTCAAACCTAATGCTACAAGAATGGAGTCGCTTAGGGCATGACAGTTTCTTCTATCCTGCACTTGGTTTGGATTCGGTGGGACGATGCATGATCGTTTGGGAATACACATTAGGATTCTATTGGGCTTTGCATGATAGCGGAAACACTTGGGTTCAAGAACCTCAACGAATCGGTCCGGCAAATGGCATTTATTCCTTGAGTGTGAGTTCGGCGAGTAATGGTCGTTGGCTTGTCACATGCCCGATGGATGAACCACGTCAAATGATTCTTTCGACGTATGGCTATCCTCCGAACCATACCTCAAACCGGATGCCGCTCACTATCGCGAATGAACCTCGCGCTTATCCCAATCCCTTCAACGCGACTACCACGCTTTCCTTTTTCCTATCGCATACTGCGCCTGTTTCACTAACAATCTTTAATCTCCTCGGTCAAGCGATCTATCAGGCTGATCTCGGTATGTTGAATGCGGGGGAATATCGGCAGTTGTTCGATGCGAGTGAGCTGCCCTCGGGAGTGTATTTGGCACGGGTGCAGGCAGGGGAGCGGTCGCAGATGCGGAAGATGGTGCTGCTGAAGTAAACTTAAAACTCAAAACTTCAAACTTAAAAGCCTTCACAAAAGCGTGTCATTCTGAAGCCTGCGCTGGCAGGCTGAAGAATCCCTTGCGATGTCAGGGATCCTTCACTACGTTCAGGATGACAAACGATTATTCGCGGTGAGCCGGGCAGGTTGAGAACCTGCCGCGGCGATCATTACTGCAATGCAACATGCTGTAGGGCCGGTTCGCCAACCGCCCGCGGGTCCGTCGGGGGCACGGCGGGCAGTGCCGATCTTCGTTGTACTTGGCATAATGAATGCACTTTTATAGTTACTCGCCATTCCTCACACAGAGAGAATTGCATGTTATTCAGAGCCTTCCATCGGATGTAGGGTGAAAACCTCCGGGGGAAGGCTCTGCATTTATTGCGAAAATTGCATATTTTGCAGGTAAGATCAATATCTCGTGGAGGTTTGCCATGGGCCATTGAATCGGTGGACGGCGATTTTTACGAATTTTTTGTCGTTTCCGATTTCCCGTGGATTCCGTTTTGCACGATTGCAGAGATCGAACTTCAGTACGACACAAAAACTCATTTTGCTCAAATAACGAAGAACCTATTGGGCCGAAACTTCAGCGCGAGGCTACCATGAAGCTGTTGACTTGGATTTGCGTTGCGGCATTATTGTCTGTTTTGTGTTCCGTTAGCTTTGCTCAGCAATGGGAATGGCAAAGCCCGCTCCCGCAGGGCAATAGCCTTGAACAGGTTGAAATGTTTGACGGCGGCAACGGCTATGCCGTCAGCAACCTGACGTCGTTGCTGCGGACTTCCGACTACGGAGAATCGTGGGATTTACTTAGAATTCCCGGCAACTTGTGGATTGCGGGGATGTCGTTTCTGAATATGCAGGAAGGTTGGATTGCCGGAACCCGGCCGACTTTTTACTCGCCGGCGAAAGAAGTGATCGTTCTGCATACCCAAAACGGCGGTATCACGTGGTCGGAATCCGTCATCAGCGATAGTATGGTCGCCAGCGATATACTTTTTATCAACGAAGCGATCGGTTTCATTGCCGGACATAACCCGGAACGCAGCCGTTCGTTTATCGCCCGTACCACCGACGGCGGTGAAAATTGGTCGGTCACGGAATTTGATACGATTTTCTACATCGGGTCGCTGGATTTTCTTGATACGCAGCACGGATGGGCAATCGGATACTATGTGCTGCACACGTCAGACGGCGGCGCTTCGTGGGAAACGATATCGGAAGAATACACGCCGCTCAACAAGGTCCGATTTTTCGATGAACTGAACGGAATCGGGTTGGATTACAGCGACTTTTTGAAAACTACAGACGGCGGTGTTACCTGGACCACGGCGCGTCTGCCCAACAGCTTTTTCGCACTGGGAATGGAATTTTCCGATCCGCAAACGGGATGGATTGCCGGCAGCGATGGATCGGTTCTGAAAACCACCAACGGCGGCGATTCGTGGCAGATTTTTTCTTCGGGAATCAACACCTACCTCAACGATGTGGCGATTGCGGATGACAACTCTGTAATCGTCGTTAGCACAGTCGGACACATCGCCCGCTCCACCGACAGCGGAGCGCAATGGACTATGCAAGCCGGACAACGCGTCACTGAACGGAATATTTATGCCGTTGATTTCTGCGACTCCTTAAACGGTTGGGCGGTGGGCGGACGATATGACGGCGGGCGGGTTATCGTCCGCACGACGGACGGCGGTGAAACGTGGCTGACCATTGAAGACCGTCCCGACTCCACCAGCATTTGGGATGTGGCGGCGATAAATCCGCAGACGGCGTGGATTGCCGGATGGTACGCCGGGCTGCAATACACGACCGACGGCGGTCTGTCGTGGAATCCCGTGACATTGCCGCAAAACCTGAGACCGTCATCCCTTCATTTTTTGAATCCCGACAGTGCGTGGCTTCAATGCGGCGGTCGCTTAGTCTATACGATTAACGGTGGCCGCGATTGGACGCTGATTCCGACCAATCTGCCTTACGAGCGAACCGGCGGAATCTTTTTTCTCGATATGCAAAACGGCTGGTGCTACGGCGGGAAACCCGCCATGATCTATCATACGACCGACGGTGGAGTCTCATGGAACGAACAATACATGGAGGATTATTTCGGCGAAACGGTCGTGCAGGATGTTCATTTCACCAACTCGCAGACCGGCTGGGCGGCGGTCTGGTCCGGTTCGCTGCTGCATACCACCGACGGCGGAGAAAACTGGATAGAACTGCCAATCCAACCGGGTTACGGCGATTGGGTAACGATGAGTTGGCCCGATGCCGACCACGGCTTCATCATCAGCGATTATGAACCGGTCGTCTATACCACCGACGGCGGCGAAACCTGGCAGCGGATGGTTATGCCCTTCGCAACCCGCCAGATTGATTGCGATTTCATTGATGCAACCCACGGTTGGGTCGTGGGTTGGGACGGTAACATTGTAAAATGGAACGGCAACACCTTGCCGGTTTCACCGCATCCGCCCTCGGTTGTTCCGTTGCGCTGCTCGCTTTCGGCCTATCCCAATCCGTTCAACCCGACGACGACTTTTGAATATTCAATTCCGGTGGCTGGTCCGGCGACAGTAGCGGTATATAATCTAACGGGTCAACTCGTCGAGACGCTGGCGGATCGCGTGTTTGCTGCTGGAGAATACCGGACGACGTTTAACGGTTCGCGCTTGCCCAGCGGAATCTATTTCGCCCGGCTGCAGGGATCGAACTTTTCAACGACTCATAAACTGGTTCTGCTGAAATAGTCTATGACCGAAAACCCAACTGCCATTACCTTTCAATCCATCGGTTTTGTCCATAGTCCGTTTGCTCAGCGGGAGCGAAATATGCCGCGGCAACCGTGCGATGCGGCGGCACTTCCCGCTGAGCTTCGAATATTGCCGGAATTTCGTGAGGGCTTAGCCGATCTGGACGGCTTCGACCGGCTGTGGGTGATCAGCTACTTTCACCAATCGCGTCCCGCCGGATTGCATGTACATCCGCCCATTGACGATCAGGAGCGCGGCGTCTTTGCCACCCGCTCGCCGGATCGCCCGAACCCCATCGGGATTTCCTGCGTTAAAGTAGTGAGCGTGGATCACACCTCCGGTATTATTCGAATTGAACGCATGGAGTTGGTGGATGGTACTCCAATTCTCGATATAAAACCGTATATTCCGGAATCCGACTCTTTTCCCGATTCCGCCGCCGGCTGGCATGACCTCGCCCGGCAGCGGTCGAAGGAATCTCCACGTTAATTCTTCGCGAACCCAGCCATGTTTTCTCTCGAAACCCATAATCTTTCCAAGTCTTACAAGTTAGGGGCGGCCTCAGTCCCCGTCCTGCACGATATCAACTTCACCGCCGAACCCGGTCAGCAAATCGCGGTGGTCGGGCCGTCGGGAGTCGGCAAATCCACGTTTCTTCATGTGCTGGGTGCGCTGGATCGGCCCACTTCCGGCGAAGTGCTGGTCAACGGTCAGCCGCTCTCGAAACTGGATAGTGAAAAACTGGCGAGCCTCCGCAACCGGCAGGTGGGGTTTGTCTTTCAGTTTCACCACTTGCTGCCGGAATTCACGGCTTTGGAAAATGTGCTGATGCCCGCGCGATTGGCCGGAGACGGCGAATCCACTGCCACCGTGGAACGGGCGAAAATGCTGCTCGATCAAGTCAGTCTATCCCATCGCTTGCATCATCGCCCCGGAGAACTGTCCGGCGGCGAGTGTCAGCGCGTGGCCGTGGCACGGGCGATGATGAATCGTCCGTCAATCTTACTGGCGGACGAGCCCACCGGCAATCTCGACGGCGAAGCGGCCTCCAGCCTGCAATCGGTACTGGAACGACTGGCCCGCGATGAAAAGACCACCTTAGTGGTGGCCACGCATAATCCCGATTTCGCCGCGGCGATGGATCGTGTCGTCCGCCTCCATGAAGGACGACTGGAGAATGTACCGTAGGGAAGTCGTTATCCGTTATACGGCACGGGGGCTACTCCGTGCCTTTTTC
This sequence comes from uncultured Alphaproteobacteria bacterium, assembly GCA_964444755.1. GTDB lineage: Bacteria > Electryoneota > RPQS01 > RPQS01 > RPQS01 > JAHJDG01. The sequence goes on along the minus strand of CAYUIF010000039.1, from coordinate 4,456 downwards.
ATGGTCGAATTCTATACCGCTCTTTTTCATGGGACAGCTTGATTTTTAATGAGAATCTTACTAATTTAGGCATATACAATGATGTGACAGGTATCACATCATCCCCTCTGACCATTTTCATCTAAGAAATTATAAATCAAGTAAATACTTTGGCAAGTTCATCCATTGTGAAGGAGAAAACGATGAAGCGTTACGGTTTGATTCTGATGTTGCTGGTGTTTGCCGGGTTGTATCTCATCGGTTGTGCATCCCCCCAGCAGAAGGCACAAGCGTTATTTAACGCAGGCAACTATGAACAGGTCGTTGCTCAGTACGGTAACGATCCCAGTTGCGCCGGTCTGGTTGCGGATTCCAAAGAGAAGATCGCCGAAAAAATGCTCGCGGACGGCAAGTATGCCGCGGTTTTGGAAATGTACCCCGATACTAAAGCCGCCAAGGAAGCCGAAAACAAGTTAGCCGAGCAACTCTTTGTGGCCGGCAAATATGAAGAGGTGATTGCCAAGTATCCCAACAGCCCCTTCGCCATGAAGGCGAAAACCGCTCTCGAAGCGATGAAGATGGAAGAGGAAGCGAAGGCTACGGAAGACGCGAAGACCAAGGGACAAGCGGATGCTACGGCGAAACTGAAGGAAATGAACCTGAAGGCCGATGCCGAGTTCAACAAGATCATGGGCATCAAAATGAAAGACCTGCGCGTCAAGGCTCTCAAGGAATTCATCGCGAAACCCGAGTTCAAGGGCACCAACGCGATCAAGAAGGCGCAAGCGGAATTAAGCAAATAACCGTTTTGTTTCCAATTAAGATCACGATAAACCAGCGAGGAAGACTTACATGACCAAGAAATGGCTGATTGCCGCCTTGTGCTTGGCACTGGCGGGAATGTTCTTGCTGCCCGGCTGCAGCGATGATGACGAAGAAAACAATACCGTTGTTTACAGTATCACCATCACTTCGCCCTCGGCCGGAGTAGAGTGGCTGACCGGCACGGCATATTCCATAACGTGGACCGATCAGAACGTCGACACGTTTGATATTCAACTATCCGTCAATAACGGAACCAGCTATGCGAATATCGCGACTTCGGTCGTCGGCAATAGCTATCTGTGGACGGTCCCGACTACTCCAGCCCCCACGTGCAAGATCAAAGTGCTGCGTCACGGCGATGTCAACACGTTTGCCGCCAGTGGAGCGTTCGCCATCGTGCGCCCGGCGTTGCTCGGCGGGTGGAACGCCAATACCGCTACTTTAACATCGTTGGGACTGGATTCGATGTTCTACGGATTCGAAAATGATCTAACCTACGAATGGTATCGTTTCGTGGAAGTTCTCGATTACGAATCCCGCGAAACCGGCACGTTTTATGTGGATGGTGATTCCGTTCGTTTCCACATGACTCTGCTGGATGGCGTAACTATGGACTCGACCTACGCCCGCAAGTACACGCTGGCGAATTCCAACAATGAACTGACCGTGCGCTATATCGAAGACATGACCACGGTGGACATGGTGTTCGATCGCGTTCAGTAGCATCGGATTATTATATCGCTAACGCAAAACGGGCGACCCGCATGGGTCGCCCGTTTTACATCGGTGACGTGCTGACTAATTGGAGCTGGCTTGAGATTTCGCTGCGCGGCTGGCGGAAGCGGTCGGTTTTACTTCCGTTGCGTGATTCGCATTCCGTTGTTGTTCAACGGCTGACATCCCCGCCTCCACAATCTGTTCCGCCGTCACCCGGCACAAATCCTTACCTTGCAGCCATATCTCCAGCGGCTGATTGTTGATCCACAACTTGCCTTCGCCTTCGCTGCGGCTGAATGTGCCCAGTTGCACGTCCACACCTTGTTTGCGCAGCGACTTCTGCAGCAGTTTATGGGCTTTTGCAACCTCCGCTTCGGCGATGCCGCAATCGGAGGAGTTCACCAGTGCTTCCGCCGGTGGTTGATAACGCAATACTAATAGTTGCTTCTTGGCACCGGCGGCGAAGCAGGTACCCGCTGCGATCAACAGCGCCAGAATCGGTACGAGTATCTTCATGGGAATTGCCTTTGTTTTGAAATGAACGTAATCCGTAACCTGTCGGCCTTCTCCAGATAGGATCAATCAACTCAGCTTTTGTTGCACGCATGACTCGGTTCGGCTTATACCCCCAAGCCACGGGAAACTAAATAAAAGACAGCGCGTTCAAGAATTTGAACCTTCATTCTTAGGTTGTCCGAGGTGCGCGCACGCCTCCCGCGCGCATGTCAGCGGGACGGGTCAATTGACCTGTCCCGCTTTTGTTTATTATAATTTTAAGAATATGACATATTTTGGAACCTTTTAGGTCGTTCGACGTTAAACAATCAAACATCGAAAGACTATGGGAACACATTACCGAGGAAATCGCCGCGAGGTTCTGGCCCTTGATACGTTTATTAAGCTGGTTCGGGCGGCGGAGACCATCAACACCGTTCTAAACCGCCGCTTGGTCCAGGCCGGGCTATCGGCTACGCAGTTCGGGACTTTGGAAACACTGTATCACTTGGGTTCGCTGCCGGCCAACCGACTCGCTCACAAGCTGCTCAAGTCCGGCGGCAATTTGACGACGGTGCTGGACAATCTTGAAAAACGCGGTCTAATCTGCCGTGAACGGGACAGCGCCGATCGCCGCAGCGTGACGATTCATCTGCTGGAGGCGGGACGTTCCCTGATCGAGAGCATTTTGCCCGCCCATGCGGAATTTATCGCCGACCAGATGAATCATCTGTCCGAAACCGAGCAGCAGCAACTGGCTGTATTGTGTCGCAAGCTTGGTACGGCGATTGAATCGCACAACCATCTTCACACGAAATCGAATTCACATAATCCATAATCATTCTCAGGAGGAGACAGTACGATGAAGCGTTTGACCTTCGGCCTGTTGGCCGCGATTTTGGTGGTGGCATTCCAAACTCATGCCGCGACGTGGACTCCCGACAAAGCCCATTCCGAAGTGGCGTTCACGGTCACGCATATGATGCTGACCAAAGTGATGGGTACATTTGACGATTACGAAGCGACGATCAACTTCGATCCGCAGCATCCGGAAGCCCTGTCCATTGAGGCGACGATTCAAGCCGCCTCGGTGAACACCCGCAACGAAAAACGCGATGCTCATTTGCGGAATGCCGATTTCTTTGATGTTGAAAAGTATCCCACGCTGACTTTCAAATCCACGAAGGCGGAAAAGACCGGCGACGGGCAGTACAAGGTGACCGGTGATCTCACGATGCATGGTGTCACCAAATCCGTCACGTTGGATGTCAGCGGATTGAATACCGTGGTCAAGGACCCCTACGGCGGTACCCGCACGGCCGCGTTGGCAACGACGACGATTAGCCGCAAAGACTTCGGTTTGGTGTGGAACGTGGCGCTGGAATCCGGCGGCGTGCTGGTCAGCGACGATGTGGCCATTCAGATTGATGTGCAGTTGGTCGAATCCAAATAAACGAACGATACTTCGCAACGAAGCGGGCGCACAGAATGTGCGCCCGCTTTTTATTTCGATTTTGTTATCCTGAACGCCGTGAAGGATCTCTCTTTCTCGCCGAGCGGGGTCGCTGACCCCGCCGGAACAAGATGGGCACAGCCCACTGTGCCCCTACCGAAGACGGCCATAATGAATTATGGCCCTACAAAGTGCGGGAATTTTACATCTGGGAGGGGTCGTTCGCGAACCGCCCCTACAGCACGTTGCATCGCAGTAATGATCGCCGCGGCAGGTTCTCAACCTGCCCGGCTAACCACGTACCTTCGCCTGTCATCCTGAACGCAGTGAAGGATCTCTCTTCGATGTTAGGGATTCTTCAGCCTGCTGACGCAGACTTCAGAATGACACGCTCTGGTGAAGGCTTTTTAGTTTGAAGTTTGAAGTTTTAAGTCTATTTCATCAGCACCATCTTCCTCATCTGCGACCGCTCTCCGGCTTGCACTCGTGCCAGATACACTCCCGACGGTAACTCGCTTGCATCGAACAGATGGCGATGTTCTCCGGCGTTCAACCGCCCCAGATAATTCTCATAGACGGTTTGGCCGAGGACGTTGAAAACGCTGATGGTTACTTGTGCCGAGTAGGGCAACGTGAACGATAGTGTTGCAACAGGATTGAAGGGGTTAGGGTAGGTAGAAAGGATGAAGGAGGAGGGGTGAGGGACGAAGGGATCATTAGCCGATTGGGTGGATAAATCCATCCGCAATATAAATCCACTGGAAGGTTGCGGAAACATCGCATTAAAGGTTAACGGAAATTCATTGGAGTAGGTGTGCCCGGCCAACCAAATCGCACCGGGACCATCATATACCAAGGCTTCCGGCCATTCGTCGTATTCTCCACCGATATAGGTGCAGTATTCCAACGCTGTAAAATCGGAAGACAGGCGGCCGAGAAACAAATCTGTGACATTCTCTTCGCCAGGCTGAAAGGTACTATCGAATG
>CAYUIF010000038.1:0-24302 GCA_964444755.1 uncultured Alphaproteobacteria bacterium | reverse complement strand
GAGCTGCCGTCGGGAGTGTATGTGGCACGGGTGCAAGCGGGGGAAATCTCGCAAATGCGGAAGATGGTGCTGCTGAAGTAAACTTAAAACTCCAAACTTCAAACTTAAAAGTTCTCGCCGAGCCGTGGTTAAGGCCGAAGGCCGCAACCCGGCCGGAATGTATGCGTTCTGTAGGGGCCGATTTATCGCGCCCGTCTTGTAGGGCCATAATTCATTATGGCCGTCTTCCGTAGGGGCACAGCGGGCTGTGCCCGTCTTTTTCCGGCGGGGTAACAAACCCCGCTCGGCGATCACAACCGTTGATTTATTCCGGCAGGGTTTGGGGATCCTGTTCGGCTAAAACAGCCCAGCAAGCTGGGCGCTACAAATCCCATTTATCGTTTGTCGTCTCCCGCCCCCCTTCCGTCCCCCCGCTGAAGCAGGGGGAGATTCGCATTCCGCCGGTCGGGTCACGGACCTGCTCGGCGAAACCATTCCGGCGGAGCGCGGACGCACCGCTCGGCGACCAGCCCTTACCGCTCAGGCGAGCGACCACGGCGCGGACGGGTGTCGCGGAATAAAACGAAAAGGGGTCGTCCCACGAGACGACCCCTATGATTTCCGGAGCGGCCGTACGGGAGGCAGCCGGCCGCTTCGGTTTTAGGTGCGTGTGCTTATTTGGTCAGCAGCATTCGCTTCATTTCCGTCACCGACCCCGCGGTGAGCCGCGAAAAGTAGATTCCCGACGGCAAGTTGCTGCCGTTGAACGCGACGCGATGAACGCCCGCTGTATACGGCTGATTGGCCAAAACCGCCACTTCCTGTCCCACGAGGTTGTAGAGCTTCAGCTGCACGTCCGCCGCTTCATTCAAGGTGAACGAAATGGTCGTGGTCGGATTGAACGGATTGGGGCTGATGGAGTAGTCCGCCACTTCCAGCGGCTGCTGCGGCTCCGCAGCTTCCGCCATTTCCGAACTCGACGGACGGTAGAGCATATTGATGTTGTTCAAGGTCAATTCGCTGAGGTCAATGACCTGCCGCGTATTGCCCGGCCAGTCAATCACGAGTTCCGCACGATCCGATTTATATTCGGAGTAATTGGCCAGAATGATCGTCCGGTCATCGTAACCCGACCCGACGCTCGCCGGCGAGGTCGTGGCGATTCGCTTGCAGCGTTCGAATACCATCGTCACGTTTACGCCGGACAGCGGGATCTGCGAATAAGGCTCGTACAGTTGCAGGGCAATGAATTCGGGATGATTATCGATTACATTGGAATAGAGCTGCACGCCATCCGCGCCCTGGGCGATCGCGACGTCCATATCACCGTCCCGGTCGTAATCCGCCCACGCCGCCGAGATTACGGTCGGACCCGGAATGGACGCCTCGGCCACCGGTAACTGCGCAGCGCGGGCCACATCCACCCAGTGCTCACCCTCGGTGTTCAGCAGGAGTTGACAGCCGTTGCCGGACTGATTGACCAGAAACAGATCCGGCCAGCCGTTCATATCAACATCAACGGCATGCGCAAATTTCGCGGGCTGCATGACCGCGCGAATGGAACGGACTCCATTGGAATAAGCCAGATAGTCCTCGCCGTTGACATTAACGCCTTCGAACAGCGCAGTATGTTCGAGATAGTCGGGAACGAACATATCCATCCGCTGATCATTATCAAAGTCCGCCCATGCGACACCGGTTGCGCCCAGCTTCGGGCGCATGCCGAAACGCTCGGAAAGATCAGTATAATCGTCGCCCTCATTGCGATAAAAACGCGGCTCGAAGGCGGGATCATAGGATCCGAAAAAGATGTCCTGATCGCCGTCGCGATCGAAATCCATCAACGAAATGACCCCGACTCCGCTGAGATCATTCTCCCACGGATTATCGCGCATCTCGACGAATTCGCTGTGCTCGGCCTGTTGGATTACCACCATCGGAGCATGCGCGCTCTCGACGTTGCTGATGACGAGGTCCAGGTAGCCGTCCTGATCAACATCCGTCCAAACCGCTCCGCGAATCGTGCCATTGACGGACGTTCCGTTGAGCACGTTTACGGGCACGAATTGGGCATTGGAGGTCTGGCGCAAGAGCCATAGTCCGTGAGTGTCATTGGTCAGCAGAAAAAGGTCCAGTCGCCCGTCGTTGTTGTAGTCCAGAAACTCCGCCGAGCGGATTCGCCGCGTACAATAGTCCGGAATCGCGTAACTGCCGGTCGCATCCAAAAACGTGCCGTTTACGTTTAGATAGAGCTTTCCGGCCGCTGCATCCAGGCCGCCCACGAACAGATCCGGATTTCCATCACTATTCACGTCTCCCCAAGCCACGGTTCCGGCCGCTCCGCCCGCATTGGGCAAGAGATTCGTAACATTGTGAAATGTTACATCCGCATAGGCCCATGAAGTCGCCAGCGCCAGCAGCATGAGGATCATGCTTGTCCGTTTCATACGTTTCTCCTCCACATTCATACGGTCATTTACATTATCATCGTTTCAGCTACGTTCAGCAATGGCAAGCCCTGCGCCATCCCCCCAATGACCCGAAAATGCTATTCATTCTCCTGTAAAAAATGTAATTAAAATATACCTTCAGAGATCAGGATGGTTGCGTTATATCAACCTTTTGGTTGACGGATTCCAACATATCAACCTGTGGTAGCCGAACGGCAACAAAAAAGCGGCTCGGGTGAGCCGCTCTGAAAAACCACAAAAAGGATCGTTTATGCTTTATCTTCCGCCAGGGGTTGTACCGTGCACTCGAAGATCTGTGATTCCCACGGTTCCAGATCAAGATACAAGCCGCGCACTCCGATTTCCAATCCATCGCGAATATATTGCTTGGAACTCAGCAAATCCCGCAGCAGCAATTCCTTTCCCGCCAGCGAGTTGATTCCCAAGGGTACCCAGCATTGTGCGCGATGATTCGACCAATTCACAAAAATCCGCAAATGTTCGTAGCCCCAGACGTAGCTTTGTCCGAGAATGGAATGATAGGTTTCATTGCCGACCCACGCCGCCCCCGGCGCCAATAGCGACCATTCCCCCTTGCGAATGACGTCTCGCTTCAGAATCGGCAATAATTTTCGATAGAACTCCTGAACTTGTGGATCGGGCGGATGATCGGGCACTCGTGCCAACTGCACTGGCGGCCGCACGGTTTGACCGTCTAACTGGCCGTCGTAGAACAGCCGCGACGACGGCAGGCAAAACACCCAAACCGCCGCCGCTTGATGACGGTCAAAATCCAGTCGCGAAGCGATGCGCGGCTCGTCGTGATTTTCCAAAAACCGCAGACGACTCCGCTGCTGAAATTCCGGAGTATCGAAGCGTTCGCGAAGCAGCGGTTTGCCCTCGGCGAGATCGTCCAACAGCGGCTTATCGTAGGTCAAATCGAAGCCCTTTTGCTGCAACTCGCCTTCCAATCCCCAGTAGACTTCGGCAATGAAACTGAAATCGGGATTGCTGCGTTTGACTTCATCAATGGCGCGCGGCCAGAATTCTTCGGCTTGCCGGTTCCACGTTTTCGCGAAAACCGACGACAGAATCAGCATCGCCACATCGCAGCGCACGCCGTCGCAGATGCGGCCGAGGCGACGCAAAATATCCCGCATCGCAGCCTGCAATGCGGGATTCGAGTAATCCAGTTGAGCGGTATCGGTCCAGCCCGGAAAATACGGATCGCGGCCGTGAGCGATGATCCGTTCGCCGTCAGCGGTTGCGCACCGAAACCAGTTGCCCGGTTCGTGCGCGATCTCCGCCGCGGTCCCGTTAACATAATATTCGGGATGACCGGTCACCCACGGATGATCGCGGGCGGTATGATTAGGAATGAAATCCAGAATTAACCGCAGCCCTTTGGAATGCAGCCGTTCCCGGAAATCCGCCAGTTGGGACTCATCACCGATGGCCGGATTGACTTCATAACCGCATACCGCATAGGGCGAACCGACGACGTCATGGGCGGTCCATTCCGGGAAGACGGCCGTGTACGATTTTCTTAATCCCTCGTGTTCCCGGGCAATATACTGGCTGGCCGGGCTGGGTAGCCAGACCCCCATCAACCAGACTGCATCGAAACCTCGACCGGCCCAATCGTCAATCACCTGCTGTGGCACATCATTCAGTTGGGCTTGGGTGTCGGGAACAAACCTGTGGAGCCAGACGCGCGTGTTGATTTCGAGAATGCATTGCGGAGGAGCCATCGCTTTTCTCCTCTATGCTTTCAGGGTTTTGTCACGAACCGGCTTGACATTCCGCCGCTGATTGCTATATTTAAAGAATTCATTGGCCTTGAATATGCCCCCCGGTGTCTTCAATGCAATATAACAACACTAACCCGCCGAAAACAAGCAAAAAATATCAGGATTTCACCATGACACGCATTTTTTCCCTGTTTCTGGCCGTTGTCCTCCTGTTGGTTCTGATCGGCTGCGGTGGTTCCAAAGCCAAGCCGGCGGAAGCGAAGAAGGAAACGATCGAAAAAACCACCCCTGTTCAGCAAATCGAGGAATCCAAGCTGAAAGCCGAATTGGAGAATCCCGTGACCACCAAAACCGATACCATCACCTCTCCCAGCGGCTTAAAATATGTGGATCTGGTCGTCGGCAACGGCGCTTCCCCGCAGGCCGGGCAGATTTGCGTAATGCATTATACCGGTTGGCTGCTGGACGGCAAGAAGTTCGACAGCTCGCTGGATCGAAATCAGCCCTTCAAGTTCCCGCTGGGACAAAAGCGCGTGATTGCCGGTTGGGAAGAAGGTGTCGCCAGCATGAAAATCGGCGGCAAGCGCAAACTGATTATCCCGCCGGAACTGGGCTACGGTGCCCGCGAAGTCGGCGGCGGCTTAATTCCGGCCAATTCCACGCTGATTTTCGACGTGGAACTGCTGGGTGTCGAAGCCCCCTCCACTCCTGCAGCCCCGCAGAAATAATCAACTCCCTTCAAAAATCCCACGGGCGGACTTCACAGTCCGCCCGTTTTCATTTTATCGCACACCTCCTCGCCGTTGTCGCTCTCCTGAGCGGCAATGGCTGGTCGCCGAGCGGTGCGTCCGCGCTCCGCCGGAATCTTTCTTCGCCGTGGCGGGTGTATCACCCGACTGGTGATTTTGGGTTTCCCCCTGCTTCAGCGGGGGGACAAAAGGGGGATCGGGCGGTTACGCTTGCGCTTTGCCCGCCCCTACGGAAGACTGCCATCATGAACTATGGCCCTACTACAGGCGGCCTCCGGCCGTCTATCGAAACAACGCGGGCGGTTCGCGAACCGCCCCTACAGCACGATCCAACGTGGTTGTTGCGGCAGGGTTTGGGAACCCAGCTCGGCGGAAGATGGGCACAGCACGCTGTGCCCCTACGACCCCCCCCTTTCCATCCCCCCGCTAAAGCAGGGGGAGACAAAACAACGGGCGGGTACGCTCGCGCTTTACCCGTCCCTACAAATGCAAATCCTGAACGCAGTGAAGAATCCCGATCATCGCAAGGGATTCTTCAGTCTGTTATGCAGACTGAAGAATGACAATTTTGCCTTACACCTTATGCAACAGCCAGGAACCGCGGCGGAACAACCATAATCCGGCCAGGCCGCCCAGCGCGTGCGCCAGCGCCAGCGCGCCCATGACGGCATAAGGTCCGCCGCCGAGAATCGGGCCGCAGAGATACATGAACGGGATCATCATGCCCCACGCGTGAATGAGCGACAGCAGCATCGGCGGCGTGTTCTGACCGGCCCCCTCAAAGACGATTTCCGAGCCGATATGGATGCCAATGAACGGCAGGCTGAAGGCCATGATCCGCAGAATAACAATGCCCATAGAATGCAGTTCCGGATCGGAAAAAAACGCTTGCACCAACAGCGGCGCACCCGCCAGAATCGCCGCCCCATAGCCAAGCATAATCCAGCCCGCCAAGCGAATGGATAGCACGCCCGACAGCCACGCCTTGTGCAGTTCCCGGCTGCCGAGATACTGCCCGACCAGCGCGCCCGTTCCCAATCCCAATCCCACCACGGCCATAATGCCGAAATGGAGGATCTTGACGCAGATGCCGTAAATCGCGATCACATCCGTGCCGTAGCCGGCAACAATCTTAACGAGCATGGATGTCGCCGCCGAAAACGAGAGCTGGTTGATGCCCGCCGGAAAGCCGATCCGCAGCATTTGCCACATTTCGCTGAACGAACCCAGGCGGCCGTGCAGCCAGCGCACGCGCACCGGCGACGTATGATGAGCGAGGAACAGAAAGCCCATGACCACCACCAGCGTTTGCGAAAAGGCCGTGGCGATTGCGGCTCCCAGGATACCCATTTCCGGGAATGGTCCCCAGCCGAAAATGAGCAGCGGATCGAGCACGCAGTTCACGACCGTAGTGACGATCTGAATCCACAACGCGGCGCCGGGGCGGCCAATGCTGCGCAACGCCGTATAAACGGAGTATCCCGCCATCGCGATTCCCAGCATGATCATCTGCACTGTGCCGTAGATCAAACCCAGTTCTTTGACTTCGGGAGTCGCGCCGAGAAAATTCAACACCCACGGCAACAGCGGAATCACGGGCAAGCCGAACAGCAATCCGAAGGCGAACTTGAGGATGAACGTATTCTTAATAGAGAGTTCCGTGCGTGGCAAGTCACCCTCGCCGAAGCGGCGGGAAATCAGCGCGAGACTGCCCGGACCGATGATCATATTGGTAAAGGACAGCATCCACACGAAGGTCGTGCACATGGTCACGGCCGCCACCGGAGCGGGTCCAATGCGGGCCAGCCAGAACATATCCACGAGTTCATAAACGGTCATGACCATGAAGCCGGTCATGGACGGCAGGCCCATGGATAATACATTTTTCATGATCGCCCGTTTGATTTCGCGAGTGAAACCGGGCGGGGGCGCGCCGTTGAGCGGTCCATGAATGATTTCGGCGACGCGATGGGGAGGTCGGGTGCGCAACATGATTATAGAACTATGCGTTTAAATGAAGCCGATCCGGTACGGTGCAAGATGGTCTGCTCGCAACAAAAACCCACCGCCCGGTAATCGGCGGTGGGTTTGCAAAAGTCGAAGCTTCAAAGCCATCAACTCGGCACTTTTCCACCGCCCATGAGGTCGTAATTCACCCCCAGAGGCGTAACCGTGACCACGTTATCCATAATGCGGATGACGGTCGCGGGAACGAATGAGGTAAACGAACTGTTCATTAAGGCGTGGCCGGGTTGATTGATCGTAATTTCTTTCACGTAAGGACCATTATAACACACAAACGCATTCAAGTCAAGGGGGTGTGGGGGTGTTTGTTCCTCTATTTCGGAAAAGAGCGCGGTGGTAGAGAATGATCCGCTGTACTAATCAGGCTATCCAAGGGGCTTCTTTCAGGTTCGTTTCATTAATCAAGTTCCTATATATTAAGCAATTCTGAAAACTTATGGCGTAGAGTTTGCGACAGAGAGGATCGTTCGGTTCTCCAAACCGGAAAACCTCAGGTTTCACTTGCAATTTTTGCTCTATTTTGCTAAACTTATAAACCCTCTAAGTTATACCCTATGAACATGTTCCGGAGGTTGCGGACATCCCCCACGTTTAGCCTGTTTGTTCGGTTTCTCAACACCATCCGACAGTCGGATGTGGATTGACATCGGGTATTTAATGTCCGTCAACCGGAATGTGCGGCACTCCCGCCTTTTTCCATTCCTGTTTGTTTTTCTGCTGATCGCATGGGCTCCGGCGCTTCAGGCCGGAATCGGTTTTCGCACGTCCTTAATTGACTCTTCGACCAGCAATCAATACCTGCGCCGGGCTCCGCGCGGGCTTTCGGCGTTTCAGGATCGCGCGTTGGGGAAACCCGCCGAAGGCCGGAAGTTCAAAATCAACATTGATTCCACTTATACGTTAGTATACCACACGCTGCGGTATGACAGCACCCATCTGCAGCCACCGATGATTCAGGATTTCGACGATTACGTGCGTGATCGGTTGGCTTTTGAATTCGCTCAAGAATTGGTGAGCAAGCGGCTCAAGTCATATAAACCGCAAAGCAAAACCGCCGCCGGCGAAGGAATCGCCATTGATTTGCCGTACCGCATCAAATCCAAAACCTTCCGGCGGCTGTTCGGCGGCGATAATGTCGGCGTGCGGGTGCAGGGGAATATTCAGATTTCGGGAAGCCTGCGGCGGCAGAAGTTCGACGCGATTCAGACCGCCAACCAGCGAAACACCAATACCGCTTTCAATATTGACATGGTCCAGCAATTCACCATCACCGGCAAGGTCGGACAGAAGGTGGAAGTGAAGGTGGATCAGGATTCGGAGCGGCTGTTCGATTTCGAGAACTCGCTGAAGTTGACTTATACCGGCGATGAAGACGAAATCATTCAAAAGATCGAAGCGGGAAACGTCAATCTGAGTCTGGGCACCAAGCTGGCTACGTTCTCGGGCAAGAATACCGGCCTATTCGGTTTGAAGACGCAGATGAAGATGGGACCGCTGAGCCTGACCGGAATCGCCTCCATGGAACGCGGGCAGAAAAACCGGCAATCGCCTAACCTGTCCTCCAAGCGCGCGTCCTTCAACGAAAAATCTTTCGTTCAGAACCGCTACTTCTGGCTGACCAACACCGATTTTTACACGGATGAGAACGGAATTCCCACCACGGTTGCCAACTATCGTCAGAATTACCGCCGTTTCATCAACCGCCAGCATGTTGCCGTTACCGAGCCGTATCAAATCAAAGAAATCGCGATCTTCGTAACCTTGGCCGCCAATGAGCAGGTGGCCAGCGGTTTGGACGGCCGGGCGGTGGCGTTGCAGTACTATGATGACCTGTGGGCGGATTCCTTCGCCACCGATCAGGATCACGTGCGCGACATTTGGCGGCGCTTGGACGAGGGCAGCTACACGATTGACACTCAGCTGGGTTATATCCGGCTGAATCAGCCGGTGACGGAAGGGCAAGCCTTAGCCTGTGCCTTTATCACCCGTGGCGGCGACGGAGTGCCCTCGGACACGATCGGTACGCTGACCCAGCTCATGGTGCCGGCGGACAATCTCTGGCGGTTGGTGCTGCTGAAACCGCGCTCGTCGCAGCCCACCGACTCCACGTGGACGCTGATGTTCCGGCATATCTACGATCTGCAGGCGCAGAATCTCGATAAGAACAATTTCAAATTGGACATCGTCCGCTCGGCGGCGGCGGGCCAACGGGAAGAAACCGGTCCACCCACTGCAAGCATGACGTACCTGCAATTTTTCCAGTTCGACCTGAACGGCACGGAAGGCTCAGCCGGTGCGGACGGTTTTGTGGATGATATTCCGTCCATCATTGACTGGGAAAAGGGCGAATTGGAATTTCTCGACTTGCAGCCCTTCGATCCCATCGGCTATTGGGATCAATGGAATGGTGATCCCAACTCGGAACCTACGAAGGTGTGGAGCTTCGACGGTATGGTTACGGAAGCCGATTCCAATTTCGCCGCACCCTATCTATACACGGTCAAGAATTTTAACAATTACGGAAACATCTGGCGGTTCTCCACGGAGTATCGCGGTTCCAGTTCGGTGTTCGATTTAGGGCCGCTGGTGTTGGAAGGTTCGGAAGAGGTTACGCTCAACGGTCAGCCGCTGCAACGCGGAACCGACTATACCATTGACTATCTGTCGGGACAACTGCGCATTCTCAACGAAGCAGCTAAGGTGTCGGGAGCGGATCTCCAGATCACTTACGAATCGGGGCGGGTTTTCCAACTGGATAAGACCACTCTGTTGGGCGCGCGCGCCGAATACGGTTTGTGGCAGGATTCGTACATCGGCGGCATGGTGCTCTATCTCAACCAAAAGACCCTCGACCGCCGGGTGCGCATCGGCAACGAGCCGATCCGCAACACGTTGTGGGATGCGAATACCTCGCTGAAGTTCAAGCCGAATTTCCTGACGCGGATCGTGGACGCGATGCCGTTGATCACGACCAACGCCGCCTCGGATCTAACGATTGATGCGGAAATCGCGAAGGTCTTTCCCAATCCCAACTCACTGGAGAATCGCGCCACCGGCGACGTGAACGGTCTGGCGTTCGTGGACGATTTCGAGAGTTCGCGGCGCTCCACGCCGTTGGGAATGATGCGGCGGAACTGGACGATTGCCTCGATTCCCGAAGATCCCGAGATTGACTATCGGCGCGGGCGATTGATCTGGCATAATCCCCGTACCAACGATCAAGTTAAAGTCAAGGACGTTTTCCCGGAACGGGAAGTGAATTCGCAAGTGGCCAATACGCTGCAGTCCATTATTATGAAATTCACTCCCGATACGGCGGCGGTGGATCTCCGCGAAAGCTGGGGCGGCGTGATGCGCTATCTGGGCGAAGCCTATGCCGATCAATCGCGCTCGCAGTTTTTGGAGTTCTGGATTAAGCTGCCGCCGCAGTACGGTAAACTGAAAGTGGATCTGGGCACGATTTCCGAAGACGCACTGCCCGACGGCATTCTGAATACCGAAGACCGACCCTTAGAAAATCAGCAATTCGGCAACGGTGTGCTGTCGCGTGAAGAAGACGTAGGCTTGGACGGGATTGATGCCGATGATCCCGGCGATATGGCGATGTGGAACGGTCTCGAAAACGATAAATACGGTAATCCGCTGGAAATGGTGCCGTCGTGGGATGACTGGCAATACTCGTCGGGCAGCGATAATTTCGAGCGGATCAACGGAACCGAGGGCAGTCTGGAAGATGAAGGGGGACGGTATCCCGATACGGAGGATCTGAACGGCAACCGGAATCTGGATATTACCAATAACTATTATTCTTATACGATCGAGCTGGACCGCAACAGCCCGTATATCACCGGCGGCAATCCGAATAATAATTGGCGGATGTTCCGGATTCCCATCAGCGGCGACACGACAATTCGCCGCACCGTGGGCAATCCCGATTTAACCAACGTCCGCTGGGCGCGCATCTACCTCACCGGATTTTCGGAACCGGTGCAGTTGGAAATGGTGCAGATGGACATCGTGTCCAACGAATGGCTGCCGGTATTCAGCCAACTGGATTCCACCGAATACATCACACCGGCGGTGGCCAACACGCACGAAAATCCCGGCTACGAACCGCCGCCCGGAGTGCAGGGGGAAATAGATCCGATTACCGAACTCCGCCAGCGCGAGCAATCGCTGGTCTTGAAGATTCATGAACTCGACAAGGAAGAGGCGACCAATACTCCCAGCGTTTTCTTCGTGGCCAAGAACCTCTATTCGGAATACAATCTGCTGGAGTACAAGCATCTGAAGATGTTCGTGCACGGCGGCGGGATTCGCGGCGAGTCCAACCCGTTCCCGGAAGAGAAATACGAACTGATTCTGCGGCTGGGACAAAACTACAGCGATATTCACAACAATTATTACGAAATTATTACGCCCGTTAAAGAAGGCTGGGACGAAAGCAATCATATTGATGTGCTGATGAACGATTTGGCGCTGCTGCATCCGCGGCGGGGCGAAGCGGGATTGCCGGTGTCGGAGCGGTTCGTGATGGCTTTGGATTCCAGCGTCACGCCCGACAGCATTGCCATCGAAGGCAGTCCCACCATGGCGCGCATCGGCTTCATCGCGGTGGGCGTGCGGCTGAATACCAAGCACTATTCGGACGCCCGGGACGACGAAATCTGGGTGGACGAATTGCGCGTTTCGGATATTTACAAGGATCCGGGCACGGCGGCGGAAGTGAACACCACCGTCAATCTGGCCGATTTCATTACGCTGGCGGGCGGCTATCGCACGATGGACGCCGATTTCCACAACGTCAACACGCGCATCAATCCCAACGGATCGAGTTCCAATTCGTGGCGGTTAAACACCTCGCTGAATCTGCATAAGCTGTACGTCGAGCGCTGGGGATTCCGGCTGCCGTTCTCCCTGAACTTCAGCGAGACGAACACCATTCCGCGCACGATCCCCAGCACCGACACGCGGATTACGCCGGACCAGGCGCCGGACAGCATCAAAGCGAATGCGCAATCGGTGACCTCGCATCTCTCCTATAGCAAGACCGGCAACTCGCCCAATCCGCTGGTGCGGTGGACGCTGGAAAAACTGTCGGCCAGTTGGAGTTATACGCAGGAAAAGCGCAAGGACTACAACATCGAGAAGGGCGAGACCCAGCAAAACGACGTCCAAGCCACCTACACGTTCCCGACCGACAAGGGACGCGGCGTCCAGCCAATCTGGTGGATGCGGGGCGTGCCGCTGCTGAAGGTGATCGGCAGTCCGACCTTCTACTATAAGCCGACCAAATTGACCTTTGCCGCCGCCGCGAACCGGCGGAGCAGCTATCAGGCGAATCGTCCGACGTACCGGATTATTTCCAGCGATTCAATCGTGGTCAATCAGGTGGTGACGCGCTCGATATCTTTCCCGACGTCGCGGTCGTTCTCGACGGGCTTCGCTCCGTTCCGGCCGCTGACGCTGGACGTGACCCGTTCCTATAAAGCGTTGCTGGATTCCTCGAAGACGTGGGCGGATCTGTTGAAATACGATTTCGGCCGCACCAATGAAATTCAGCAGAATTTCACGTCCAATTACGCGCCCGAATTCTACCGTTGGTTCAAGCCCACGTTCACCTACAACGCCGGGTATACGTGGTCGAGCAATCTTACGCAGAACAATCAAAAGAACGTCTCCAATCAGCGCACCTTCGGCACCGACGTGCAGCTGGATTTCCGGCAGATTTTCGGTCAAGGCGGATCAGCGCCGCGCGACCGGAGACGGCCGGACCCGGCGAAAGAAGAACCGACTGAAGAGGAGGCGGGCGGGGAAGAGGAAGCCAAAGCCGATTCGGCGGCGGCGCCGGTTGAAACCGAAGCGGCACCCAAATCGTCGCCGTTCTCGAATATCAAGCACGTGTTGACGCCATTTAAAACAGTGCTGTTTCTCTTCGATCCGGTGGCCATCAGTTTCGATCACACAACGCGCCATAGTCAGCAAAATGTTCTGGGGCAAGCCGGACTGGCCTACCAATTCGGTCTGACGGACGATCCGAAACTGAAATCGGATTCATTGTTCTCATTGGTTCCTTCGCTGAGCCGTAATCAAGACATCTCGGTGCGCACCGGCATGCGGCTGTTCAAGAGCGTCCGCGCGACCTATGTTTATAATCATCGTACCACTGAGACGATTGCCGCCCAAACGTTAGGAACCATCGACCGGTCCGTGTTCTGGTTCGGCAGCGGCAACGATCCGAAGCATTATCCGTTTGCGGATGTTACGCTCGACTGGTCGGGCCTGGAAAAATTCAGTTTCCTGAGTCCGGTGGCACGCACCGTGAGTTTGAACAGCAGCGTATCGCAGAAAATCAGCGAGCGCTGGACGATTGAAAAGAGCAATGTGACCTCGCGCACGTTTACGCGCAACTGGAGTCCGCTGCTGGGAGTGAATTTCGCGTGGAAGGGCGATATTGATTCGCAGGTGCGCTACTCGAAGTCCACGACCATGAATCGCGGCATCAGCGGGGGCAACAGCGACGTCACCAGCGATAACGGCATCAATGCCACCCTCAGCTATTCGCTGCGCACCGGTTTCCGGCTGCCGCTGCCGTTCATGCACGATCTGCGGCTGCAAAACCAAACCACCTTCTCACTGAACGTGGATTACCGGACGCAGAAGCGCGAAAATCAAAGCAGTCCCACGACTCCCTACTCGACGACGGCGCAAACCAGCACGTGGTCCATCGGCCCCAGCATCACCTACAGCTTCTCCAGCACGGTACAGGGTCAAGCCAAACTGCTGGTGCAGGAAAACAAAGACGAGATTCAGGATACCAAGAACCGGCTGCTGGAGTTCGGGATCAACGTCAACATCGCTATTCGCGGATAATTCATGATTGCCGCGGCCATTGATATCGGAACCAATACCACGCTGGCGCTGCTGGCGGAGCGCACCAATGGCGGTTTGCATCCGCTGAAGGATCAATTGACGGTTAACCGGCTGGGCGATTCGCTGAAAAACGGTTCGGAGTTACCGCACGATATCATTGCGCTCAATGTGGACTTGCTCGCCGAACTGGTGCGCGATTATCGCCGTGCCGGGGCGGAGGACTTCACGATTGCCGGAACCAGCGCGCTGCGGCGGGCGGCGAATCGGGCGGAATTCATGGCGGCGGTCAAGGATATCGTGGGAATTCCGGTGGAGGTGATTCCCGGCCGCGACGAAGCGGCCTTGACTTATTTGGGAGCGATTTCCAACCGCGAAATCTTTCCCGGCGAGCGGGTGTGCGTGATGGACTTGGGCGGCGGTTCCACCGAGATCATCGAAGGCCGCGGCACGGTCGCCGGGCAGGGCTATTCGATTGATGTCGGTTCGTCCTATTTGACTAACGAATTTTTCGAGGACGATCCGCCCACACTATCGCAGCTTGAAACGCTGCGCAATCATTTGCGGGAGCGGCTGCCGGGATTGGTGGCTAATCTGCGCGGCGCCACCTGCCCGTGGATTCTGGTGGGCGGAACGGCGGTAACCTTGGCGATCATCAAAGCGGGACTCAAACGCTACGACCCGCAGCAAATCGGCGGCTCGTTGCTGACTTTGGAAGATGTGGACCGGCGGTTGACGTCGTTTTCCGGCAAGTCATCCGATGAATTGCAAAGCATTCCCGGTATGCCCATGGGACGGGGTCGAACGATTTTGGCAGGAGCGATTCTGTTGCGGGAAATGATGCAGGCGCTGGAACTGAGCGAAGGCGTCGTCAGCGAACGCGGACTGCGACACGGTTTATGGCTGGCGAAATTCGGGGAAAGGAGTTAGTGATGAAAGGTATTCATTTCTTACTGATGATCGCGCTGGCTTTCATAGTCAGCGGAGTTTTTATTGGCTGCGACGACGAAGAGAGCAAGCCGGTCGTGTCCACCATGGAAATCGTGGAAGCGCCCACGGCGATTCCGGCGAATACGCCGCAGTTCTTTACGTATATCGTGCAAGTCAACGGCGCGGTTCCCGATTGCGTGATTTGCGAGGTCACGCCGAACAACGGAACTTCGGCCAGCAGCTTTGCCTTATATGATGACGGCGGACAACGGCTCTTACCCGCCCATCCTTACGCCGATACGCTCTCCGGCGATATTCAAGCGAACAACGGCAAGTATACCCGTCGCATCAACAGCAAGGCATTGGCGGACAGCAGCAATGTTTCGTTTACCTTCCATTTTGTTGCCGTCGGCGGCGAGAATCTGCCGCCGACGCAGGATATCGCGGTTAATGCGATGATCGTCGAGCCGTGCATCATGACTGAGTATCCGATGGATACGGTCTGGACTTTCGAGCAATGCTTCGATCCCATCGTGCTTGAGGTTCATGCATCCGCATCCGAGAATGATGAAGTGACGCAGGTAATCGGCGAAATCTGGTACGACTACATGCTAATGCGCGGCGTTGTGACCGAGTTCGAGTTCACGCATGAATCGGGAAACCTGTGGACCCACAGCCTTACCCCCCAGCTTTTTAGAAATATCGATAATTGGGAAAGCGTTTTTGGGAATGATAATTTCTGGTTCGAGTGGACCGCATTCACTCGTTTCGGAATGACCTGCGGTGGATTGCAGGGCAAGATCGAATATGTCAATCATTTGCCCGTGCTGTCCAATTCCACGCTGCCCGATACCGCCTATCGTCCGACAACGCCGGGCGATAGCAACCTGATCGTGGTAACTGTAGATATGGATGACTGTGAGTTGGAGGGAGTGACGGATTTCTATGGCTTGGAATTCGAAACCCGTCGCGAAGATTTGCCAACCTGGAGTCGCGCCAGCAACTTCTTCCTGCGCAATGACGGCATCGAGCCGGATGCGGTGGCGGGTGATGACACGTATTCTTCGTGGCTGGTCATCACTCACAGCACAACCAATCTGAATAATTTGTACTACTTTCGCTTCTATGCGATTGATGGAAATATTGCATTCAATGATACATCCGAATTTCTCTTAGACAGTATTCGCATCATTCAACCGGGCGCGAATCTGTCGGTTAGTCCGGCGGCGGATGATGATCCGCTGGGTATTCACGTGTGGCAGGAGGCTCATCCATGAAACAGCTATTGCGATTCGGCATAATGGCCGTGATCCTCGGCCTCCTGACCGTCGGCGCCGCCGTTGCGCAGTTCGCGCCGTACAGCTATACGGTTCAAGCGAATAATGCGCTGGACGACGCCGCGCCTCCTGAACCGCGCTTGGCATCCAATGTCATTATTGATATTCTGCCGTCGCAAACCGAGGCCGGAGAATTGTGGCTGGCCACTGGCGGCGGCGTCACGCGCATGATTCCCTCGGCCTTGCCGGTGGATTACACGTTTCGCTCCTACAGCGAATCACAAGGCTTGGGCAAAGGCGGCGTGAGCGGCTTGGTTGTTACCGATTCGATTATCTGGGCATCCTTTGCCTTCGATACCAGCGTGGGCGTGTCGGGAGCGGGCGGCGGCTTGGCTTATTCCCGTAACGAGGGCGAGACCTGGACCTGGCTGCCGCAGCCGCGCGATAGCACGTACAGTGTTGATTCCGACGGCTTCTCCAGTGTCCTCGGTTATTGGCCGACGACCACTAATGTAGATAATATCACCTACGATATCGCCCTCAGCGACAGTTTCGTGTGGATCGTCTCCAAAGGCGGCGGCATTCGCCGTCACGCCTTCGCGGCGGATTATACGGATTACCGCAGCATCACCGGCTGGCGGGTGATCGACACCTTGAAGATCGAAGGCGGCAGCGCCATGCCGTTCCATCCCGGCGACCCGGCAACCGGTTTGATTCATCGCCCGTTCAGCGCGATCTTCGATCGCATCAATCATACACTATGGGTGGGGACGGCCGCCGGTGTCTTGAAATCCACCAACGAAGGCCGGACGTGGCGGCAATACGCGGCGACGGGTGGCCTCAACGGCATTTCCGGGAATTTCGTTACCGCGCTGGGCTATCAAACGTATGACAGTTCGATTTGGGCGGCGACGTGGCGGGCGGAAAGCGCGCGCGAATTTTACGCAGTCTCCAAAACCACCGACGGCGGCAATACGTGGACGGTTTATCTCGATTCCACTCAAGTAACGCGGGCCATCGGCAGTTGGAATCCGGTGCGGGCGCACGGCTTCGGGTTCGACGGACCAACCGTTTATGTGTGCGATGATGCAGGATTGTGGAAGTCGCCCGATAACGGAGCAACATGGGATCTGCTGACCGCCGACCGCATTGCCGAATCCGGGACGGAACGGCGATTCTATTACGACGGTATCTATGCCGCGTTTCATCAGAATAATCGCCTGTGGGTGGGCGGCGTGGACGGCTTAGCCTTCACCGACAACGGCGGGCTGGCGTGGAACGTGCTGCAAACCGGTGTGCCGCTCAACAGTCCGGCGCGGGACGTGGATGCCTACGCGTATCCCAACCCGTTCTCGCCGCAGCGATTCGGCGTCGTGAAATTCCGCTACTCCACCACGGGCGGCGCGGTAAAGATTTCGATCTACGACTTTGCCATGAGCAAGGTCGTGGATTTACCGACCGCCACGCGCGCGCCGGGTGTGCATTATGAAGTGTGGGACGGCAAGAAGGACGGTACCATCGTCGCCAACGGCACGTACTTCTATAAGATCGACAAGCCCGGCGGCGAAGCGTGGGGCAAAGTGATCGTGTTGGATTAGAAACAGTAGCGGACCAAACGTTCATGGCAAAGCCGATTCTGATTAGTTATCGCGATTCGCGGACACGCTCGATCACAAAAGAGCATATTCGACGGTTGTCCCGCGAATTGGTTCCCGATAATATTACGCCCCGCGAGCCGCTGATTATCGAGGATGCGCGCGACCTTTTTGCGGTTTTCCAGCCCGCTCCTAAGACGACCATCGAACATGGCAGCTTATGTTTAGGCGCACTTTTAAAGCCGGTCGGTGAATGGTGGAAACCCGGTGACTATGTTCCCGACGGATCCTTCTCGATTATCCGTCGCGATGATAAAACCGTGGAATTGGTTACAGACGCATTGGCTTCCCGGAATTTGTGGTATGCCCTGACCGAAGACATGTTCATCGCCGCGTCGAGTATTCGGGCGATCGTTGCGTGTCTGCGGAGTTATGAACCGAATCGCGATGCGCAGGCATGGATGCTTTCCGCCGGGAATATTGGATGGGGTAATTGCTGGGATAAGCGGATTCAGTTTGTGCCCCCTAACAGCCGGCTTGAGTTGGATCGCAAACTCTGGAAAGTCACGCTTCATCACACTCCCACAATGATGAGGCCGGAACAGCGGCCGGAAGCCGAGTTCATGGAGATCATGGATCATGCGCTGCGCGATACGCTGGCTCGCATGGATCTGGATTACGAAAATTGGCTACTGCTGTTGACGGGGGGATACAACTCGCGGCACATGCTGCTTATGGGAATGAAGGACAAAAATATCCGCACCTTGTGCTGGGGTTTGAAAGATGCCCCGGTAACTCCCTACAGCGACGCATGGGTGGCCAAGCAGCTGGCCGAGAAGTACCATGTTAAGTACGAGTTCCGGTCCGCCGATCGCGCGCCGGATGTTCCGGCTGAAACAGTCATTCGCAGATTTGTCGAGAATTGCGAGGGACGGGTGGATAATTTCACCGGATATCTTGACGGTCTGCTGATCTACAAGGAATTTTACGACGAGGGAGTTGCCGGACTCATTCGCGGGGAATGCGCTTTCGGATACTATTCCGCCGCTTCGGAACTGGTTGTTCGGCAGCTGATCGAACTGCTGATGTTCAAGGATTACGGCAATCTTGACGGTTCGTGGCCGGATCATTTTGGAGAACAGAATCTGCCTGAATATCTGCGCCGCCGTTCCGACGAATCGTTGTACATGTGGCGCGACCGGCTGTATCAGGATTTCACGGCCCCCCTGCGTTTCGGAGCACTCAATGAATTGAAATGCTGGTACGCGGAAATCGTGAATCCGATTATTAACCGGGAAATTGTAAATGTTACCGAACGGTTGCCTGACCGGCTGCGCACGGGACGATACCTTTATAATAAAGTTGTCGCCAGACTCGATCCGGCGATTCCGTTCGCCATGGATGTTACTCCGGCAGCCCGCAAGCCCGATATCCTGCGCACTCCGGATTACGTCCGTGCAATGACCGAAGCGCTGAATAACGATCATGCCCGCGGTTTATTGTCTGATGATCTGGTGAAGTTGCTCCTTGACCGGATGCAGATTGCCGTCAAAGGCGATCTGTTGGCGAAACGGCAATTGCGGAACAGAATCGGACGGCGTATCCCCAAGGGGCTCAAGGTCGCGATCCGCAAATACCTGCTGCCGACTTCGTCCCGGCTGCCGATGGACTTCAATATTCTGGCGTTTCGCGCCTTAATTGTCGTGCATATGGATCGCGTGTTCCACCGGGATGCTCAACTCCTGTCGTAATCAGTAGAACGGCATAGCCATGAAAAAAATCATAATCTTCGGTCTGGGATTGCTCATCATCAACGCCGCTTTCGCCGGCACCAACGGCGGCTACGGCGGAGCATTCGGACGCCTCGGAGCCGGGGCACGTGCTAAGGCGATGGGCAATGCCTATACCGGAATTGCGCTGGGACCGTCGGCGGTCTACTTTAATCCCGGTGCGATTTCATTCCATACGCAGCGGGAATTCACCGCCACGTTGACCGATCTGGCCCTCGACCGGCGGTTGGATTATCTGGCCTTCACGGCTCCCGTCCATCCCAAGGCCGGGCCGGACAAGCGCGTGGTCAATGCGGGTATCGGTCTCGCGTGGCTGCATGCGGGGGTAAGCGATATTGATTCGCGCGATTTCGACGGCAATCCGCTGGAGGCTATCAGCCAATCGTCGAACCTGTTTATGTTTTCCTTCGGCGTACAGTTTCACGAAAAGTTCGGGGCGGGCTTTACCGGCAAAGTCATTTACGAAACCTTCGGTAAAATCGGTAATGAAGATCGCTCCATCAACGGTGACGGCGTCGGCTTGGATTTCGGAGCTTTCGGTAAACCGATTGACCATCTTACCGTTGGTGTACAAATAAAAGATGTAGCCGCCAAGACGACATGGAACACCACCGATTACTGGTCCCAAGGTTCTTCCAAAGCCGATGACTGGCCGATGCAATATCGCTTCGGCGCCGCCTATTCCCAAGCCGGATTAACGGGAGCGATGGATATCGAGTCCAGCGAGAAAAGCGAAACCAAATTGCACTTGGGCGCGGAAGGCGCCACGGACGTCAACGAACGCTACAGCGTCGCCGGACGACTCGGCTACGATGACGGCGCGGTGACGTTCGGGATCGGTCTGGGATTCGCATGGTGGAAGGTACGTTCCCATCTCGATTTCACATATGTGTTGGAAGATGTCGCGCCTGACGATGCAGTGGTGGTAGGCTGGGGAGTGGCGTTCTAAGAAAAGATGAAAGCGGAAGGATGAAAGATAAAAGCATGAAGAAAATAAATGTTTCGAAAATAGGACTAATCCTTATTTTCATCATATTGGCGGCGGCGAACGCACGGGCCGGAACCGGTTTGGCGTTCTTAGAAATTCCGGTCGGCGGACGCGAGAGCGCGTTGGGCGGGAGCGGGGCGGCGTTGATTACCGGACCGACCTCTGCTACCTATAATCCCGCCGCCGTTGCCTTTACTCCGCGCAGCGTCGCGCTCATGCATACGCGGCATTTCGGCGATACCCGCGCGCAATTCGTCGGCGTAACGATCCGCCACGGACGCTTCGCGATTTCACCGCATTATTGGGGAACTCGCGTCGCCGATATCGAATATCGCACCGCTCCCACCCGCGAACCGATTTCCAATTTTGACGCGATCAATTCGGCGGTCGGCGCGGCGACGGCCATGCAGTTCGGCAAGTATTTTTCGGCGGGAATCACGGGACGCTATCTCTATCAGAAAATCCACGTGGAAAGTGCCGATGGCTTCGCGATGGATGCCGGGCTTATCGCCAACGAGTTCGTGCGGGGATTGACGCTGGGCTTGGCAATGCAGCATATGGGACGAATGAACCACTTTATCACCGAATCTCCTCAATTGCCCACGACCTTGCGCGGTGGTGCGGCGTATGTGCATCGCTTGCCGAAAATCGGCTCGGTGATGGCGGTGGCGGAAGCGCAAGCCGTGCGCGACAACACCCCGCTCTTCAAAGGCGGTCTGGAATACCGGGCTCCGGATTACGTTGCGCTGCGAATCGGCTATGTGGAAGGTTTGGAAGCGCAGGATGTTTCCTTCGGATTTGGCGTGTTTATCCGCCAGTTCCGGCTCGACTATGCCTATATCCCCTATCGTGAGAGCTTGGGCGAAGGCCATCGCTTCTCACTGGCAATGAATATTTAATGAATTAAGTAAATTCGGCAGGGTCGGTCTGATTAATGAATTTGGAATCTTGACTCTACCCTCTTGATTTTCGGCATTTTTTTTCGTATGTTCTCATTGCCTGCTCATGCGAAGGCAGGTTTCGGTTAAAATAACCGGAAGGAGGTGGTCCAATGAGTTCATGGCCACGGAGGTCCGCCACCTGACCCGGTGCGGACACTTCTGCCAAAGGCCCGTCAGCAGCAGCTCGGCGAGCCTTTTTGCTTTTTAGATACAAATCCGAGGTAACTTGTGAACCGAGAGGACTTTACCGCCGCCTGGGAAACGGCTTACACCACGATCATTGCCGCCCTGCAATCTTTGCCGCCGGAATTATTACAGGAGCCGCTCGGAGCGGGCAAGTGGTCGCTGCGCGATTTGGCCGCGCATCTGATATTCTGGGACAAAATCACGCTGCGGGCCTTGGAAGCCCGCTTTCAGGGACAGGATCTTGACTGGAATGAATACTCCGATTGGGATGGCTTGAATCGGCAAGCCGCCGATGAAATGCGCGCCACGCCGCTCAAACGCATGATTTCCGAATGGCAGCTCACGCACGGAACCATCGAAGAAGCGCTGTCGCGCGTGCCGGAAGAGCTATTGCTCGAACGTGGCGAGATCCCGCAGTGGTTGCACGAGAACGTTTTGGATCACTACGTTTATCATGCCGGGCAGGTGGAAGAGTGGGTGGAAACGATCAGGAAGGAGGGTAAGGCTGGTCCCAGCGAATTGCCGGTAATCAATCGCTAAAAGTCATGACCGAGATTTACATAAATGCGCGTTTGATCGGTTTCGAAATCGGATTTCAGCATTTCCCCGACCGTAAACGTTAGCGGACCGAGAAAGGTCGAAAGCGCGAACCGCGCGCCGATGCCGTGCAAATAATCGGCTGATTTGGGCAATGGCTGCGATTCGATGCCCACGGCACCGACCGTGTAGAGCGCGGACACATAAGCATCCGCCAGCCACCGCGACAATAAATCGTAGCGCAGTTCGCCAAGAAACGACAATCGCGCACTGCCGTAGCGCTCGGCGACATGCAAACCCAGCAGACTGTTTTCGCCGCCCAGCGGGAACTGTCCCCACAACGGCAGAATAAAATCGTTCCACGCCCAGTCGCCGCGACCGTGCGCCACGATGCGCCGCGCTAACGGCAGGTAGCCGTCGGCTTCCGCCAGCAGCCGGTTGAATGCCCGTCCGGTTTGCCGCGACTTCAGCGCGTATTCATAGCGCCCTTTCCACGAAAAACCGCTGGTGGGAAATGGATAGTCGTCCTTCGTGTCCACGAGCGTGCGAATCCCGAAATAGGTGACGTGCGCGGTGGGTTCGTCGAGCACGCCGCCGGCGCGCACGCCTTCGTAGCGAATTCCCCCGGATAGTTCGCCCCAGCGGCGGAAACCGCGCCCGATCCACAACTCGGCTCCGGTGCGCTCGAAAAAGTAGAACGACGTGTCGCTGTGCTGGGCATTATAGAAGCTGTATTCCGATCGTTTCCAGCCGATCTTCACATCGGTGGTTCCGTAGCTCGCGAGCAGGCGATCAATCGGCGAGGTGAGCGGCAGACGATCGAACGTCAAGCGCGCGCTGACATCCTCGTCCCGCTCGCCGTATTTGGCGAACAGCGCCAGCCGGGCGTTCATCGCCAGTAGATTGTCGTTCAGAAACTCGATGAAGCCGCGGCCTTTTCGTTCGAGGGAGAATCCGGCGCCCATCCGCAGCTGCGGCGACTCGCGTTCGCGAACGCGTACCGTAAGATTGGCGCCGTCATCCGTAGGAAGGGCGGACATATTGACGCTCTCGAAGAGATCGCTGCCGTAAATCTGCATGATGCTGCGGCGGGCGCGGCGCAGCGAAAATGCCTGCCCTTCCTGAATCTGCATTTCCTGCAGCACCACCCACGGGCGGTAACGCTGCAGTCCGCTGACCTTGATCGAGCGAATGCGGCCTTCATCCCACGTACTAAACAATGTACGGGTGGAGTCTACGGTCAGCACCGTGGCATGTGCCAGCGCGTAGCCGCCGTTCTGATAGGCGCGACGCAGCAAAGCCAAGCGCGTCAGCCCGTCTTCCGCCGGCAGACATTTGAGCAGCGAGTCGGGAATCAGCGTGACCCCGCTGAACGAGCAGTGTCGCGGGGGGAGAAACCGGTCGGGAGTTTCGCTCAAGAACCGGGAATAAATGGATGCCGAGCAAAAGGTCGTTCGTTCCGTTCCCATGGAATCAGCACGGGCCAGCACGGCGCGCAGTTCCGGCAAGTGCTCGCGGGCCGCGCGATAACCCGCCTCGATCAACTCCGACACATGGCTGAAGTCGCTGGATTTGTGCCCGCCGACGTCCGGCGTAATCACGACGTCGGCTTTGTGCCTCGACAACCGGTTGCGTTCGGCGTGCATTATCGTGGTGACGCGGTCGGCCAGTTCCCACGGCACATCCAGGTCAAGGCCTGGCTCGTAGCCGGTGCTCATATCCACCGCGATCACCACCTCCGCACCGTGCTCACGAGCAATATCCACCGGAATATTCTCGATCACGCCGCCGTCCACCAGCAGCAGCGTATCCAGCTGATAAGGCTGGAGCACCAGCGGCAGCGATACCGAAGCGCGGATGGACTCGGCCAAGTCGCCCTCGGCAAACACAACCGCCTGGCCGGATCTTAAATCCGTGGCGACGGCGCGAAACGGAATTCGCAGATCGTCGAACGACGGCCATGCGTGATAGGGGGCACGGTGAATCAGTTTGAAAAGTAATTCCGAAACCTGCTGTCCGCTGGAGAGCGCCACGGGGACTTCCGGCATCCAGCCGCGAAACCGCAAGCTGAGGATATGCCGCGAGCGGGTTTCTTTGCGGCCTAAAAAGAGATTGCGGCGGGCGGGGCGATCCAGGAAGAGGTTGGACCAGTCGGTGGTCGTGGCGATATCTTTCAGTTCAGCGGCGGAATAGCCCGCCGCCCATAATCCGCCGACCACCGCGCCCATGGAGGT
>CAYUIF010000037.1:0-24309 GCA_964444755.1 uncultured Alphaproteobacteria bacterium | reverse complement strand
TCGGATTTTGGGTATTTACGTGCGGACCATGGGCGGTTTTGGCCGGAGCGATGATTTTCATTCGCCGGCGCGAGCGGTTGGGGGGAACAGTGTTGGCGCGTCGTCGCGCCTTGAAAGATGCCCATCGCGACTTGGAGTTGGCCGAGAAATCGTTAAAGTCCAAGGGTCGGGAAGGGATGCTCCGCCATTTGGACGGTGCGTTGGATAAAATCGTATTCTATCAAACCGGTTTATCGCTAAACAGCTCGACTACGGATGAAATCGAAGCCGCTTGGCAGCAAGAGAATCTTGATACCAATGGCTTAAAGGAGATTTTCGCCATCCGCAGCGAATGTGACTTAGCCCGGTTCGGGGCGGAACATCGCACGAACATCGGGTTTTCCAATCTGTTGAATCGAACCAAGCAAACGCTGGCAACGATCGGGCGAAATCAATCGGCCAGCAAACCACAATGAAACAAATTACCATCGCAATAGCCCTAACGCTGTTGGGCCTGACTTCGGTTCTGATGGCTGATCCGCGATCGGGTTTCGAGGAAGGTTTGCGGCTTTACCGGAACGATGATATCGGGGGCGCTATCCAAGCCTGGGAAGGCGTGCTCAAGCAAGGCGAAGTCAGCGGATCACTGCTGTACAATTTAGGCAATGCCAATTACCGGCAGGGTCAAATCGGCAGGGCGATTCTCTATTACGAACGCGCACTGAAACTCATGCCGCGTGATCGCGATATCGAATCTAATCTGGATCTGGCGCATTTGGCAACGACTGATCGAATCGAACCGCCGGTACGGTTGATTATCTGGAACTGGATAGACTACGTTCGTGATTATTTTAGTCTGCCTGAATTGGCGAGAGCATTGGGAATTGCCGGGATATTGGCAGTCCTGCTGATTTTCGGATATCGAATCGGACCGGTAAGCGTTCGTGCAACCGCCCGTGGATTGGCTATCGCAGTGACGGCAGTGTTCTTCCTGGTCGGAACATGGTATATCTGGCGGGCGGTCTTGGATTCCCAAACCTATGCGATCATCATGGTTGATAAAACCAATGTTCATTCGGCTCCCGATAACGCTTCACAGGAGCTTTTTGCACTCCATGAAGGGACTAAGGTGCAATGCGGCGAAAGCCTAACGGATTGGGTCAGTATCCGGCTGTCGGATGGTCGAAAAGGGTGGATGCAGGCGGGTGATTTAGAGAAAATCTAATGAAATATATGCACAGCCCGACTTGCAGGAAACCATAAAATTGCTTGACAATTGTATGCAGATTGTTTAACTTTTTGAACTTGCATATTTCTAAAGGACCCCTCGGTTTTGCCCCCTTGCGTATCTGTTATAATATTAAATTATAATGGATTGAGTTTTCTGCCGAGGTGTTTGGAGTCCCTGCGGAAAACCACCTATTCACCCCTTGAAATTGTCGTTGTGGACAACAATTCCCATGACGGCAGCCTGGAGTACCTTCGCGAGCAACATCCCGACGTCAAATTATTTCCGTTGAATGACAATCTTGGCTATAGCGGTGCCTATAATGCTGTATTACCGCAGATCAAGAGTGAATTTGTTGTTTTATTGAACTTTGATGTCGAGGTTGAAGCGAATTGGTTAGATCAGCCATTGGCCCTGATGCAAGCCGAGCCCAGGCTGGCAGCAGTCCAGCCGAAGCTGAAAGCCTACCAGGACCATAAAAAATTCGAGTATTCGGGGGGGAGTGGAGGATTTATTGATCGTTATGGATATCCGTTCGTACGGGGACGGATTTTCGAATGTCTCGAAGTAGATAACGGTCAATATGATGACGTACGGTCTATCTTCTGGGCGACTGGTGCGGCGTTTGTAACCCGCAAGTCAGCCTATGAAGAGGCTGGCGGACTCGATGTGGATTTTTTCCTCCATATGGAAGAATTAGACCTCTGTTGGCGATATTGGTTAACGGGATGGGATGTTAAAGTTGCCCCGGCAGGTACGGTTTACCACTATGCCGGAGCTGCACTATCCGCTGATCGATATCACAAGATGTACTATAATCACCGGAATGGATTGACTATGCTGATTAAAAACTATAGCATAGCCAATTTATTGCGATTTCTGCCAATTCGATTAGTGCTCGATTGGGTAACGGTTCTTTCATCGTTATTAGGAAAGCATCCTAAGCGAGCATTAGCGGTTCTGGCTGCACACGGCTATATCCTCGGTCATCTGCACGCACTGATCAAGAAACGGCGAAAAGTACAGCAGATCCGGAAAATCACTGACCGGAATCTTAAGCATGTGATTTTCCCCGGTTCGGTGGTTTGGCGGCATTTTATAAAACACCACAACACATTTAGCGAAGTAACCGGCGAATGGTAAAATTCGATACGCACCGCTGGTGCGCAACGGCAGTTTTCGCGGCATCCTTGATTATCTACGCGCTGACGATGGCGGGTAGCGTATCGTTTTGGGATTGCGGCGAGTTTGCGGCTTGTGCTTATACGATGTCGGTGCCTCACCCTCCCGGATCCCCGTTGTTTTTGCTGATCGGGCGGGTATTCTCGCTGTTACCGATCTCTTCGGATATTGCCGTACGCGTGACCTGGATGTCAGTATTGTCCAGCGCGTTTGCGGTTTTGTTTGCGTATCTGATCATCGTTCGCTTAGTACGAATGATTCGCGGTCCGGAAACGACCGTTGCCGATAAGATCATCGCTTACGGCGGCGGCATTATCGGAGCGCTGTCATTATCGTGGTCCTATTCGATGTGGTTCAACGCCGTCGAATCGGAAGTCTATGCCATGAGCCAGTTCTTCACGCATATTGTGTTCTGGCTCATTTTGGTATGGTACGAAAAGGCCGACGAGCCGGGTAATGAACGAATTTTGTTGTTAATTGCCTATATGATCGGCTTGTCCACCGGCGTCCACCTGCTGATGATTCTGGTGCTGCCAGCGATTGCCCTGTTGATGTATTTCCGCCGCCGGAGCTTCGAGTTGAAGTCGTTCATCGGTATGATGGCGGCAACGGCGGTGGTTTTTATCATGATTTACCCCGGCGTCGTGAAATGGCTCCCGCTGTCGGCCAGCAAAACCAGCCTTTGGGCGCCGTTGTTGATTTCACTGGGGATTGGGCTGATCTTCTGGTGGGCAGCAAAAAATCGCCACGGAATCATCGGTGTCTCGATGGCGGGCTTGCTCTTGGTGATCGTCGGCTATTCCACCTATAGTATGATCTATATCCGTTCCGGTTTGAATCCCGGAATAGACGAGAATGATCCCGATACTCCCGCACGGTTCTTTTCCTACTTGAACCGCGAGCAATATGGCGACCGTCCGATGTTCCCGCGGGTGTGGAACAATGATCCGGAATACCGCAGCGAGAGCGATTACTTCTGGCGGTATCAGGTCAACAAGATGTTCAACCGTTATTTACTCTGGCAATTCGTAGGACGCGAAGGCGCGCCGCATAGTGAGTATCAGGATGCCGGAGTATCGCCGAAGTATTCGCTGGTATCTTTGTTTACGCATGAGCCCTCGGGATTTTGGCGGTGGTTGGGGGTAATAACCAGCGTGCCGTTCCTGCTGGGACTGGCGGGATTCGTTTATCAATACATGAAAGATAAAAAGGGCTGGCTGGTCATATCACTATTGTTCGTTATGACCGGCTATGCCGTTATTATCTATCTGAATCAGGATAATCCGCAGCCCCGCGAACGAGACTACTCGTATGTCGGTGCGTTTTTCGCTTTTGCGCTTTGGATCGGAATCGGTGCGGCGGCGGTCATTGAATGGGCGAAGGATGCCTTTAAAAAGCTGCCCTCGGCGAATACGGCGACGGCCGGAGTGGCCGCGATCCTGTTCGTGCTGAGCCCGGTGATGCTGCTGGCGCAGAACTACCCGATGAACGACCGCCACGGCAATCATGTGGCGTGGGATTACAGCTATAATATGCTGATGTCCTGCGAACCGAACGGAATCATTTTCACGAACGGCGACAACGACACTTTCCCGGTTTGGTACATGCAGGAAGTCGAGCGCGTACGCCGCGACGTACGACTGGTTAATCTAAGCCTGCTCAATACGGGATGGTATATCAAGCAACTCAAGGATCGCGAACCGCAAGTGCCGATTTCGTTCAGCGACTCCTATGTCGATCGCTACTTCGATCAACATGACGTCGAAGCATTGCGGCAGCGCTTCTGGCCGCCGGAAAAACAAAAAATCGAACTAAACACGCCGCAGGGCAAGATGTCATGGACGATGCCGGCGACGATGTTTATTCCCATACGCGATCAGGGACAAGGACGGCAGAACAACTTCCTACGGGTTCAGGATATCATGATTTTGGATATCCTGCGTACGAATTACGACGCATCGAAGACGCCGGTACCGAAGCCGATCTATTTTGCCGTGACGGTGGCGAATTCCAATATGATCGGATTGCGGGATTACCTCACAATGGAAGGCTTGGTATTTCGCATCAATCCGCGCGGTCGCCAACCGATTGACGCGGAAGCGATTCGGAAGAGCCTGTTCGAGACGTTCAAGGGCCATTTCCGGGGAATCGCCGATCCGAACGTGCATTACGACGATAACGTGCAGAAGCTGCTGCAAAACTATCGTTCGGCGTTCCTGCAACTGGCTTATCACTATTCCACACTGCCGTCCGGAGATAATTCACCCTCGCCCTATCAGTCGCTGGATGATCGGATTGCGAATTTCGACAAGCTATCCAATCGCGAGAAGGCGCTGACCGTGATGATGCAGATGGATGCGCTTATTCCCGAAGCGGTGCGGCCGATCTCGAATGTGGATCTCTCGCTGCAATTGGGGAAAATGTACGCCGACTTAGGACAGGACAACGAGTTCCGCCGCCGCTTGGAGATGGCATCGGCGCGCAACGATCTACGGCCGGATACGGAAGCTCGCTTGGCGTCATATTGGGCGGCGCAATTCGGTGATACGGCGCGCGCGAATCGGATTCTGGCCAAAGCGCTGGGTCCGGCGCCGACGGCGGAGGAATACCGTAATATCGGCCGCGAATTATTTGGCGGCGGTGCTTTGGAGTTAGCTGCGCAGTATTTCGAGAAAGCGTTCGAAATGGATCCTAACGACGGACAAACAATCGGCGCACTGATTCAGATTTACGAAACTAACGGCAATTTGCAGGCGGCGGATCGAGTCTTGGAACAGTGGGTCGCTCGTCATCCGGGTGACCGCGGCGCAATCCAGCGGCATGAGCAAATCAAGGCACAATTAGCCGGCGATACGAATCGTTCTTCTTCAACCGTGAACAACTGACAGTAACATATCATCCGCCTTTTCCTTTATATTCGGAGGCTTTGACCATGTACCGCATTCTTGGAACCAGCTTTGTTTGTCTGCTTATGCTCGTGGCTCTGAGTTCCAGCCCCGCACTTGCCTACGACAGCCCTCAAAAGTATGGCGTTGAATTCCGCGGCGGATTCGGCTTATACGATATGGGCGACGTAACGACCGGAATGGAAGCCATGCAAGCGGCGATCAACAGCAATCGCGATCGTGCGATCCCCAATAAGTACGATAAGACGGATACCGGACCGATGGGCGGTATCAGCTTCCTGTTTCGTCCCAGTCGCCACACCATGTGGGAAGTCGGATTCAACTCGCTGATGGACGTCGAGAACAAGCTCGAGACGACTCCTGATACTTCCGAGCAGATTCTGATGCATGCCAATGAATTTTTCCTGAAAGGCACGCTGGTGGCGACGCTTTCGGACCGGATTCACCTGGATTTCGGCGCCGGATTCTCCTACTACAACGCGGAACTGCAGATTCAGCATGCTTACGGACCGACCTTCGTTTATGATGCCGTGGGTCGTTCGTGGGGATTACTCGGAACCGTCGGACTGGAATTTCTGCTTACGGAACGGCTTGGACTATTGCTGCAGGGCGGCGGTCGTCTGACCAACGTGACGCACTTCAACTATGAGTCCAACAGTGTTTATCAAGAGTTGAATTACTTCAATTCCACGCGTCCGATGGAAGTGAATTTGACGGGCGGATTTGCGTCGCTGGGACTTCGCGTCTACTTCGACAAAGTCACGAAACCAGTGGATTTTACGCGTTAAGCTGACGCTATTCGCGTGCGTTAATCATCTTTCGAGTTTTTGACAGACCATCACCTGTGCAGCCGTATAGGTGATGGTCTTTTTCCTAAATCCCTTTTCCCGATTGCTCAGGCGATGGGAGTGAAGAGTATGGCGCGAATTCTTATTTTAATCGGTTCCGCTTCGGACCGCGAGTATTTCGAAAGTGCCGACCGATTGGCGGCATTTTTCGGGTTTTCCGTCGAACTTGAAGTTCTGTCGGCACATCGCAATGCCGACCAACTGCGCGCGAAGCTTGCGGCGCTGGAAACGAGCGATACCGAGATCATCATTGCCGCCGCCGGAATGGCGGCGCATCTGGCCGGTGTCTGCGCCGCCGAGACCCTGCTGCCCGTAATTGGCGTTCCGTTGCCCGGCTCAACGTTAGGCGGACTGGATGCATTGCTGTCCACCGTCCAAATGCCGTCCGGCGTTCCGGTCGCGACCGTAGCCATCGGCAAGGCTGGAGCGGCCAACGCATTGGTTCTGGCGGCACGAATCCTTGCACTGCGCGACCCTGCAATCGGCGAAAAGCTACGTGAATTCAAGGCGAAAGGATCACGCCTTTGAAAGGTTTAGTGGTAATTCCCACCTATAACGAACGGGATACAATCGAGCCGATTATTGGCGCGATTCTGGAGCAGAATCTGGGGCTTGACATTCTGGTGGTGGACGACAACTCACCGGACGGTACCGCCCAGATCGTTAAACGCATCGCCGAATCGAACGGGCATATCAAGCTGCTCGAACGACCCGGAAAATTGGGTTTAGGCACAGCCTATGTAGCAGGTTTCAAACTTGCAATCGAGCAAGGGTACGATTGCGCCTTCGAAATGGATGCGGACTTTTCGCATGATCCGAAAGATCTGGCGCGATTCGTCGAACAGATCAAGGAGTACGACTTCGTACTGGGTTCGCGGTATGTGAACGGCATCTCGGTAGTTAATTGGCCGCTGCGCAGACTGCTGCTCAGTTATTTCGCGTCGAAATACACGCGCTTCATTACCGGAATGCCCATCCGCGACCCGACCGGCGGATTCAAATGCTTTCGTGTTGAAGTCCTCCGAGCCATTAATCTTGACAAAGTGCGTTCCGGCGGCTACAGCTTCCAGATCGAGATGAACTTTAAAGCGTGGAAACGCGGATTCCGTTATATCGAAATACCGATTATTTTCGTGGATCGGCGAGTCGGCAGTTCGAAAATGTCCAAGGCGATCATTCGGGAAGCGGTCTTTATGGTTTGGAAACTCCGATTTCGATCTCTATTCGGTAAAATCTGATTGAACGAGCGACGCTGCGTTTCCGTCATCATTGTGACGTATCAATCCCGCGGACATATCGCGGCCTGTTTGGAAAGCCTGAAGCGGACGGGGTCCGGTTGGATTGCGGAATGCCGGGTGGTGGACAATCATTCCTCGGATAATACTCCCGATTATATCCGCGGGAATTTCCCGTGGGTGGATGTTACGACGTTAGAGAACAATCTCGGGTACGGAGGTGCCATCAATCGCGTCGCCCCGAGCTGCCGCGGTGACTATATACTCATCCTTAATCCGGACGTCGTTGTTCAAAACGGCACGTTGCGCACGCTGGTCGAGTTTCTGGATCTTCGCCCGCAGGCTGCCGCGTGCGGTCCCAAACTGTTGTCGCCGGAAGGACGATTTCGCTTTGAATCCCGCCGCGGATTTCCGACGCCGCTGAATTCGTTCGCCTATATTTCAGGACTGGATCGGCTGTTTCCGTTCAGCCGGCGGCTAAGCGGCTATCAACGACGCTGGCTGTCGCCGGATTTTGAAGTCGCGACGGATTCGCTGTCCGGATCTTGTATGATGGTGAGGCGGAATTGTTTTCAGGAAGTCGGCGGGTTCGATGAATCCTATTTTCTATTCGGCGAAGATATTGATTTATGCTGGAAACTGCGCCACGCCGGCTATGAAAACTGGTATGTTCCGACTGCGGTCGTGGTGCACATTAAAGGCGCCAGCATGAAATTCGCACCGGGTGTGGCCCGCAAAGAATTTTATCGCTCGATGCTGATTTATATGGACAAGCGATTGGCACCTTTTCACTCGAAGCCCGTTATGTGGGCGGCGCGATCGGGTGTTAAAATCGTCGCGAAATTTACTGGAAAATACCGCAGTTCCAATTATGACCGTATGTATCATTCAGAATCCCATCTATCTCACATGCAGGTGACCGATGGCCAATCCATCCGTTGAAACACGACATGTCCATACGCCGGATCGCGGATCATCTTCAGCGCGCGGCTCATTTGCCGATACGTTTGTCATGGATTTCGAAAAACCGGTCGTGGAGCTGGAGCGTAAGATTTCTGAAATGCGTTCGCTGGCTACCGGATCGGGGATGAAATCGCTGTCCGTTGAAATTGACCGCATGGAGAAGAAGGCCGCGGCAATGCGTCGGGATGTCTATAAAAACCTCACGGCGTGGCAGAAGGTTCAAATTGCGCGACATCCTCGCCGGCCCTATGCTCTGGATTACATTCAGCGGGTTTGCGACGGTTGGCTGGAACTGCATGGTGATCGCGGCTTTGCCGACGATCATGCCATCATCACCGGCATGGCGGTGATCGCAGGAATGCAAGTAATGATCGTAGGTCATCAAAAGGGACGGGGGACCAAGGACAATCTTTTCCGGAACTTCGCGATGGCGCATCCGGAGGGTTATCGCAAGGCGTTGCGCTTGATGCG
Source organism: uncultured Alphaproteobacteria bacterium (assembly GCA_964444755.1). Classification (GTDB taxonomy): domain Bacteria; phylum Electryoneota; class RPQS01; order RPQS01; family RPQS01; genus JAHJDG01. The sequence continues at coordinate 15,497 of CAYUIF010000037.1, read as the reverse complement.
AATGGCCGCCAAGTTCAACCGCCCGGTGATCACATTGATTGATACGCCGGGAGCTTATCCCGGCTTAGGCGCTGAAGAACGCGGTCAGGCGGAAGCGATCGCCCGCAATCTCTTTGAAATGGCACGGTTGCCGGTGCCGATTATTGGGGTCGTGATCGGCGAAGGCGGTTCCGGCGGGGCGCTGGCGATTTCCGTGGCCGATGAGATCTATATGCTGGAATATTCGATTTATTCGGTCATTTCGCCGGAAGGCTGCGCCTCCATCTTGTATCGCGATGCCGGACAAGCCCCGCAAGCGGCGGAATCCTTGAAACTGACGTCATCGGATCTGCTGCGGTTGGAGATTATTGACGGCATTGTTGAAGAGCCGTCGGGCGGAGCGCATAATGATTTCGATGTGGTTGCCGAAAATGTGAAAAAGCAGCTTGTCGAAAGCTTGCAGCGCCTTCAAGACCTACCCACCGATCAGCTTTTAAACGCACGGCACAGAAAATATGAAAAGATGGGGTTCTGGCTCGAGGGCTGAAATACCGGAAGTAAAAGCCGCGACGACTATCCGCGTTCGCTACGGTGAAACCGATGCCATGGGGTGGGTGTACTACGCGAAATATCTTGACTATTTTGAGGTCGGACGAACGGAATTGATTCGCGAAATATGGAAACCCTATCGCGAGATTGAAGAAACAGGGATGCGGTTGCCGGTCGTCGAGACCGGCTGTCGTTATATTTATGGGGCGCGCTACGACGATTTGGTAACAATTGAATCCGTAATGACCTTACCGACGGCTTATCGCATTCGCTTCGATTACCGAATCACTCGAAATGACGATCACAAGCTGTTGGTTGAGGGTTTCACGGAACATTGTTTTGTCAATGACCGCGGCAAACCGATCCGGATACCGCAAGAATTGTATTCGGCGGTAGTGAACTGATGGCGCGCGTACTCATAACCGGGGGAACCGGATTCGTCGGAAGTCATGCGGTGGAAGAATTTGTTCGCGCCGGGTGGACGGTACGATTATTAATCCGCAATCCGCGACGGCTGATTTGGTCGTCGGATTACCCGATCGAAACGGTGGTCGGCGTTTTAACCGATGATCACGCATTGGATGTGGCGGTGAAGGACTGTGATGTCGTCGTGCATTGTGCGGCGCTGACCAAAGCGCGTTTTCCGGCGGAATATTACGAAATCAATGCCGCCGCCACCGGTAAACTGGTTCACGCGGCACGAACAAACGGCGTGCGGCGTTTTGTTTTCTGTTCCACTCAAGCGGCCGCCGGACCATCCGACGGAATCAATCCGACGGTTGAATCCGACTCTCCGCAACCGATTTCCGATTATGGACGGAGCAAGCTGGAAGGCGAACGGTTCGTTTGCGATAATTCCGGCGAAATGCAATGGATTATTTTGCGACCGCCGTCGGTACTAGGACCGCGCGACGAGCAATTCGTTCCACTGTTTCGGGCGGTGGCTCGATATGGTGTTTATCCGAAATTCGGAAGTGGGGAACAGCAATACAGCTACATCGGCGTTCAAGACCTGACGCGAGCGTTGCGAACGGCGGCGGAAGCGGATATGGGAATTAACAACACGTATTTCGTGGCAAATCCCGACAGCGTTCGCTGGAAGGACATCGCCGAAGATATCGCCCGGCTGGCCGGTCGAAACGTACGGCCGATTATCTTGAGTTCACCCCTTTTGTCCGCGATGGCATTTGTGCTGGAAACGATTGCGGTTCTGCGCAATAAACCGGCGCTGTTGAATCGTGAGAAGATCGCCGAAATCATGGCTCCGGCGTGGGTATGTTCGTCGGAAAAATTCCGGAAGACAATGGGCTTTGCGTGTGAATCCTCGCGGGAAGACGTGCTGCGAACGACCTATGAAGCGTATCGTTCCGCCAAGCTGCTGTAGCAATGGTTGACGATGATCCATCGCTTTTTACAGACCTTGCGCGACGATCGCGAACTGCGGGGCAGCAGTTTTCATCAGGAGTTTCTTTCACCGCGAGCCGCGGTCTATCGCGATCTGAATCCGCCTCTGCCGCAAGTCTTAACGAACGGGCTTGCTGATCTGGGCATTCGCAAGCTCTATTCCCATCAAGCCGACGCGATTCAGGCGGTTCGCGAGGGGCGGAATACGGTGGTGGTCACGCCGACGGCAAGTGGAAAATCATTAGCGTATTTTCTGCCGATTGTCGAAGGATTATTGCAGAACGCCGACGGCAGCGCACTGCTGTTGTTTCCGTTGAAGGCCTTAGAGCAGGATCAGAATGCGAAAATCCTTGCGTGGCAGGAACTCCTTCATGACGTACTGCCGTTTCGCGCCGGGATTTTCGATGGGGACACTCCACAGTCGCAACGGGCGAAAATCAAAGCGAATCCGCCGCATTTCCTGATATCCAATCCGGATATGCTGCATCAAGGCATCCTGGCTTATCATCAAGGATGGACCAAGCTGCTGAAGCGGTTGCGCTGGGTGGTGATTGACGAACTGCATGCTTATCGCGGAGTGTTCGGATCGCATATCCTACAAGTGTTCCGACGGCTGTCGCGGTTACTGACTTATCACGACGTCAATCCGCAGTTCATTTGTTTGTCTGCCACGATTGCTAATCCGCTGGAATTGGCAGAGACGCTGACCGGGCGGAGCTTTCATCTGATCGGCGAGTCGGGAGCGCCCAGCGGCGAGAAGCAGTTGTTGTTCGTGAATTCGACCGGTTCGTCGGCCAGTGCCGCCGCCAAATTGTTCACGACCGCGCTTGATTTCGGCTTGAAGACGATTGTCTTCACGAAATCGCGCGTCAACACGGAAGTCATTTATCGCATCATTAAGGATGCCCGTCCCGATTTGGCGCCGTCGGTCAGTTCCTACCGCGCGGGGTTTCTGCCGGAAGAACGACGGGATATTGAACGGCGGTTAGCATCGGGCGAATTGCAGGGCGTAATTTCCACGAGCGCGCTGGAACTGGGAATTGATATCGGGGGATTGGACGTTTGCATCTTGGTCGGCTATCCCGGCAGCATGATGTCCTTCTGGCAACGATCGGGGCGCGTCGGGCGGCGCGGCGAAGCGAGCGCGATCATAATGGTGGCCGGATACGATGCACTGGATCAGTATTTCATGACCAATCCCGCCGAGTTGATCGGTCGCCCTTGCGAAGCGGCGCTGGTCAATGAAGCGAATGAGGAAATTCTTAAAGCGCATTTGCCGGCGGCAGCCGCCGAAATTCCGCTGATGCACAGCGATCCGTATATTGATATCGCCAAGCATGCGGAAGTTCTCGAAACGCTGGAACGCGAAGGGGCATTAGCCCGCAGCGCTTCCGGCAATCAGTGGTTTCCCGGATCGAAGCGTCCGCACACTAATGTGAATTTACGGAATGTGGGCGGGACATTTGAAATTAAGCTTAACGGCCAGAAACGTCCGATCGGCGAAATCTCCGGCGGATCTGTCTTTCGCGAATGCCACGACGGAGCCATCTACCTGCATTGCGGGCAGCAATATCGGGTCGAGACTCTCGATCTCGAACACAAGGAAGTGCAGGTCGAACCGGTCGAGTCCACGTATTACACAATGGTTCGTTCCGACAAGCAGACGGAGATCGTGGATGTCCGCAAATCGCGCACGCTGCAATCGTTGGCGGTGCACCTCGGCAAGGTGAAAGTAACCGAGACTTATCATAGCTACGAACGTCGCCGAGTCTATTCGCAGGAATTGCTTTCCGTTGAACCGTTGAATCTTCCGCCGCAAAGCTATCTCACCAATAGCGTATGGATCGAAATCCCGACGGAATTGGGAGACACACTGGCGGAAGACGATCTGCATTTCATGGGTGGGATTCACGGCATCGAGCATGCGGCGATTTCGTTAATTCCGTTGTTTTGTCTATGCGACCGGAACGATATCGGTGGGATCAGCTTCACACGTCATCCGCAATTGGACGGCGGCGCGGTCTTCTTCTATGACGGCTATCCGGGCGGAGCGGGGATCGCCGAACACGTATTCGTGGTCATTGAGGACATTCTGCGGCGTACGCACGCGCTGATTGCCAAATGTCCGTGCGAAGACGGTTGTCCCTCGTGCATTCAATCACCCAAATGCGGTTCGGGAAATAAGCCGTTGGACAAACAAGCGTCGATCCGTGCGCTGGAATGGCTGTTGAGCGATCCGAGCAGTACAATAATCCCCAGCGCGATTCGACTGACTGCTCATATAGGGAATGGAGCCGATACGGCCGGTGAACCGCAATGGAATCCGCAAAAATTTCCCGACGACAAGCGGATTTGTGTATTCGATCTCGAAACTCAGAAGTCGGCGGAAGAAGTGGGAGGGTGGAACGAAGCCCGGCAAATGAGATTGGCCGTAGCCGCCGTTTGGGACAGCATCGACGATCGCATTTTCACTTATGATGAGGCGCGCGTCGAGGATTTATTGGAGCATCTGAAGCGCGCCGATTTAGTGGTGGGATTCAATAGTCGCCGCTTCGATTATGAAGTGCTGCGCGGCTATACCTTCGAGAATCTCAATCGTCTGCCGTCGCTGGATCTGCTGAATATTGTCGAGCAATCGCTGGGTCGTCGGCTGAAACTGGATACTCTGGCTAAGGCGACTTTAGGTGCCACCAAAAGTGCGGACGGCTTTCAGTCGCTGCAATGGTTTCGCGAAGGGAAATTGGATCTGGTCACGGAATACTGCATTCATGATGTGGAGATTACGCGAGATTTGCTTTGCTTCGCCTTGGATCACGGCTATTTATTGTATGAACGAAAAGATATAGGCAGCGTGAGAATTCCCATTCGTATAGATATCAACAAGATTTTCTCAACCGTAACGGCGGGTGTCGCCTCGTGATTACCAGCGTACTCATCGCGAATCGCGGCGAGATCGCCGTACGGATCGCCCGCACGTGCCGTGAGATGGGAATTCGGACAATCGGCATTTATTCCGATGCGGATCGGTATTCCGTTCATGTCGAATCCATGGATGAGGCGTATCATGTCGGTCCGGCACCCTCGACGGAGAGTTATCTTCGACAAGATCGCATTCTGGAAATCGCCAAGCAAAGCAGAGCGCAGGCGATTCATCCCGGATACGGCTTTCTGGCGGAGAACGCTGAATTCGCACGGCGCGTTGCCGATGCCGGATTGATCTGGATCGGACCGCCCGCCGATGCGATTGCTGCAATGGGTTCCAAGACCGAAGCTCGTGCGATCATGTCCAAAGCCGGTGTGCCGGTTGTTCCCGGCAGTGATGGAGCGGTTGATTCGGCAGATGCGGCGGAATCCATCGCGAAAAACATCGGTTTTCCGATACTGATTAAAGCTGTCGCGGGCGGCGGCGGCAAAGGAATGCGAGTGGTGGAGGCACCGGGTGGTGTTCGTTCGGCTTATGAAGCGGCGCAGCGCGAGGCAAACGCGGCGTTCGGCGATCCATCCGTTTACATCGAAAAATATTTATCGAAGCCGCGGCATATCGAGATTCAAGTTATTGCCGATGCTCACGGAAACGTGATTCACTTGGGCGAGCGCGAATGCTCGATTCAGCGGCGCCATCAAAAGATCATCGAGGAATCGCCCTCGCTGGCCGTTACTCCGGATTTGCGGAAGCGGATGGGAGACACGGCGGTTGCGGCGGCGCGCGCTTGTGGTTATGTGAATGCCGGTACCGTCGAGACGATTTTAGGTGAAGACGGGCATTTCTATTTTTTGGAAATGAACACGCGCCTGCAGGTCGAGCATCCGGTAACGGAAGAAGTCACGGGCTTAGACCTGGTAAGGCTCCAAATTCAGATCGCTTCCGGAGACCGTTTGCCATTGACACAGGATCAGGTTAGATCTCGCGGACATTCCATTGAAGTGCGTGTGTATGCCGAGGATGTACCCAACGGCTTCCTGCCTTCAACAGGTCTATTGAAGCGCTTGAAAGCCGTGGCGGGACCGGGGGTGCGCGAAGACAGCGGTTTGAGGGAAGGAGCCGAAGTCTTGCGCTTCTACGATCCGATGGTCGGTAAGCTGATTGCCCGCGCCGAATCGCGCGAAGCTGCCCGCATGCGCATGATCCGAATTCTGAAGGAATCGGAGATTGCCGGAGTGCGCTCGAACCTGCCGTTCTGTCTGCATATCTTAGAGAGCGAGGCGTTTCAGCGCGGTGAATTCCATACGCGCTCCGCCGATACCACATTTATAACGAGTTATCTTGCCGAAATTGAACAGCCGATTGCGGACGAGGCGGCTCTGGCGGCAGCATTGGCTCACATTGTGCATGTTTCGCAGAAGATTCAGCGCGACGGTACTTCACCGTGCGAACCGGAATCCGGTTGGTTGAAGAACGGCCGGGATGCGAATCTCTCCTGCAATCAGATCAAGTAGTGCTATGGCGAATATTTTAACTGTCACTATTGCCAACCGTGAGTATGTCGTTGATCTGAGTGATCATGAAACTCGGGTGAACGGTGTATCGGTTGCTATTCACGATATACGAAGCGATGCGCGCTGCGGTGTATTTTTCAAACATAATGATAAACCGCTACGGGCGATCTTCGATCAAGGACCTCGGGAAAGCTTCGTGTTGTTCAACGGACGCGAGTATCCCGTTACGGTTACAACCGAACGAGATCGTTTGATTAAGCAATTTGAAAGCACGGGCGGAAGCCGGCATCATCACGCCGAGATCCGAGCCTCCATGCCCGGATTGGTCGTACGAATTGAAACAGAAATTGGCGGCACCGTTGCGAAGGGGCAGCCGGTGCTGATTCTTGAAGCAATGAAAATGGAAAACGAAGTCCGTGCCCCCGCCGACGGAATCGTTAAAGAAATTCGCGTTCAGCAGGGTCGTCCGGTGGAAAAGGGCGACGTGTTGATCGTGCTGGATTAGGAAAAGGCAGTTACCTACAATGACAACCGAAGATAAGCAAACCGAGAACAACGCGGCGCGCAACCAGTGGATCCGCGCTGTTGAAAAGCTGACGGCAAAGAAGCCGGAACGCAAGTCCACATTCCACACCGACAGTCACATTGAAATCGAGCGGCTTTATGAACCGCAAACCGATTTCGATTATTCCGATAAACTCGGCTACCCCGGACAATATCCGTTCACCCGCGGCATTCACCCGAACTTATATCGCGGTAAACTATGGACGATGCGGCAATATGCCGGATTCGGAACTGCTGAAGAATCGAATGCCCGCTATAAGTATTTATTGACGCAAGGCACGACCGGATTATCTGTCGCTTTCGATCTGCCGACGCAAATCGGCTATGACAGCGATCATGCGGTGGCGGCGGGGGAAGTGGGCAAGGTCGGAGTAGCGGTATGCAGTCTGGATGACATGAACATCTTGTTTGACGGCATTCCGCTGGATCAAATCAGCACGTCCATGACGATCAATGCGACAGCGGCGATTCTCATGGCGATGTACATCGCGGTCGCCCGCCAGCGCGGGATTTCTGAAGCCAAGCTGGCGGGAACCGTGCAAAACGATATTCTGAAGGAATACATCGCACGCGGCACCTACATTTTCCCGCCGCGTCCGTCCATGCGGTTGGTGACGGATATCATTAGTTATTGCCGCGAGAATCTTCCGCAGTGGAACACGATTTCCATTTCCGGTTATCATATCCGCGAAGCGGGTTCCAATGCCATTCAGGAATTGGCGTTTACGTTCTCCAATGCCATCGCTTATGTCGAAGCCGCCCTGAAAACCGGATTGGATGTTGACGAATTCGCGCCGCGATTGGCGTTCTTCTGGGGTTGCCACAACAATCTGTTTGAAGAAGTGGCGAAATTCCGCGCGGCGCGGCGCGTGTGGGCGCGGATCATGAAGGAACGGTTCCATGCCAAAGAACCGCAATCCATGATGCTGCGTTTCCATACCCAAACCGCCGGATGTACGCTCACGGCTCAGCAGCCGGAAAACAACGTCGTGCGGGTTACGATTCAAGCAATGGCGGCGGTATTAGGCGGCACGCAGAGTCTGCATACGAATTCGATGGATGAAGCATTATCGCTGCCTACCGAAAATTCGGCACGGGTGGCGCTGCGGACGCAGCAGATTATCGCCTATGAATCGGGCGTGGCGGATACGGTGGATCCTCTGGGTGGTAGTTACTATATAGAGGAACTGACGAACCGTCTCGAAAAATCAGTCTGGGATTACTTGGATCGCATCGAAAAGATCGGCGGTTCCGTCAATGCCATCGAGCGGCACTACTTCCAAGAGGAAATCGCTGCCGAAGCCTATCGCTATGAACGCGAGATCGAGTCCGGGGATCGCGTGATTGTCGGAGTGAATCGCTTCACCAGTGATAAAGATGTGTCGCCCCCGATTCTGAAAGTGAATCCGGAACTGGAAGTGCGCCAGAAGGCAAAGCTGGCCGCCTTGCGTGCCCGCCGGGATGATGTAAAAGTCGCCAATGCACTCAGTACTCTGAAGACCGCGGCTCAAAGCGACCAGAACCTGATGCCAGTGATTATCGGCGCCGTCGAGAACCTGTGCACTTTAGGTGAAATCGCGGATTGTCTCCGGGGCGTGTGGGGTGAATTTCGGGATCAGGCATGAGTTGGGATCATAAGCTCTTCGGGCGGCATCTTGCCACGCGGCGTTTCGGCCGCGAATTTGTCTGGCATGAGGAAATTGATTCGACCAATCGTTGGCTGGCTGAGTACCGTGAACAATTCACCATGTCGGGAGGTGTGGTTGCCGCCGATCATCAGACCTCCGGTCGCGGCCGGTATGATCGGATTTGGTTCGATCGTCCCGGCGAGTGCCTGCTGTTTTCGGTGATTCTCAAGCACAGCAGCCCTGCCGAAGCATTAGGTCTGCTGAATCTGTCGCCCGCAATTGCCTTAGCCGATTCGTTGTTGAAGTGCTTCGAATATCGGGCAGACCTTTCATTGAAATGGCCCAACGATGTTCGCATCAATGGAAAGAAAGTTGCCGGGATTCTGGGTCAGACGTTAGTCAACGGCAATCAGAATACGACGATTGTCGGTGTGGGAATCAATGTCAGTGTTCCCCGCAAGGCGGTTCCAACCGCCATCGAGAGCAGCGCCACATCATTAATCGTCGAGTATGGTGAAGCACCGCAGCGCGAAGTACTCTTGGCGGAAATCCTGGCGGAATGGGAAAATCTGTTCGATTTGTTTCAGCAGAGACGATTCGACGTAATCCGTAAACGTTGGGAAACCTACGGGCCGAAACCGGGCACACCGATGAGTATTATTGAAGCGGATCGCCGGTATGAAGGTATCTATTCAGGAATCGGCGAACATGGTCAATTGCGATTGGCGGATAGTAACGGCGCAATCCAGGAAATATTCAGCGGAGAAGTTCAATCGTGAGCGCGCATCTGCTGGCGATAGATATCGGCAACTCCCAGACGACGATCGGTCTATTCGATGGCAGCAAGCTGATCGAGCAATGGCGGATCTCAACGCGCGTCGTACGCACTGCCGACGAAGTCTGGTTGTTGTATTCGCAGTTGCTGAATGCTTGTGGATATGCAACAGAGAGCATTCAGCAAGTAGCAATTGCTTCGGTTGTACCGGAACAGACCGATGCCTACGTTAAGGCGTCGGCAAATCGTCTGAAGCATGAACCGCTGGTCATATCCCATCGCAACGTCAAAATCCTCCGCGTGGATTACGAACCGCCCAGTTCGGTGGGTGCGGATCGTTTATGCGGTGCGGTTGCCGCATACAAATCGCACGGCGGTCCGGTCATTGTCGTAGATTTGGGAACGGCCACGGTATTTGATGTGGTTACGGCGGATGCCGTGTACATCGGCGGTCTGATTGCGCCGGGAGTCTCAACGGCGATTGACAGTTTGCATCGTTCCGCCGCGTTGCTTCCGCGAGTGGATTTAGAGTTCCCGGAGAAAATTATCGGTTCAACCACCGAATCGGCGATTCGATCCGGTATTCTGCTGGGTGCGGTGGCGATGATTGACGGAATTGTCGCGCGGATTCGCCAACAATTGGGAATCGACGCCCAGGTTGTGGCTACCGGCGGCTTTTCCGGATTATTGGAGAAGCACAGTACGGCAATCCAATACGTTGAACCGGATTTGGTTCTGCATGGGATTCGGATTATTGCGGAAAGTCAATGATCGGTAATTATCGTATAGTATTCTTGCTGGTTTGGCTAATCGCGCTTCCCGCAGTCGCGGTGGATGTTGTGCTGATTTATCCCCGCATTGTCGATTCTACACAGGTATTCACGTATCCGGAACAGATTGATTCCACGTTTGTCTTAGGACATATTTCGCCCCCGCAGGGCACTCTGTTCATTAACGAACAATCGGTGCCTTATACGGATCGTGGCGCGTTCTTGGCTTGGCTGCCGTTGCGGAAATCGCAAGGGTTAAAAAGCTGGGATGTAGTGCTCGAATCGGACGGCAATGAGATTACCTCATTATCGTTTCCGTATTGGCTTGCATCCGAAGTTCCGGCATCAGCAACGACTGATACCTTCAACAATGATTTCTTTCCTCATCTGATCAAGGTCACGCAAGCGAATGCTCATACGCGGACTTGTCTGGGCGGAAGTTATCAGTTGTTTCCCGAAGTTGGTTGTCTATACAAGGCCGTCGGACACAAGAACGGATTTTTCGAATTCGAAATTGCGGATGCTTGGACGGGCTTCATCGAAGATCGTTTCGTTTCGATGGCCGACAATTCCACGCTGCAACCCGTGCGAATCGGCAATGCGGAGTGCACGCAAGAAGATAATACTACGATCTGCCGGTTTGACGTCAATCGAGTACTGACGTGGTCTGCTGAATTATCGCCGGATCATCAAGCCTTGCGGCTAATGCTATATAATACCACGGCCGCAATTGACCGCATTCGCTACACGGTTGATGACACATTCCTTGAGGATATCACATGGGAGCAACTTCCGACCGGATTGGCGCTCCAATTTAGATGCAGGGGGCCGATTCAGCGGGGGTTTCAGGTCACAACGATTGCCGGCGAATTGGTGGTTACGATTCGTCAGCCCTATTCCAAGCGTGAACAACGGCTAAAGGGTAAGACAATCATTCTTGATCCGGGACATGGGGGGAAAGCGGGAGGATCCATCGGACCCTTGGGAACGAAGGAGAAGGATATCACGTTAAAATGGGCTGAAATTCTTTCCGGTGACCTGATACGTCATGGCGCTGTAGTCAAGCTAACCCGCTCTGATGATCGCGATCTGGATCTTTATTCACGAATTGACTATGCCAAGTCGCAAAAGGCCGATTTTTTTATCAGTTTGCACGGAAACGCATTACCGGATGGATTAAATCCATTTGTTCGGCACGGCAGCGGCACCTACTACTATCAGACGGGATCACGATCCGCCGCCGCGATCATTCATCGGCATTTAGTCAAAGCATCCGGTTTGCGCGATGATGGCTTATGGGACGCGAATCTGGCAGTGGTTCGTCCCACCGCCTTTCCGGCAGTGTTGTTGGAAGCCGCTTATTTAATCTATCCGGAAGAAGAGGAACTCCTGCAATCCGACGAGTTCCTGCGCAAGTTATCGAAAGGGATTGTTCGAGGACTTCAGGAGTATTTTCAGAGAAACCGATAGTTGGAGATGGGTTTGGACAAGCAGTACGTCACAAAAGCAGGCATGGAAAAACTGATCGCGCAATTGGACGAATGGCGCAATCAGAAACGCCCGGTAATGGTCAAGCAGCTGGCGACCGCACGCGCGCACGGCGATCTTTCGGAAAACGCGGAATATCATGCGGCGCGTGAAGAGCTGGCCCGCATTGACCAGCGCATCATGCAAATCGAACTGATGGTCAGATCGGCGATTGTCGTGGACGAGACCCTTGTCAACACAGACCAAGTGCGGATTTTCACGCGCGTCCGGATTCGCGACGAAAAAAAGAAATCGGAGCGCGAGTACTCTATCGTATCATCCGCCGAAGCCAATCCTATCGAAGGCAAGATCAGCCATGAATCGCCGGTGGGGAAGGGACTGATCGGCGCTAAAGTCGGCGAGACGGTGAATATCGAGATTCCGGCGGGCGTCGTGCAGTGGACGATTCTGGAGATACTTCCGATTCAGATGGGAGGAGACAGCCAACGAACACGACAGTGAAACGGCTTACGAGATCGAGTCGCGACCGCGTTTTCGGCGGTGTATGCGGCGGCTTGGCTGAGTATCTGGAATTGGATGCGGTTCTGGTGCGAGTCGGATTTGTCGCGCTGGGCTTGTTGTCAGGCGTTTTCGGAGGTATTCTGCTCTATCTTTTCGCGTGGTTGATCATTCCATTGAATGGCGAAGAATCGGCCCCGGCCCATACCGTCGAGACGTCACTGCCTACGCGGCAGCGTCCAACCCGCTTGGTGATCGGACTGCTGCTGGCGGTGGCCGGAATACTCGCTCTGGGCTTGTCGTTTTTACCGCCGTTCTGGAGTATCAGCGATTGGCGAGTGGCTGGTCCGGTGGTTCTGATTGTTGTCGGAATCGCTGTTATGCTCTGGCGGCATAATACCGCATCGGAATCGGCTTCAGCCATGAACATGAGCGGAGCGCCGGATTCCGGTCAACCGCCGGTATCAGCCTTTGTGGATGGTACCGCGCCTAAAACCCGTAGTTTGACTCGACTTCATCACGGACGAAAGATTGCGGGAGTCTGCGCCGGATTAGGCAATTATTTTGATGTGGACCCGACAATTATTCGCGTGATCTTTCTCGCCTTGCTGTTTGCGGGCGGCGCCGGATTGTTGATTTATCTCATTATGTGGATTTCCATGCCATTGGAAGACTAACGGAAGCGAATGCTCGAACGTATCCGAAATTTCTGCATCGTTGCTCATATTGACCACGGGAAGTCTACGCTGGCTGACCGGCTATTGGAATTGACGCGCACTCTGGATCCCCGGCAGATGCGGGGACAAGTGCTGGATTCGATGGATCTGGAACAGGAGCGCGGTATTACCATCAAGATGCATCCGATCACCATGAATTACCGGCGGTCGGACGGCGACGAATATACGCTCAATTTGATTGACACGCCGGGACATGTTGATTTCACCTATGAAGTATCGCGCAGTCTGAAGGCTTGCGAAGGGGCTTTGCTGGTGGTGGACGCAACCCAGGGTATGGAAGCGCAAACGCTTTCCAATTTGTATTTAGCGCTGGATGCGGGACTGGAGATCATACCAGTGATCAATAAGATTGATCTCGCCGTGGCGCAGGTTGATGAAGTCATGCATCAGATCGTGGATCTGATCGGCGTAAATGAAGATGAAATTCTGAAAGTTAGCGCCAAAACCGGCTTGAATGTCGAAACGGTATTGGAAGCTGTTGTGGATCGCGTACCGACGCCGCGCGGCGATGCGGAAGGTCCGCTGCGGGCGCTGATTTTCGATTCGTTTTATGAAAGCTACCGCGGTGCTATTGCCTATGTACGGGTCATTGACGGCTGCATCAAAGCCGGCACCCGCATTCGCTTTGCGGCTACCGGGAAGATCTATGATGTCGGCGAAGTCGGAATTCTCCGTCTTGCCCAGATTCCCAAAGACAAGCTTTGCGCCGGAGAAGTGGGCTATGTTGTAACCGGTTGCCGCGATGTGCGGGACATCCGGGTCGGTGATACGATTATGAATGCCGATGCTTCGGCGGTGGATCCGTTGCCGGGCTATCGTGAAGTGAAGCCGATGGTCTTCGCCGGATTCTACCCGGCCGACACGAAGGACTATGAATTGCTGCGCGATTCGCTGGGCAAGCTGCAGCTTAACGATTCGTCGCTATTCTATGAAGCGGAAACATCCATTGCCCTGGGTTTCGGCTTCCGTGTCGGATTTTTGGGATTGCTGCACTTGGAGATTGTTCAAGAGCGGTTGGAACGTGAATACAATCTGGATTTAGTCTGTACGATCCCTTCGGTCGAGTATCGCGCGGTCATGTTGGACGGCAGCATTAAGCTGGTGGACAACCCGGTCAATCTCCCGCCGCCCAATGATATGGAGCATTTGGAAGAACCGCTGATTCGCGCTTCGATTATCACGCCGGAAGAGTATATCGGTGCCATCATGCAGATTTCCATCGAGGCGCGCGGAATCCATATCAATACCGAATATATTGACGCGAAGCGGGTGAACATGCACTATGAATTCCCGCTGGCGGAGATCATTTTCGATTTTTACGATAAGCTGAAAAGCGTTTCGCGGGGCTATGCCTCATTCGACTATGAGTTGCTGGAATATCGCCCCAGTGAACTGACCAAGCTGGATATTCTTGTCAATGGCGAGGTGGTTGACGCGCTGTCCGTTATCGTCCATAAAGACAAAGCCTATGACTGGGGACGCCGTGTTTGCGACCGTCTGGCAAAACTGATCCCCAGACAGATGTTCGACGTGGCGATTCAAGCCAGTTTGGGATCGCGGATTATTGCCCGTTCAACCGTGAAGGCACTCCGGAAAAACGTTTTGGCAAAATGTTACGGCGGCGACGTGACCCGCAAGAAGAAGCTCCTGGAAAAGCAGAAGGCCGGAAAGAAGCGCATGAAAGCCATCGGGAACGTGGAAATTCCCCAAGAAGCATTCTTGGCGATTCTTAAGGCGGAATAGCGTCTCACATTATCCATTTGCACGCGAGGGAATTGAATTGCAGCCTGCCGAGAATACAGGATCGGACAAAATCCGTAAAGTAACCTACGAAATTCGTCGGAAAAGCGTACTGCGGGAGTGGACTGAATTCGTGGTTACATTAGTGATCATGGTTTTTTTTATTCGCGTCACTACGGTGGAAGCCTTTCGGATTCCAACCGGTTCCATGGAAGATACTCTGCTGGTCGGCGATTTCCTCTTGGTGAACAAGTTCATTTACGGCATACGCACACCGGATTGGATCGGGATTCCGTTTACCAAGATTGGATTCAAAATTCCGTCAACGCGGCTGCCCGGTATGAAGAAGGTTAAATCCGGCGACATCATTGTGTTTAAGTATCCTCTCGATGCCAGTCTGAATTATATTAAGCGTTGTATCGCCGGACCGGGACAAACCGTTGAGATCAGAAATCGCCAATTGTATGTTGATGACGTGATATTCCCCAATCCTCCGGCTTCGAAATTCACTAATTCGACGCCGCTGCCGCCCGAGGTTCGCGAACGCGGGATATTTGCTCCTCCGGGTGAGAAATGGAATCATGACAATTTCGGGCCGATCACCGTTCCGCAAGGTCACTACTTTGTTATGGGCGACAATCGCGATAACTCGTTCGATTCCCGCTATTGGGGTTTTCTCAAGGAAGAAGATATTGTGGGTCGCGCTCTGATTATCTATCTCAGTTACAATAAGCACGCCCCAATTCATCGCTTCTACAATATGATTCGCTGGTCACGCATGGCGAACATGATCCATTGATTCGACATTGAATGTAAAAAACGACCGACAGGAGATCCTGCCGGTCGTTTTTCGTTTGGTCGAACAGAAATTATTTGGTCAGTTCCTTTAACGCGGCGGCTAATAGCGGAATCATGATTTCGTGATGAC
>CAYUIF010000036.1:0-28589 GCA_964444755.1 uncultured Alphaproteobacteria bacterium | reverse complement strand
CCTTATAGGCATCAATCGTGTAGAACTTGATCTTCTTGGCGATGATTTGTTCCTGCACTTCGCGGGGCAGCGTATCCCAAACCTTGTCGGGAGCGGCCGGGGAATTGAGCAGGAAGACCGCGCCCTCGACGGCATCGGCCAGCATCTCGTATTTTTCGAGGAATACTGTCTGGTGGCAAGCAACAAACTTGGCGCTGTTCACCAGATAGGTGCTGCGAATCGGACGCGGTCCGAACCGCAAATGGGAAACGGTGACCGCGCCGGATTTCTTGGAATCGTAGACGAAATAGCCCTGCGCATAGAAATCGGTTTCGTCACCGATGATCTTGATCGAATTTTTATTCGCGCCGACCGTACCGTCCGCTCCCAATCCGTAGAACTTGCCGCGGAACACATCGTCCGGTTCCACCGAGAACTTGGGATCGTATTCGAGGCTGGTCTTGCTGACGTCGTCATGGATACCGACGGTGAAGTGATTACGCGGCGCGGATTTCTTCAACTCATCGAACACCGCCTTAATCATCGCCGGAGTGAATTCCTTGGACGAGAGTCCGTAGCGGCCGCCGACAATGCGCGGCATTTGCTTGAACTTGCCGTCGCCGGATGTGATCACTTCATTGAGCGAGGTGACGATATCCTGATACAGCGGCTCGCCGGAAGCGCCGGGTTCTTTGGTGCGATCCAGCACGGCGATGGATTTAGCCGATGCCGGCAGCGCGCCGATGAAATGTTTGAGGGAGAACGGACGGAACAAGTTGACCTTGACCATTCCGACCTTTTCGCCGTGGGCATTGAGGTATTCCACGGTCTCATGCACGGGATCGCAGCCCGAACCCATGAGGATCACGATGCGGTCGGCATCGGGCGCGCCCACGTACTCGAACAGTTTATACTGACGGCCGGTGCGCTTAGCGAACTTGTCCATCATTTCCTGTACGATGTCCGGGCAGGCGACATAGAACGGACTGCACGCTTCCCGGGCTTGGAAGAAGACATCGGGATTCTGTGCGGTGCCGCGAATCACCGGACGGTCCGGCGACAGCGCACGAGCGCGATGCGCCAGAATCAGATCGTCGTCCATCATATAGCGCAGATCGTCGTCGGTGAGTCCGATGATCTTCTGCACTTCGTGGGACGTGCGGAAGCCGTCGAAGAAATGGACAAACGGCACGCGGGCTTTCAGCGTCGCCGCCATGGCGATGCAAGCTTTATCGTGCACTTCCTGGACGTTCGACGAGGCGAGCAATGCGAAACCGGTGGCGCGAACCGCCGCGATATCGCTGTGATCACCGAAAATCGAAAGGGCATGCGTGGCCACGGTACGGGCCGAAACGTGAAACACGGTGCTGGTGAGTTCTCCGGCAATCTTGAACATGCTGGGAATCATCAGCAATAAACCTTGCGAGGCTGTGAAGGTCGTGGTCAGCGCACCGGTTTGCAGTGCGCCATGGACCGCCGCGGAAGCGCCGCCTTCACTTTGCATCTCGACCACCTGTGGAATGGTGCCCCAGATGTTGCGCTTGCCCATGGCTGACCATTCGTCAGCCCATTCACCCATATTGGAAGACGGGGTAATCGGGTAGATGGCGCAAACCTCACTGATGCGGTGCGCGGTACTGGCCGCGGCTTCGTTACCGTCAATCGTGAGAATCGGATTTGACATGTTGCTCTCCAAAGAATCTGTCTCGACGAGGCGAATTGTACCTCAGACCAGTAATCTACCGATTAAGGATCATAAAATCAATCAAAATGTGAAATATTTCCTGAAGAGGACTCATTATATCCAATATATGATAAATAAGTCTAAAATCTTGGTTTTTGATATAGGTATCTGGATGCACCAATCCAAAATTAAGTGTTAATCTCAACGTTGACGACCCTACTCTGGAGGAATAATTTGATCTTTAAGCATGGGATTTTTGTCTTATTGAGTTTTGTGGATTAACGACTTTTTATTATGGAAAGTCAGACTGAATTAGGGTTGCAAATTCGCTTGATTGGCGATAAATTGTTATTATCCACAGGATAGATTTAATCTTATCGGGAGGTTACCATGAAGCGCGGTTTTCTTTGCAGTCTCATCGCAACAGTTTTATTTACAGGAAGCGGTTGGGCTATTGACGTGATCGGGAATGTTAGTGGTGTATGGAATGCGGCAGGTTCACCATACCGAGTACTTGGGCATGTTAGTGTTCCGGAAGGCCAAGTGCTGCAGATTGAACCGGGCGTCCGTATTGAATTCATCGGTCACTACAAGCTGAATGTGTTTGGTACGTTGCTGGCTTTAGGAACCGAAGCGGACTCAATCCTTTTTACTCGTGCTGAGCCAACTGAAGAATCGAAATGGTGGGGAATTCGATTTAGTTGGGCGAATCCCAGTTCCCGTCTGGAGTATTGTATTATTGAATATGGCAAGGCTAACGGCGGCGACTTAGAAAATATAGGCGGAGGTGCTTTTTGTTATGCATCTGCTCCCTTGTTTCGTCACTGCACCATCCGCAACAACTGGGCACAGCATGGAGGCGGTGTTGCATGTGACAATGGATACGACGGAACGACTCCTCGATTCGAATATTGTGTCATCACCGGAAATACGGCGCAATATGGCGGTGGCATCAACTGTTGGCATACCTCCGCGGTCTTCACCCATTGTACGATCAGCGACAATCTCGGATCAATCAATGGCGGAGCGCTACGCATCGGTCAATCCACAGCTCGTTTCATCAACACCATATTTTCTTTCACGCAAAACGGTACCGGAGTAACCTTTGCTGCCGGCTCGCCATACGGTCAGTTCGATCATTGCGATTTCTTCGGCAATGGCAGCGGCAACTTTGCCGGGGCGGTTCCCAACGGCCTTGGATTAATCTCGGGCACAAACGCCAACGGAGATCCTTGTGATCAGAATTTTAATATTCTGTTGGATCCGATGTTTGTGAATCACGAATCCGGCGATTTTCGCCTTACTGAACACTCGCCGTGCATTAATGCCGGAAACCCAACTTTGCCGCATGATCCCGACGGATCAGTTTCCGATATCGGAGCGTATTCCTTTCCGTTCCATCAACCGCCCGACCATCACTTTGCCGCGGTTCCCCCCACCGGATTGCCGTATGCCATCGTAGTGGACAGCGCGATTATTGACGGTGTACCGTTGCATGCCGGAGATGAAATCGCCGTATTCGATGGGAATCTTTGTGTCGGCGTTTCACCGGTGATCGAATGGCCGGTCTCGCTTACCGCGTGGCAGGGCGATCCCGGACACGGATTAGCGGGCTTCACGGTCGGCCATCCGATGCTATTCCGCGTGTGGCTGCGCGATAACGATGTGGATCTTCCTGCCGCAGCCGATATCATTCTGGGAGACGGGAATTTTGGAACGGGAGTCTATTCGCGGATCAATCTATCCGGCAGCGCCACCGCGATCATCGGGATTCCGCTGCGGGCCAATTACGCGAATATGGTATCCCTCAATGTCCGACCTGCAGAACCGACGGCTGACCATATTTTCGGCAATTTAGGAAGTCTTATCGCGGGTTATGAAGATAATGGGCATGTCTTCATTCCGCCGGATTTGAACACCATCGGGGAGTTGCGGATTACGGCGGGATTTCGTCTTTATTGTTCCGATCCGGAAACATTGGTTGTGGCCGGGTTGCCGATGAATCCCATGACCGAGTATGTTCTGCATGCGGGATTATGGAATTGGATCGGTTATCCGCTGGCGGTTTCTGCGCCGGTGCACACGGCCTTGGCGGCTATTACCGAACATCTACTGGTTATTCAGAATGACGACGGCGAGGCGTGGATTCCCCGCGAGAGCGTTAATACGCTGGGAGTACTCGAACCGGGTCGCGGTTATATGGTATTAGTGGACCAGGACGTTGTGTTCCGCTATGATTTATCCGAAACCTGCAGCTTCGGAACGGGCTGGGGAAATACTATGACTTCACCCACGACGGTAATCCCCACCGGCTTGCCGTATATCTCAATCGTTCAGATGACCGATGAGCTTAGCCGGCTTGCACCCCGCCACATCGAGTTGTACGATGGAGACTGCTGCGTCGGCGATGCAATAATCACCGATCCTACGGACAAATATCCCATCGCCGCATGGCAGGGCATTGCGGATCTCGGTTTATCGGGGTATACTCCCGGACATTCGATTAAGATTGTGGTTCGCGATGCTTCCGGCATGGAAATCCCCAGCACTGGGATCAGTGCCGCTCAGACTTTCGGTTCCGGCGGATATGCAACGCTATTAATTGATGCGGCGACCGGGGACGTTGCCATCGCCAATAAATTTACCGTGAGCGAAGGGTATCCCAATCCGTTCAATCCACAAGTCACCATTCCGTTTGTCATGCCGGAAACCGGAGCATTGCAGATTCGGATTTTCAACACACTGGGACAGACGATCTTTGAATCCAGGGAGATTTACCCGGCCGGAGCGAATCGCTTTGTCTTTGACGTGAATAGCGCTTCATCTCATCCGGTCAGCGGTTTATATTTTGTTCGCTTTGAATTTGCCGGAAAGACTGAAACGCGAAAAGTGATGCTGCTCCGGTAAGCGAAATTGCCGATCAAGAAAGCGGGGAGCGCGTCTGCGCTCCCCGCTTTTCAATTATTGGCCTCAGCCACGTTCTAACCGTTGACCAGCCGCACCAGAACGCCCATGGATCCCTTCATCGTCTCCGCCTGCGCATTCAGCTCCTCGGCCGCCGATGCGCTTTCTTCCGCGCTGGCGGCGCTTTGCTGCGTCACCGAATTCATTTGATTGACGGCCGTGTTGATTTGCTCGATGCCTTGCGATTGCTCACCCGACGCTTCGGCGATTTCGCGAATCAGGCTGGCCACCTTATGAGATGAGCCCGTCACTTCGTCCAGTGTGGTCTTAAGGCCGCTGACCACTTGCACACCGCCGGCCACGCGATGCAGCGTATCCTCGATGAGCGAACTGGTATTCTTCGCCGCTTCCGCGCTGCGCATGGCCAGATTGCGCACTTCTTCCGCCACCACCGCGAAGCCCTTGCCCGCTTCACCGGCCCGCGCCGCTTCCACCGCCGCGTTCAACGCCAGCAGATTCGTCTGGAACGCGATTTCATCAATCGTCTTAATGATCTTCGATGTTTGATCCGACGCTGACTTGATCTCGTTCATCGAGCGTTCCATTTCGCCCGCATTACTTCCGGCCTTATCTACCGCTTCCGTAGCGGTACCCATAAGTTGGGCCGCCGCGCGGGAATTATCGGCCGTCTGCCGGGTCATCGCCGAAAACTCTTCCAGACTGGAGCTGGTTTCCTCAATCGAGGCTGCTTGTTCGCTCGCGCCTTCCGCCATGGATTGACTGGTTCGCGCAATCTGGCCGGAGGCGGCGGTCACTTGAGTCGTGCTTTCATCCAGCTCGGAAATCACGCGCTGTATCGAGCTGGCAATACGGGTGCCGGTGAAGAACGCCATTGCGCTCATACCCAGCAGAATCAGAATTCCACCGATCAGCGACCAGCGCTGAACTGTAGCCAAAGCCTCGGAGGCTTCCAACGCAGCGGCGTTGAATTCTTCCTCATAAGAACCGACACCGATGACCCAATCCCATGGTGCAAAATAAGCGATCGCCGCAATCTTCATCCGCGCCTTGGGGTCATCCTTATTTTTCCAGGGATATTGTTCGTACTCAATCTGTCCCTTGTTCAGTTGGATTCCCTTGCTGCAAATACTCTGAATAAAGAGACGGCCATCGGCATCTTTGGCTTCCCAGATGTTCTCGCCATCGCGCTTTCCGCCGGCGGAGATGATGTACTTGCCTTGTTCCGTACCCTTGCCGCCGAGCACATAGACGTATCCGGTCTTTCCGACTTTGATATCATAGACCGCCTTGCGGAGGCTTTCGACGGCTTCCTGCTTCACCCCGGTATAAACCATTCCGACGACATCGCCGCGATTATCCATGATCGGTTCGTAGGCAGTCAGATACCATGCATTTACAACGAACGCACGGCCGCGATAGGTTTCGCCGCGCATGACCGTGGAAATCACTTCATTGCGTTTGCCGCCGGGTTCGGTAGCAGGAATATAGGTTCCGATTGCGCGCGAGCCTTCTTTGGTCTGAATATTGGTGGCCACCCGCAGCATGTCGCCCTGATCCGTCATCTTTTGGAAGATGGTACAGGTTGCGCCTGATAGTTCACTAACTTCATCAACAATCGGAGTGGCTTTAGATGGATCGCGATTTTGTCCAAGCCATGAATTGCCGGCATATAATTTAGGTAACGAAATGGATTGGATCGCCCCGGAAAACTGGTCCTTTGCCTCCCAGGTGACTTTCTCCCCAGTTGACCGTATTCCACCGGCTTTCTCAATACTTTGCCAAGCCATATTGAGAGAGGTGTTAACCTGTTGTTGAACAAGATCGTTAGATGCCTCACACATACCGTAAACATCCTTGGCAATTTGTGCAAGGTTATCTCGACCCAGTTCATTCAGCGTGGTTGTAAGCTTCTTTGTAGCTTGTATCTTCTGCACCGTCACAATACTTAGGATTACTGCGACCGGAAGAAGACCCGCAATAGCGGTCAACCCAATGATCTTGTAGCGGAGTGTCAGTTTCATAATGCCCTCATAGATGTGCGGTTTTCGTTCTCGTTGCCGCAATGATTGCCACGGGGGGGCAGTTAGATTATTTGATCACAAAGAGATACGGAAATACCTTTCCGTTTCCTAACCTTAAGCAAAAGGCAGACCGCGATAGAAACAACGCGCTGTTGCCGAACTAAAACACGAAACCGACCGAAATACCGCCATAATTTGATCCTTCAGCATATTCTGGTCTCAGCCCCCTGATATAATATTGCGGAAGCGGTCATCTTTGGCTGATCCATGAGCCAAGAGTTGCCCATGAGATAAATTGACTCGAGAGGGACTATTTGTGGCCAAGCTCTGCGACGGGCTATCTTCTTATAAATGGACTTAGAGAAAGTGGAGTAGTGAATACAAAATGTTGTATCCATTTGAGTCTATGGAGGAAAATTGTTATATTCTTTTGCTAAATTCATCACAGGCAGACTCTGATAAACTTACCGCGTGGTTCAATTGATTTAGCGGGCCAGGCGGCCGATGGAGGTTAAATGACGGACAACAATCTGCCCCGGGTAGATGTGGTACCCAATCTGTGCAAGGCCTGTATGCGGTGTGTAGAGGCTTGTGCTCCCGGGGTTTTAGTAACCAATCCGGAGCGTGCATTTAACGAACTGGGCTACATGTGGGTCGTGTATACAGGTGAAGGCTGTACCGGATGCGGTGTGTGTTTCTATGTATGCCCCGAACCCGGCGCCATCACCGTGTACAAGAGAGAGCGGGAACCGAAACCAGCCCCACAGAACTCGTAGCCACAGAGGAATCGTCATGCAAAAAGAACTGATTAAAGGCAATGAAGCGGTCGTGAAGGGGGCGATTATGGCGGGATGTTCGCTGTATTTCGGTTACCCGATCACTCCCGCGTCGGAAATCGCGCAGGCGGCATCGCGCTATATGCCGCTGGTCGGCGGGACGTTTATTCAGGCAGAATCGGAAGTCGCGGCCATTAACATGGTCTATGGCGCGGCGGCCTCGGGTGTCCGGTCCATGACGGCATCGTCCGGACCCGGCATTTCGTTGAAGCAAGAAGGAATCTCATATATCGCGGCGGCGGAATTGCCGTGCGTGATTGTGGATATCATGCGCGCCGGTCCCGGTCTGGGCAACATCTGGCCGGAGCAGGGTGACTATCACCAAGTCGTGGGCGGTGGCGGCCATGGCAACTATAAGACCATCGTTCTGGCTCCCAATTGTGCACAGGAAATGTGTGATTTGACGATGCTGGCCTTCGATCTGGCGGATAAATATCGCGGTCCGGCAGTAGTGCTGGCTGACGGTTATGTCGGACAGATGATGGAACCGGTGGTATTCCCGCGGGAACGCTACCAAGTACCGCGGCGCGACTGGGCGTTGTACGGCGATGCCGAATCCAAGCGGAATCTGGTCAGCTCGATTCATATGAGCGCGGGCGGATTGGAAGAGCATAACCGCCACTTGCAGCGCAAGTATGCACAGATGGAAGCGGAAGAAGTCCGCTATCAGGAAATCGACGTCGAAGATGCGGACTTGGTGCTGGTCGGCTACGGAATCGTATCACGGATGCTGCATTCCACGACAGATATCCTCCGCAAGGAAGGGAAGAAAGTCGGTCTGCTGCGGCCGATTTCACTCTTCCCGTTCCCCGGTAAGCGGCTGGCCGAATTGGCCGCCCAGGGTAAGAACTTCCTCGTGGTTGAACTTTCCAACGGCCAAATGCTGAAGGATGTGCAATTGGCTACCAAGGAAGTCACACCCGTGCATTTCTACAATCGTATGGGCGGGGCGGTGACGTCCGTCCAAGAACTCGTGGACGTCACACGTCAATACCTGAAGTAGGAGCTAAACATGGCAACCAATGTGTTGAAAAAAGCGGAGACCTTCTACGACCACTTTGACCGGTGGCGGGAAACTCAAAACCAAACGACGCACTACTGCCCCGGTTGCGGTCACGGCAACGTGCATAAGCTCATTGCCGAGGCGCTGGATGACTTGGGATTGGGCGATCGCAGTATTTTCGTTTCTCCGGTAGGTTGCTCGGTGTTTGCCTACTACTACTTCGATATGGGCAATATTCAAGCCGCGCATGGCCGCGCTCCGGCGGTGGCCACCGGTTTGAAACGCGCGCTCCCCCATTCCATCGTTATGACCTATCAAGGCGACGGCGACCTGGCTTCGATCGGCGGATTGGAGATTCTCCATTCGGCCAATCGCGGTGAGAATATGACCGTTTTCTTCATTAATAACGGCATCTACGGCATGACCGGCGGGCAGATGGCGGCCACCAGTCTGATCGGACAGAAGACCACCACCAGCCCCTACGGTCGTTCCATCGAAAACGAAGGCTACCCGCTGCGGGTCTGCGAGCTGCTGGCTACGCTGCAGGCGCCGGTGTATATTGAGCGCTGCCACTTGGCGGATGCTAAGGGTATCATGGCTTGCCGTAAGGCGGTGCGCAAGGCGATCAAGAATCAAGCGGAAGGCAAAGGCTTTTCATTCGTGGAAATCCTCGCGCCGTGTCCCACCGGCTGGAAAGTAACTCCGGTGGAAGCCGAGAAGTTCGTTAAAGAAAAAATGATTCCGCAGTTCCCGATTCAGGTTTTTAAAGACGAATCGGCCACCCGCGAAGGTCACATCCGTGAGCCGAAGAAACTCACGGATGAAGAAATGTACAAGGCGCTGGATTTGGGACTCTTCGGCGAGACTCATCCTTATCGCAAAGATTTCGTAGACAATTTCCCGACTACGCGCTTGAAGTTCGCCGGATTCGGCGGGCAGGGCGTGCTGACGGCGGGTATCATTCTGGCGGCGGCAGGCATGCAGGAGAATCTGGAAGTCTCGTGGATTCCGTCCTACGGTCCGGAAATGCGCGGCGGCACGGCCAACGCATCGGTGGTGCTCTCCAAGGATCCCATCGGCTCTCCGCTGGTCGTGGACTGCGACGTGCTGGTAGCGATGAATGATCCCTCGCTGGATACCTTCGAAGATACCGTGGTGAAGGGCGGCTTGATTATTGTCAACTCATCCATCATCGTGCGCAAGGTCAAGCGTACCGACGTGGAAGTGCTGTACATTCCGCTTACCGACATCGCCTCCGAACAGGGCTTGACCGCGGCGGCGAATATGGTGCTGCTGGGTGCGTACCTCGAATACAGCCAGCTGCTGCCGGTGGAATCCATCAAGGAAATTATTCCCATCGGACTGAAGCGCAAGCAGTTGGTGGACGCCAACCTGCGCGTCGTGGATGCCGGTGTGGAATGGGTGCGCAACAATGTGAAGGGCAAGAAGCAAGCCGTATCGGTTCCGGGCACCAAGCCAACGGGAGCGACTCCGGCGGTCTTCCCCGAAAAGTAACGAACACGCTTCGGAAAATCAAAAGCCCGTGGAGCACTCCACGGGCTTTTGCTATGTATGCTAACGATGCTATTTACCGCGACTGATAATCCATTCCACCCATGTTTCTATTCCTGCACCGGTCTTGCCCGAAATGGGCATGACTTTGATCGCGCCGTTGGTTTTGTGAACGTTGGCGGTGAGTTGTTCGATGCTGACGTCGAGATGGGGTGCAAGATCGGTTTTGTTGATCAAGCACACGTGGCACTCGCGGAACATGAGCGGGTACTTGAGCGGTTTGTCTTCGCCCTCGGTCAGCGACAGCACTACGACCTTGCGATCCTCGCCCAAATAGAACTCCGCCGGGCACACGAGATTGCCGATATTTTCGATGAACAGCACATCGGTGGCGGGTAAATCGAAATGCTTCAGCGCCGCCTGCACCAAATGCGAACCGACATGACAATCGCCGCCGAACGGTTCGGTGTTGGCCTGTACCACCGGGATTCCCAGCGGTTTCAGTTTTTCGCTGTCAATCGTCGAGGTAATATCGCCTTCGATCACCGCACAGCGCAATCCGCGCGCTTGCAGCACCGGAATCGTCTTGCTGAGCAGCGTGGTCTTGCCCGAGCCGGGGCTGCTCATAATGTTTACGACGAACAGTCCGTGCTTATCGAACAGCTCGCGGTTTTCCTTGGCGCGGGCGTTGGACTCTTCCAATACGTCACGAATGACCGGTATTTCCATCCTCGTCTCCTGAATCGTCTTTCACCAGAATGCCGGTGAGGGTAATCCCTCTCCCTTGTAGGAGTTCGACATTCGTACTATTACAATGGGGACAAATAAAAATCGGTAAATCCAAACCAAACTCGCGGGCGCAATCACGGCAGCGGCAGCGGACTTCAACCGTGCGAAGTATCAGTGCGGCGTTGGGCATACCATTGTTGCCCTTGATCGCATCGAAGAGAAACTGCAGAGTATCGGGCACCACGGCGTCCAATTGACCGACGTCCACCCGCACTTCCTCCACGGTCTGCGCTGAAATGCCCGGCGGCAGCGAATCGCTGACGGACTTGAGGATGCACTCGGCAATGTATAGTTCGTGCATGGTGTACTAACAGATGCGAGGTAAAAGTTCTCCGGCGGGGCGCTGCAAGCGGCGAATTCCGCCGACTTCGGTTTGCAGCCGCACGATTCCGGCAGCATCGGCGGTAACCTCACCGATCATCGCCGCATCGCGCCCCAATTCATGGGCATGTAGAATTGCCAGTACTTGATCTACTGCCTGCGACTCGACAACCATGACCACCTTGCCTTCATTGGCTAAATGCAGCGGATCGAAACCCAATAATTCGCACACCGACTGCACATCCTCACGAACCGGCACGGCCGGTTCACGAATCAAGATTCCGAAGGATTGTCCTTCCACTAGTTCCGTAAGCACTGCCGCCAATCCGCCGCGCGTCGGATCACGCATCCATTTAACACTGCCAGTGGCAATAAGGACTTGGCCGATCAGATCTCCCAGCGGCGCGCAATCGCTCTTGATTTCGGTTTGAAATTCCAATCCTTCACGTGCGGCCAAGATTGCCATGCCGTGATCGCCCATGGTGCCCGAGACGATGATGGCATCACCATCGGTAACTGGTTGATCGCTTAAACCGTGCCCAAAGGGATAGATTCCGAGACCCGCGGTGTTGATGAAGATGCCGTCGCACTCACCGCGCGGTACGACTTTGGTATCACCGGTGACGATCTGCACTCCAGCAGTTCGTGCCGTTTCCGCCATCGCGCGCACGATGCGTTCCAGCACCGCGGCGTCCAACCCTTCTTCGAGAATGAATCCCGCCGACAGATACTGCGGCTTTGCCCCCATCACCGCCACATCGTTTACCGTACCGCACACGGCCAGTTTGCCGATATTGCCGCCGGGAAACTCGATGGGCTTGATCGTATAGGAATCGGTCGTAAACGCTAAGCGCGATCCGGAAAGATCCAGCATCGCCGCGTCCGCCAGCGTATCGAGCAGCGGATTGGAGAAGTTCTCGATAAACAGTTTTGAGATGAACCGGCGCATGGCTTCGCCGCCCGCGCCGTGATTGAGCGTGATGCGCTCATCCATGATTCGTTACCGGAGAAAAGTGATATACCGCCGCGCACGCGCCTTCCGTCGACACCATGCACGCGCCGCGGGGCGTTTCGGGTGTACAAGTCTTGCCGAACAATGGACATTGCGACGGATGGATCGCGCCGCGCAGCACATCGCCGCATAAGCAGCCGGGGTGTTCGCGCGTCGGTTCCACATCCACCGGAATCAACGCGGCATCCCATGGGGCAGATTCTTCTCGAATCGCCAAACCGCTCTGCGGAATTACGCCAAAGCCGCGCCACGCCACATCCGCCGGTTCGAACATCTTCACAATCAACGCTTGCGCCTGTGGATTGCCCTGGGCATGAACCACCCGGCGATATTGAATCTCGACTTCCGCTTCATTCTTCACAATTTGCTGACTGAGTTTCAGAATCGTTTCCATTAAGTCCACGGGCTCAAACCCGGCAACCACGCACGGAATCGCATACTCGCGGGGAATGAATTCAAAACCCGCCGTTCCCGTAACGGTCGTAACGTGACCGGGCAGAATCAATCCGTCCACGCGCACATCAGGGGCCGAAAACAACGCCCTAAGCGCTTCGGGCATCGTTTTAATGGAAGATAACAAGCGGAAATTGCGAACCTTCTCATTTACCGCTCGCTCTAAAGTCGCCGCCAAGGTGCAGGCGGTGGTTTCAAACCCGATTCCTAAAAACACAACCGTGCGTTCGGGATGAGTCTTTGCCCAATCCAGTGCGTCGGCAGACGAATAGAACACACGCACATCGCCGCCCTGCGCGCGAACGTCGGCTAATGACTTCGTGGAGCCCGGCACGCGAATCAAATCGCCGAAGGTGGCAATCGTAACATCCGGCTGCATCGCAAGCGCCACCGCGCGATCCACGAAATCATTGGCGGTAACGCACACCGGGCAACCGGGACCGGAGAGCAACTTGATCCACGTGGGCAGCAGATCGGCCAGCGCAAAACGATAGATGGCAGCGGTATGTCCGCCGCAGACTTCCATAAACCGCACTTCGCGCGATAGTTTCAGCGCGGCGATTTCACGAGCGAGCTTGCGAACGGTTTCCGCGTCCCGATATCCCGCCCACGATTTCATTCCAAACCCTCTTCTCCGCCGATAGCGCGCAGAAGTTCCAATGTTTCCAACGCTTCCTGCTCGTCAATTATTTCGAGGGCATAGCCGGCATGGACGATGACATAATCGCCGACTTTCGCATCGGGCGTCAACGTCAGCATTATGTTTTTATGCGCGCCGCCCAACTCCACCTTGCCGCGGTCGTTGCTGCGCTCCAGTATCTTCATGGGAACGGCCAGACACATCAGTTCACCTCGTTCGTTGCATTGGCAATCACCGCCTGCCCCAGCGAAACTCCGCCATCCCCCGCCGGAACTTGTCGGTGGGTAAGCACTTCGAAGCCGCGATAGCACAAGCGCGCTTCCATTTCGATATGCAGAAACTCATTTTGAAAGCAGCCGCCGCTAAGCGCTACGCGATTCAAGTTCGATTCGTCCCGCACGCGTTCGCATACCCGCACAAATCCTTCAACGACCGCTTCGTGAAACCGCCGTGCCATAATGGCCGCATCCGTTCCCTTGCCGATATCGTCCGCCATTTCGCGGAATAGGGTTAACGGCGACAGCATCCATAAACCGTCGCGTTCCACGATATCCATTGGATACGGCGCGGCGGGCACGGGTGAGATCATGCCTTCCAATAGCATGGCGGCTTGACCTTCATACTGACGGCGCGTCCCGAAGAACAATAGCGCCGCCACCGCATCGAACAATCGTCCTAAACTGGAGGTCAGGGGAAAGACATGTTGCCGCAGTTTGGAACCGGTAAGCAAATTCAGTGCATTGCGATCATAGTGCGTCTGCAATTCGGTAATGAACGGCAGCGGCAGTTCATACAGTGAATCGCCGAAGCTCTCATACAACCACGATAACGCCATCCGCCACGGTTCCTGAGCGGCCTTCTCGCCGCCGGGCATGGCTACCGTTTGCAGATAACCGACGCGATCAAAGGTACGAAAATCTCCGATTAAAATCTCGCCGCCCCAAATCGTGCCGTCGGTTCCGTAACCGGTTCCGTCCAGCGATAAACCGATGGCCGGTTCGGAGGTTTCATTTTCGGCAAGGCAAGCGGCCAAGTGTGCGTGATGATGCTGCACGCGAACCAGCGGCACGTTATGTTCAGCGCTCCACGCTTCGGCCTGCCGCGTAGTGGAATAATCGGGATGAAGATCGCAAGCGATTAATTCAATTTTGGCATCGAACAAATGCAGAAAATGATCCATTGCCCGATGCTGGGCGTCCACCGCCGCTTCGTTTTCCATATCGCCGCAATGCTGAGACAGCAATGCGAATTGCCGCTTGCCCAAGCAGAATGTATTTTTAAGCTGGGGACCGAACGCCAACGTCGGCACGCGGAACGAATCGGGCACATGCACGGCTTGCGGTACATAGCCGCGCGCCCGCCGCCAAATTCGCGGCACATCGCCCACGACTTTCACCACCGAATCATCGGCGAAGATGTGTATCGGACGATTATGCACCAGCGCAGCATCGGCGATGCCCTGCATGCGGGTCAGTGCATCCGGCACTTCGAAACAAATCGGTTCGTCGCTGAGATTCGCGCTGGTCATGATTAGCGGCTGGCCGTATTCTTTTAGCAGCAGCACGTGCAACGGCGTATACGGCAGCATGGCGCCCACAAACGGATTTTGCGGCGCGACCGACGCCGCAATTATGGAATCAGAATGCTTGCGCAGCAGCACGATCGGCGCTCGAACCGAAGAAATCAAATTCCACTCGGACGGCGAGCTTTCACAGCTTTCGCGCAAACTCGCCTCATCGGGAAACATTACCGCAAACGGTTTTTCGTCGCGATGCTTGCGGCGGCGCAGTTCGGAGACTAACGCATCATCGGCAGCATCGCACGCCAGATGAAATCCGCCGAGACCTTGCACTAAAATAATCCGGCGCGATCGCAGCGCCTCTACCGCTGATCGCAGCGGATCGCCGTCATTAACCGTATTCCATCCGCCAACCGCATATCGCAGAAACTCCAGTTGCGGACCGCAATCGTGACAGGCGTTGGGCTGCGTGTGAAAACGGCGATCGGCCGGATCATCATACTCCGCCTGACACGCGGCGCACATCGTGAATCCGCTCATGGTCGTAAACGGACGATCATAGGGCAATTCATGAATGATCGTAAACCGCGGACCGCAATGGATGCAGTTAATGAACGGATAGCCATGGCGGCGATTGCGGGAATCCAAAAGCTCGCGGCGACACGCTTCACAGAGCGCCAAATCGGGCGGA
Source organism: uncultured Alphaproteobacteria bacterium (assembly GCA_964444755.1). Lineage (GTDB taxonomy): Bacteria > Electryoneota > RPQS01 > RPQS01 > RPQS01 > JAHJDG01. The sequence goes on along the minus strand of CAYUIF010000036.1, from coordinate 13,204 downwards.
ACCTGCGTGAACGTTTCATCGAGAGTTTCGCTGGGAAGAATACGAAACTCGGTATAATGATCCAACGGCAGTGCCTGACAATCCAAATTCATAACCCGCGCCGCCGGAGGCGCTTGCTTACGAATATCGCGGGTGAACGCCGCAACAACCGATTCTTCACCCTGCACGCGAATGATCACGCCCTGACTGTTGTTGAGTACCGAACCGAGCAGGCGATGTTCACGCGCCAACCGGTAAATGAAGGGTCGAAAGCCGACGCCTTGCACCGTTCCCGACACGCGGATCTCTAAATGCTGTATTCTCGTCTGATCCATAGTATGCATAAAGGCCTCCTTCGGAGACCTTCATAATTCGATATCTATTTCATCACAAATGACTCAACGCTATCAACGGTTACAATCCCAGAAATTGAATACCCGCGCCGCATAAGGCGACAATGAATCCAGCCATCGCATGGGAGTAGCGTTCCAATCCTCTGAAGGAAACGAAGCGCAGACCGTGCAGCGCGCCCCACACCAGCGTCAGCATCGTGCCGATGGTGACCACACTGAACGTTATCGCCACCAAGAACACCGTCCAACCGTCGGCGCGCGCCGCCGGATACATGAGAACGGGTATCAGCGGCTCGCAGGGACCGAAAACGAAAATCGTGAACAATACCCACGGTGTGATATTGGCCTTTTCGGGATGAACGTGCGTATGCAAGCCGTGAGCGTGATGGTCATGCGCGTGATCCGCCTCGTGCGCGGCTTCGTGCGCGTGAACCAGCGAAGCGGCTTTATGCTTGAACGCGTGACGGATTCCCCACAGCATGTAAGCCAACCCGAAACCGAACAGCAGCCATCCGGCAATCTCGCCGCGCACCGACTCAAGCGCGGTCAGTTTGAGCACTTCCACACCGAACAATAACCCGACAAAACCAATGATTACCGAACTGCTCACATGGCCAATACCGCATAATGTGGTAATGATCATCGTTTTGCGCGTGGACCAATCGCGGGCGCGCGCCATCGCGATAAACGGAATGTAATGATCGGGTCCCAATAGGGTGTGAACGAAACCCAGCGTAGCGGCAGTGCCCAGCAGCAGCGAGAATTCGGTAGTCATGGTTGGCGTGTCGTGAAGTAATTATTTCTTGTAGCCGGGATGAAACGCGAAATCGGCGGCGGTCATGGACGGCGGAACCGGCCAGATTCCCGCACCGCCGCACACCGGACAGGGATTTTTGTCCACTTGGCGAACTTCGATCAAGCCGGTGCCTTTGCAGGCATAGCATTCCTTGCCGGCGGCATCCGTACCGCGACCGTCGCAGTAGCCGCAACGATGGGCATGATCGGCGGTCAAACAGCGATTATCCACCCAGCCCCGCCCTTGACATTCGGGACAGGTTTGCGGCCGGTCTTTCGACGGCTCGCGCGTCGTTTCGGTTGAAATCGGCATGATTAGTTTCCTCCGGATGAATTCGTTGCGATCCAGCGGCGGATATAGTTTAAAGTGTCTTCCACCGCGGCTTGAACAGGGGCGGTTAATGCTTCGGACAGCGTCTCCAAGTCCAATGCTTCCACCGCAATGACATCCACCTGCCCGGGAAGCTCCACCCCCATTTGCTTGCCCAATTCCATCACCGTCGGCAGATTGATTTGATGGCTGGTGGTCAGGTTCTTGGACGGGGTCAGAATACCCGCTGGAAACGTATGCAAGGTACCGGGTTCGGCGCGGCCGGTGCGGATCGTATCCACGATTAATACCGCTCGCCGTCCGGTCATATAATCCAGCAGGAAGAATCCCGCTACCGGTGCGAAAATTACATCGGCCCCGAGATCCGCCTCGCTCTCTGATTGGAGTCGCTGGGCAATAACGGGGCCGAAACGATCGTCACTGATAATCTCGTTGCCGAGACAGAGAACCAACAGCGACTTCAACAGTTCTGACGTGCCGTTTGAACTACTTCACCGGTCTGCGCGTCATGCACCACCACTTCCAGCGGCATATCGCCGGGCAGCGAGTGCGTGGCACAGCCGAAACACGGATCGTAGGCACGGAACGCCATCTCGATGCGATTTAACATGCCGTCGGTGATCTTCGTGCCCTTCTTGATCAGACCTTCCGCGGCTTTCTTGATCGACATGGTAATGGGCGCGTTGTTGTTGGTCGTGCCCACAATCAGGTTCGCTTCAGTAATAATGCCGCGTTGGTCGGTCTTGTAGTGATGAGTCAGCGTGCCGCGCGGCGCTTCCACGATGCCGATACCTTCACCAGCGACTTTCTCCGGCTTGTTAACCAGCTTATCGGAGGTAATCTCTTCGTCTTTCGCCATCACCATCGTCGCTTCGCAGGCATACATCAATTCCACCAGCCGCGCCCAATGCGTGGCGAGGGTTTGATGAACCGGCTTCTTGCCGCTCTTATCGCCCGTTAAGGTCTCGTAGAAGCGCTCGTATTCAGCCTGCGCCAACGGAGTCGCCATACCGTCGGAAGCATTCAGGCGGGACAGCGGCGTCGCCTTATAAACTCCGGAATCCTTGCCGTCGGTAAAGCCCTTCCAGCCGACCTTTTTGAGGAACGGATATTTCAAATAGCTGTAGGGTTCCACGTGCTCGGCCACGTACTCCAAGTAATCCTTCGGCTCATACTTGCAGTGCTCGTTGCCGTCGGGATCCACCACGCGCACTTTGCCGTCGTAGAAATTGACTTTATTGTTCGCATCCACAATACCCATGCTGTAGGTGTTGTGCGTGAACATGTCCGACAGAATCAGTTCCACATAGGCTTTGTTCGCCAGAACGATATCATCAAGGACCTTCAGCGAAAACTTGGCGAATTCCACCATCTCTTCGCCGATCTTGATCATCTCGGCTTGCTCTTCCTTGCTGATGCGCTTGGCCATTCCGCCGGGAATCGCCGTCACCGGATGCACTTTCTTGCCGCCGATAATCTCGATCACCCGCTGACCGCGCGCCCGCTGCGCGATGACCAGTTTGCCGACTTCCACTCCCACCTTGGCGATCACGCCTAAAATATTGCGTTCGGCGGGCGGCGCATCGGGACCGCACACGAAGTCGGGACCGCCCAACGCATAAAAGTGGGTGGTGTGATCTCCGGCATAAAACGCATTGTAAACCAGATTGCGCAGCTTCAGCGCCGCCGAGGTCGGCGTCACGCCGAACACGCCGTCCACCGCCTTGGCCGAGGCCATGTGGTGAGCATCGGGACAAACACCGCAGATGCGGGTGGTGATGCGCGGCAATTCTTCCGCCGGACGACCGACACAGAATTGTTCGAAACCGCGCAACTCGGGAACCTGAAAATAGCAGTTCGCCAATGAGCCGTCGTCATTCACGAACAGGTGAATCTTGCCGTGCCCTTCGAGGCGGGTGATCGGATCAATAACGATGCTTTTCATGCTTGCGCCCTCCTCAACATCGAATCCGGCAAGGTAAACCGGTAGAACATGCCCATCGGATCGTCAATCGTGGCGATAATCCGTTCAATCTCTTCAGGATCGGTGGAATCAATCACGCTGGCGACCGCTGAAACCATTTTCGCCCCCTGATCGCGGATATTCGCCGGTCGGCCATAGCATCCGCGACAGGGCACTCCCGCCGAAACGCATTTAGCTCCGCATCCCGAGCGAGTCGCCGGTCCGCAGCAAACTATCCCCTGTTCCATGAGACACAGGTCGGGATCCACCTGATCCACTTCCCAGATTCGCTTGAAGGCTTTAATCTTCTTGACATTCCGAACCCGCGTGCACTCATCGCAGCAACTCTTCTCGGTGGCTCCCAACACGGTTCCGGGCGGCGGCAATTCTTTGCCGTTTTTGAGAATATCGATCACGGCTTCCACTACTGCGGCAATCTGATCCGATTGCGGCGGGCAGCCGGGAATGATATAGTCTACATCCACGACCTGACCCAGCGTACGTACCGTATTCCACAGCTTGGGAATATGGACTTCGCCTTCCGGAACTTTCGTCACCGGCTGGGGAATGACCTTATTCCCATTTTCCAGTGACGGTGATTTAAGATACACATAGTCGAGGATCGAGTCAAGATTAGTGAAGTTGGCCAGCCCAGGGATACAGCCATCCGCCGCGCAACTTCCGAAAGCACATAAAACCACGGACTTCTGACGAAGCAGTTTAGCAATATGATAATTTTCTTCGCTGCGAATTGCCCCGTTGAACAGCGTTAAAGTAATGGATTTGTCGGGCATAGCCTCGACATCCGCATACTTGAAATCCGCCGCACACGGCCAGAAGCACAAATCGAAGAAGTCGGCAACAGCCAGAATTTTGTCTTCGATATCGAGGATGGCGATATCACATCCGCCACACGATGCAGCCCAATAAACGGCAAGTTTTGGTTTCGCCATGATTCCTCCTATTGCCCGGCGGCGGGTTGCAGTTCCGAGGGTCCGGCGGGATGCTCGGGGTCGAAACTCAGCTCTTGTAACTTCAGGGGACCCAAGTCGCGGACTTGGTTGGTGAAGCTGGTCACGACTTCCTGAAAGCGAGCGCCTTCGGAAGCCGAAACCCATTCGAGCCGCAGCCGGCCCGGTTCAATCCCCATATCCTTCAGCATTCGCTTGGCGAGGGGAATGCGGCGCATGCACTTATAATTGCCTTCCACATAGTGGCAATCGCCGGGATGGCAACCGCAGATCAACACGCCGTCCGCTCCCGCCCGAAACGCGTCCAGAATGAAGCCGACATCCACCCGGCCGCTGCACATCACGCGCACGCTGCGCATGTTGGGCGGATACTTCATTCGCGCGGTACCGGCGAGATCGGCGCCGGTATAGCTGCACCAATTGCAGAGAATTCCGAGGATTTTGGGTTCGAAACTCATGCCAATATCCCCTCAATTTGAGCGTAAATCTGATCGTCAGTGAAGTGCCGGGCGACAATCGCTCCGGTCGGGCAAGCCGCAACGCAGGTTCCGCACGCCTTGCACAGCGCCGGATTCACGTTGCTGATCTTCTTTTCTTCGAGATAAGTGATCGCCGAATACGGACACAAACCGTTGCAGATCCGGCAGCCGCTGCAGAATTCTTCGGTGATTTCGGCGTAAGCGGCGTCCATGAGCATTTCGCCCTGATTGAACATCTTCATCACCTGCGCCGCGGCGGCATTCCCTTGGGCAACCGTGTCGGGAATATCCTTCGGACCTTGGCAAGCGCCGGCCAAGAAGACGCCGTCGGTCGTCGTAGATACCGGGGCCAATTTGGGATGCGCTTCGATGAACCAGCCGTCGGCCCCGCGCGAAATATTCAGTTTGCGGCCCAGTTCGCTGGCATCGGAACGCGCTTCAAGAGCGGTACACAACACCACCATGTCCACCGGGATTTCGCGATACTTGCCAATCAGGGTATCTTCGCAGCGTACCAGCAGTCCACCTTCGTCAACATAATCGGGTCCGGCGGGCACCACTTCGGCGGCTTTACCGCGAACTACATGGACTCCTTCGTCCAATAGCCGCTGATAGAACTCCTCGTAGCCCTTGCCGAAGGTCCGCATGTCAATATACAGCTGATAGACTTCGGCGTTGGTCTTTTCTTTGACCAGATGCGCGAACTTCAGCGCGTACATACAGCAGACGCGGCTGCAATATTTGTGATGGTCTTCGTCGCGGCTGCCGATACAGTGGAAAATCGCAATGGCGCGTGGTTCCTGGCCGCTTTCCATTACGATCTTGCCGTTGGTGGGGCTGGCGGCGTTGTTCATCTGTTCGAACTCGCCCGACGTGAGCACGTTCGGGTACTCGCCGTAGCCGAACTGCTTCATCGGTGTGGGATCAAAGTCGTCGAAACCGGTGGCAACCACAACCGCGCCGATATCGAATTCTTCGATTTCGTCCTTGCAGTCGAACGAGATGCAATCTTTGGGACAGACCTTGGCGCAGAGCATACAGCCGCCGGTCTTCATATGGATGCATTGATTCGTGTAGATTCGCGGCACGTTGGGAATCGCCTGCCGGAACGGAATACGAATGGCGGCATTCGGACCGAGCGTCAACTCAGAATGCAGAATACGGCCTTCGATGTCGGTCATTTTGATATGACCGGTCGGGCAGTAACGGGCGCACGCCCCGCACAAAATGCAGTCTTCGCTTTCGAGTTTGAACGGCGTGGTGATTTCGCGATTGATACCGCGATCGCCGAATGCCAGCGCGTGCGCGCCGACGATCTCGTCGCAGATGCGCACGCACAAACCGCACTTGATGCAGGTGTCGGTTCCGGTTCCCCAGCGCGGTTCCTTGATGCCCAATTCATCGGCGAGCTGTTGCAGCACCGGCACCGGAGCGCAGCGCGACAACAGCATTTCCAGATTCACGCGGCGGGAGTTGATGACGCGCGGCGTGTCGGTCAAGACTTCCAAACCGTCCCACGCCGGATAATTACAGGCGGTAACGATTTTCGACCAGCCTTTTTGATCCCGCGCCTCTACGGCGCAGAGACGGCAAGCGGCATAGGGGGCCATATGCTCGTAATAACAGAGCGTGGGGATTTCGATACCCAACTCGCGAGCGGCCTGCAGAACGTAGCTGCCTTCTTCGACCTGTATGGGCTTGCCATCAATGGTGATGTTGACTAATGCCATGTATCTTCTCCTACGCTACGGCCGCTTGCTTTTCTTTGGGGGATTTCCAGTGTTCCCGCGCCCGCTTTTGAATCGCTTCGCCTTCGCCGCGCTTGACACGTTTGATGCTGTCGAACTTGCACAACTGATAGCAGGCGCCGCATTGAATGCACTTGCTCTGGTCAATGACATGCAGCTCCTTGAGCTTCCCGGAGATCGCATCGGTCGGACACGGCTCGGCGCAAACATGGCAGCCCGTGCAGGTTTCATCAATGGCATGGCTGACCAGCTCCTTGCACACGCCCGCCGGGCACCGTTTATCGCGGATATGCGCGATGTATTCCTGCCGGAAATAACGGATCGTGGACAACACCGGATTCGGCGCGCTGCCGCCCAATTGGCACAAACTGGTGTCGATAATAACCTGCGAAATCTCTTCGAGTGTATCCAAATCTTCCATTGTGCCTTTGCCTTCGGAAATGCGCGTCAGAATCTCCAGCATGGTGCGCAATCCCTCGCGGCAGGGCACGCATTTGCCGCAGCTTTCGTCCTGCAGGAAGTTGATGAAGTATTTCGCCACGTCCACCATGCAGGAATCCTGATCCATCACGATCATACCGCCGGAGCCCATCATCGAACCGGCTATCGTCAGTTCATCGAAATCCACCGGCAGATCGAGCAGGCTGATAGCTTGATCGTCTTCGCCCAAGTCGCCGTGCGCGACCAAGCTGTCATGGACGGCTTCATCGCGGGTTTCCACGATCAGCGTGCCGCCCGACGGACCACCGGTTTGCACCGCTTTAAAACGCTTATTGCGGGGCACGCCGCCGCCGATATCGTAAAGAATCTCGCGGAGGGTGATTCCCATTGGCACTTCCACCAAACCGGTATTATTGACTTTCCCGGTCAACGCAAATACCTTCGTGCCTTTGGAATTATCCGTGCCGATGCTGGAATACCACTTGGCGCCCTTTTCGATAACCAGTGGCACATTCGCCCACGTCTCAACATTGTTCAAGGTGGACGGCTTGTCCCACAATCCCGCTTCGACAGTATGGATATACTTGGCCCGCGGCTCGCCGATCTTGCCCTCGAGCGACGCCATCAACGCGGTGGATTCACCGCAGACGAACGCGCCGCCGCCCCGCGACACATTGATGTCGAAATCATAGCCGCTGCCCAGAATGTTCTTGCCCAACAAACCGTATTCGCGCGCGGCATCAATGGCGATATTCAGATTCTTAACCGCCAGCGGGTACTCGTTGCGGACATAGATGTAACCGTCATGGCTGCCGATGGCGTAGGCGCCGATAATCATCCCCTCAAGAACCGCATGGGGATTTCCTTCGCACAGCGACCGATCCATGAACGCGCCGGGATCGCCTTCGTCAGCGTTGCAGATGACGTATTTGGGATCGCCCTTCGCACGCCGGCAGGTCGCCCACTTTTTGCCCGTGAGAAATCCGCCGCCGCCCCGCCCGCGCAAGCCGGACGCCTTGACTTCTTCGATCACTTCTTCCGGCTTCATGCTGAAGAGCGTTTTAACGATCGATTGATACCCTCCCAACGCCAGATAGTCGTGAATGGACGTCGGATCCATGTGTCCGTTCTTGCCAAAAATCAGCCGCATCTGCTTCTTGTAGAACGGAATCTCTTCTTCCTTGGCGATGATCTGCTTATTCTGCGGATCCTTGTAAAGCAGCTTATTGACCAGCTTCCCGCCCTTGATGGTCTGATCAATGATCAGTTTGGCATCGGCGGGTTTGACGCGCTGATAAAAAATGCCTTCGGGTTGAATCACCACCAGCGGACCGCGTTCGCAGAAGCCGTGACAGCCGGTCGTTTTGATCTCGACCTTGTCTTCGAGACGGCTTTCCTTCAGTTCCTGCCGAATCGCGTTCGCCACCGCTTCGCAGCCGCAAGCCAAGCAGCCGGTGCCCGCGCAAACGGTGATAATCGTCCGGTTCTGATCGCGCTGTTTGATGATCTGCTCGCGCAGGGCCTTGAGTTCCTCGGGCGAGGTTAATTTGCGCGGTGTCATACTTCCTCCTCCACCGCTTTATGTGCGGACTTGACGCCACGGACGTCATCCAACACTTTATTCAGTTTCGTGACCGTCATGTTGCCGAAGTATTCGTCGTCCACGGTGATCAGCGGACCCAGCGCGCACGCGCCCATGCAATTGACCGTTTCAAAGCTGATCTCACCGTTCTTCGTCGTCTCGCCGGGCTGAATGCCCAGCGAACGGGTCAGATTGTCCACAATGACCGGCGCTTGCCGTACATGGCAAGCCGTTCCGGTGCAGACGCAGATATGATGCTTGCCCTTCGGTTTCAGGCTGAACGCTTTGTAGAACGTGGCCACGCCGTAAATCTGCGCGATGGGCAGGTTCATCTTTTGGGCGACCAGCTTCAGCGCTTCGACGGGCAAATAACGATAATGCTTCTGAATATCCTGTAATGCCATAATCAGCGCTGTCGGCTTCGCGCCGTAGCGATTGACGATAGCGGTAATCGTTTTATCCAGATCGTAGGATGCATCGGTGCCGGGATTCATCATGCTTCCACTCCTTCCTGCGGCCGACTGCTCTGCTCGGGCATCGGCTGCGCTCCCGTCAATACCGTCAGATCGTGCTCCGGTCCCAGCGAACGCGGACGGCGGGCTTTCAAGCGGCGGCCCTCCTTGAATACTTTACCGCCCAAAATCAAGGCGCGATCCAGCGGGAACGGCTGACTCGGACAAGCCTCATAGCAGGTGCCGCAGCTGTTGCATACTTCCGTATCCACGAACCGCGCTTTCTTGCGGACCTTGATTTTAAAATTACCGACATAACCCTGCACGTCTTCCACTTCCGCATAAGTAATCAGCCGGATGCGCGGATGCTTGCCCACCGCCACCATCTTCGGCGTGAGAATACAGGCCGCGCAGTCCAGCGTGGGGAAGGTCTTATCGAAGGTCGCCATATGACCGCCGATGGATTCGGTCTTCTCCACCAGAATTACGTCGAATCCGGCGTCCGCCATTTGGAGCGAGGCTTCGATACCGGCGATGCCGCCGCCGATCACCATCACCCGCTTGGTGACACCGATGCGGCGCATTTCCAAAGGCTTTTGGAACTTGACGCGTGCTGCGGCGCCGTTGATCAGGGCTCGGGCTTTCGCCGTCGCCGCGCCGTAGTCGGTGGTGACCCAACTGACCTGCTCGCGGATATTCACCATCTCGAACAGATAGCGGTTCATGCCGCCGCGTTCCACCGCCGCTCGAAAGGTCGGTTCGTGCATCAGCGGGCTGCAAGCGGCGACGACGACGCGATCCAATTTGTGCTCTTTAATGTCCTTGATGATCATTTCCTGACCGGGTTCCGAGCACATGAACTTGTAGTCCCGCGACACGACCACGTCGGAATGATCCTGCATTTGCTTGGCGATCTGCACCACGTCCACCATCTTCGAGATATTGGTTCCACAGTGGCAAACGTACAGACCGATGCGGCAGGGCGGAACTTTTCCGTTGCCTGGTTTCGAGGTATCACTCATGCCGCCACCTCAACAGCTTTGCGTTTCAACTTGGGATCGGCCAGCCGGATCAGCAAATCATCCAACCCCAGCTTCGCCGGTTCGATGCCGAGCGCGAGTCCGACCAACTGAGTGAAATAAACGACCGGAATGTGATGATTCGTCCCGAATCGCTGATTGATTTTCGGTTGATACGATTCGAGATTCATCTGGCACAGTGGACACACCGTCACAATCACTTCGGCGTGATTCATTTCGGCGGTTTTAATCAGGCCGTTGTTCATATCCAGCGCCACATCTTCAAAGGTGGTCATCAGCATCCCGCCGCAGCAGCGCACTTTGTCGGGATACGGCACGACGTCCGCCCCCAACGCCGCGAGCAGCTTGTCCATCGTGGTTGGGTCGTCCATATCGTCGAAGTGGTACTCGGGACGGACGATTTGGCATCCGTAATAGGGTGCAACTCGCAGTCCGTTGAAGTAATGCGTGGCGACGTCCGCGATTTTCTTGATGCCGATGTCGTTCACCATAATGTCCAACGGGTGGCGGATTTCCACGCGCTTATCGTAGGACAGCTTGGCGGCGCTCAGGGCGTCGTTGATCTTCGCGCGGATTTTCGGATCCCAATCGAGATAGCGATTGGTCTTGCGAAGAATCGTATAGCAGCTGCTGCACGGCGCGCAGATATCGCAATTGAGATTCTGCGCCAGCGCGAGGTTGCGGGCGCTGATGGAATAGGCGACCGTCTTGTTGACGGACATGTACATGGTGGCGCCGCAGCAGTTCCAGTCCTCGATCTCCTTCAGACCGATGCCCAGCACCTTGAACACTTCGCGCACCGATCGGTCGTAGGGTTTGGCGGTGTATTCGAGGCTGCACCCCGGATAGTATGCGTATTCCATTACACGCCCTCGATTTGATTAGCACGGTCAATGATCGCGCGGATTTCCTGAACTTTGCGAATCGTCGTCGGCCGAATGGACATCCGTCCGCGCTTCATCATCGCCAAGCCGAAGCCCGCACTGGCCACCATCTTCATGGGATTGGTCTTGAGGAAGTAATGCGCGCCCAATCCCAGTTCGAAATTCCGGCCGTATTTGTAGAGGTTTTCGGTGAACGCCTGCGACAGCGCATAGACCGGAAACTTGTCGGGATAGATTTTCTTGACCATCGCCAGCCGCTTCAGCGCGTACAGCATGTCGGTCACTTTAATATCCTGCGGACAGCGTACGGTGCACGAATAGCATGAGGCGCAAACCCAAATCGTCCGGCTGTGGAGGATATCGTGGATGTGTCCGGCGCGAAACAGCGCCACGGTTTGCCGGGGCGTGATATCCATCGCGTAGGATACCGGGCAGGTGCCGGTGCAGGTGCCGCACTGAATGCAGTTCTTGATGCGCTCGCCGTGCGGCATCTCCGCCACTTCCTTCCAGAAGGCTTGACGGAGTTCGGCTTCGCGCTGACGAGCCGCACGTTTAGGGATTGGTCCGAGTGTTTCCGGCATGGAACCTCCGAATCAGGAGCCAGAGCTCTTTATTTAGCTTTTCGGGAAATCGAGAAGGGAGGGTGCGGCGAGGGATTTTGGGAAGAAATTCACAAAATGTCATGCACCGTAGAAACTTACGCGATTCTTATCCGATATATCAACTATAAAATATGCCTCAGTTTGTCAATTTAATGGATAAAACGACAAACATATCGGCAATTGAAATATAGCGAAGAATCGTTACAAATGCAAGGTGGTTTGGGAACAATGGCACAACTTACTTTTTTATTAAAACCAAGTTTACAGACAATCTTGTCTTGATAATTTCTTAACAAGAGAGGCGTAACCACTCTATTAAGTTATGAATTTTCTATAGTGTGAACCAGTATTTTCTCTTTCTCTGATTAGGAATTTCTCACTATGTAATCCGACCCCTTTGCTTACAACTTCTGTATCGCCTCGGCGGAAGAACAGTAATCCTGAACGCAGTGAAGGATCTCTCTTTATGCCGCCGTGGCGGGTGTGCCACCCGCCCGGCATAATGCGGGTCTCCCTCCGTTCACGGGGGGACGGAAGGGGGGTGTCCTCGCCGAGGCAGATCCCTGATCTGCCCGGAATCTTGTAGCGCCCAGCTTGCTGGGCTTTATTCGCCGAGTAGAGTTTGTTTCCCCCTACTTTAGTGGGGGGATAGAAGGGGGGTGCATTCCGGGCACAGCCCGCTGTGCCCCTACGGAAGAACGGGCGGGTACGCTGGCGCTTTACCCACCCCTACCGAAGACGGCCATAATGAATTATGGCCCTACAAAGTGCGGGAATTTTACATCTGGTAGGGGTCGTTCGAGAACGACCCGCGGGCGGTTCGCGAACCGCCCCTACAGCATGTTGCATTGCAGTAATGATCGCCGCGGCAGGTTCTTAACCTGCCCGGCTAACCACGTACCTTTACTTGTCATCCTGAACGAAGTGAAGGATCTCTCTTCGATGTAAGGGATTCTTCAGCCCGCTGACGCGGTGTCCAGAATGAAACCCTATGGTGTAGGCTTTTAAGTTTGAAGTTTTAAGTTTTAGTTTATCGCAACAGCACCATTTTCCGCATCTGCGACTGCTCTCCCGCTTGCACTCGTGCCAGATACACACCGGATGGTAGTTCGCTTGCATCAAATAATTGCTGATGTTTTCCCGCATTCAACAGCCCGAGATTCTCTTCATAGACCGTTTGGCCGAGAAGATTGTAGATTCTCACCGTCACCGGTGCCGAATTCGGTAATGTAAAGGATAAAGTCGCGGTGGGATTAAATGGATTGGGGAAGGACGAATGAGCGAAGGATGAAGGATGAGGGAAAAAGGGATCACCCACTGTTTGCGTTGATAAGTCCATCCTCAACATAAATCCACTGGAAGGTTGCGGAAACATGGCGTTCGGCGTAGTAGGAAACTGATTAGAGAAGGTATGTCCAGCTAACCAAATCGCACCGGGACCGTCATATACCAAGGCTTCTGTCCATTCATCGTATTCACCGCCAATATAGGTGCCATATTGTAAAGTTGTTAGATCGGAAGACAACCGACCGAGAAACAAATCTGTGACATTCTCTTCGCCAGGCTGAAAGGTACTATCGAATG
>CAYUIF010000035.1:0-30042 GCA_964444755.1 uncultured Alphaproteobacteria bacterium | reverse complement strand
GCGACCTTAACCACGGCTCGGCGAGACTATCGCACAGCCGTGCGCGGCTACCATGGTCATTCTGGACACCGCGCAGTGGGCGTCCAGAATCTCGTTTCAAACCGCCGCGCGGGGTGTCCCTACCCCGCGCGTTCATCGTTTATCGTTCATCGCTCATCGTTACTTCAACAGCACCATCTTCCGCATCTGCGATTGTTCTCCCGCCTGCACGCGTGCGAGATACACTCCCGATGGCAGTTCGCTTGCATCAAATATGTGCCGATGCTTTCCAACGTTCAGCATTCCGAGATCAGCCTGATACACCGCTTGACCGAGGACGTTGAAAACCGTTAGTGAAACGGGTGAAGATTGTAGGAGGGAGAACGAAAGGGTGGTCGTGGCGTTGAAGGGATTGGGGTAGGGATCATTCAGCAGAAAACTCTGACTCATTGCAGGAGTGTGTCCATCAACACTATTTAGATCGTGGGCTAATCTAAAAACCTTCGTGGAACCCATGTTGTTCGTTACCGGCCAGACATAGCCCCCGTCTGCAGTTTTGGCAATTCCCCGTGATAAATACTCCAATATTCCTTCCAAATAGAAACGTCGCCAACGAACTTCACCGAAAATGTCCACGTGTTGAATAAGGGCACCCTCTTGTGTCCCATCTCCTCCTGTTCCAATGATGATAAACCCATCGTCATCGGAACTTATTCGTTGTAGCCAACCTGGATATGTAAAAAGACCCGATGGTTGTTGTCGCCAAAAGATGTTTCCTTGACTATCAATTTTTGTAAGTGAAATCTGTAACCGCTGGTTTTCATTGGCAGTCCCAGTAATGATTATACTGTCACCTCCAAGAGAGCAAGCGTCCAGGAACTCCATAGACGAAATGCCGTCAGGATAATCATACAGCCGTGTCCACAGTGTATCGCCTTCGGAATTGGCACAGATGGCTCCCGCTCTCCAGTGCGCGCCTGTACTATCAGCGGTGATAACCAATCCCACTAATACAAGATTGCCGCTGGCCGTCTCGGTAATGCCGTTGATTCGCAATCCCCACAATCCCCACGGCGGATGCATTCGATAGCGAATAACTTCACCCTCCGAATCCAGCCAGATAATCCCCGGCAGACCACCCATCAGTGGACCGGCAAGTGCGATTTCCCCCGTTTGTGTCACCAAGGCGCGATGAATCGTCGGGATATACTCTTCAATATCCACCTGGCTGGACCAAACGCAATCCCCCACCGCAGTGAATTTCATCACTGTCATTGCGGACCTGGTTCCAGCTTGATTATAACTGTTGAATACGACGACAACCCCGTCATCGTCGGTTCGAACCATATCTGCGACAAAGTCATACATCCCGACGTATCCGATCAACCGGTCCCACTCTACATTTCCGGAACTGTCCATTTTCATAATCCGGCCGTCAATAGAGTCCGGCAGTATAGAGAATCGTTGATATCCCGCCAAAACAAAGCCCCCGTCCTCCAAACTCACGATGGAACTCGTGTAGATATCTTCGTAGTCGTGTGTCCATAATGTGTCCGGCCCTTGCGGCTGCCCCCACACCACCCCTGCTAAGGCCAGTAATGCAATCCAGAAGTGCGTTTTCATTAATGCTCCATGAATAGGTGATAGAATATAATCGCGGGGGGGATGGAATGCAACTGAAGATTACAGGCGTAAGAGAGATCCTTCACGGCGTTCAGGATGACAAGCGAAGGTGCGTGGTAAGCCGGGCAGGTTGAGAACCTGCCGCGGCGAAACCGTTTATGTTCCGGCCGGGTTGCGCTACGCTTAACCACGGCTCGGCGGGATTGTTTACATTCCGGGCACCCGCGGACGGGTGCCTCGGCGAAGACGTTGCGTGAAGATTCCGGGCAGATCAGGGGATCTGCCTCGGCGAAGACGGGCACGGCATACCGTGCCCCTACCATATGTGCGGTTCCGGCAGGGTCTGGGGATACTGCTCGGCGAAGACATGGGCACAGCACGCTGTGCCCCTACGGAAGACGGCCATAATAAATTATGGCCCTACAAAATGGGCACGACGAATCGGTCCCTACAAAAAAGGCGCACCAGCGTGCGCCTTCACAAATTCAGGTTAAATTCGTTTGACCAGCAGGATTGTGAAATCATCCTCCAGTGGGCCACTCTCGCGGTGATGCATGACTTCCGTTTCCAACGCTTTTAGGGCATCGGTGGAATTAAATGAATTCACCCGCGACAGGAATTTGCGGATGCGATGTTCGCCGAATTCCTCCTCCTGCGCATTCATAGCCTCGCTCACACCGTCCGTATACATGAGAATGATATCGCCGGGCACGACTTCGATTTCGCCCTGCTGATACCGCACGTCCGTGGTGAAGCCGAGAATAAAACCGCCCGCATCCAACATGCTCAGATTGCCGTTGCGATGGCGCACCAGCGGCGGATTGTGTCCGGCATTGATATACGAAAGTTTGTTGGTCGCGGGATTGAATACGCACACGAAGAACGTAATATATTCTTCCGGCGGCGTGTTGTGATAGATCAGCTCGTTAATGCGGGCAACGACATCAGGCAACGGCACGCCCATCCCCACCGCCGTGCGCAGCGACGCCTGTAAGTTGGCCATGAGCAGCGCGGCTCCCGCGCCCTTGCCGGAGACGTCACCCACCGCCATCACGGTTTCGCCCGTGCTGAGCGGAATTACGTCGTAATAATCCCCCGCCACTTCCAAGCAGAACCGGCTGCGGGCGGCAATTTCCAAACCGGGAGTCGAAGGCATCTGTTGGGGCAGGAAGCCGTGCTGAATGCGGCGGGCGATTTCTAATTGCTCTTCCAGCCGCTTTTTGCCGACGTTTTCTTCGATTAAGCGAATATTCTCACTGGCGAGAGCCACTTGCGAAGCCAGCGAACTCAGAATCCGTAATTCTTCCGCCGCGTAATCGTCGCGCTCGATTTTCGATCCCAGTCCCAAGAAGCCCACGAGCCCGGTGCGGGTGATGAGCGGCAGCACCAACGCCACCCGCCGTTCGGCGAGCCACGTCGTCTCTTCCATCGTCAACGCGACACGGGAACTGGCCAGCATTTCGTCCACCATGATCGGCCGTTGTTCATGTTCGAGCCGCGCCACCAAATCGCTTTCCGCGGTAAAGGGTGACGGTTCACAATCGCGGCAGTAGAAATGCCCGTTGTTATGGACGCGCAGCAGCGGATATACGCCCTGTACCGCCAAGCCTTCCTGCAGGCGGGATTCGATCTGATTCCAGAAGGTCTGGCTGTCGGTCATAGTATACGTATTCTGCAAAAAGTCATGGAACATATTCCGCAGCCGCTGCCGTTCGGGATAGAAAATCCGCTCCATATAACCGAAGATCGTGCGCAGCAGCGGGAACACGCCCAAGATTGCCAACGCGGCGACCAGCACCGCCAGCGTGCCGCCCTCTTCTCCCAAATAGCGGCGGAGGAATGTGCCCATGGCGAAGCCCATACCGGTCATCGCCGCCACCAGTAAAATCGTGGCTAACACGTAGCGCGTACCGCGGCGGACGTGACCTTCCACTTCCAGCAAGCGATAGCGTCCGAACGCGTAGGCGAAGGAAACCGGCGAAACCAGAAGTGCGGCAAAGGCGATATTGACGATCACCACCGATCGGTATGCGCCCTCGGTAAACCAATCCTGAAAATACTGGGAAATGATAAAGAGCGTTATTAATGCCAGCAATCCGAAACCGGATCCCCACATGACCAGCCGGGTTTGCCGCCGCTCAACGTTGTTTTCCGCTCCCCAGAACCGAACCAGGAGCAAAATCAGTCCCCCCAGCACCTGTCCGCCGATGACAATAATGGCCGGAGTACTTAATGAGACACTTAGGCCGAAGATATCCGTAGCCGTGCCGATGGCGAGCAGCACCAGGATGGGTAAATAACAGGTCAGGTAGGCAAAGACCGGCCGCTCGCGCATGAAACGGTTGGGATGGGGGAACAGGAAAATCAGATTCAGCCAAAATGCGCTGAACAGTGCGGCGATATAGTTTAGGACTTCCCGGATGATCGTTTCGAAGGGAATCTGGAATGTTGCGAACGTACCGGATAGGACAAAAATACCCGTGATCATAAACGCTGCCATGGAGAAGCTGAACATCGCCAGCACCCGCACGGCGGCCGAATCGGGCCGCTTAAAGAACGCCCAGAGGGCAACCGAAACGAAAAAGAACGTGATCAGGAAGCGCAGGATCTGAAGAGCGACAATCAGACTATTGGACGACAGCGTGGGCGGATGAGTGATGATCGTCGTGATTAACGTATCGCGATCATGCAGGTAGGTCAACTCGGTCTTGGTCCACGGCGGATTCGGACCTTCGAAGAGGCTGTCCATCAACGCGTTAGTGGCCGGAGTGCCGTTAAATGCGAGGATGGTATCCCCGGCGACCGGTAGCGGGGCTTGAACGAAATCCAGTGAATCTACCTTGCGGAAGAGCAATGTGCTATCAGCCGTAAGGCGGATACGGCTGCGTACCTCTCCCGATTTCTGCCACGTGGCTACCTTAGTGGCTTCCCACGCGAAGAAAATAAAGAGATAGAGGAACAGCGAAAGCCCGACCAGAGCCGTAGCGCTTTTTAAAAGCTGCTTCAATCCGCTATATCTCACACGATGTTAAGGATTTCGACCATGGGATTAGACAAATGTAAAATTTACGATACTGGGCAAGGAAATGCAACTGACCGGAAGGTTGGAGAAGATTCAATGATTTAACAAGAATTTAATAGACATGTTCCCGTACTTACGAATCTTCTATCAATTCATGAAAATTCAACAATTATTTTCGAGGCATATTTAAGTTCATGTATGGCTTATAATTCCGAGGCAATTTTGCCGGGTGATCTTTGCATTTGGCGGGAGGAGTTCGTACATTGGTTAGGAAAATCGCAGAACATTTTTCCACAGAGCAATTTCAACAGCCAGAAGAGGGATCATCGTGGATGTTATTGAAGCCATTCTTACGCGCCGCAGCATCCGGCAATTCAAGCCGAATCCGGTGACCGAGGACCAGGTTAAGTTGTTGCTGGAGGCGGCGATGAGTGCACCGTCCGCCGGCAATCAGCAGCCGTGGCAGTTCATGATTATCACGGAACGGGGAATTCTTGACGAGATCCCGAAATTCCATCCCCATGCACGAATGCTGGCCAGCGCACCACTGGCGATTCTGGTTTGCGCCGAAACCGGTCACCTGAAATACGAAGAGTACTGGGTTGAGGATTGTTCGGCAGCAACACAAAATATTTTATTGGCCGCCCACGGATTGGGATTAGGCGCGGTATGGGTCGGACTTTATCCCAAACCCGAGCGGATGGATGCCGTGCGGGGATTGATTGCGCTGCCGGAACACGTGCTGCCGGTGGCGTTGATCCCGGTGGGACAACCCGGCGAATACATTCCTCCCGCGCACCGCTTCGACGAAACACGAATCCACCGCAACCGCTGGTGAACCACGACGCCGGCAAGGAACCTTTATGAAAACCCAACTTCCCCCGTTTGTTCACGCTTACCCCGCCCCGGCGGTTCTGATCGGCTGCGGGACGGTTAAGAAACCCAACCTGATTACGTGTTCGTGGTTCGGAACGGTTTGTTCGGAACCGCCGATGATCAGCGTTTCCGTACGTCCATCACGGTACAGCTATCGGTTGATCCACGATAGCGGCGAGTTTTCGGTAAATCTGGCGAAGGCTTCGCAGATTGAGGCGGTCGTGCATTGCGGAATGAAATCGGGCCGCGCCGCCGATAAATTCAAAGACCTGAATCTGACGCCTGTCGCTTGTCCACCGTTGACGGATGCGCCGATGATTGACGAGTTCTTTTTAGCTTTGGCATGCCGCGTCAAACACGAACTGGCGTTGGGAACCCATCACATCTTCATCGCCGATGTCGTCGCCGTCTACGGCGAACGCAAAACCGATCCGCAACTATCCCGTCCCATGATTCAACCGGAAGAACAACTCGTCTACTTGGACGGCAAGTATTGGAGCCTGAAGCCGGTGGAATTTGATATCGCTTCCCTCATGGATCGCAAGTAAATATTTCCATGCAAAATCCTTCCTATGAACTGCGCGATGCCGTTAAGTATATCGAACCATTGCTTCCCGATATCCCGGATCTGCCGTATGCTGAAAATGCCCTTTCAGGAGTGCCGATTCAGCCCACGGTCGGGACGCATGCAGCAGCGCTCTTGGAAGTACTGATTTGTACCAGACGTCCGCAACGCATCTTGGAAATCGGGACATCGTTCGGTTACGCGGCTTGCGTTATGGGACGAGTCGCCGCCGAGTATGGAGGTTCGGTTACCACGATTGAAGTTCGGGAAGAACTGGCGTCAGCGGCTCGCCGCAATGTGGCGGCGAAAGGCTTGACGGATACGGTTGAAGTGATACAGGCGGATGCGGACGATGTGATCGAGGAATTGGCCGGTCCGTACGGTTTGATTCTGCAGGACGGTCATAAGATGAAATATGCGTCACTGCTCGATCGCTTGGTCTCGAAGTTGGAAACCAACGGGATATTGGTGACCGATGATGTGCTATTCCCGGTAATGAAATTGCCGAAGTCCGTGGCGAGTTGGCAGACGGCGGTAGATCAGTACAATCGCATGTTGACGATTTACCCGCAACTGCACACCGTATGGTTGCCGATCGGGGACGGAATTGCCGTGAGCGTGAAAAGAGCGGAATAGAATAATTCGTTTCGTGAATTGCCTTGGATCGAAGGTCTGTGATTGCGTTCACAGACCTTCGTGTTTGTTGATGGTTCTTCATAGAAATCTTGACATCAATCCCAAGGTTTTCAACACTAATGCCACACATGACTTGTTATACCGTCTGCTGACTTGGAGAAGTTCTTGCTCTATTTCGTAAGGGTGATTTTATGACCGATAATGTTGCATCTCGGCAACCGGGTCATACATATCCAGAATCCGTTTGACGATTTCGTTGCTTGCATGTAGAAATTTTTGTTTTGAATGACACAACTATGAGAAACCCGATTTCCCGTTTTATCGAATCCGAGCGCTTCCATCCGTTGACGGCGGTGTGGACCGGAGTGATTATTAGCCTGGCCTTTTTCGCAACGGTGGGATTCATTCTGCTTCGCACCTACTACGGAATGTTCCAGGATGAAACCGAGATCGCTCAATTGCAGATGCTCGTCAACCGTATCGAACAAATGAACGAGCGGCGGCAGGAGGCTTTCGAACGGCTGATCATAAAAGGTGATTCCGTCGAGTTGACAAACTGCCTCAATGAAGCCGATGATTTTTGGGAGCATGTGGATTCGGTCGTAGCTATCACGGAACAGGACAGCTTGCCGCTGGTGATTTCCGATATCAGGAACACGCGTGAAGACCTGCTGACGCTGGAACAGCAAGCCAAAACTCAATACGCCAGCGGAAACACGTTAACGGCGCTCCACTCGTTAAACAGCCACGAATACACCTACCTGAATCGTGCCCTTACCCAAGAAATCAAGCAGGCTGAGGACCTCTTGACGGCCCAACAGTGGCAAAGCCTTGCATCGTTCCGACATCGGCTGATTTTAATTGCCGCTCTCGGAATGTTATTTACGCTGCTGCTGGCGGCGGCATGGCTGGCGGTCATCTCGGGAATGAAGCATTATCTGGATCGCAGTCAGAGTGCGGAGTTGGCGCAGCAGGAAAGCGAATCGAAGTACCGGAATCTGATCGAGTCGGTGCCGCACGCGGTCTTGATATTCCAGAAAGGCTGCATTGCTTTTGCCAACCGCGGGACGGCGGAGATGCTGGGTTATTCCGATCCTCAGCTACTGATCGGAACCCCGTTGGACAAATTGATCGCGCCGGAGGATGTTGAACGGGTTCTCGATTATCACCGGGCGCGAATCGAACACCGCTCCGCTCCCGAACATTACACCGGAACGTTTCTGCGCAGTAACGGCGAGGGATTTGCCGCCGAAGTATTCGTGCGCGGTGTCCTATATCAAGGCGCGCCCGCGTTTCAGGCGTTGGTAATGGACATTACGGAGCGTAAATTGGCCGAGCAGTCGCTGCGGGAGAGCGAGGAGCGATTCCGCAGTCTGGCAGACTCGGCGCCGGTGTTGATCTGGATGGCGGGCGTGGATCGGCACACCTACTATTTCAATAAAACGTGGCAGCGGTTCACCGGGCGCAGTGTAGCGAAAGAATATGGGCGCGGGTGGACGGAGGGCGTGCATGCCAATGATCTGCTGCGCGTGCTTTCGACCTACAAAAACGCCTTCGAAGCGCGGCATCCGTTCTCCATCGAATTCCGCCTCATGCATGCCGATGGAACGTATCACTGGCTATTGGACACGGGCGCACCGCGGTTCACGGCGGACGGCAGCTTCACGGGTTTTATCGGCTCGTGTATGGATATCACCGACCGCAAGCGATCCGATTACGAAATTTTAAAGTTGTCCCAGGCGATAGAAGGCTTGCCGGAATCCGTGGTATTGGCGGATGTGACCGGGATCATCGAATACGTCAATCCAGCAGTGTTACGTCTAGGGGGATGGGGCAAAGCTTCAGAACTAATCGGCACATCCATCTTTAGCTACTCCGATAAAGAAGGACGGCAACGACTTCAGACGGCAATCCTCCCCGAACTGATGCAAACCGGCTTTTGGCATGGCGAACTCGAAATCGCATTGAAAAACACTAGCACTGTATGCTCAGAGGTGACGGCCGCGATCATTCCCGACGACACCGGCCAGCCGGCTCATTTGGTGGCGAGTTTCCGCGATATCAGCGAACGCAAGAAAGCTGAAGCCGAATTGCAGCGCGAACGAAGCCAGCTGCTCACGTTGTTCGACAGTATTGATGAAGTGATCTATGTTAGTGATCCTCAAACCCACGAAATTCTGTACATCAATGAAGCCTGCCGTGTATTGATCGGTGATGCCGTCGGTCAAAAGTGTTATTCGGCGCTACACAATCTAAGCGAACCCTGCGCGTTCTGTACGAATCAGCGAATCTTCGGAAGCAATATCGGTCAAACCCATATCTGGGAACACGAAAACGGAAAGACCGGACGCTGGTTCCGCTGTATTGATAAGGCTATTCGGTGGACCGACGGACGCATGGTGCGCTATGAAATGGCGGTGGACATCACGGATCGCAAGCTGGCTGAACGGGAAACGGCGCGGCGCAGTGCCGAGCTTGAGGAAATCAATCGCGATCTGGAACACTTTGCTTATATCGCATCGCATGATCTGCAGGAACCGATTCGCGCCATGGGCGGTTATGCGGAGCTGCTGGAACGGCGGTACGCGTCGCAGTTGGATCAGGATGCGCGGGATTTCATCGGGTTTATTTGCGACGGTGCCGACCGATTGCGCGAAATGATCGAGGATCTGCTGACCTACTCCCGAGTCCGCACACGCGGAAAAGCCTTTGAACCGACGGATACCGAGGAAGTTCTGCAGAGGGCGCTGTTCGACTTGAATCAGTCCATTGACGAAAGTCGTGCGACGGTTACCCATGATCCGTTGCCGGTGGTCGCCGCGGATCGCGCCCAACTGGATCTGCTGCTGCGGAATTTGCTGGATAACGCCCTGAAGTTCCATCAGGAAACACCGCTTCAAATTCATCTATCGGTGGAAGAAAACGATCAAGAGTGGACCTTTCACGTGCGCGACAACGGGCCGGGGATTGATCCGCGCTCCTTTGAACAGATTTTTGTGATCTTCAAACGGCTGTACGGCAGCGACGTTCCCGGAACCGGTGCCGGACTGGCGGTGTGCAAGCGGATCGTCGAGCGGCACGGCGGGAAAATCTGGGTGGACTCGAAGCCGGGCGAAGGTTCGGTCTTTCATTTTACCCTGCCGAAGCACCCGCTAAAGCCGGCGGCCATCGGTACGGCTACTCAATCGATCGCGTAAATCGGCATCAAACTGACTTGATTGACAAGCCGTTCCGGCCGGAACGGCTTGTTCTTTTCGGTTCCGGGCAGTTGACTTTTGGCTGAAGGAAAGATATCTTGTCAGTAGGATTAACCGAACAAGGTGACCTATGAAACGAAAGTCATGGATTTACCGGATCATTGCGGGTTTACTGGTTTGTATCTTGATCGTGGCTTGCTACACCAATCCTCATACCGGCCGCAAAGAGCTGATGCTGATGTCTCCGCAGGAAGAGGCGGAACTGGGTTTCAGCACGTTTAATGACATTAAATCACAGACTCCGGTATCTACCGATCCCGCGCAAATCGAAGCCGTGCGGCGGGTCGGCCAGCGCATTGCCGGGCAGGTGCATTTACCGTATGCTGAGTGGGAATTTGTCACCTTCAAGGCGGACGACACGCCGAACGCATTCTGTCTCCCGGGCGGCAAGGTGGGAATCTATACGGGGATTCTCCCGTTGACGCAGGATGACGCCGGATTGGCAACGGTGATCGGCCATGAAGTCGCTCATGCCGTCGCTCGCCACGGCGGAGAGCGGATGAGTCAAGCCTTGCTGGTGAATCTGGGTGGAATGGCGCTGTCCGTAGCTCTGAAAGATAAACCCGAATTAACCCAACAGCTTGCCTTAGGCGCCTATGGCGTGGGCGCAAACCTGGCTTATATGCTGCCCTACAGCCGCAAGCATGAATTGGAAGCCGATTATATGGGCTTGCTCTTTATGGCGAAGGCGGGCTACGATCCGCGCGAAGCGGTGAATTTCTGGCAGCGATTTAAAGCGTGGAGCGATCAACGGGGTGGAGGAACTCCCGAATTCTTATCCACGCACCCGCTGGATGAGCGGCGGATTCGCGAATTACAGAGTCATATGTCCGAGGCGATGGCGATTTATGAGGGGCGTGGATAACCGTTCTCAACTCTAAGCACATCCGTTATGACTCCGCCCTTTCCCTATTTCGGTGAGATTCTCTCCCTCGGCAATGCTGTTGTTTGGGCGGTGGCGGTTATTTTATTCAAGAAGAGCGGCGAACATGTTCATCCCATTGCGCTGAATATTTTCAAGAATCTGTTGGCCGTAGTGCTGATCATTCCGACGATGTGGTTAGTGGACGTGTCGCTGTTCGAGCCCGCTCCATTGCATGATTACGGATTAATGCTGCTCAGCGGTATTTTGGGTATCGGGATTGCCGATACCCTCTTTTTTATGAGTCTGAACATCGTCGGTGCGGGTTTGATGGCGATCGTGGATTGCTTCTACAGCCCTTCGATGATCGTGCTGTCGGTGTTGTTTCTCAGCGAAACATTGGGATTATGGCAAGTCGTGGGCGCCGGATTGATCATTTCGGCGGTGCTGGTGGGCAGCGCCGGACGCCCGCCCGCCCATCTGACGCGCGGACAGCTGGTCTTGGGCGTGGTTTACGGCGCGGTGGGAGTGATGCTGATGGCGGTCAGTATTATCATCGTCAAGCCGCTGTTGGAACGCTCATCGGTATTGTGGGTCACGGAATGGCGACTCATCGGCGGATTGCTGGTGTTGGCGGTGGTGATGGCGTTTCGACGTGACCGCCGTTGGATTGCCTCGACGGCGTTTAGTGTCCATCACCGAGGCTATATGTTTTCCGCGTCGTTTGTGGGAGCTTATTTAGCCATGATCTTCTGGCTGGCTGGCATGAAGTTCACGCAAGCCTCAATCGCTTCCGCCCTTAATCAAACCACCAATGTCTTTACATTTGCGCTGGCGGCAATTTTCCTCAAGGATCGAATTACCCTGCCCCGCGCCGCCGGAATACTATTGGCGGTTGGGGGCGCGTATTTAGTCATGTTCGGTTAGGAACAATTGCGCCGCTTAATCATTTAATAACCTGAATATCCACAATTAGTTTGACAGATGCAGATTTGTAAATGCCGGCGATATCTCGATATATATCTGTAATAATTGCAATTGCGTTAGTTGTCACGGTGACTGTCCCGCGCCAATGTGGATCGGGCAGTTGCCCGGTTTGTCGTGCCTCGCAAGAGGCTAACCATTCCGATCAAGCTTCGAGTTGCTGTGATCATGCTTCGAAAGCGGCTTCCGATGATTGTGGCAGTCATGACTGTGGAACCCGTTGTGTGAACTGCAATGCTGTAATGATTTATGTTATCGGTTCACCAATCAGTATTCTCGAATCCCCGGTGACTTTAATCCAGCCCCTCCCCGACCGTTCTCCTTCCCTTTCCGACTTCACGTCGGACCTGCTTCGTCCTCCGCAAGCGAATCACCCGATCGTATAGCCTGAACTCCCGTCAGGCGGCAACACTAAACCGGCGGCTACTTGGTGGCTGTCTATTGGTATTTCGTGATTCAAGTTCTGGAGGAGGAGACCCATGTTTTTGATTATTCTGCTGCTCGGCGCCGCGGTGGCGCAGGGAGCGGTGATTCGCGGGCAAGTTCACGATGAGAATCGTGCTCCGCTGTATTTGGCGAACGTTATGGTTGAGGAGCTTCAAATCGGAGCTTCAACCAATGAAAACGGTGAGTTTTTCATTGATCAGGTGACGGAAGGGCGTCACACCTTACGGATTTCCCAAGTCGGTTACGAAACCGCACAACGCACGGTGACACTGGCGGCAACGGATACGATGGTATTAGCTATCGGTCTCGATGAATCGCCGGTCACTGTAGATGACGTGGATGTTACGACTGATCGCGTTCCGTCCGGGGTGGCGATGGATACACCCGTTCGGATGGAGATTGTCAGCTCCGAAGACCTCCAACAATCCGCCACCGGAGGTGATTTGATATCGGGGCTCAGCGGTCAAACCGGCCTAAAAACCGCCGCGTGTGCCATGTGCGGTTCGCGGGGAATCGGACTGCAAGGGCTGGATCCTTCGTATACGGAAGTTACGGTGGACAACATGCCGGTGCTCTCCGGCTTGGGTACGCTGTATGGTTTGGAAGGGATCTCCGCCAGTGATGTTTCCCGGGTTGAACTGGTGAAAGGAGCAGGCGATACCGAAAGCGGCAGCGGCGCGATCGCCGGTTCGGTTAATTTGGTTTCGGCACGTCCCACGCAGAATCTGTCCGGCACGATTTCCGTGACGGGCAGCCAATATGGACAATTCAATACTGCGGGAGCGTTGTCGGGTCCAGTGTGGGGTGTTCCGATGCGCTTATCGGTATCTCACGGCGCGGAAACCGAACGCATTGACCGGGACGATGATAACGTCACCGATACTCCCAAATACTATCGTACGAATGTGTCCTATGGAACGGCGATCGGTTGGGGCGGCGGAACGCTGGACATCGGCAGCCGGATTTTTCACGAGCATCGGTTTGCCGGCGAGTTGAATTGGTCCACGCGCGACCGCGGTTCGGCTGAAGTGTACGGCCGCGAGATTACGACTACGCGGCAGGAATTATCGCTGAAATACAATCGTTCGCTGGCTGAGGGGTGGAATGGAACTGCCGAAACTGCGCTCGTCAATCATAAGCAGGACTCGTGGTACGGGATGACATCGTTTGATGCGCAGCAAAAAATGGCCGTGTCACGGTTGTCGCTGGAACGGAGTTGGAATCCGCGCCAGCAAACGCTTCTGCAACTCTCGCACAATTACCAAGACTATACGGATAATCTAAAGCTGAACTCCCAAACCGATCTCCGCTACAGTGTACCGGGAATGGTGGTTCAGCATAACTGGTCCCCGTCAACCCAGTGGGAATTCCAGGTGGGCGACCGCATCGAGTATTACTCTGACCACGGGACGATCAACACGCCGCGCGTGGCCGCCGGATGGCGACCGGATGCCAATAGCGTAATCCGATTGTCAGCGGGTGCCGGATTCCGTCCGGTAACGATTTTCAGTCTGGATGCCGCCGCTCATGCCGGATTCGAGCACGTCGTACTAAGCGACCAACTGGAACCGGAACGCACGCTCGGCACTACACTGGCGTTCAATCGCCGCTGGATCAGCCGGATGATGAATCTCTCGCTCGATCTGTCGGTGTTCTATACCAAATTCGACAACATGGTGACGATCGAACACGGGATGCAAACCGCGCACATCATCTATAACAATGCCGACCAAGGCTTCAGCCGCGGCGCGGAACTGCAAGCCCGCTGGAATCATCGCAGTGGATGGGGACTCCAACTCGGAGCTACCCGAACGCAGGTTCGGTATTCCAATCCGATGGGCTGGCATAATGCCCAGTTCCAATATTCCTTTACGGGCGATGCCACGTTGTCCAAGACATGGTCGCGCTCTGGGATAGGGGCGGATATCGGCACCAATGTCTATGGTCCGCAGTACATATCGGACGGACACGGGCGCGAAAAATCTCCGGTTTATGCGACATGGACTTCGAGCATTCGCAAATCGTGGCGAATGTTCACCGCCTCTTTTACAGTGGAAAATATGTTCGATTGGACACAGTCGGACAATCCCTATCCGCGCGATCCGGCCACCGGCTTTCTGCTGCCGGATAGCGCGTTGCTGTATGGTCCATTGTTGGGTCGAACCTTTCACATCGGTTTGACCTATCGCATCGGTTAACTAATTAGTAATTAATTGGAAAGAGGCACCATTATGGTGCCTCTTCTTTTTTAGATGCTTTCACAGTTCTACAATGCCTCAGGTTTCGGATGAAGTATTCTTAAATTAGATTTATAAATGATTTAATTAGTATAATCCGTTCGATTTTTCTTGATATTTTTTTCACTTTTTTGTATATTGGACATTCTGATTCACGGATCGGTTTTTCCGGAGCGGAGTAACTGTTCTGACCCATCTCCCGCTTCTGTCGGACCTCGCGATCCGGGCCGATCCCACTAACTTCCGGATGAACGATTGTGTTGAACTTTCAAAAACCAACACCGCCCTCGGATGATAAGCGGTGGAAGATGGTCAAGGCAACCATTCGCAAACATGGTCACGCCCATCATGCCTTGATCGAAACCTTACATGCGGTTCAGGATGCTTTCGGGTATTTGGAACCGGAATCGTTGAAGTACGTCGCCGCCGAGCTGCGCATTCCGCTCAGTAAAGTGTACGGCGTGGCGACGTTCTATCATTATTTTACGATGAAACCGGCGGGCCGTCACACATGTGTGATGTGCACGGGAACGGCTTGCTACATCAAGGGTGTGCCCGATCTGCTGAAAGCCATTCACGATGAATACGGCATTAAGCTCGGCGAAACATCGAAAGACGGCAGCCTCTCGCTACTCTCGGCGCGCTGCGTCGGCGCGTGCGGACTGGCGCCGGTGGCGGTAATTGACGGACAAGTGGCGGGCAAACTAACGCCTGCCGATTTGCTTGCCCGGTTGAAGGAGGTAACGCAGCATGATTCTTGATGATCTCACGACCGTCCGCGAGCAAGTCCAAGAACAAATCGCTCAGAAGAAACATCACATCCGTGTCTGTATGGCGGCGGGGTGCTTGTCTTCCGGCAGTGATAAGGTCTTGACGGCGCTACGGGACGAGGTCAAACGCTGCGGGCTGGAAGAATCCTGCTTCGTAAAGGGCGTCGGCTGTATGGGTCCGTGCGCGGGCGGACCGGTGGTGACGGTGGAAACCGATAACGTCATGTATCACAACGTCGCCCCGAACGATGCGCCCGAAATCGTGGCACAACTGGGTAAAAAGCCGGTGGCACGGTTGGCCGTATCGCAGGACGCGCCGTTCTATACCCGCCAGAAAAAGATCGTACTGGAAAATTGCGGACGGATTGATCCCGAAGAGATTGACGATTACATCGCGGCCAAGGGGTATCACGGTTTGTTCAAAGTGCTGTCGTCCATGGCTCCGCAGCAAGTCATCGAAGAAATCGTCAAGAGCGGTTTGCGCGGACGCGGCGGCGCCGGATATCCCACCGGTTTGAAGTGGACGACCGTGGCCAAGACCGGCAAAACCGTCAAGTACATTATCTGCAACGCCGACGAGGGCGATCCGGGCGCGTTCATGGATCGCAGCATCTTGGAAAGCGATCCCCATCGCGTGCTGGAAGGCATGGCTATCGCCGCTTATGCCGTGGGTGCGGATCAGGGTTACGTATACGTGCGCGCCGAGTATCCGCTGGCGATTCAACGTTTGCGCAAGGCGATTCGCGACGCCGAAACCGGCACGTTTCTCGGCAATAAAATCATGGGTACGACCTTCAATTTCCATGTGGATATTCGACTCGGCGCCGGTGCCTATGTGTGCGGCGAAGAGACGGCGCTCATCGCCTCTATTGAAGGTAAGCGTGGTCAGCCGCGTCCGCGTCCACCGTATCCCGCCGAACGCGGATTATGGGGACGATCCACGCTGATCAATAATGTCGAGACCTATGCCAATGTGCCGTGGATTTTGCGTCATGGCGCGGACGAATTCGCCGCCATCGGCACCGAACGCAGCAAGGGCACGAAAGTGTTCGCGCTGGCGGGCCGCGTGGAGAACACCGGACTGATCGAAGTGCCGATGGGAATCTCGCTACGGGAGATCGTTCATGATATCGGCGGTGGCATTCCCGACGGGAAGAAATTCAAAGCCGTGCAGACGGGCGGACCGACCGGCGGCTGCATACCCGAAGATAAGCTGGATATGCCCGTGGACTACGAGTCGCTGATGCAAGTCGGCTCGATTATGGGATCGGGCGGCATGATCGTGATTGACGAAACCTCCTGCATGGTGGACGTCGCCCGCTACTTCATGGAATTCTCGGTCTCCGAATCGTGCGGCAAGTGCGTTCCGTGTCGCGTCGGCACGGCGCAGATGCAGGATCTGCTGGATAAGATTCTGCGCGGCGAAGCTTCGGAGCAAGATATCTCACTGTTGGAAGAGCTGTGCGACTTAGTACGGAATACCAGCCTCTGCGGGTTGGGACAATCCGCGCCCAATCCCATTTTAAGCACGCTTCGATTCTTCCGCCACGAATACGACGCCTACATCGAGCGGCAGAAGCAAACGGAAGCCGCCGGAGGGACCGCCGCATGAGCGACCAACCGATTCAAATTATCACCCTCACGATAGACGACAAGCCCGTGGCCGGACGCGCCGACGAGACGATTCTCGAAGTCGCGACCCAAAACGGAATTTTCATTCCGACGCTGTGCCATCTTGACGAACTCACTCCGGTGGGCGCGTGCCGCTTGTGCATGGTGGAGATTCATGGGATGAATAAGCTGCTGCCCGCCTGCGTGACCCTGATTCAAGAAGGCATGACGGTGCGCACGCAATCGGAACGGCTGCTGCATTACCGCCGCTTGATTCTCGAACTGCTGTTTTCCGAACGCAATCACGTATGTTCGGTGTGCGTGGTCAACGGCTATTGCGAATTGCAGCAACTGGCTGCCAAACTGGGCGTGGATCACGTACATTTCCCCTACCGCCATCCGCAATTACGGGTGGACGCCACTCACGACCGGTTTGTTTCCGATAACAATCGCTGCATTTTGTGCGGACGCTGCGTGCGCGTGTGCGGTGAAATCGAAGGCGCGCATACGCTTGACATTATGGGACGCGGAGTGGACTCGCGAGTCATCAGCGATCTCGATCAGCCGTGGGGCGAATCGGAAAGCTGCACCCGCTGCGGCAAGTGCGTGCAGGTTTGCCCGACGGGCGCGATTACCGAAAAAGGGAGACCGGTGGCCGATAAGTATAAGCGGCGCGATTTCCTGCCGTACCTGATTATGATGCGCGAGGAGGAGAATCAACAATGAGCAAGCTAACCCTCGCGACGGTCTGGCTGGACGGTTGCTCCGGCTGTCACATGTCGCTATTGGATATGGACGAGCGGTTGGTGGATATCGCCGACCACGTCGACATCGTTTATAGTCCGCTGGTGGATGCGAAGGAATTTCCTGAACACGTGGATATCGCGGTGGTGGAAGGTTCGGTCAGCACCAACGAAGATCTGGCGAAGATCAAGAAGGTGCGCGCCCACACGAAGATCCTGGTCGCGCTGGGTGATTGCGCGGTAACAGGCAACGTGCCCGCCATGCGCAATCCGTTCGGCGTTCAGGAAGTGCTGGAACGCGGCTATTTGGAAAACACCGAACGCAATCCGCGCATCCCCGACACCGGACTGCCCGTCTTGTTGCCCAAGGTCGTGCCGATTCACGAAGCCGTATCCGTGGACATTCACGTTCCGGGCTGCCCGCCTTCGGCGGATACCATTTACTACGTCCTCTCTGAACTGGTTGAAGGACGGACTCCCGATCCGACGACCATGACCCGGTTTGGCAAATGAAAACTACATCCGAAATAAAATCCATTGTCATCGAACCGATCACGCGGATCGAAGGTCACGCCCGCATTACGCTGCATTTGGATGAACAAGGCGTCGTCGAGCGGGCGATGTTCCACGTCACGCAATTCCGCGGATTCGAAAAACTGTGTGAAGGACGACCGTTCTACGAAATGCCGCCGCTGATGGCGCGTATTTGCGGTATTTGTCCCGTGTCCCATTTGATTGCTTCGGCTAAAGCGTGTGACGATCTGTTCTCCGTGAAGATTCCGCCGACGGCGGTGAAGCTGCGGCGGATGATGAATATGGCGCAGATCATTCAATCCCATGCGCTGAACTTTTTCTATCTCTCCTCACCCGACTTGCTGTTGGGCATGGATAGCGATCCGGCCGCCCGCAATCTGATGGGTGTGTTGGCGGCCGATCCGCAATACGCCCGCGACGGGATTCGGCTCCGGCAATTCGGCCAGCAGATTATCGAACGCTTAGGCGGCAAGCGCATTCATCCCGCGTGGGTCGTTCCGGGCGGGGTCAGCGAACCGCTCTCCGTCGAAAACCGCGATGCAATTTTGGAACGAATTCCCGAAGCCCGCGAAATCACTTTGCGGACGTTGGCGCGGTTTAAAAAGCTTGTCTCCGGTTTCGACGCCGAGATCGGCACCTTCGGCAACTTCCCGTCGCTGTTTGTCGGCTTGGTGGACGACGAGGGCAATCTCGAACACTACGACGGCAATATCCGGGTGATGGACTCGGCGGGCAATATCATGGTAAGCCAGTCGGATACGCTCAAGTATCAACAGCTCATTGCCGAGACCGTCGAACCGTGGTCGTATATGAAGTTCCCGTATTATAAGCCGATGGGCTATCCGCAGGGAATGTATCGCGTCGGGCCACTGGCGCGGCTGAATATCATTGACCGCTGCGGCACGCCCCTGGCGGACCGCGAACTGGACGAGTTCCGCGAGCACGCGGGCAATCCGTGCTTGAGTTCGTTCCATTATCATTGGGCGCGCCTCATCGAAATTCTGTTCTGCATCGAACGCATGGAGCAAAAACTCAGCGAACCAAGCATTCTCGACAAGCACGTGCGGGCGTGGGCCAGTCCCAACAGCTACGACGGGATCGGCGTGACTGAAGCTCCGCGCGGAACCTTGATCCATCATTATATAACGGATGAACAGGGCTTGATTACTTCGGCGAACCTGATCATCGCCACCGGACACAACAATCTGGCGATGAATCGGGGCGTGTTACAGGTTGCGCGAAATTTTGTGGATGGTAATAACGTGAAAGAAGGCATGTTGAATCGGGTGGAGGCGATCATTCGGGCGTTCGATCCGTGCTTGAGTTGTTCGACCCATGCCGCGGGACGAATGCCCCTTGCCGTTCAGCTTATCAATTCCGACGGTCAGATTATTCAAGAGGTAACGACGAGTCCATGAACACGAACATTCTCATTATCGGTTTCGGCAATCCGTTGCGGCGGGACGATGGAGTGGGTTGCCGGGTGATCGAACAATTGAAAGCAACTCTTCAGCATCCAAGTTTACGCTATGTAACCTGTCAGGAACTGACGCCCGATTTGGCCGAACCGATCAGCCAAGCCGGACACGTCATTTATGTTGATGCGGATTGCGAAATTGCTCCCGGAACCATCGAGCGCCGAAAAGTCGAACCGTGCACTGAAACCGAATTGGGAATGGGACATGACATCAAGCCTTGTACGCTATTGGCTCTGGCGCGAATCCTCTACGGATGGACGCCACCCGGTGATTTATTCGCTATCGGCGGCCAAGACTTCGAGCATGGTGAAGGACTAACTGCTGAGGTCACGAAGGCGCAGGCAGAAGCGGTCTCGCAAATCACCGATTACGTCGAACAGATTATGGCCGGATTTCCGGCGGCTGAATAATCCGGTTTCAACGGCAGTATCATGACCTATCTCGAGATCTTTTTGTTGGCGTTGGCATTGTCCGCCGATGCGTTTACGGTCGGGACCGGATTAGGTCTTCGCTATGGAAAAGCTCGGCAGGTGTTTCGGCTGTCGTTTCATTTCGGACTATTTCAAGCGCTGATGACATGGGTAGGTGCGCTTGCCGGAGCGTTATTTCTGACTTATGTGGAACGGATTGATCATTGGATCGCCTTTGGATTGTTGGTTCTGGTGGGCGGCCGGATGATTTATCTGGCGCGCGGAGATCATGCGCACAGGCTCGCGGAGACTGATCTCACCCGGGGGTTTTCATTGGTAGGACTTTCGGTGGCGGTGAGTATTGACGCGCTGGCGGCGGGAGTGAGCCTCCCGGCAGTTGAGGCTCCAATCTTCGCGTCGGGACTTATCATCGGCACGGTAGCGGCGACAGCAACGCTATTGGCTATGCGGCTGTCCGAGCGGATTTCGGAATTGTTCGGTAAACGGTGTGAAATTGCCGCCGGATTAGTTCTCATTGGCTTGGGATTCTATATCCTCTATGAACACATGGGCAAATTGATTCCTATGAGTTAAAAGAATTCCGAACAACAGAAAGCAAGTTTTCTACTTCATAAAAACAAGGGCTTGAGAAATTTTCTCGAGCCCTTGTTTGTGTTCAAATAAATTTGTACTCTGTGTTGTTCAGAAGTGGTTTTAAACTTGCACATGCGTGCAGATGCAGTCCGACTAAACTAACCAATCCCTGACCAATGGGAAACGACTATAGCTATATCGGCAATGCCGATCCGACCGTTATCGAGTCCTTATATGAGGAATTCCGAAATAATCCGGCGGCGCTCGATGCCGGGTGGCGGAGATTTTTCGAAGGTTTCGAGTTCGCCCGTCAAACCTATGGTGATGCGCAATTGCGCATCCCGGAGATGTTCGCCAAGGAAACCGCCGTCCTGAATTTGATCGGCGCGTACCGTCAGCGCGGGCATCTGTTCACGAAAACTAATCCCGTTCGCACCCGCCGCAAATACGATGATCCGCTTACTCTCGAGAGCTTCGGATTAAGTGACCGCGATCTGGAAACGGTTTTTCAGGCGGGTAACAAAGTCGGATTGGGTCCGGCTCCACTGCGAGAGATCGTAAGACTGGTGGACGAGACCTACTGCCACTCGGTCGCCGTGGAATTCAAGTTCGTGCGCGATCCGCAAGTGGTGGATTGGCTGCAAACCCGCATGGAATCCTGCCGCAACCGGCCGGCTTTCTCGCTCGATGAACGCATGCATATGCTTCGCAAGCTCACGCAAGCGGTGGTGTTCGAAAAGTTCATGCATAGCCGGTTTGTCGGCCAAAAACGATTCTCGCTGGAAGGTGTGGAAGCGCTGATCCCCGCGTTGGATACGATTGTCGAAAAAGGATCGCGTTTAGGCATCGAAGAATTCGTCATCGGTGTAGCCCATCGCGGGCGGCTGAATATCTTGGCCAACATTCTCGACAAACGGTTCGAGCATATCTTCGCCGAATTCGAAGGCAAGGGCTATAGCGAAGCCGATTACGCGGGCGACGTTAAATACCACTTGGGTCATTCCTGCGAAAAAGTCACGGCCAGCGGCAAGAAAGTGCGGTTGAGCGTGGTGCCCAATCCCTCTCATTTGGAGGCGGTGGATCCCGTAGTGGAAGGCATCGTGCGCGCCCGGCTCGATCACGTCTACGGCGGCGATATGAACAAGATCGCGCCGATTCTGATTCACGGCGATTCATCCATCGCCGGGCAGGGTGTGATCTACGAGCTGCTGCAAATGTCGCTGCTGGAAGGCTACCGCACGGGCGGCACGGTTCACGTCGTGCTGAATAATCAGGTAGGATTCACGACGAACTATCTGGATGCGCGCTCCAGTACGTACTGCACCGACGTCGCCAAGGTTACGCTTTCACCCGTGTTCCACGTGAACGGTGATGATGTGGAAGCGGTGGTATATGTGATCGGTTTGGCTCTGGAATTCCGCGAAACCTTCAAACGCGACGTCTTCATTGACATTCTCGGCTATCGCAAACACGGCCACAACGAAGGCGACGAGCCGCGCTTCACGCAGCCGATTCTTTACAAGGCGATTGCCCGCCATCCCGATCCGCTGAAAATCTACATTGACCGTTTGGCTGCCGAAAAACTAATCGAACGTGAACCGGCGGAAAAGCTCGAAGCCGAGTTCCGGCAATATCTGGACGAGAAATTCGAATTGTCCAAAACGGCGGTGATCACACCGGATTTGAGCTTCTTAGAGGATGCTCGAAGAACTTTCCGCAAGGCCGACGATGAAGATTTCCACGCATCGCCGCCGACCGGAGTGGACATCGAGACTCTCAAAACCCTGGCGGGACGGATCAACCACTTGCCGTCCGGTCCGAAATTCTTCACGAAGATCACCAAGATTTTTGATGACCGCAAGAAGATGATCGAAGCGGGAGACCGCTTGGATTGGGCAATGGGCGAACTGCTGGCATATGCGACGCTGCTGCATGAAGGGTATCCGGTGCGATTTTCCGGGCAGGATTCGGAACGCGGCACGTTTTCCCATCGTCACGCCGTCGTGCGCATTGAAGATTCTGAAGAAGAATATGTGCCGCTGGATCACGTAAGCGATGGCCAAGCGCGTTTTCAGATCTACAACTCGCCGCTTTCGGAATATGCGGTAATGGGTTTCGAGTACGGCTACTCGATGGCGCATCTAAACGGGTTGACGATTTGGGAAGCGCAGTACGGCGATTTCGCCAACGGCGCGCAGATTATTATTGATCAATATGTGAGCAGCGCTGAAGCTAAATGGCAGCAGTTGAATAATCTGGTGCTGCTGCTGCCGCACGGCTATGAGGGACAAGGCCCCGAACATTCATCGGCGCGGCTGGAACGGTATCTGAGTTTATGCGCGGATGAGAATTTGCAAGTGGTCAACTGCACGACCCCCGCCAATTTCTTCCACGTCTTGCGGCGGCAGATTCATCGTCCGTTTCGTAAACCGCTCGTCGTGATGTCGCCCAAGAGCCTGCTCCGCCATCCGCAATGCGTCAGCGCGCTCGACGAGTTTACGATCGGAACCGGATTTCAAGAACTGATTGACGATGCGTCTGTTGCGCCGGATCAAGTCCGCACGGTACTGTTCTGCACCGGAAAACTCTATTACGAGTTGCTGGAACATCAACGGGCTCATGAACGTCATGACGTGGCGATTGTCCGGCTGGAGCAGCTCTATCCGCTTCCGATCGTACAAATTCAGAAGATCGCCGAACGCTATCGGGAGGCGAAACACTGGCGATGGGTGCAGGAAGAACCCGCGAATATGGGCGCGTGGCCATTCCTGAACCGGCATTGGCGAACGCCGGAACTGGCTCCGGTCTGCCGTAACGAATCCAGCACCACCGCCACCGGTTTTCCGGTCCAGCATGCGGCTGAGCAGCGCGCGTTGATCGAACAGGCTTTTGCCGATTCATCCCGTTAACCATTTATCAATCGGATCAGATATGATAGCTGAAGTCACCATTCCCAGTCCCGGCGAGTCCGTTTCGGAAGTCACGCTGTCTGCTTGGCTGAAAGCCGACGGCGATTACGTGCGCAAGGACGAAGAACTCTTCGAAATCGAATCGGAGAAAGCCACGCTGACGGTTTCGTCGTTTATCGCGGGCAAGCTGGAAGTGCGCGTGCGCGAAGGCGAAACGGTAAAGGTCGGCGACGTCGCCTGTACGATTGATACCGAAGCCGCACCGCCTGCCAGCATCGCTCCACCCACCGAGACCGCCGCATCAGCTAAACCAGCGAGCCAACCCGCCGCCGCAGTCGAGGACGCGGAAGAGAAGATCGCATCGCCCGCCGCCATGAAGCTCATGGCCGAGCGCGGGATTGCGCCGGAGCGGATCAAGGGCACGGGGCGGGATGGACGTATCACGAAAGGCGATGTGTTGGCCTTTCAACCTCCAGCAACCCCAGAACCGGCGGCTCCCCGTGCGGAGGCAACAGAGGTGACGAGCGCGCCCCCGGCTCCGCCACCTGCCGGAGTGCGCAACGAGCGGCGGCATAAGCTTTCATCGTTGCGCTTGAAAGTTGCCGAGCGTTTGGTGGCGGTAAAGAATCAAACCGCCATGCTCACGACGTTCAACGAAGCGGACATGAGCGCAATTCTGTCGGCGCGCGCCAAATACAAAGAACGCTTCAAAGAACTGCATTCCGCCTCGCTGGGTTTCATGTCGTTCTTTGTGCGGGCGGTGTGTGTAGCGTTGGAGGAGTATCCGGCGATCAACGCCTTTATCGAAAATGACGAGATCGTCTTCCATGATTATATGGATATCGGCATCGCAGTCAGCGCGCCCAAGGGGTTGGTGGTGCCGGTGATTCGCGATGCGCAGAGTCTCAGCTTCGACCGCATCGAAGCGGAGATCGAGCGGCTGGCGGCGCGGGCACGCGGCAATCAACTCACGCTGGACGAGATGGCGGGCGGCACATTCACGATTTCCAACGGCGGAGTGTTCGGTTCGCTGCTGTCCACGCCCATTCTCAATCCGCCGCAGAGCGGCATTCTCGGCATGCACAACATCGTCAAGCGGCCGGTGGCGGTGGGCGATCAAATCGAAATCCGCCCCATGATGTATCTGGCCTTTTCCTACGACCATCGGATTATTGACGGCCGCGAGTCCGTGGGCTTCCTCGTTCGTGTCAAAGAACTTTTGGAAGACCCGATGCGGCTGCTGCTGAAGGTGTGAGGTTTCCAGTTTGTAATTGAACTATTTCGAGATTCCCATGAAATACGACGTCACGATTATCGGTTCCGGACCTGGCGGCTATGTGGCGGCCATTCGCTGCGCGCAGTTGGGCATGAAGACCGCGCTCATCGAAAAATATTCCACGCTGGGCGGCACCTGCCTGAACGTGGGCTGCATTCCCTCCAAGGCGCTGCTGGATTCTTCGGAACTGTATTACAACGCTAAGATGCGCTATGCCGCCCACGGCATTAACGTGCACGGGCTGGACATCAACTGGCCGCAGATGATGAGCCGCAAGGAAAAGGTCATTGCCGATACCGTGGCGGGCATCAAGTATCTCATGGGCAAGAACAAGATTGACGTGTACGAAGGGATCGGCTCGTTCGTCAACAGCGGGGTAGTGGCTGTGACCAAGCCTGACGGCCGCGAAGAACGCTTAGAGACGGCGAAAGTAGTCATCGCCACCGGTTCCAAGCCCGCTACGCTGCCGTTCATTACACTGGATAAGCGGCGCGTGATTACGTCCACCGAAGCATTGTCGCTGAATAAGATTCCCGGCGAAATGATTATCATCGGCGGCGGGGCCATCGGTTTGGAGATGGGTTCGGTCTATGCGCGGCTGGGCACGAAAGTGGAAGTGATCGAGTTCATGGATTCGATCATTCCCACTATGGATCGCACGATGGGCAAGGAACTGCAGCGTTCCCTGCAGAAGATCGGCATGAATTTCTACTTAAGCCACCGCGTGCAAAGCGTAAAGGTTAACGGTAATCGCGTCAAAGTCTCTGCCCAAAACAAAGCAGGTGACACCGTCACCTTTAGCGCGGACAAGTGTTTGGTGGCGGTAGGTCGCCGACCGTATTCTGAGAACCTGCGGCTGGAGAATACCGGCGTGACCGTGGATCAGCGCGGCTTCATACAAGTCAACGAGCATTTGGAAACCCGGCAACCGGGCATCTACGCCATCGGTGACGTAATCGGCGGAGCGATGCTGGCGCACAAAGCTGAAGAAGAAGGCATGTATGTGGCGGAATATATCGCCGGACAAAAACCGCATATCAACTACCGCGCGATTCCAGGTGTGGTCTATACGTGGCCGGAAGTGGCGGGCGTCGGCGATACTGAAGAAGAATTGAAAACGATGGGCCGCCGCTATAAAACCGGCACCTATTCCTATAAACCGTTGGGACGGGCCCGCGCCGCCAACGAGAGCGAAGGCTTGGTCAAAGTACTGGCCGACCGCGACAGCGACGAACTCCTCGGCGTGCACATGTTCGGCGCGCGGGTGGCGGATATGATTGCCGAAGCGGTGGTGGCGTTGGAATTCCGCGCCAGCGCGGAAGATATCGGACGTATGGTGCATGCTCACCCAACCTTTACCGAAGCGTTTCGCGAAGCGTGCCTAATGGCCACCGACAACCGCGCCATTCACGCCTAATCCCTGCAACATCTTACCTGCAATACCTGTCCAATCAGCATTGGACAACTTACCCAAAGACGAGGAATCATGCACGTGAAAACAAACGTTTTACCTGTAATTGCGATTGTTTTAGTCGCATTTATAGCGGTGGCGACAGCCCAACAGCTTCCCCCGCTGCAAGTGGAGAAATATAAGCTGCCCAACGGATTAGAGGTTATTCTTCACGAGGATCACACCATCCCGACCGTTACCGTCAATGTAATGTATCACGTCGGTTCGAAAAACGAAAAACCGGGCAAGACCGGCTATGCACATCTATTCGAACATATGATGTTCGAGGGTACGGAGCATTATTCAGGTGACTACTCCGAGCCCTTCGACCGCATCGGGGGCGTAAACAACGCCTACACCAGTGAAGATGTAACCAATTATTACGAAACCGTACCGAGTAACTATTTCGAAATGGCGATGTGGCTGGAGTCCGACCGTATGGGCTATCTGCTCCCCGCTATGACCCAGGAAAAACTCGATATTCAGCGGGACGTAGTCAAGAATGAACGCCGGCAGCGACTGGACAACGAGCCCTATGCCAAAGTCTATGAGATCATGTTGAGCGCGCTCTATCCGAAAGAGCATCCCTATTCATGGTCGGTGATCGGCAGCATGGAAGATCTTTCGACCGCGTCGGTGGATGATATTTCCGAGTTTTTCAGGATGTATTACGCGCCGGGCAATGCGTCGCTGGTGATTGCGGGCGATTTCGATCCGGCCGAAGCCAAGCGCTTGGTCGAAAAATATTTTGCTCCCATTCCGGCCGGACCTTCGATAGATCGCATACAATCATGGGTGCCAAAGCTGGACGGAGTAAAACGCTTGGTTATTGAAGATGCGGTCAGTCTGCCGCGTTTCTATTGTCAATGGCCAACGCCGGCCTCATACGCTCCCGGGGATGCCGAGGCGGACCTGCTCGCTAATGTGTTGGCGTCGGGCAAAACCTCCCGGTTGTATGAAGCGTTGGTATACGATCAGCAAATCGCGCAGGATGTCCGGGTTAATCAATCTTCCAACGAACTGTGCAGTTCGTTTGATATCCAAGTGACGGCTCGGGAAGGACACACGCTCGAGGAAATCGAACGGGCGGTGGATGCGATTTTGAAGGATGTTCGCGAAAAGGGAATCACCCTCGACGAACTCAAGCAGGCTCAGAACGGCTATGAGGCGGGATTTGTACGTTCTCTCCAAACGGCGGCGGGACGGGCAGGTCGTTTGAACAGTTATAATGTCATGCTGGGGGATCCCGACCGTTTTCAGTGGGACTTGGATCGCTACACAACGGCTACCGTGGCGGATGTTAATCGCTTTGCAAAAGACTATCTGAGTCTGGATCAGCGGTTGATCGCTTACGCCGTGCCGCAGGGTGATTTAGCCGCTTCCGGCGAGAATCCCGACCGCACCCAGGAACCTCCCGCCGGACCCGATCCGTCGTTCGCAAT
The DNA here is from genome assembly GCA_964444755.1 of uncultured Alphaproteobacteria bacterium. Taxonomy (GTDB): domain Bacteria; phylum Electryoneota; class RPQS01; order RPQS01; family RPQS01; genus JAHJDG01. Next base: position 2,337 of record CAYUIF010000035.1, on the reverse strand, counting down.
CCCGGCCTTCCAGCAAACGACGTTGTCGAACGGGATGCCGTTGTATCTCATCGAGAGACGCGACCTGCCGCTCGTTCAAATCAACTTGGTGATGAAGAACGGCATGGCGAACGATCCGGCCAATCTGCCGGGACTCGCGGCGATTACGGCGGATCTGCTGGATGAGGGCACTAAGACCCGTTCGGCATTGGAAATTTCGGAAACGGCCAAAGCTCTCGGTGCAAGTTTGGGAACGAACGCAGGATTCGACAACACGAACGTCAATCTGAATATCCTAAAGAAGAATCTCGATCCGGCGCTGGAATTAATGGCCGATGTCGTGTTGAATCCGGTGTTCAAGCCGGAGGAACTGGATCGCAAGAAAAAGAGCTATCTGGGTAGCATTCAACAGGAGGATCGCCAGCCGTTCCAAACGGCGATTAAGGCCTATTACAAGCTGCTGTACGGGGCCGGGCATCCTTATTCCCAGGCGCCCACCGGCCACGGCACCGTAGAATCCGTCAATGCGATTACCCGCGACGATATCGTCCGCTACTACGAATCGCATTACTCTCCGTCCATCGCGGCGTTTATTGTCGTCGGCGATATCACGATGGCGGAAGCGGAAAAGAAATTGGAAAGAGCGTTTAAGTCGTGGTCGTCCAAGCCGGTTACGCTACCGACGATCAACGAACCGGAACCGCTTAAGGCGACCAAGATCGTTATCGTGGATAAACCCAATGCGCCGCAAAGTGTGATCATTGCCGGACACGTGGGGATCAGCCGCACCGATCCCGATTACCTTCCCTGCGAAGTTCTGAACAACGTATTGGGCGGAACGTTCACATCGCGAATGAATACCAATCTGCGTGAAGAAAAAGGCTACACCTACGGTGCCGGGACAGCCTTTGTAGACCGCCGCGCACCCGGTCCGTTCTTAGCGTATACGATGGTACAGACGGAAGTGACTGATGAATCCATTACCGAGATCATCAAGGAGCTGCGCGATGTAACCGGACCGCGTCCGCTGACGGCGGATGAGCTGAAAATGAGCAAGGATAATCTCGTGAAGAGCTATCCGCAGAATTTCGAAACCTACGGCGATCTGGCGGGCTTGCTGAACGAGATGTATGCTTACGATCTGCCCGCCGACGATTGGACCACCTATGTGGAACGTATTAAGGTTGTAGATCAGGCGGCGGTCACGAATGCAGCCAAGCAGCACATTCACCCGGATGAATTGCTGATCATGGTGGTTGGTGATCGCCAGAAAATCGAACCGGAGTTGAAAAAACTATCCATCGGTGAGGTTTCAGTAGCCAATATCAGCGATTTGTAAGATTCAGCCGAATTTCCGAATCGAGCGGGCGACCTATAAGGTCGCCCGCTTTGTTTGAGTTACGGGGTCATTGTTATTTTTTTCACCTTGAAAATGTCCCTGAATATTCGTAAATTTAAAGTTCAAAACTCAGTGGAATCGGTTGAAATTTCTTGATTCTGTCACTGTTTTTCAGTCGCTTACGAAACAAAATCTTGCAAAACAGATAGACTATGGCAACCACTCGCGAAAAGCTGCTTGAATTGGAACGGAAGCGCCAACGCCTCTGGGAAATGGGCGGCGCGGAGCGCGTCGAAAAACAACATGCCGGGGGCAAACTCACCGCCCGTGAGCGGATTGCCCTGCTGTTCGATCCCGGCACATTTCAGGAATTAGGTCTGTTCGCCGCGGCGCGGGAGGATCCCGAAGGCAAGAAATTTCCCTCCGATGGCGTGGTGGTCGGCTGCGGTGCAATCAACGGTCGCCTCACCTTCGTGGCGGCGCAGGATTTCACGGTCGGCGGCGGTGCAGTCGGAAACATGCATGCCAAGAAAATCTGCGACGTGATGGAGCAGGCGATCAAATGCGGAGCGCCCTTCATTCAAATCAACGATTCCGGCGGGGCGCGCATTCAGGAAGGCGTGGATTCGCTGCACGGCTATGGCCGCATCTTCTACAACAATACGCTGTTGTCCGGCGTGGTTCCGCAGCTTTCGATTATCGCCGGGCCCTGCGCGGGCGGCGCGGCTTATTCTCCGGCGCTTACCGACTTCATCATCATGGTGAAGAAGGAATCGAAAATGTTTATTACCGGCCCGGACGTTGTTAAGGCGGTTACCGGTCAGGAAATCACCGCCGAAGCGCTGGGCGGGGCGATGGTGGCCACCAGCCTGTCCGGTGTGGCGCATTTCTTGGCGGAAGACGATGCCGACGCGCTGAATATTTCTAAACGATTGCTTTCGTTCCTGCCGCAGAACAATACTGAAGATCCCCCGCGTTCCTCTACTGCCGACGTGCTGGAGTTTGTGCCTGATCCGGTG
>CAYUIF010000034.1:9312-35157 GCA_964444755.1 uncultured Alphaproteobacteria bacterium | reverse complement strand
CCCCCCTGCCCGCCCCCCGTAACCGGAGGGACACCCGAAGATTCCGGGGGGGTCACACACCCGCCACGGCGATGTTGTGCAATACCCCGCGTGGCGAGAAAACAAAACGGGCGCGAATAATCGCGCCCGGATGATTTTTAGTGTTTTTGGACGACGCCGCGCTGGACCCATTTGCTTCCGATGATCAAGCCGATGGGGGAGATGAGGGCGATGAAGGCGTAGATCAGCCACAAGGTGCCGCTGTCATGGGGACCGCCTTCGGGAATAAACTTAGTCAGCATCGCTCCCGAATACCAGCCCGTCGTGAACTTGGCCATGAACCACGGGATGCCCGCCAATCCCATATACGCGCCCACTTGCCCCGCCGGAGCCAGATCGGCCACGTATTCCAAGAAGCGGCTGGACCACACGGCCTCGCCGAAGGAAAACAATACGACGTACAAAATCAACGTGGACAGATGCGGTCCGGGTACCAGAATGAACGTGGTTAATGCGGAAATCGTCGTGCCGATGATCATCATCTTTACGACGTTGACCTTGCGGGTGAGGGCGGCGATGAGCGGAACGAAGATCACGATGATCAGCGGATTCAAACCCTGAAACCACTCGTAACGCGCGCCGATGGATTCGGGAAAACAGCGCATGACATAGTGGGGAAGCGTCAGGAATTGATGCGCGAACAGCGTGCGCACCGGCAGCAGAATGAAGATGAAGAAAATGAAGCGCGAATCCATAAACGGCAGCGCGCGGAACTTCTGCCATAAGGTGCGATTATCGTGTTCCGGTTTTTCCGGCTTGACGTATTCCACCGCGCGATCCCGCTGTTCGATCTTGCGCGTGAACAGGAACACGTTGCCCGCCAGCATCAAGACGGTGACACCGATGAGCGCCCAAAACACGCCGGAGATGCCATAGGCGCCGCGAATGAACGGCGAGACGCCCGCTTCAGCCACGATACCGAGATTCATGATCGCATACAAAATGCTGTAGCCAATGGTCGCGGTGCGGGGATCGGTGAACTCCTTGACACCCGCATAGAGCGCGGGTTGAATGATGCCTTCGGCAAACCCCATGATGAGCAGCGAAACCCACAGCGCGGCGCCCGCCATCGGCCCGAGCATGGGACTGCCCGCCATCATGATTCGCCCGACCAGCAGCACCACCAGCGTCAGCGTGAGGGCCTTGCGCACGCCCAGTTTATCCGAAACGAAACCGCCGCCGAACATGAACAGCGTGACCAATCCGGTGAAGGTCGAAACGGCAATGCCGGTCAGATGATCGGAAAAGCCCACCGAATCGTGAATAAACAAGGTCAGCAGATTGAGAATGCCGAAGTAGGCAATTCCATCGCCGAAGTTGACCAAATTCACCAGCCAGAAAGCGCGCGAGGCTCCGAACAGAATGCGGAAATTATCGCGCAGGGACAGGGTTTCTTCCTGCTGAACTTCGGGGGAATTGTTATCAGGAGTGGTGGGAGCTTGGGACATAAGAGGTTCTCGCCGGGCTGAATTGAGGGACGGTGGGGACTTGCCGAACGGAAGGAAGGCAAATCCAGCCTGCAATATAAGAATCATCGGCACTTGTTCAAAGAGGCGGACTGTTGGTGCAGATTTTCGGGCAAACTATCCGCCGAACGGGATAATACCCACACAATTAAATGAATTATATCTACTTAGTGACGTTCTTTGGCACGAGTTAAGAAAGCCTCATCATTCATTAATATCCAGTTCGTATAAATTGGAGATGCATTTCTTCCGAAACTTCCTTTATTACCTCGTATGTCCAAGGCTGATATTTGACATGCCCCCGCGAAAAAACATCGTTACCGCTCCCCGCGAAAAACTGGTTTCGCTGAGACCTGCGCAGACCCGTGGATTAGGTCCGAAAGCCATGTCCGTGTTAGGCGGAGTGCTGGATCAAGCGCTGCTGCTGAACCGCATGGACCGGCTGTATGCCGGAGCCACCGGACGCGGCAGTCCGCAGCAGTTTTTTGATGCGCTGATCGAGAGCCTGGGATTGTCGTATGCAGTGCGCGAGCAGGATCTGGCGAAGATTCCGACAGCGGGGCCGGTGGTGGTGGTGTCCAATCATCCGTTCGGGTTGGTGGATCCGATCGTGCTGGCGGCGATCATGCTACGCGTGCGTCCCGATATTAAAGTACTGACCAATCGCTTTCTATCCAAGGTCAGCGATTTGAGCGATATGTGCATTTTTGTGGATCCATTCGGGAAGAAGGAATCGCTGGCGAACAACATCAAGCCGATGAAGGAAACCGTGCGCTGGCTGAACGGCGGCGGGATGGTGATTATCTTTCCGGCGGGGGAAGTGGCCAGCGCGAACCTCAAACAATGGAAAGTCGTGGAGCCGCCGTGGAGCGAAACAGTAGCGCGGATTATTCGCATGTCGAAAGCGACGGTGGTGCCGGTGTTCTTTCGCGGAACCAACACGCCGTTGTTTCATGCCGCCGGATTCATTCATCCGCGCTTGCGTACCGCGCTGCTGCCGCGCGAGATGTTCACCAAGCGCGGTCACACCATCGAACTGGCGGTGGGCAACGGGATTCCGTGGCGGCGGCTGGCTGATTATGATCACGATCAAGAACTCATTCAGCACTTGCGCGAGCGGACGTTTCTGCTGCGCACCCGCACCAAGCGCCGCCGTCCGGTGACCAACGGCACCCGCAAACGGTGGATCGGTCTCGAACCGATTGCGCCGGCGGCACCCGATGAGGTGATTGCCGCGGAGATCAAGCATCTTCCGACTGATCGAAAGCTAATCTCGCTGGGTGAATTGGAAGTGTATTTTGCCGCTGCATCCGAGATTCCCGAAGTGTTGAAAGAAATCGGACGGCTGCGCGAAATAACGTTCCGCGTGGTGGGGGAGGGCACGGGGCACGCGCTGGATCTGGACGAGTTCGACCGCTACTATTTGCATTTGTTTCTGTGGAATGCGGAACGCCGCGAACTGGTGGGCGCGTATCGCATGGGTCCCACTGACGAGATTATCAAACAATACGGTTTGCGCGGGCTTTACACGACAACGCTGTTCCAAATCAAACCCGCGTTGATTGAACGGATTGATCCGGCACTCGAATTGGGCCGGTCGTTCGTGCGCACCGAGTATCAACGCACCAGTGCGGCGTTAGCGCTGTTGTGGAAGGGCTTGGCGATGTACGTGGTGCGCGAGCCGCGCTATCGGATTTTGTTCGGCCCGGTGAGTATCAGCAACGACTACCACAAAGTCTCCCATCAACTAATGGTGAGCTTTCTCAAACTCCACAGCTTTTTGCGCGACGAAGCGAAGTTGGTGCGCGCGCGTCATGCGTTTCGCGCGCGGCGCGGCAAAGGCTGGACGCTGCGGCTATCGCGGCTGATTACCGGGGATATTGATCGCGTATCCGATTTGGTGTCGGATATCGAGGGTGACGACAAGGGAGTGCCGGTGCTGATCCGGCAGTATCTGAATCTCGGCGGCAAGATTCTCGGTTTTAACGTGGACAGCGAGTTCAGCAACGTGGTGGACAGTTTGATATTGGTGGATCTGACCAAGACCGAACGCCGCGTGCTGGAACGCTATATGGGTAAGGAGGGCGCGAGCAAGTTTCTTGCGGCGCAGCCACCGCGATAACAATATTTTTTCATTAACGAATATTAAAAAGGCTCGGATCAGCTCCGAGCCTTTACTGTTTGTAAAAGTAACGATCACGCCACACGTTTTTGGAAGCGCATCACGGCAATCGTAAATACGAGTACCGCCATGACCACGAGTGGAATCAGATCGGGCAGGATATCTATGAAAGTCGTACTTTTAAGGAATATCCCGCGCGTGATAGCCATGAAGAACCGCATGGGATTGGCATAGGTCATCAGATAGATCCAGGTTGGCATGTTCTCGATGGGATAGAAGATGCCGCTGGTCATGATTCCGAACATCAGAAAGAACCAAACCGTGAGCATGGCTTGCTGCTGGGTATCGGATACCGTCGAGGCCAAAAGACCGCCGCCCAACGTGACCACCAGATAGACCAATGCACATCCGGCAAAGAGCGGGATGGAAGCGGGCTGCAGCGGCACCTTGAACCACAATACCGCTACCGTGCTGGCAAAAGCCAATTCGACAAAACCTAAAATCGCGAACGGAATCAGCTTTCCGGCGATGATCTGGCCGGAGGTCAACGGCGTGACCATCAGTTGTTCGAGGGTGCCGATTTCCTTTTCGCGAACCACGGCCATACCCGTGAGCATTCCGGTAACGACCGTGATCAGAATCACCAAAATCGCGGGGACCATATAGCGTTGGCTGATCAATTCGGGATTGTAAAAGTAGCGTGCCACCGGTTCCACCATGTGCGGCTGTACAGTCGGATTAGACAGTAGCCGGATATCCAACTCACGCTGGGCTTGCTGACGTATGACCGCCTCCGCATAACCCATCGCCCGTCCGGCGGCGTTCGAGTTCTCGCCATCCACAATCACGCCGACGGTGGCCGAACGCTGGGCGGCGATATCTTCGGCATACCCTTGGGGAATCCATAAGGACAGTTCAGCGCGACCTTTTTGCAGGTATTCCTGCAACTCGCGGGGACTATTGACATGATCGGCCAAGCGAAACGCGGTGTTTTGGAAAAACGATTCCGTCAACTCACGGCTGGCGGCGGATTGGTCCTGATCCAACACTACAATCCGCAAATTCTTCAGATCGGTCGTCATGGCGTAACTGAGTACGACCAATTGAATGATCGGCACCATGAAAATCATGCGCAGCATCGCATGATCGCGGAACGTTTGCCGGAATTCCTTCTGAATGAGATAGATGACCGTGCTAAACCAGTGATGGATACGGTTCATTAGTCGAGCCTCAACCGAAAGCTGCGTGACGCCATCAATAAGATGAAGATAGCCATCCCGGACAAAATTGCCAATTGCTGCGGGAACCAAGCCTCGCCTTTCAACATAACGCCGCGAATGATTTCCAGAAAGTAGGTGGCGGGAATGACGTGGCTGATCCATTGCAGTACAATGGGCATGCTGCGAATCGGAAAAATGAAGCCCGACAGCATCATCGTCGGCAGCAGCGTCGCTACTACAGCCAGCATCATGGCCAGTTGCTGGGTGCGCACCGCCGACGAAATCAGCAAGCCGATGCCCAGCGATACGATCAGATAGACGAAACTGTAGCCGGCCACAACCAACCACGATCCCAGCATCGGCACGTTGAAGGTCGTCTTTCCGATGATGAAGATCAGCGCGGCATCCAAGATACCGATTCCCATATAGGGAATGATCTTGCCGATGATGACTTGAACCGGTTGAACCGGCGTCGTTAAGACTTGTTCCAGCGTGCCGGTTTCCTTTTCGCGGGTGATGGCGATGCTGGTGAGTAGCGCGCAGATCATGATCAAGACAATGGCGACCAAACCGGGAACAATGAAGTGCGCACTGACGAGTTCGGGATTATATAATACGCGCGATTGAGCTTGAATCGGCGGCTCCATGCGATTACCGCCCACCCCGGCGCGATCGCGGTTCATCTGTGCGATGACTGCATTCAAATAATTATTGACCGCCGCCGCCGTGGTGCCGTCCGCGCCGTCAATCAGGATTTGCACGGGAGTCATTTCGTTTTCGGTCAACGACAGTTCGAACCCCTTGGGAATAACCAGCGCCGCCAAATAGGTCCGCCGTCGAAAGCCCTGCTCGACCTGATCGCGCGATTGAATCCGCCCGGCATCCACAATAAATCCACTGGCGGTCATGCGCCGCACCAAATCGCGGCTGGCTTCGGTGCGATCCTCGTCCATGATGCCGACCTTGAGTTTTTTCATATCCATGTCAATGGCATAGCCGTAGAGAAACACCATCATCATCGGCATGAAGATCGCCAGCAGCAGGCTGCGCGGGTCGCGCAAAATATGCAGAAATTCCTTATGGGCAATGGCGCGAATTCGTTTCATGGGCGGATCACCTTTAGAAAGACATCTTGCATAGTGGTCGCTTTATGCTGCTTCTTCAATTCGTCCGGCGCATCCAACGCCACGATCCGCCCTTTGTCCATTATCGAGACGCGTTCGCAATATTCCGCTTCGTCCATATAGTGCGTGGTAACAAAAATCGTCGCGCCGCCGTCGGCGAGTTCGTAAATCAAATCCCAGAAGGCCCGACGAGCGACCGGGTCCACGCCGCCGGTGGGTTCGTCTAAGAACAAAATCTGCGGACGATGCAGCGCGGCACAGCCCAACGCCAGCCGCTGCCGGAATCCCAACGGTAGTGAGGACGGCAGCCGTCGCGCATACTCCGTAAGCCCGAGTTTCTGCATTAATTCGCTGCTACGCTGATTGGCTTCAGCGCGCGGTAAGCCATACACTCCCCCGTAGAATTCCAGATTCTCGCTGATGGTCAGGTCCGAATACAGACTGAACTTTTGGCTCATGTAGCCGATGCGCTTCTTAATCGCGTCGGATTGTGTGGAAATCGGCAATCCCGTCACCCACGCTTCGCCGTCACTGGGAACCAGCAATCCGCACAACATGCGAATGGCGGTGGTTTTTCCCGCGCCGTTCGCGCCCAGGAAACCGAAAATCTCCCCCGGTTTTACGGCTAAGTCAATCTGATCCACCGCCGTGAAGCTGCCGAAGCGCCGCGTCAAACCCGCCGCGAAAACCGCTAATCCCTCCGGTGGCCTTTGTAATGCGGTTTTCATGACACGGTTTCCTTGGTTTCCATCAGACCCACGAACACGTCCTCGATAGTCGGCGGAATCTTTTCGATCCGGATTTGTTGTCCCGCGAGCCACTCGCGGATCACTCGCTCCTGCGTCTCGTCATTGTAGACCACATGCAGACGATCCCCGAAGCGATTGATACTGATGCCGGTGATGCCGTCACTCATCAGTGTCATCCGCGCTTGACGCTGACCCGAGCCGGTGATTTCCAGCAGATGGCGGTGGAATTGTCCGGTCACCTCAGCGGGAGTGCCCGTGGCCAGCACGCGTCCGTTATGCATCAGTGCGATGCGGTTGCACAATTCCGCTTCGTCCATATAGGGCGTACTGACCAGCAACGTATGCCCGGCTTTAGCCAGTTCACGCAGGATCGCCCAAAACTCCTGTCGGCTGAGGGGATCCACGCCGGTCGTCGGCTCATCCAGAATCAGAATTTCCGGAGTGTGAATCAACGTGCAGGATAAAGCAAGTTTCTGCTTCATTCCGCCCGAGAGTCGTCCCGCGCGCCGCGTGCGAAAGGCATCCAAGCGACTAAATTTCATCAAACGCTCTTCGTTGGCGGCGCGTTCGCGATCCGGTACTTCGTAGAGATCGGCGAAGAATCGCAGATTTTCGGCGACCGTCAGATCGGGATAAAGGCTGAAGCGCTGCGGCATGTAGCCGATATGATGCTTGGCGGCCAGGGGATACTTAACCACATCGCGATCCATGATGTAGACCGTGCCCTGATCGGGGCGAAGCAGTGCGCAGGCAAGGCGCATCGCGGTGGTTTTACCCGCGCCGTCGGGACCGATCAAGCCGAAGATTTCGCCCGGCTGAACTTCCAGCGAGAGACTCTCCACGGCGACGGTTGGACCATAGCTCTTGCGGAGTTCCGCGAAGCGCAAGCGCGAAACGCTATTTCCTTGATCCGCATTCATTACAGTTGGATTTCCGCCGGCATTCCGATATGCAGCTTGCCTTCCGAATTGGCGACCCGTACTTTAACCGCATACACTAATTGCGCGCGAGCATCCCGCGTTTGAGCGTTTTTGGGCGTGAATTCCGCTTCGCTGCTCACCCAAATCACTTGTCCTTTAAGCGGTTGATCGCGCATGGCGTCTACCAGAACGGTCACGTCCTTACCGATTTGCACGCGGTCGAGATCGCGTTCACCCAGATAAACGCGCAGTTCCAATGAACTCAGATCGGCCACCCGCAATTGCACCGCCCCCGGTGTGGCCACTTCGCCCGGCTCGGCTTTACGCAGAATGACCGTGCCGTTTTGCGGCGCGACGATCACGCCGTCGCGAATCTGCCGGTCGAAGACATTCAACGCCGCATTCAGTTTTTCTTCTTCGGCGGCGAGGGCATCTATCTGATGGCGGGCGGCGGAAACCTGCGCGGCGGCAACGTCGCGTTTGGTGCGCGCTTCGTCCGCCTGCTGCTGCGTGACGCTGCCTTGATCCAGCAAGGATTGCACGCGATTATAGGTGGTTTCAGCCAGTTGCGAGTTTTCGCGAGATTGCTTCAGGGCGTCTTCCGCTACGCGCTGCTGCGCTTGAATGCTCTCGCGATTGGCCGCCGTTTGCACGCGCTGCAGTTGCAGTAACTCGGTATCCAGTACGATCAACGTATCGAGGGCGGATACGGCATCGCCCAACTCGAAGCGCACCTCAAGAATGCGTCCCGCGATGGTGGAAGCGATGTCCACTTCGGTGGCTTCCAACGTCCCGGACGGATTAATTTCTTTCTTGCCGCCGCAGCCGAAGAGCAGTGCTCCGGTCACTATGGCCAGCAGAATGAACAGGAGTAGTCGTTGCATAAGTCTATCGTGGTTTAGTTTGTGTTTCGTTAAAAGCCGGAGGCGTAGAGCGCATCGGTTTCCGCCAATCGTAAGGCCGCGGTCGCCGCCGCCAAATCCGCTTCCGCCGATGTCAGATCATCCTGTGCATCGAGGTATTCGCTTTCGGTAGCTAAACCGCCGCGCCAACGGTTTTCCACCATCGTCAAGCGTTGTTGCTGAAGCTCGGTACGCTCCGCCGTCATCCGTTGTGTGGCTTGAGCGGCGAACACCGTTTCCCACGCCATGTGGAAGCGAGTACGCAATCCATTCAGGGCATTACTCTTTCGTGCCTGCAAGGAGCGGGACATCGCCTTCACTTGTTGTACGTTATACCGGCGGGCGTTCCAATCCCACAGCGTCCAACTGGCGTTCACGCCCAGCACGTAGTAGTCCATCCAGTCATTGCTGACGACGTCTACACCGGGCTTGGCATAATGATATGCCGCCATAGCCGACAGTGACGGAAGCAGGCTGCCGCCCGTTGATTTGGCCAGATGATCGGTTTGTTCGATGCGGGCATCTAAAGCGACGATTTCTGCGCGTGACTCAAAGGGGTGTTGATAGCCAATATCGTAGTTAGGAACGAGCGACGAATCAAGACTTCCCGCAGGTGGAACCGGTCGGCATTGCACATCCACCAGATTGCCCAGAGCAATACGTGCGGTTTTAACAGCTACGCGCGCATTTAACGCGACAACTTCCGTTTGCCGCAAGCTCGCTTGCGCGGCGATTAGATTCTCTTCGGTCTGCATCCCGGCGGCTTTGATTTTTTCGATTTCTTTGACATGCCGCGTCAGCCGATCATTTGCATTTTCCGCCGCCTGTTCACGGGCTTCGGCGGCGAGCGCGTTGAAATAGGCGCGGCGCACGTCGTAGAGCAGTTTCAGACTGTCGGCGATTACATCCTGCTGCGCAGCGCGGAAGGCGGAGGCATCCGCTTTGGATTTTTGCAGCACCGTGCCTCCGGCAAAGAGTGGAGCGCGGGCGGTGAGTGCGAAATCGTAGACGTTGCCGTCGCCGAATTTCACGGACGGCATGGTGACGCCCGGAATCGGCAAGGCGATATTAAGCTGCTGGGTTTCGCTGGTATATTGATACGCTCCGCTTACGCCCAGCGTCGGCCAGCGCATTGCATTGGAGGCATCAGTTGCCGCCTGTACGCTCTGCGAGGTGGCGCGTGCCGCCGTCAGCGTGGAAGAAGTTTTAAACGCTTCCGCAATACAGCGATCCAGCGACCACTGCTCGGTTGGCTGCGCGAAGATTACCGATGTTGCGAGTAGGAAGGCGAGGATTGATGATAGTAGATATTTCATGACGACTGCTCCGCCAGGATTCCGTGTTTCAATAGTTCGGTAACGGTTTCCGACCATTCCTTCCAGATCACATCATCCTCCAGGTCGCGCTGGAAGACATCGCGAAACGACGGCTGCATGACCATCGTGCCGAACATCAAAGCAATAACAAATTCGCGGACTACTTCGAAGGACAGCCGCTTCATGCGTTTGGTTATAGTACCTTGTTCATAAGCTTGGTTGAACAGTTCGCGCAGACCTAATGGCCCGAACTCGCCCAGATTGCGAAAGGTTTGAATCAAATGGGCGCTGCCTTCGGCCAGTTCCCGCTTGAGCAGAACCGCCCACGTCGGATTCTTGCGCATGACATCCATCGCCCGCACCGGCAGCATCACGATCAGCTCTTCGGGAGTGGTGGTCGGTGTGACGAAGCGGGAGATCATTTCCCGGAATTGCAGGAACTCGCCCGCGAGGGTGCGCTGGTAGAGTTTCTCTTTGTTGCCGAAGTAGTAGTGAATCATGGCCAGATTGACTCCGGCTTCTTCGGCAATGGCGCGAGTGCTGGTCGCGGCCAGCCCCTGTTCGGAAAACAGCTTGCGTGCCGCCGATAGAATCCGCCCGCGCGGGCTATCGGGATCAGGCGGTTGCAGCTCCGGCGGCAACTGCTTGATTTGTTTCGACAGGGAATAGGGGAGGGATGGATTGTCCATTATTGGTCAATTGAATTAGTTGATCGTATGATTAAGTCGTACGATAATATAATATCATTTCTCGCATTTGTCAAGAAAAATCTCTTTTATATTGTATATATTGATATTAAAGACATAATTAAACCTTGGAGTCGGTAATGGGTCCAATGGACAGATTGCAGCAAAGGCATTTCAATTAATCCAAAAGGAAAGAATCATGAAAAAGATTGTCCCTCTACTGGCCCTAACCGCTCTTTTAATCGTGGGATTGACCGCCACCGCTTTAGCGCAGCGCGGTCCCGGCAAGCGTGCCCCCCGGCAAGACCGCCTCTATGATGTGGCCACCGTGGAAACCGTGAAAGGTGAAGTCATTAGCGTAGAAACCTCGCCCGCCCCCCAAGGCCGCGGCTACGGCATTCATCTGCGCCTCAAGACCGATGCCGAAACCATTGCCGTTCATCTCGGTCCGAAGTGGTATGTCGAAGAACAAGCCCTGCAAGTGAAAGCCGGAGATCAAATCGAAGTGAAAGGCTCGCGCGTGACCTACGAAGACCAGCCCGTGATCGTGGCCGATCAAGTGACTCGCGGTGCGGAGACGATGGATCTGCGCAACGATGACGGCACCCCCAAGTGGGCGGGAGAAGGTCAAGGCAAGAATCGCCCCGGCCGGGACGACCGCCCGCGCCGCCGCGCGAATTAATGGGCATGATGTAAACGGAACGCGTGCAAGGGGAATAGCATGCGGGACAGCCAGTGGCTGTCCCGCTTGTTCTCAACTGAATTATCACCATTTCACGTGCCCAACATGCTCGCCGAAGCACCCGTCCCCGGGTGCCCGGAACGTTGGTCGCGGCAGCACGTGCAGCACGTGCCCCGCTTACTGCACACTGCCGTGCGGCACTACATCCGCCGTGCACCTACGACCCCCCTTTGATCCCCCCTTTTGCAAAGGGGGGAGAATAATACGGGCGGACACATGGGTCCGCCCCTACAAGATGGGCGCGATCAATCGGCCCCTACAGAATGATGTCATCCTGAACGCAGTGAAGGATCTCTCCTATTCGCGGCGGCACGTGCTGCACGTGCCCCACTTACTGCGCACGGCCGTGCGGCACTACAATCGCCGTGGCGGGTCCGTGACCCGACCGGGGTTCCGGCAGGATCTGGGGACCCTGCTCGGCGGAATCTGTGCTTAATCCTGATCGCCAATTACTTCAACAACGAAATGATTTTTGAAATACCTCCGTTGCGGTTTTGAAATCGGCAGATATAATTGCCCGCCGGGAGTCCTGAGGCGTCAAGACATGTCGCGTGCCTTCCCGCTATGTAGGTGCCGCTCCCCAGATCCATAACATGTCGCCCCAGAATATCATAGAGTATAATCCGAAGATTCTCGGTTTGGTTCAGATCAAACTCGAGAGTCGCCGTACTATTGAATGGATTTGGATAGACTGAGAAACTTTGAATGGTAGGAATTTCGATACGGTGAATCTGGTCCGTCGAAGTCCCGAATTCATAGCGCGCGACCCAGACATAAGGCGGGGCGATGCCGGAGTCCGTAAACACGCCTGCCGCATAGAAAATGTTTTCATTCGCGATCAAGAGTGAGTTTCCGTTTTGATCTGCAGCAATCGAAAACGTTGTGTTCCAGATGCGCATGCCGTCACCATTTATTCCGGTAAGGAGAAGACGTGTATGATGCTCGTCATCTTCTCTTGATCCGATCAGAACCGTAGTTTCCACATTCAAGGCGCGACATCTTACGAAACCTCCATCGGTATCGAAAAATACGTGCATCCAGAGCGAATCACCGTTTGCATTCAGCCGGGCCACCAAGGGATAAGGCGGATGACTCATGGATGGAGAAATCAGTCCGCCCACAATACATCCCCCATCCGGCGATATGGTCAGGCTGTACACAATGTCGTAATCCGCTGTACCCAAAAGCGTCAACCATTCAAGCGTACCGTTGCTGTCGGTTCTGGCAACGCCGATTTGACCAGCTACTTCCGGCAGCGATAACGTGGTAAAACTGTACATGAAGCCACCATCCGGCATCATGGACAACTCTGTCTGTGTCGCACCCAAAACTGATGCATAGTGTAGTCTCGTCCACAGTGTATCGCCCACTGAGTTGGTTTTCAGTAGGTAATTCGCTTCCGTCAGGATCGCAAAGCCGCCATCAGAAGTAATGACAACGTCCCAGGCAAAGCTATTGAGAAAACCGAATTCATGCTGACGCGTCCATAGTGGTATGCCCTCCCGATCCGTACGCAGAAGATAAATATCCGGACCACCGACCAATAAAAATCCTCCATCGTCCGTCATCACCCCAGCGTTGCACCGACCCATCCTGAGCGTGTCATAGCTTCGCACCCAGACTTCATTTCCAGTCTCATCAAGTTTAATCAGCTTAGCCAAGTTAGCAGTGCCGGTTTCACGCGTGCCTTGGATGACCAGTACTATTCCCCCATCGTCCGTCCCGATTATATCTTTTACATAGTCACTTCTGAGACTAATGTATTGATAGGTCCACACCGCATCTGGCGGCTGCCCCCACACTACTCCCGCCAATGCCATCAGCACCACCAAACAATACTTCCTCATCCTCTTTCCACTCCAAAGAAAAACCTCGCCACCACCCGGCAGCAAGGCTTGAGAATTCGGAATGTGAAAGCTTAAGTCCTTCATTGTTCCCCCCAAAGTACGATACGATTCTATCAAAATATAACAATGCCGTGCAGGAAGTCAATAGCGGAATTCCGGCGGGGTCAGCGACCCCGCGCGGCGAAGCGTAGGGGCGGGTTAAACGAAGTGATGCCCGCTCGGGGTTCCGTAGGGGCACAGCGTGCTGTGCCCTTCTTCTGTCAATGGGGTGACTCTGGAGAGTCACCACCGGGAAGAGGGGATTCCGGCGGAGCGCGGACGCACCGCGCGGCGGTCATTCATCGTTTGTCGTTTTATCGCTGAACGTTTTACCCGATCCAGCCCATCGCGCCCATCAGGGTGATGAAAATGCCCATCAAGCTTTCACCGGCGATGATGCCCGACGCGGACGGAATCACATTTTTTTCGGCGGCAATGGGTTTCAGCTTCATATAGATCGCCGCAATCAAACCGCCCAAGAACATCGAAAAGACATTGTAGAACGGAATCACGAAGGCCAGTCCCAGGCCCATCGCGGAAGGCAGAAACCGCCGCCATTTCGGTCGCAGATTTTCCAGCGCGGGAATCAGAATTCCCACCAGACCGCCGATGATCAACGCGAGTCGCGCGGTGGGATGCAGCGATTCGAAACCGTTGGAGAGCAAGAGCGCCACCGATGCCCACACCTGCGCGGCAGGAGCGGGGAATTTATCCGAACCTAAGATCGAAACATCGGGCACAATCAAATAAAACGCCGGAACTACGACAATCGTGCCGATGAAAATTCCCGCGAACTGCGCGAGAAACTGCCGCTTGGCATTCGCTCCCAGCACATAGCCACTCTTGAGGTCGGTGAGCAAGTCGGACGCCGAATCGGCCACGCCTGCCGTGATGCACGCGGTCATCAGGTTGGTGTTCATCTGACGTGGCGCAATCGCACCGTAAATAAGCTGCGTGATTTTGCCCATCGCGCCCACCGGAGTCGTGTCGGTTTCGCCGCAGGCCCGGCAGGCAACCAAGGCGAGGAAGAACGACAAGATCACCGCCAGAATTCCCATCCACACCGGAATATGGAAATAAATTGCCGCAATGGCGACAACACCTAATGTACCGATCAACATCAACGATGCGAACCACGAGCCCGGCACTTCAATGCGTTCCAACGGATCTTCGACTTCCGGTTTCTTGCGGCTGAAAATCCGCTTCAATCCGGAAAACGCGCGCAGCACGGTCTTCCATTGCAAGGCGAAGCTGAGCAAGCCACTCGTGACCATGCAGGCGGCGCCGCCCCATAAACTCCACGAGACAATATTGCGATAGCCGCCCGGCACTTGATCATCCGTTGCGCCCGGGGCAAACGCCAAGCGCGTCGCCGCGCTCGCTTCTTTGTTCCGTAATTCCGGCAGCGCGAGAATTGCCTGATAATGAACAGCGCGATAAGCATGTGCTTCCAACCGTCCCGCCAGATAGGTCTGCTGCGGTTCCTTGAAATTCAATTTGCCGTGGAAGGGATTGGCGCTGCCGTCGAGCATAGTCGGCGCATTCAACTGCTTCGTCAATTCCGCCATCGAACTATAGGTGATGGTCGCCGGCCACACGTAGCGCATGGCTACGCGGTCCGATCCGCCCGAAATGCGCGGCGTCTTGTTCGCTTCCACCAGCGTAAATTCCAGCACTTCTCCCGCCGGAATCGTCAGCGGGAATTCCAACACTTTGGTGCTGGAAATCATCGGCGCGGGATGCTCGATCACTTTTTCCTGAATCATCATCGGCGCGAGGATTCCCCAATTCAGCACACCGCCGATCATCAGACTGACGCAGACCTTCAAGCCCATGATCGCGCCCGCCGCCACCAGAATCATGCTCGCTTCGAAGGAGATCGTATACATGGCCAGCCGCGATCCGAATACGCTGTACAACTGCGGAATCAACATGAACCAATCGCGCACGGTGGCGATGATAATGCCGAACGCGCCCCACGAGAACAGCGCCTTGGCTGCGCCCGTGCCTTCTTCAGATTTATCGCCGTGCAAGCTGCGCAGCGTTTCGGCGGCGGCGATTCCCGACGGGAACTTCAAGCGTTCGATGTTGATCATCTGCCGCTTCATAGGAATCGCCATGGTCACGCCCAGCACGGCGAGGAAGAACACCCACGCCGTCAGCAAGCCGTAGCCAATGTGCACGCCATTGACGAGCAGGTATGCGGCAATCGCCGAAACGATTGTGCCGCCCGTGGAGTAGCCCGCCGACGAGGCGGTAGACTGCATCGCGTTGTTCTCCAGGATGGACATGTCCGTCTTGAAGAAACGCGGGAAGACTTTGCGCAGCGATTTCCAAATCGTAAAACTTAAGATACAGGATGTAATCGCTACGCCCAATCCCCAGCCCGTTTTAAGGCCGATATAGAGATTGGACAGCGACATAAAGGCTCCCAGAAAGGAGCCCATGATCACGGCGCGCGCCGTGAGCTGCGGCATATCGTCGCCGCGATAGACATTTTCGTACCACTCGCGTTCGAGTTCTTCGGGGGTCATCGGTTTCTGGTCGCTCATGGGAGTCCGCGTACTGGTGAAGTTAGGTGAAGGTTCGGATATGGTGTGAGGATCAGCCGCTCCGCTATAGAGTTTGGCTTGCCCTCGGAGTTGTCCAATAAAACAAAGATCCCCTATTCGGCAGGGGATCTCTGCTTATGAAACGAGAAAGCCAGCGGCATTCGTCATCAGCTTTCCTTGACCGCCGCGACGAGATCAAGAAACGCTTTCTTGCCGTCGGCAAAAAACATCAGAGTATGATCCAGGGCGAATAGCGGGTTGGGAATCCCCGCGAAACCGGGACTCAGACTCCGCTTAATCACTACCACGGTATGCGCGCGATCCACCTCGATAATCGGCATGCCGCCGATGACGGATTTGGGATCGGTCTTGGCCACGGGATTGACCACATCGTTGGCGCCCACCACAATCGCCACGTCCACCTGATCCATAATCCCGTTGACTTCGTCCATCTCTTTCAATTTATCGTAGGGAATGTCCGCTTCGGCGAGGAGCACGTTCATATGACCGGGCATGCGACCCGCCACCGGATGGATTCCGTAAATCACTTCCACACCATCCGCTTCCAGCAGATTGGCCAAGTCGCGCACTACGTGCTGCGCTTGCGAGACGGCGAGTCCGTAACCCGGAACGATGAGCACGCGATTGGCCGCTTCCAGCAGCATGGCGATTTCTTCGGCGCTGGTGGATTTAATCTTGCCCGCGTATACGGAATCCGCCGAGGGACCGCTTTCGCTGGCGCCGATGGCGCCCAGCAGCACGTTCATCAGCGAGCGGTTCATCGCCTTGCACATAATGTTGGTGAGAATAATTCCCGACGCTCCCACCAGCGCGCCCGCGATGATCAACGCGTTGTTGTCAATCACGAAACCGGTAGCGCAGGCCGCCAGTCCCGAATAAGAATTGAGCAGGCAGATCAGCACGGGCATGTCCGCTCCGCCCACCGGAATCGCAAACATAATTCCCAGCACCGAGGCAATCGCCACCAGAATCCAGTACAGCAGCACGTTGCTCGGATTAATGACAATCAGCACACCCACCACCACTGCCGCCGCCAGCAGAATGATATTTAGCGCTTGTTGACCGGGGAAGTGAATGGGATTGCCTTTAAGCACGAACTCCTGCAGCTTATCGAAGGCGACTAAACTGCCCCAAAACGTCACGCCGCCGATCAAGCCGGAGAGTCCCGCCGCAATCGTGAACTGATGAGTGTAGTTGCTTACGGTCATCAATTCCACGCCCGCTACCAGCGCCGAAGCCGCACCGCCGAAGCCGTTCAGCAAGGCGACCATTTGCGGCATGGCGGTCATTTGAATGCGCAGCGCGAGAATCAGTCCGATGCCCGATCCGACCACCAGTCCCAGCAGAATCAGTTTGTAGTCAATAATGTGGTGATCGAAGAGCGTGAACACGATGGCAATCAGCATACCGACCGCGCTCAGCAGATTGCCGCGTACTGCCGTGCGCGGATGCGTCAGGTCTTTCATGCCGACGATGAACAGCACCGACGCGACCACGTAGGCCAAGAGAATAATGCTATTGCTCATTTGGATCGGCTCTTCTTAAAGGATTTCAACATGCGGTTGGTCACGGCATACCCGCCGACCACGTTGATCATCGCAAAGGTCACCGCCACAAATCCCAGAATCGAGGCCGTCAGTTCATGTCCCGATCCGGTTGCCACCAGTGCGCCGATAATCGTAATGCCGGAAATCGCATTCGAGCCGGACATCAGCGGTGTGTGCAAGAGCGGCGGTACTTTGGTAATCACTTCGAATCCCACGAACGTCGCCAGAACGAAAATCGTGAGCGCGACAACCAGTTCCATAAGCGATCTATCCTTCTGAATGATTGAAAATCTTCAGCATTCGCCGAGGAGGGTCCCCAGACCCTCCCGGAATCTTCTCGCTATCCCAGCAATTCCTTCACGCGCGGGTGCACAACTTGTCCGCCCCGCGTCACCATCGAATCGCGAATGATCTCGTCATCAGCGTCCAGATCCAGTTTGCCGTCCTTGACGAGATTGAGAATGAAGGTTGTGATATTCTTGGAATACATTTGGCTGGCGTGATACGCGACCGACGACGGCAGATTGAGCGGGCCCATAATCTTCACGCGATTGTGAGTAATCGTTTCGCCGGGTTCGGTCAGCTCGCAGTTACCGCCTTGTTCGGCCGCCAAGTCAATAATGACCGATCCGGACGGCATCGCTTCCACCATCTCTTTGGTCACCAGCACCGGAGCCTTCTTGCCGGGGACGGCGGCGGTGGTAATGACCACATCGCTTTTGGCGATCACGCCGTGCATCATTTCGCGCTGCTTGGCGTAGAATGTTTCGTCCATCGCTTTAGCGTAGCCGCCGCTGTCCGCCGATTGCGCGGTATCCAGTGCCAGTTCCACGAACTTCCCGCCCAAGCTTTCCACTTCCTGCTTCACCGCCGGACGCACGTCGTAAGCGTGCACAACCGCGCCCAACTTGCGTGCGATGGCAATGGCTTGCAGTCCCGCCACGCCTGCGCCGACGATAAACACCCGTGCCGGAGTGACGGTGCCCGCCGCGGTCATAAACATCGGGAAGAAGCGCGGCAGCGCTTCCGCCGCCATCAGTACGGCTTTGTATCCGGCACAAGTGGCCATGGACGAAAGCGCGTCCATACTCTGCGCGCGAGTGATGCGCGGCAAGAGTTCCAGAGCAAAGGCGGTCACACCGTGTCCGGCCAGTTCCTTCATAAAGCCGGGATTGCCCAGCGGATTCATGAATCCGATGACCGCTTGATCCTTGCGCAGCATCGCCAAGTCCGCTCCGCGCACGGCGGACGGATTACTGAGCATGCTCACTTCCACCAGGATATCCGCCTTCTGGAAAACTTCTTCCCGCGAGGCGGCGATCTGCGCGCCCTTTTGTTCATAGGCGGAATCGGGATATTCGGCATCCTCGCCCGCGCGGGACTGCACGATAATCTCGAAGCCTTTTTTAATCAGCGCGGCGACGGAGTCGGGAATCAATGCAACCCGGCGATCGCCCCGCGCCGTTTCCATCGGAACACCAATCTTCATGGAAGGGGAATCCGCTATAGTCTACGGTTTCGGCACAACGTGGCCGCAGTTAGGCGCGGCTAATGATCCTGAAAGATAGCATTTTCTACCACAACGTCAAGGATGAATCCGGATTATCCCAAAGAAAAGACCCTTTAGGATTTTTATAAATCCAATACATTTATATAGTTCAGAATTATGTGTGATTTTAATGCGAATTTCCGCTGCAGGATAATTCTTGTGTGAATCACGAAATATCGTATACTACATGCACATAACCGATATCATTTTATCGCACTTGACAAATCCACATTCTTGCCCTATATTTAAGAAAAGGCCGTTATAAGACGGTGGAGGTTAGTAATGCGGACTACGACTTCAATTACACTGATAACCGGGCTGGTGCTCGGTTTGTTTGTTTTTCCGGCAGCAGCTCAAGATAGCCTAAATATGCGGTTGCTGGGGAGTGTTCATTTTGAACAGGGATATATTCAGGATATCGCGATTGACGGTCACTATGCCTATGTCGCGGCGGACTACGGCGGATTGCGGATCATTGATTTTAGCAATGTGAATAATTGTGTGGCAATGCCCTATGCGCATTACCCGCAGTTTGCGCTGGGCGTTGCCCTATCCGGCGATTACGCATATGTAGCCGCCAACTGCCACGGTTTTCAAATCGTGGACATATCCGATCCCGCAGCGTTGGACTCTGTATCCTGGTGTGATCCCATTGGATCATCCTTTCATACCGTCAAAGATCCGAACCGGCCTTATGTATATACGGTGCCGGAGTTCTTTCAATACTTATCCGTGTTGGATGTTTCCAATCCCGCCAATCCGATCATCGTACAGGAATTTTGTTACGGTGACGGCACATCCTATCACAACGATATCGGCATTCTGAATAATCGGATTTATATGGATGATGAAGGGTATTTGCGGGTGATCGATGTCAGCGATCCGACTCAACCCGATTCACTGAGCAGCGTGCCGGTTCCCGGCGGATATACCAACGCCTTGGATATCAAGAACGGACGAATTGCGGTGGCATCCAACATCGGTTTAGCGCTGTTCACTCCGGCGATTGAATTGACCGGCGATCCGGTTATGGAGTTTTTCGATTCCACTGCATTCGAACCCTTGGATGTTGTTCTATCCGAGGACGGCAGAACCGCCTTTGTTGCGGCGGGCTTTTCCGGTATACAGGTCTTTGATGTTTCCGAGTCCGCGCATTTGCAAATGGTAGGGTGCTACACAACCGGTCGCGACATGCGGACGATTGCGGTTAAGGATTCGTTCATTTTTGCCAATGACGGATTTTGTGTCAACGTGTATTGCTATACTGCACCGCTACCCAACTACTCCTCCATTCCGACCGCATCCGCTTCCGATTTTCGCTTGCTGCCCGTCTATCCCAATCCGTTTAATGCCACGACCACGATTCGCTATACAGCCAACGGGCTCACGCCGGTGAATCTGGTGGTGTTCGATATTTCCGGTCGGCTCGTGCAGACGTTACAGGCGGGAAATCACATCAAGGGCGAGCAGCGAATTCAGTATAACGCATCCCACTTACCGTCGGGGACTTATCTCCTCCGAATGGAGAGCGGCGGCTTTGCGGCCACGCAGAAAATGATTCTACTGAAGTAGTATATATACGATAACAAAGCAAAAGGGCACGGGTGAATCCGTGCCCTTTTTTGTATCCGCCGAGCGTGATCGCTGATCCCGCCGGAAATAATCGTACTCGCCGAGCCGTGGTTAAGCGCAGCGCAACCCGGCCGGAATCTTATTAATTCGAATTCGGGACTTCCCGCAACGTGGCGCGCAAGCCGTCGAGGACGCACTCGATTTGCCGCGCGGGGAAAATATCGCCCGCTTCGAAAACTTTGCGATGCGTTTCCAGCGCCTTCATCACTTCGGCAAAGGTATGCGGGACGGGGGAAGCGCCATCCGCCGTTTTCGTGGCGGCTTCCACGGATGTGCGGTTGATCCATTCGTCCAGGTCGGGAGTCTGCTTGCCCGCAACAATGGCTTGGGCGAGTCCTGCCAGCAGTAGGTAAGGATGCGCCGAGCCGTCGGGCAGGCGGTATTCGATGGTTTCGGGACACACCGCGCGGCCTTTTTCATCATGCGGGACGATCGGCAGCCGAATGAGCGCCTTGCGATTGTAGCGTCCCCACGTGACGGTGTTGGGCGCTTCCTTGCCCTGCATCAGCCGCACGAACGAGCCGCGATGCCGGTTGCCGAAGGCCATCAGCACGCCGCCGTATTGTACGAGTCCGCCGATCACCCACTTGGACACGTTACGCAATTGCCCGTTGTTCGTATTGACCGATTGATATTCGCCTTTGAGCATCGGCGCGAGATGGAAGTGCAGGCCGTTGCCCGCGTGTCCCGGCCGCACGATGGGATCGAAACTGCAGCGCATGCCGTGCTGCGCCGCCAGATTGCGCAAGACCCATTGCGTGAGCACTACGCTTTCCGCCGCGCGCGGCAGCGGCTGCAACAGCATTTCGATTTCGTGCTGTTCCCAAATCCAATTATCCTGCCCGCCCGCCGGAATAAAACCGACTTCGCTATGGCCGTATTTGATGGGCACGCCCATATCGCCTAAGATCGCCAGCGCCTTCCGCCGCAGACCTTCGCCGAACACGAACGGCGACGCCGCATGATAGCCGCGATCGTCCGCGCCCTGCATCGTATCGTCGCCTGCCGGTTTGCCGAGAAAGTATTCCACTTCGCCCAGAGCATGCAGTTCGATTCCGGTTTCCTTGGTCAGCCGCTCGTTGGCCAGATTCAGTACGGTATCCGGCGATTCGGGCAGCGGCTTACCGTCGCGTCCCAAGTGTCCGCATAACACCACCAGCGTCGGTTCCGGCGAGAACGGATCCAGGAACGCCGTTTCGGGACGGGGACGGAAGACGATATCGGAAGCGCCCGCTTGAATGCCCAGACCCGCGAAGATGCTCGAACCGTCGCCGCGTTCGCCGCCTGATAAAATGTCGCGCAAGTGAGCGGGGGAGTGCGGCACGAAGTCCAGCGCCTTCAGCCAGCCGTCGCCGCCGATGTGCATAAAACTGACCACGCGGATATTCTGATCGCGCACGAGCGCCACCAAATCATCTACCGTCCAATTCGGGCTGGGTTTGCGCAAGAGTGCGGCAATCTTGCCCGCCAATGGCGTGGCTTCGCCGTTTTTCGGCCGAGAACTATTCTTTGTTGAGGGTGTCTTTTTCATGGGTGGTTCAATTGTTCTAAAGAAAGGGGCAATAAAGTAAGCAATTGCCCGCACATTCGCAAGCGGGATTAAGCTGAATTCGGGGTCGAAACCGGAACTCGTTTGCCGACCACGCGCAGCCAAGCCCACGTGACCCCCAAGCCGACCGCGCCGCACAGCCACGGCGAGATGCCCCAGCCGCCCGGCAGATAGCCGGTCAGCAGCGCGACAATCGCTCCCAACAGCGCATACGGCAACTGCGTGCGCACGTGATCCACGTGATCCGAACCCGAACACATTGAAGACAGAATCGTCGTATCGGAAATGGGCGAACAGTGATCGCCGAAAATCGAACCCGTAAGCACGGCGGCAATCGTTCCCAAGTACGCCACGTGGGGCGTGAAGTGTCCGGCGGTCATATCGCCCGCGATCATCGCGTGCGCGGCGGGTACGGCAATGGGCATGAGAATCGCCATCGTCCCCCACGAAGTTCCGGTGGCAAAGGAAATCACCGCCGCCGCGATGAACACCACCGCCGGCAGCAAGTGCGGCGCGAGCACCGGCTCGATCCAGCCGATCACCGTCTGCGCCGTGCCCATATCCTTGCACACTTGTCCCAGCGACCACGCGAGAATCAGAATAATCACCGCGATATTCATGGACTGCACGCCGGACAGAAACGCATCCAGCAGCGCTTGCAGTTTCAGGCGGCGGGTGACCAGCGGCAGCAGCATGGCGGTCAGCACGCCCGCAAACGACGCCCACAATAATGTGCGGAACGGACTGGCCGCGCCGATGATCTGATAGAGCGGCGCGGCCGCGTTACCCAGCGATTGCACGCCGTCGCCGTAAAGTCCGGCCAGTGCAACGACGACAAACGCGGCAATCGGCGCCCACGCGAAATAGGTCGGACCGGGTTTCGTATCGACCCGTTCCCGCTCCAAGCGATCGAAGTCCGCCATGGGAATCGCATCGTGCCGCAGCACTTCACCGGTGGTGCGGGCGCGCACCTCGGCTTTGTGCATCGGACCGAAGTCGCGCCGCATCCACGCCACCAGCGCCACCGTCGCCAACGCAATAATCGCATAGAAGCGATAGGGCAGGGTTTGAATGAACAGCCAGAAGGCGTTGACTTCGATGCCGATGGAGCGAAATGCGTCGTTGATCAGCCCGATCTCGAAACCGATCCACGTCGAGATCACGGCAATGGACGCCACCGGCGCGGCGGTGGAATCCACGATATACGCGAGCTTCTCCCGCGAGATTTTCATGCGATCGCATAGCGGCCGCATCGCCGGACCGACGATCAGGCTGTTGGCGTAATCGTCGAAGAACATCAGCATGCCCATCGCCCAGCCGATGAGCTGTGTGCTGCGATCCGTGCGGCACCAGCGCGTGAGCTTGTTGACCAGTCCCGCCGTTCCGCCCGACCGCGTAATCACTCCCACCATGCCGCCTAACAGCAAGCTGAACACGACCACCGCCACGTGATCGGGATCGGCCAGCGCCTTCACGATATACGAATCCAGCGTGCGCAAGAGTCCCGTGAGCGCGTTGCCGCCCGCGATGAGCGTTGCGCCCAGCCACACTCCGGCCAGCAGCGCGATCAGCACCTGCCGCAGCAGCAGCGCGAGTCCGATGGCCACCACCGGCGGCAGAATCGAAACCCAACCCATCGTGCTCGCCGCACCGTCCTGCGCCCATGCGGGGACAGTGATAAGCAATACGAGTGTGGAAATGATAACGCTGTATGGACGATTCATTAATCGCTAATCGTTGCTGAGCACTTCGTCCAGTAGTTCCTTCTGCTCCTGCGGCCACGTTTGCAGCGTCACGTAATACGCTTTGCGCGGCACAAATACCCAGCGCGGCACGTCGGTATTTCGCATGGCCGTGACCACCGCCGCGAATTCACCGTCGGTGTCCTCGTGCAAGTGCCGCAGAACCTTGAGGAGCAAGACCGACGATAGCCGGTATTCCGGCAGGCTTTGCGCGGCCTGTTCCAGGAGTGTTCGCGCACCGTTCCAATCGCCTTGTTCGATGAGCAACTGCGCTTTACCGGTGGCGACCATCTCGTCATCCGGCGCGAGCAATTCCGCCTCATGGATTTGCGTGGCCGCGTGATCCAAACGGTTTTGTTTGATCAGAAACTCGACATACGCCAAACGCAATTCGGGAATCCCGCTGCGGCGGTTGATCGCTTCGAGGAAGACGCTGTCGGCGGTGGCCGCCTCGCCCAGCTTGCCCAGCGCGTCGGCCCAGCCCCATTGCGCGGACGGATCGTCCCGCACCTCGTCGAGAATCGCTCGATATTGCGCGGCGGCTTCGGCATAGCGTCCGGCATTCAGCAAATAATTGCCCAGACTCTGCCGGACTTTTTTCAACTCCGCCGCTTCCGCGTTCTCCAATCCTTGTTTTAAGATTTCAATGCACGCTTCCGCGTCGCCATCGCTCAGATAGCGCGCCTCGGCCCGCTGCACATACGCCGCGGCCTTCTGCGGGAATAAAATGGTGAGCGTATCGGCAAAGGCGATTGCCGCCGGATCGTCATCCAGAATCGAACGAATGTGCGAAATCTCCTGCAAGACGATCTGATCCTGCGGGTCGCGCCGGTAGGCATTGGTAATGCGCTCCACGGCTTTGACCGTATCGGCGGTAGTCAGCGCATCCTCGGCGGCGTTGACCAAACCCACCGCATAACAGGCTTCGAGATTGGGGGCGGCGGTGTAATATTCGACGAGCTTCACCAGCGGCGGATCGAGTTCCAACAGCCGCTCCCGCACCACGTCGCGCGTATCGTAGTCGTCGCGGCGGGAATTATAATAGGCGTTTGCGCCTTCCGCGAAATATTCCCACACACTGGCCTGCTGATACTGGCTCATGAAGGTCGGGATTCCGCCGTCTTCCCGCGCGCGGGCGGCATGAAACGCATCGAGAATCTTTTGCTGATCCTCCGCTGGGAACATGCCGTGCACTTGATGCGTGAGTTCGTGCAGCACGGTATTGCTGGAGTTGTAGATCTGCCGCTCCACGTCTTCCACGCCCGTGATTGTGGTGAAGCCGCCCGCGCCGCGCACGTCGTCCCACAGCCGCGAATCGTAATCAATGCGCTGATCGCGGATCGGTCCCATGTTCGGACATTCCGAGAGCAGTTCGTGCAGCGGTTTGATGTAGTAGAAACTGCCGCACTCAATCAGCACCGGAATATACGCTTTCCACGGCGCCATCGAGAGCGCCACTTCCTTTTGATGACGCGGCGCGAGACTCTTCCAGTTCAATACGAATTCGTCAATGCGCGGCACGTCCGGCATGGGCGTTTCGGCAAATTTAATCGAATCGGCGGCGCGATGCACATTGACCCGCATCCGCATCCCTTCCAGTGCCTTGGCCAGTCCCGCGTGCGCCCGTCCATATTCGGGACAACGGTCCAGCGCCTTGCGGAAATAATCGGCGGAACGTTCGAAATTCCCGCGCGACCATTCCAATGAACCCAACAGCACCAGCGACGGTGCGTATTGCGGATAGACATCGAACGTGGCTTTCGCCAGCGCGGCGGCCGGTTCGAGTTCGCCGCGATTGAGAGCATCGTAAGCCGTTTGCAGCATGATCCGGGCGCTGCTGTCCGCTAATTGTTCCGGATATTTTTGTTCGAGCTGCGTGTAGTTCAGCCGCGTGAAGCCGTTGCCCAGAAAATAGTGGGGACGTTCGCCGACAAAGCACCAGTGAATCATCTCTTCGAAGAAATTCACCGCGTCGTTCACCCGTCCCAATTGAATCAGCGTCAGCGCGGTTTGGAAAATAATGTCGCGGTCCAGCGTCGTGGAATCGTACAGTGCGGCCAGCGTATCCAGCGCGGCGGGCG
>CAYUIF010000034.1:0-9302 GCA_964444755.1 uncultured Alphaproteobacteria bacterium | reverse complement strand
CAATTCCTTGTAGAGAATCTTCGACAGCCCCAGCACCGCCAGTGCCCGGTGCTTCGGTACGGCGATCTGCCGCAGCACCGCTTCGTTCATCTTCCGGGCATCGTCATAGCGCAGCAGACGATAGTCGAGTTCGCCCCGCGCCAGCAGCGACGCCACGTCGGTGGTGTCGGCGGCCAAGCGCGCTTGGGTTAGGCGGTCCACCGTCGCCAGATCCTCGGTGACGAACAGCCATGAATAGCCGAACCACCGCGAATGATTGTCGTCGGGCAGCGCCGCAAGATTATCATAAACCCGCTTCGCTTCGACATAGTCATGCATGCACAGGGGCAAGAGCAGCGGATTGCAATTATATCTTACCGATAGATTCGGGGAGGAGGCACGTTGGGCTCGAATCTGTTGCGCGCGCGCCAGCAAATCGCTGCCGTTGGTTTCGGCGTACACCGCCAGGGCGGTCGCCAATAAGACAGCGACAACAAACATCCACTGCAGCTTTTTCATGAACGGTTTGCTCCTATCCAAAGCGGATTTGCTCGAATCAGGTCTTACACCCAGCTAACTCCCAAGATCAGCAGGATGGCGACGACCACCATCATCAGACCTTCTCCGGCGATTAAACCCGACGCCAGCGACGGACCGTAATTGTCAACCGCCGTCGGATTCTTGCGATTGACCATATAAGTAATAAGAGCGCCCAGCCACATGGAAATGGAATAATAGGCGGGCACCATAAAGGCAATCCCCAGCGCGATGGGCGAGGGCAGCCACTTGCCGATTTTCTTGTTGAAATTGCCGATGAGCGGAATTGCCACGCCCACAATCGCGCCGATCAACGCCGCGCCCAACGCGCCGTTGGGCAGGGATGAGAGACCCTTGGCCAGTAGTTCGGCCATGGCGAACCACGCGATCACCGCCGGGCCGGAGAATTGATCGCCGGGAATCGTGTACGCCGCCGTCAGCAAGCGATAGACCGCCGCCGCCGTGAACACGCCCGTCACCACGCCGATGAGCTGGGTAATCACCTGCCGCCGGATCGAGACTTTGAGCATATAGCCCGCTTTCAGGTCGTGCATCAAGTCGCCCGCCTGACTTGCTCCCGCCGCCGTGATGCCCGCCGCCATGAGGTTGGTGGGAATATGTCCGGGATGCAGCGCGCCGTACACCACCTGCGTAATCTTGCCCATCGCGCCTACCGGATTGATGTCGGTTTCGCCCGTAGCGCGCACGGCAATCGAAGCGATAAAGAACGAGAGCACCACCGCCAGAATCCCCATCCAAATCGGAATATCGAAATACAAATAGGAGAGCGTCGTGGTCAGCGCGGTCGCCGCCACCATGCCCACCGCCCACCACTTGATGGGGAACGGATCCGGCGCATCGTCTTCGTCGCCGGCCTGCTGTTCGACCTGCTTGCCCTTCATCAATTTCTTGAACGAACTGAAGGTGTGGCCGATCACTTTATACTGCAAGCCTAAACTGGCGAAGCCCGCCGCCACCATGCAGGCCACGCCCGGCCACAGCACGAACTTGAAGGCGTTTTTGTATACTTCGCGGTCGGTGGTGAAATCCACGATATTATTGTGGAAAAGATTGGGCGCGATGATGCCCCATGCGAGAATCGCTCCGCCGAACAGCGACCAGCCGACTTTCGGGCCGATCAGCACGCCCGCGCCCAGCATCATCGGCGAGAAGTTGACGCCGAGGCGCAGCGCCGCCAGCGGAATGCCGAGAATGCCTACCATCGGCAGACCGAAATCGTCCAGCGAAATATCTTCCAGTCCGCTTAGTCCCAGCGGTTTGATGTTGAAGAGAATTTTCACCGTCGCGGCAATCAGTCCCGCCCACAACAGTATCTTCGCTTTCTTCAACGCTTCCGCGCCCGAGGCGTACATGGCTTTGATGGTTTCGCCCGCCGCCGTGCCGGTGGGATAGCGCAGCTTTTCGCGCACCACCATCTGCTTGCGCAGCGGCACCGCGAAGAACACGCCGAGGAACGCAATGGAGATTGCCCAAATCACTAACTGCTGATAGCTCAGCACGGAGTGTCCGGTTTGCGCCAGGTACATTTCCAAGGCGGGAATGCAGGCCACAAAGCCGCCCGCCGACGCCATCGTTCCCGCCGAACTGCCGGCGGTGGCGGTGATCAGATTTTCTTTCGGTCCGTAGGGACGGCGCAGCAGTCCGCCCACGCTCTTGAACAGCGCAAAGGAAATCACCGCGGCGGTGATGGATGCGCCGAAGGTCCAGCCGATTTTCAGGCCGATGCACACGTTGCTCGCGCCGATCAGCGAGCCGACCACGAGCCCCGATAAAACGGCCCGGAAGGTTAATTCGGAAGATGAAAATTCCGCACTTTGTTCGGTTGCCTTAGGCGGTTCTTTTACAGCCATGTTGCCTCATCCGGTTGTATCTGCATTCCGTTTGAATTCGTGTTTGGTTGATCGCCGAGCGGGATCGCTGATCCCGCCGGAAACTTCTCGTATCATCGCGGCGGCGAATCCCCAGATTCGCGCCCGCTCTTCGTAGGGGCACAGCGGGCTGTGCCCACGGGCGGGTCTTAGACTCGCCCCTACACGCTTCCCCGGTGGTGACTCCCCAGAGTCACCCTCGCAACCACCGCCGTGGCGGGTGTGCCACCCGCCCGGCGATTCCAATTGGCTGTCATTCTGAACGAAGTGAAGAATCCCTATCATTGTAAGGGATTCTGGACGCCCGCTGACACGGTGTCCAGAATGACATGCTTTTGTGAAGTTCCGGCCGGGTTGCGCTGCGCTTAACCACGGCTCGGCAAGACCGGTCTCCCTCCGTTTACGGGGGGACGGAAGGGGAATGGATCATCGGTTATCGTTGTCAGAAGACACAACGGGGCGGCCCGGTTGCCCAAGCCGCCCCTCCAATCGAATCATCCAGACTTTTTACTTCGCGTCCACGACGGCGTAGGCGGCAATCTGCACGATTTCGCTGACATCGCATTCGCGCTGCAGCACGTGCACCGACTTGTTCATGCCCATCAGAATCGGGCCGATGGGTTCCGCACCGCCCAACCGCATGAGCAGCTTGTAGGCGATGTTCGCGCTGGTCATATCGGGGAAGATCAGCGTATTGGCCGGTCCGCCCTTGAGCGCGCTGAACGGATAGGTGTTGTCAATAATGGACTGCACCACCGCCGTATCGGCCTGCATCTCGCCGTCAATGATCAAATCGGGCCGCATCTTCCGCACCAGCGCGGTAGCCTTAGCCATGCGCTTGGCGTCGGGATGATCCACGCTGCCGAAGTTGGAGAAACTCAGCATCGCCACGCGCGGTTCCATGTCGAACTTCTTCACCGTGTCCGCCGCGAGGATCGCGATTTCCGCCAGATTTTCCGGCTCGTTATGATCCAGATTCACGGCGGTGTCGGCCAGAAAGACCGTGCGATCCTTGAATACCATCGCATACAGCGCGGCCACCGTGTTCACGCCCGGCTTCTTTTCCAAAAGCTGCAGCGCGGGCCGAATCGTTTCGGGATAATGCTGGGACACACCCGCCACCAGCGCGTCGGCCTTGCCCAGCCGCAGCATCATCGTGCCGAAATAGTTAAAATCGTTCAGCAGCTTGCGCGCTTCGCTGCGAGTCACGCCCTTGCGCTCGCGATACCGCCACAATTGCTGCACGTACATATCATATTCCGCTTCCGGCAACTGCGCGGGATCCACGATCTCGCAGCCGTCCAGCGTCATGCCCAGTTGTTTCTTGCGCTCTTCGATGATCGCCTTGTTGCCGATCAGAATCGGCGTGCCGATGCCTTCGGAAACGATGGTCTCGGCGGCGCGAATGATCTTCGGCTGCTGACCTTCGGGGAACACGATGCGCTTGGGAGTGCGCTTGGCCTGATTCATGAACATGCGCACGATTTCCCGGCCGTGACCCAATCGCGCTTCCAACTGATCGCGGTAGGCGTCGAAATCGGTAATTGGCTTGCGCGCCACGCCGGTTTCGCAGGCGGCCTTCGCCACCGCCACCGCTTCCCACAACAGCACGCGATGATCAATGGGCTTGGGAATAATATATTCGCGGCCGAACGACATGCGATCCACGCCGTAGCCCGCGCACACGTAATCCGGCACGTCTTCCTTGGCCAGCTGCGCCAGCGAATGCGACGCCGCCAGTTTCATTTCTTCGTTGATCTGGCTGGCTTGCACGTCCAGCGCGCCGCGGAAAATGAAGGGGAAACCCAGCACGTTGTTGACCTGATTCGGATAATCGCTGCGGCCCGTGGCCATAATCACGTCGCTGCGCGCATCCATTGCATCGGGATAGGAAATTTCGGGATTGGGATTGGCCATCGCGAACACGATAGGATCCTTGGCCATGGACTTGACCATGTCCTTGGATACGACATTGGCCACCGAGCAGCCGCAGAACACGTCGGCGTCTTTCAACGCATCGGCCAGCGTGCGCGCGTTGGTATGATTGGCGAATTTCGCTTTATACTTGTTGTACTTGGGATGCTTGGGATCGAGGTCTTCGCGGCCATGATACAGCACACCCTTGGTGTCGCACAAGAGCACGTTTTCCAGCTTCACGCCGAGGGTAACGTACATATTCGCGCAGGCAATGCCCGAGGCGCCCGCGCCGCTGAACACCACCTTGACTTTGCTGATATCCTTGCCCACGAGTTCCAGCGCGTTGAGCAAGCCCGCGCCGGAAATAATCGCCGTGCCGTGCTGATCGTCATGGAACACGGGAATATCCATCGTGGCTTTCAAGGTTTCTTCGATATAGAAACACTCGGGGGCTTTGATGTCTTCCAGATTGATGCCGCCGAAGGTCGGTTCCAGCAATTGCACGACCTTGATGATTTCGTCGGCATCGTGGGAATTGATTTCGATATCGAACACGTCCACGTCGGCAAAGCGTTTGAACAGCACGCCTTTGCCTTCCATCACCGGCTTGCCGGCCAGCGCGCCGATATCGCCCAGTCCCAGTACGGCGGTTCCATTGGATACCACCGCCACCAGATTACCCTTGGATGTATAGATATGGGCATCGGCCGGATTCTTCTCAATTTCCAGACACGGTTGGGCCACGCCGGGGCTATAAGCCAGAGCGAGGTCATATTGGGTGCGGCACGGCTTGGTCAGGGCGATTTCGATCTTGCCCGGTCGTCCGCGCTTGTGATACTCGAGGGAGGCTTGAAAGACGTCCATGGGAGATTCTCCGGAAATTAGGTCCGTGATATCAGATTAAAGACAGTAGAGTCTATTGAAGAGATCCTGCGGGTGAAAAAACGAATCCGCGCCGAAGTCTGCCGGACGGCGCCGGATTCGCCTTGTTTTTCGGGGACTTCCAGTTCGTGCCTGAGACAGGTGAGAAATTAATCTACAAATCGTCTATGAAAAACTCAAGAGAAATGTTTCACATTTTCATTTCTTTGTCTCTGATGTAGCCCATTCTACTTAAATGTTATTAATTTCACAAATAAGAGATAATAATCTTTGGATGGGTAGGGGCACGGCATGCCGTGCCCGTCCTTTCGCCGAGCAGGATCCCAGTCCCTGCCGGAACTACACAAGAGTGTGTCATTCTGGACACCGCGTCAGCGGGAGTCCGGAATCCTCTACAGCCCCACAGTGGTTCTTCCGTAAAAAAACATTCTTGACTTGGAACGAGCTGACAAATATCCGCTTTTTTCTTATCTTATTCCCGTGGAAATCTAACCTTCAGGTATAAAACTATGCCCTTGCATCCTCCGGCCACCCGCACCGAGAAAATCACTCCCGCTCTAACTCTGGAAATCGTCGCCCGCACGGCTGCCCTTAAAGCGGAAGGCAAACCCGTTCTGTCCCTATCCGTCGGTGAGCCCGATTTCGATACTCCGCGGCCGATCCGCGAAGCGGGGAAATATGCCATTGACCACGGCATCACCCGCTATACCGAGGCGCGCGGGACTTTGCCCCTGCGCAAGGCTATTTCCGAAAAGATCAAGCGCGATCAGCAGCTCGACTACGCTCCCGAACAAATTTTGGTTTCCAACGGCGGCAAGCATGTCATTACCAACCTCATGCTGGCCACCTTGAATGCAGGGGATGAAGTTATTCTGCCCGCCCCGTACTTTCTGGCTTATCCCGAACTGATCCGAATCGCAGAGGCCAAGCCGGTCATTCTTCAAACCGACCCGCAAGCCCGCTATCTGATCACACCCGAGCAACTGGCCAAGGCGATCACCCCCCGCACGAAAATGATCGTGCTGGTCACGCCCAATAATCCGTCTTCGACTCTGTACACGAACGAGGAACTGGCGGCGCTGGCGCCGGTAATTCTGAAATCGAAGGCGTGGGTATTGTCCGACGAAGTCTACGAACACTTGCTCTACGACGGCCGTGAGCAGGCCTCGCCCGCCCGGATTCCCGAATTGTACGAGCGCACGCTGTACGTGAGCAGCTTTTCTAAGACCTATGCCATGACCGGGTGGCGGCTGGGCTACGGTTGCGGCCCGAAAGAGATCATCGCGGCGGCGGCCAAACTGCAATCGCAGATGACGTCTTCGCCCAGCGCCATTGCCCAACATGCGGGAATCGAGGCGCTTACAAATGACCAGCACGATCGTGAAGCGATGCGGCAAGTGTTCGAGAAACGGCGCGACCTGATCTACTCGCTGGTTAGCCAGTGGCCGAAAGTCGAGGTCCCCAAGCCCGCCGGGGCGTTCTATATCTTCCCGAGGATTGACCACTTGTGGGGAGAAATGGAGAGCCGGGGAGGATCGGGGAGAGAAATCCCAAACTACCCCGGATCGCTGGCCATCTGTATGAAGCTGTTGGAAGAGGAGTACGTCGCGACCTTGCCGGGGGTGGTCTTTGGCGATGACCGGGCCATCCGGCTGTCCTTTGCCGCTTCCGAAGCCACCATCACCGAAGCCTGCGGCCGCATCGAACGCTTCCTCAAACGATACGTATAAACAATGTTGTAGGGGCGGGTTGAATGCAATGGAACCCGCCCGTCTTCGCCGAGGCAGATCCCCGACCTGCCCGGAAGGGATTTCACATACTGTAGGGGCGCACCCATGTGTGAGTTCGTCTTCGCCGAGCAGGGTCCCCAGACCCTGCCGGTATCTTTAAGCGTGTCATTCTGGACACCGCATCAGCGGGCGTCCAGAATCCCTTGCATCGAAGAGGGATCCTTCGCTTCGCTCAGGATGACAAGTTTACCGCCTGTTCGGTAGGGGCACGGCATGCTGTGCCCGATAATCGATCACATCGCTCTTAAGTTTTCAATTTTAAGTTTTAAGTTTCTTTTCGAGGTCCACCATGTCTTACGGCATTCCTTTCGGCGAACTGGAATGGGAATCGAATTTCCCCGGCCAGCGGCTTAAGCGGCATGTGCAAAATCATCGGCAGCTTCGCGTGATGGAACTGACTCCCGAATTCGAGGAGGAGGGATGGTGCAAGAAGGGACACATCGGCTATGTGATGAGCGGCGTGCTGGAATTGGAATTCGAAGACAGTACGGAAGTGCTGCACGAAGGTCAGGGCTTCTTCATTCCCGCCGATCCTATCACCCCCCACAAATCCCGCGCTCTGACT
This sequence comes from uncultured Alphaproteobacteria bacterium, assembly GCA_964444755.1. GTDB lineage: Bacteria > Electryoneota > RPQS01 > RPQS01 > RPQS01 > JAHJDG01. The sequence goes on along the minus strand of CAYUIF010000034.1, from coordinate 1,743 downwards.
CCCGTCACCCAACTGGTTCTGGTGGAAGACGTTTAACGAATAGTGTATCGTAGGGGCGGGTTGAACTCAGTGGAACCCGCCCGATTTCCGTAGGGGCACAGCGTGCTGTGCCCACGTCTTCGCCGAGGCAGACCTGCCCTCGAACGAAGTGAAGGGTCCCCTGATCTGCCCGGAATCTTCACGCAACGAACTCGCCGTGGCAGGTTCTCAACCTGCCCGGCTAACCCTATACTAAAAACCTTACCATGAAACCCTTCTTCATCATTCTGTTCCTCGCAACGACCCTGTTTGCCCAACCGTGGACACCCGATGTGATCTGGAATCGGAGCGGTGCGGGGGACAGTTCGCGATATGGCTATCAGATCCTGCCGTTGGGGAATCAGAATGGCGACAGCTATGCCGACTTTGGGGTGTATGCTGCCGGGCATAGCGGGTTTGGTGACGGCGGGGATTCAACACTGGTGGAACTATTTCATGGCGGCAATCCTCCCGACACAACGCCCTACTACACCTTTCGCTGCGACAGTAATCTCAGCGCGATTTATTCCGCCCAGGCGGTGGGAGACGTAAACGGCAACGGCTATGTGGATCTGTTGCTGACACTGGAGTACAACAACGATTGGCAAACCCTGTATGGATCACTTTTCTATGGTGGTCCGACACTTGGTAGCCACGGCCCGGATGTAGTCTTTCGCATCCCCGGAGATCGCGGGGCATGGATGGGACCGGTGGGGGACTTTAACGGGGACGGGTATACGGACCTATACCTTTATTGTATGATTGGTGATTCCATAGAGATCTTCTATGGAGGCAACCCTGCTGACACGTTGAGCGATTGGGCACATCATCATCCAGGCGCCCAAGTTCAAGGAGTGCGTCCTCTGAGTTACGGTACTGTGGACGGCGATGTGTACGCGGATTGGATCGGGTACACGTCGGTGTCGAATGGACAATTGTATATCTACCGAGGAGCCGTCCAACCGGATACATCGCCTGCGTGCTCGTTGACGGTCGGTAATATTAGCGCGATGGGCATGGTCAATGATTTGAACGGCGATGGTCGGGACGAAGTGCTGGTCAGCCACGGCAACCATACGGCGGATCTGCGGTATGGGCAGTTTCCGTTGCTTCAACAGGTGGATCAAGTATTGAATTTGCCGGTGGATGTCGTGAGCATGTTCCGTAGCGCTCATGATGTGAACCACGATGGCTACAACGACCTACTATTGTCGGCTTTCACCTCTTACGAGGCGGAATTGGGTTACGTGGCGCTCTATCTGGGCGGGCCAACCGTGCAAACTACGCCGGTTTGGGTGCACTATGCCACAGAAGCCGATGGGCGTGTATGGCAAGTAGCGGGTTTGGGCGATGTCAACGGGGATGACGCAGCGGACCTTGCCGTGTCGTTCTATGACGACAACGTCACGATGCGACGAGGCCGTGTGCGGATTTTCGCCGGAGACAGTGCTTTGCATGTCGGAGTGGATGATCCCTTCATCCCTCATCCCTCATCCTTCAGCCTTTTAGTTTATCCCAATCCCTTTAACGCCACGACCACCCTTTCATTCTCCCTCCCACAATCTTCACCCGTTTCACTAACGGTTTTCAACGTCCTCGGTCAAGCGGTGTATCAGACTGATCTGGGTATGCTGAATGCGGGAGAGCATCAGCAGGTGTTCGATGCAGGCGAGCTGCCGTCGGGAGTGTATGTGGCACGGGTGCAAGCGGGGGAAATCTCGCAAA
>CAYUIF010000033.1:0-37380 GCA_964444755.1 uncultured Alphaproteobacteria bacterium | reverse complement strand
AGGGGATGTTCAAACTCTTTAACAACTCACGGCGTCTTGGAGAAGCGGATACCAGAGTCAGACGGACCGGAACTCGGTTATCCAACGGCGATGGCCAACAACAGGATTATACCGACATAGGGAAGGACACGATTGAAACGGTAGAGCGCATTCAACGATCCCTCATGCTTGGGCTGACGAATCCGACCCCAGAAGAAGAGAATTGGAGAAAGCACTCCCAAAACCAGAATCCAAAAATACGCCGTGCCGTACATTTCACCCAGCCATGGCCAAAGGCTGACCACTCCAAAGACAAACAACACCGACGAGATACCGTTCATGCTCCGGTGAAACAAGGCATGCACCGGCAAGTCCTCATCTTCATCATTTTCAGAACGAACCTTGCGCTCAATCCGGTGGGTTTCCCAGGCCACGAATCCCAGCAATAAGGCGAAAAGCGCCAGATAGGCAACCGTATTCAACCGGAAGCTCTGCAGAGCGGCAACAGCCACGGATAGCACAATCAAAACAAACAGGAAGCGCACACCCCAGAGATCGGGGAGTCTATCGAAAATCTTAAGCAGTCCCATTCGACAGCGGCATCTCCAATTGTAGTTTCAGTCGCAGTATTTCCAAACATTGTTGGAGGACCTGATCCTTGTCCAGCTCCGCATCATGACCGGTTTCCAGTGTTGCCACACGGAATTTCGACGCAGCTGAATTTATCCAGGTCTCGTACGCATCATTCAGTTCCGCCAGATAGTCGCGGGCGATGGTAGCTTCCGAAGGGCGACCGCGGGCTTGAATCCGCTTCAGCAGGGTATCCACATCGCATCGAAGATAGATCACCAAATCCGGCGGTTGGAGATACTCGGTCATAGCGTCGAACAAGTCGCGATAGTTATCCCAGTCACGACCGACCAAATGACCGCGCCGGTGCAACGTGGCGGCGAAGACACCGACATCCTCATAGATGGTCCGATCTTGTACACACGATACGGTGCCTAATTCGATTTCCCGCTGACTGACGAATCGTTTACTGAGAAAATAAACCTGCAAGTGAAACGCCCATCTCGACATGTCCTGATAGAAATCGTCGAGGTAGGGATTATCAATCACAGGTTCGAGATAGCATCGCCAGTTGAATTGTGATGCAAGAGCCCGCGCGAGGGTAGTCTTTCCGACCCCAATGTTTCCGGCGATTGCAATGAAATAGTTTCGCTCGGTAAATTCAGCCATTGTTCTTGGATCTCATCAAATGGAGAGCAAGTTCAATCCGCAACTCTCGTCATATTTTCGGTTATAAATGCCAATTCCGGGTTGAATCCAACATTCCAGGGTGATGGCGACGGTGAGACTTACCAGATGCCCGGCCGTTACCTCACCCTTTACATTTGCCACCGAGGCATGTAAATGCCAAAACGGCTTATCTTCCACCAACGCTAGATTTCCGGCCAAACTGACCAATTCAACGATTCCCGCTACCGGAAATTTCAGATACTCCCGGGCAGCCAGGTCATAGTAGGCTAAAACAACGTCTTTAACACCGCCAATACCGGTCAACGATCCTGATGTCCACCCAAGCTCTCCGGACATTCCGACCAACGCATCAGGCAGAGTCTCGCCGACTTCAAATCGTACCAGAAAACGATCTTTGTCTTCAACGTACTTCATGATCGAATAGAAGCGTGGGAAGCATCCTCAATGAACTCATCATCCAATGAACGAAAGTCTAATTCGGGAAGGCGCTGACGAAGCAGGGAAATATCATAACTCGTATCGCGCGTCATTAACCCCGCCTCAGGATGAGATTGATAGCTTACCGGTTCAATGAGATCAGCCGGCAAACTGTAGGCGCGCAAGAGTGAATATCCGACATCGAGACGGCTCCGGCGTTCCGGTCCACCGGCATTCAATAGACCGTTTATATCCGTATAGCATCCGGCGATAATGATTTTAACGAGCTTGCGGATATGGATCGGTGAGCGATACTGATCCTCAAACAAACGAACAGAATGACCTTGCCGTAGATCATTAAGCAACCGCATCGAAAAGCTCTCCCCCCACCCTACTGACAATCCGACGATCGAATTACTGCGGACCACGAAATGGCGCGCGGTTGAACTTAATACCGCCGACTCCGCCTCTAATTTCGTGCGACCATAGACTCCAATCGGTCCGGTCTTATCGCTTTCACGATATCCGCCGCGCATTCCCGAATAGACTTGATCACTGGAAATGAAGATCAGCTTGGCATGCAGTTTTTCCGCCCAGCGAATCAAGCGAATCGTGGCATTTACGTTGACTTCAAACGCGCGTTCGGAATTCTTTTCGCATTCGATCACCCGTGACATCGCCGCGGAGTGAATAATTATTTCGGGATTAAAAACCGACAGTATTCGGGCAACGACTACATCATCGGTCAAATCGGCAGATTCGGTTCGAAACGGGAAATGACCGCGCGTGCGATGCACAATCCCCAAGACTTCATGATCCGCAGACAGTTTTACCGCCACATGGGATCCGAGAAATCCGGAGGCACCGGTGATAAGAATTCGCATCACGGCTCAGAACGAATAGGTGAAACGCAGCGTTGCACCTTGAGCCTGAAGGTTCGGAATAACACTGGCATTCCAATCCCGATCCGGAATGCCGGATAATCCCTCGCGCTGCCGCGCCGCCATGCGCCCGGCATGAATCGCGGAAGCAACATGGTTCAACACCATGCCGCCTACAAAGTAAATAATGCTATTGAACGCCCGATCCGATCGAATCCGGATTTTCTCCATCTCTGATCGGTTGTGGTCCGAATCCCATGTCCATTGATCCTCCGGATCGGTATATAACGCATCATAATCGCGATCCCGCAGCCGCCGCTCGTTATACTGATCCACGTTCATCCAATTGCCGACATCCACATAGAAATCATGCGAATGATCACCGATCACGCCGGCATGTACTGCGGCGAGTGCCTTGTAGTCATCGCGAGCGGAGTTGCCATAGGAATTCAGCGTCAGCATCCCGCCAATCAGCGCCAGATCCGCTCCCAGAAACGCTAAAGCGGAATTATTGCGTCCCAATGCATATTGACCCCAGCCGGGAATCAACAGCGACTTCAGGAAAGCGGTTCCACCGGGAGCGCGTTCTGCAGCGTTGGCCGCCAAAGGAAGGAATAACGCGAGCACAAGGGCAATGATCCGTTGTAAACGAGGATTCACCATATTACTCGCTTAGTTCAGCGGAAATGTCACACTAAGGAATCGAGTCATACTTCCGGCAATGGGTTTGGCGTCATAACGCAACCGGACATCGCCCAACGTCGGCGTGGAGGCTTGTTCAATACGCCGATTCTGACCGCGAATCAAGAATGCCGCGTGTAGAGCTGACAGAACGTGATTGGCCAGTACAACCTCCATCGCGATATTGCCTTTTTCAAGCAGGTCGTTGGCATCCGCGCGCATGTCGCGATAGGCAAAAAACATCGGCGAGTCACCGTCAAACGCCGTCGTAGCGGGATTATCCGCCCGAATTCCGCCCAATGTCGAAGCCCATGCGGAGGTATCATTCGGCACACCGCCCGCTCCACCACTATAGGTGTCACGCCAGCCCCAACCGAACTGGAGCAGGTACTTCCCGATCATTTCGTAAAATTGCTGCTCGTCATCGGTTAAAACATCGTGCGTAAACGGCGCCGGCAGATGCCGATAACGATCATCATTACCGTTACTGGTCCATGGCAGCGCAAGCCATTCATCGAATGTGCCGTTGAATTCCGGTCGCAAACCGTTGCGGGATGAATCCTGCGCCACCCAGTATTCCCGCCACATATAGGCACGGTGGTTGAAGTTATTGGGACCCTCGCGATTTCCGGCATACGCTTCGAATTCATCGGTTTTATCCGTACCTTGGCCGTGATAGGAGGCGAACATTGCCCACCCGGCAACTTCAATAGCAAACCATGGAATCGCGGTCAGCCAGGAACCGCCGTAAAGCTGACCGGCACCGGGAATAACCAGCGAAAACATGACGCCTTTGCCGACGTTCTTTTTTTGCGGTCCGTCAACCGGCATCGCTTCCGATTCCATCGACGTTGTTTCGGTTTGCGCGTCGGCAATCTGCGCGCGATAAGGCGAAAAGTCCCACTCCGCGCCATGACTAATACGCGGCATTAACAGCACATAGAAACATGCCAGAATGATCAAGCCGATTCCATGTTTGCTTGACATGAGGGTTTCTCCAGATTTATCTTCTAATTCTTGATTCAAAAACAGCACAATCAACGATCCTCCGAAAACGGACTATAGAAGCTGAACAGAACCGTAAGGTAGTATCGCAGCTCCTGACCATATTCAGTGGCACGCTCTTCTTCGACGACGTTGAAGCGATCAAAACCGTAAGCGACATCGAATGCCAAGGCAGTGGGATAAGAATAAAATGAATGCATCTGAACCCGGATCCCGGCACCGACGTCTTTCTTCAACGCATCGCCTTCGAGTTCACCACGCCAGGCATTTCCGACATCACTGAATACGCTGCCGTAAATCCGGTTGACGGATAGCGGCCACAGATTCCAAGCCGCACGGCGGACAATCGGGAACCGATAGGTTACCGTGGCGATAGCCATTTGTTCGCCACCCATACTGTAATACGAATAGCCGCGCATACCGGGCAGACCACCCGCATAAAGATAGAAGAACGGATCAACGGTTCGTGTTACACCACCACCGCGACCGCGCAACTCCAGCGTATGATCCCATCCGGGAAGCGACAGGTATTTTTCGACTCCGCCTTCCATCATGTCATAATTATAGGGAGCGTACACTTCCGACAAACCGACAGCATCTCCGCCGACTTCGAGATCGGTATAAAACAGATGGTTGGCACGAGTATACTCGAAATAGGCTTTATAACCGCCACTGGGATTAATCGCCGAAACCACTCCCGGACGGCGCATATCAGTATGGAATCCCACTTTGCCGGCCCAGCCCTTGAAGTAGGTTATACCGATACTCGATTCATCGTCAAACCGGTTATGGGCGTTGTAGCTGTCATAAATCCCCGATAACGAAATATGGGTTCCTTCGCCGAACGGGATTTTCAATCCCAAATCCACTTCATGGAGACTATAGCGGAAGCGGATTCGATATTGATCATATATCGGCCGGGCATTCGGACCTTCACCTTCTTCTCCAATGATACGCTGCGTGTCCTCAAAATGCGAGGTCAAACGACGCTGGATATTATAGTAGTCCGCAAATATCGTGGGGAAGAATTCACGATACTCAATTGATCCGAACAGGTCATAATCCCGCTTCTGATTGATGGCGAAGCCACCGATGAATGTAAGCTTCTCCAGTACATCGTTGATCAGGACATATGTGCCCGGTTTGAATGTGCCATAGTCAAACGCAATGCGCGGGAACCAATATAGTTTTTCGAAAACCGGCTTATATCCAGAAGTCTTCGGGTAGTCTACCGAAAAGTCGAAACTCCCGCGAGGAACGCGAGCCGCATAACTGGGTTGTTCATCAGTGGTTGCATCAAATGCATTGGCCGGTACACGGACCTCTGGAGGATCTGTCAGTGTACAGATTCGAAAGCCGTTTTCGCAGTAATCCGTATAGACCAATCGGTCAGTACGAAAATCCGGATAGAAGGCGCCGCCCAATACACTGGTCAATTGGACTTTCCGGCCGCTTTCCAAATCCAACCGATAGATGTTGGAAATTCCCGAAACGTCCCAAGCAACATAAAGACCGGCACCGTCGGCTGACCAACTTGGATCTCGCAATTCCAGAAAGTCACCGCTGATATCCTGAACTACCGACCACTGACTGTCCGCATCGGATAGCGAAAAAATCCGAATCCCTCGTCCATCGTCGCGATGATGGGCAACGGCAATGCGTTTGCCGTCGGGGCTCCATCGCGGCAGATAATATTGCTCATGAGGCAACGATTCGATACGATATTGCAGATTATCCGGAGTAATCTTAGCGAATTTCGATTTTGTGAAATCCGGCATCGCGGCAATGGCGATATCCCGCCGCCCGGCCCCGTTGATCGTGAACACCAGTTGCTGACCATCGGGGCTCATATCCACCGATTCGGCCCGCAGTCCCTCGGACAGACGAATCGTCTTCTTATTGTCGAACGTGTAGACGAACAAGTCATACTGAATCGAACCGACCTTTTTAATGACACCCCGACGCGAAAAGATGATTCCTCGGCCGTCATTCAACCATGTCAACGCACCCTGTACCTGCGGAGCGACCAGCTCAGATTCGCCGGTTTCGAAATCGTAGATATAGAGACTGGACTGTCCGAAGTAGTCGCGATTTTGATTGGAAATGAATGCGACTTTCTTGCCATCGGGAGAAAGCCGCGGATACAGATTAACATACCCGGTCACCGGAAGCGTATCAGCCGCCGTCAATGTTGGCAATAGATTATCCCGCTGGGCCTGGTACTTCCGCTGGAGGTCAGCTTTCCATTCATTATACCATTCGATGCCGCGTTTGCCCGTCGCACGGTAGATGGCACGATCCACGGTAACCGGCAACGGATTCGACAAGCTCTTGCTGATTCGGCGTAGCACATCGGGACTTTCAGAATGATCCGCGATGTACTTTACCAGTGAAAATCCATTATTGTAGATTTCTTCGCTCTGCAAACTGGTCTTGCCGAAATAACCCAACTCCTCAAAGCTTAGCAATCGGTTCGACAGCACGGCTTGCCGCAGCAGCATATCGCGATGGCTATCCCAAAAGTCATAGCCGTTTCCGGTAAATTGGAATTGAGCGGTCCCCTCTGCGAGCCATGCCGGAACAGTTACGGACGGCAGCGGCCAACTGATCAGCCGATTCGGATACCCGTAGAGAACATCGGGACGACGCTCCGGCTCGTAGCCCAGAAGCTGTCCGTAGATCGCCGGAATGTTCCGCGACCATTTCCGCGACGCCCCCAACTGAATCATGTGCGTATATTCGTGGGTAACGACATTGCGGAGCCAGTTGTGAGTACCGCGAAAGTCCCACGCCATCGAAGTCGAATAGAAATGGATTTTATTGGATTGAAAATACGAGGCGGCATTGGCGATATCATCATTATCGGAAAAAATCAGCGATACTTTCGTGTCGGGGCGATATTGGTATAATTCACACAGCGGTTCATGGATTTCTTCGGCAACTTTTGCCCCCAGCGTCGCCACATCCTCCAACCCATCCGAATAGAAGATGATGAAATTCTTCGTTTCGAACATTCGCCAATTCAGTTCCGGATGATTGTAATCATCGAAAATGGCGAACGCCGCGCGACCCGTGAATACGGCCAGTATCAGTAGGACAGAAGCGAACCGTTTCAGCACTATTTCACCACCGCAATTTTTACTTGGGATTCAAGAACGCCACCACCGCCCTGCACCTTGACGATTCCGATATAAACACCGCTCTCCACATGCGATACATCCCAACCGATTTCAAACGGTTCCGGAAGCGTCGAGCGATCGCGGAGTTCAACAACCAACCGCCCGGCCAAATCGAAGATGCGAATGTCCACCGTTACGGGATAACCGACGGTTATCCGGAAATTGCTTATAGTAGACGTCGGATTAGGCCAGCAATAGAGCCAGTCGGAACGTTGGTTGGCCGAATAGCGATATGGTCCGATATTAATGATCTGATCCGGCGAAGTATACTCAAACCGCTCGGTGTTGTCGGCATCAGTCAGGCGCAACGGAGAATAATAACTGCCGGAATCGGTTACGATGACACTCATAATGTATAGTACATTGTCCGATCCGAAGCGAAACGGACGGCGAATATGATTGATATCGTTTCGATAGGGGCTTTGATTTCCATCAACGGCATTAATTGCCAGTGGAAATCCCGCGAACATTATTCCGGAATGATCCTTAGCCGAAACGCGAAACAGCTCATTGCGATCCCAACCCAGCAGATCGGGTAATCCATCGGCGTTGAGATCGCAAACGGCTTGCTTGTGATTATTCAATACCGGAGCATCTTCACGACCTATGGAGTTTTTACCCAGCCAGCCGCCGCCGTCCGGAATGCCATTGCCGTCCCAATCCACCTGCGGAGGATTGCAGTTTTCCGCAGAACACAACAGCGAACCGTCGGTCGCATTGAAATATCCCAAACCACTGAAATAGATTGCTGTGGTATCCGGGCCTGATACAATCGTCGGCGCTGATTCGATCTGCGCATCGCTTTTTTCCCACAGCAGATTCAGTCGTGAGTCATCCAGCGAAATGCATGCGGCTCTCCCCAGACCGACAAGAACAAAGCGCCGGGAGGGATAAGCATCTACATTATAGACTGAGAAAAAAGGTGAATTGTCCAAAAACTCGATTTCCAACGAATCAAGCATTTGCAATTCTGTCGAGAATAACCGCAACCGAACCAAATCAGATCCAAACTGCTGCACTAACAGGATTAGCGCATCACCCGTGGAAGATCTGGCAGAATAAGCCGTGTTCATTGCTTGGGCAGCTATCGATTCACTTACCCGTAGAAGAGGCGTTTCGGCATTGAAGCCCAAAATAGCAAGGCGAGAACCGATGAACAGAAGTTCATCACCCGGATTCCCGTCCAAATCAACCGCCGGAATATTATCAATCAAGCCTAAGTCCGTTAACGGGTAATCGAGAGTGAGAACACTATCAGAAGTCACCTGAGTCAACACATGGGAGGAATCCAGTTGCTGGAAGTAGAGCTCATAATTTCCATCACCATTCAGATCGGCTGATGTCCATAGAATGTTATCGGTAAATCTCAGGGGAAATACCGCCGCCAGATTGTCCATCCGGCAGATGAAACTCATTAAGCTATCTACCGACGAGAAGCCACTCAAATGCAGACGCGTGTAGGAGCGGTCATATAGGCGTGATGATGGGAAAGTGGCATCAGTGAATTCTTCGCGCTCCGCATTACTGTTCGCTTCGCGGTGGGACGGGTTATTCCAATACCATGCATCCTCTTGAATTCCCAGTTCCGTGCCCGATCCGGCGGTTGCGAATCCATATTCACGACCGATATCCTGCGGACCGTCCGCCTCCACTAAGTCCACACCCCGATGGTCGGGATCGTTGTTCACGGTATTGTCGGCAAGCCCTTGCTCGATGATCTCTTCGTCAATATGCCAGATCAGAATTCCGCTGCCGGGGATACCGAAATCGTAATGGCTGGCACGGACAGCAACTCGAAAACCTTCCTGAACCTGAATGTTTTGATCGAGGTCCACCTTCATCCATAACCCGTTGCGATCCCACAACTGAACATAACCAATGGAATCGGCATCCGCATCGCGGTTTTCGATCAGATAATACTCGCGTTGCGTCACCGGAATTTTGATGACATGCGGAGCGGAGACGTTTTCCGCACGCGCCACGTGGAGTGTGTCGCCGCGACCGGAGGGAACATGAACCAGCGGCTGCTCCCATCCCATATAGACCCGCGACCATGCCGTCGGCATCGCCGGAACCAAAGCAAATATGTTCCCCGATCCCTGATCCATCATTCCCCATCGTCCCACGCCGCTGAGGCCGGTCCTGGTATTGAACAAATCCGGCAAGCCCAACCAGTTGCCGAACAGCTTCACCATTATGCCATTGAGAGAGAGTTCGACATCCAACTCCAATGCTTCCTGCTGATTCTCGCCCTCCGGCAGAATCAATCCGCGAGTAACACCCGGCGGAACGGGCGTCGCTCCCGTATAGCCTTGAATGTCGGCTTCGGAGATGTAGGCTGAGGGAATATCGAAAGGAGTCAGATCATAACCGAGGCTGAAATCTTTTCCGACTCCCGCATGAAAGATGAAAATCGCGTCGTAGGCGGAAAAGTTGACGTCATTCCGCGCCTTATCCGTTGACTCAACAAACAATTCCACCAATCTTCGATTCAGCAGATCATCATCCGAATTGTAATTGTAATGCCACATCGGATGATCAAGACGATAGACGCTGTCTTCGACCGTCGGATAGATGTCGAAAGACGACGTATCGAACACAACACCGCCGCCGGAAACGGATTCGTAATAGTTCCGCAAGAACTGAAGATGATCCGCAAAATAAGCGCGGTCATGGGGCAGTGGATCAATAATCAATGTCGAATCGAAGCCCGTTCCCATAAAACCGGTACCGGTTGTACCGCTGATTGTGTCCGGTTGGAATTCAATCCGGATCGCACAAATGCGAATCGGTTGATCAACCGGCCATGGTTCACCTGCAATCTTAGAGATTGCGCGCGAATAAGGCAGGATCGCTTTGCCGTATGCGGCTATTGCCGTGACTACTAATGTCAACAGCAGTGCGATGTACAGTGATGTTCGTTTCAGCGGCACGAGTTCACGCCTATAAATCAACCGAAAGTGAGTAACGCATCGTATCCGTCAACGGATGGTTCGTTCCGGCCGTCAGATAGCTGAAGTCGAACCGATAACTGCTGTATTGCAGGGATACGCCGAATGTATAAGGAAAAACCTTGCCGAGATGGTCATTCCAATATCCGGCACGCAGACCGACTAACGTGGAATACCAATACTCGATACCGACATTCCAGATAATGGACTTGATCAAATCGCCATCCCCCCATGCGGAAAACAGCGCTTCGTAAAACTCGTCGGAACGTCCCTTATTATCACGCTTCACCAATTCTTTATTGAGATCGGAAGCGATGGTCAATTGGTTGTATTCCTGATCAATGAGTTTATAAGCAAATCCGAATTTCAGGTTGGTCGGCAGCGGATCGGCCTGCGCACGGTCAATGTATGCGACTTTCGGTCCCATATTCGAAAGATTTGCTCCCAGGGACAAGCCGCGGAGAAACTGGGCTTTGTAAAGCAAACCGACATCGGCGGCAATTGCGGTAGCCGTACCGCTGCCTTTTTCTTCACCGGCCCCCTGCGGGGAAAGGCTGCTATAGGCCAATTTCAAGGCAACACCCATCGCAAAGTGCGGGTTGATTTCCGCTCCATAGGTACCGGTCGCGGCAATCTCGTATGACGAGAAAGTCCCCTGGGCCTGTCCTTGCTCGTCCGTTCGCTGGGTCTCACCCAGATTCAAGAAAATGAGATTTCCGCCGAACGTCCCCCACTCGGGATCATAGTACGTAGCACTCATATAGGCGTAATACAAATCCGACAGATTGAATTGCGGAAGCCAGCGAACGTACATCATTGTAAATTCGCGATTGCGCTGAAAGCCCAAGCCCGCCGGATTCCACCATGTCGCATTAGCGTCATCCGAAATCGCTACGAAAGCTTCACCCATTCCGGCCGGTCGCGCACCGGGAGCGATCTTCAGGAACAGGAGCGTCGCCTGACTTACACTGGCAGCTTGCACGAAGGCACCGGGAATAAGAATGCCCAGCAGTATCAGGCAAATCACCGTTCGCCTCATTAGTCCTCCAAGATATATTCTATTCGTCGAATTCATCATCGCAAAATGACCAGCTTACCGGTCGCTTCCGCATCATGCCCGTCGGAATGTTCCGCCGTGATGCGATAGAAGTAAACTCCATTTGCCAACATGTGACCTTCACGGTCCCGTCCATCCCACGGGCGGTCGGAATTGCTGTTGAACGCCGGACCGGAGGTTCCCAATCCATCCATTTCATAAACCAGCTTGCCGGAGAGCGTGAATATTTTCAGGCTCACGCGGCGGGTATCATCCTGCGTCAAGTAGTAGGTGAAGTATGTAAGATCGGACATCGGATTCGGCCAGTTGTATACGTCGCGAATCGCATATCCCGCTTCACCACTCGGTCCGACTCGAAATGTCTGACTGATTTGATTCAGGTTATTGAACGAATCCCAAGCTTCAATCGTCAGGCGATGCTCGCCTTCAGTCAATGGACCGATGACTTTTTCTAACTGACCGGCCGTATGGCTGTCCAGATCATAGTTAAAAAACGCCGTCAGATCCTCTGCCTGTGCATCGTCAATCCGAACCGTTACTTTATGTCCCACCTCGCCGGATAAATTGATTCCCGATGAATCGTAAATATCCACGTGCAACTTCGGCGATGCGCTGACCAGATCACCGGCTCGGAAAGACGGGCTCTCCAACCAAAAAGTGATCTGTGGCGGGATCGAATCGCTTTCGATGGAAGCCTGGGTCGCAATCGGAATATGTTCCCGAATCCCTATGCCATCAGCGGAATCCGTTTCCGTCTCGCTCTTCCCGAAATAGTACAGGCTGATTTTCGCGTTGTTTCCGCCATAGCGCACATCACGCGGAACCCGGAACGTCACGTCAAACAGACCGTCAACCACGGTTGCCGTTCCCCGAAAGATTGCGTTCCCGGGAAGCCCGATATAATACGGAGCGGACGCTGTATTGCCGCACCAATAGTAAGCCGTCGAATCTTCGGTATCGAAAACACGAACCTCAACCACACCATTGAAATCCGACCAAACCGGCCCCCCAGCCTCACGCAGGATTTCTCCGCTCAGATGATACAACGATAAGGCCCGCAGGGAATCGTCCGCTGAGGTGACGCGGGCAAAGTACTCTGGAGTTGCCAGCCTCAAAACGGGATCCCCGAAGACATGATATAAATCCGCATTCGTGGCACGAGTAGCCTTTGCCACCAACATACCCCGACCGAAACTGCGACGCGAATTGATTCCTTGACGGAACAACTCACCATAGAACGCATTGGTGATCACGTCGTTGGATCCGCTGAACGTGAAGCGGGTTGCCGCAACCGAAGCGATGGAACCACTTCGGACGTCCGTCAACAAAACTTCCGGATAACAGCGGCTCAGAGGTTTATCGAAACCGCCCCACGAACAGGTTGCCGCCAGAAACAGCGGCCACATCCGGTAATTTTCCAACAGTCGATTATCCCGATCCATGACGAATAATTGCTCATCCGTCCACACGTGCTCATTACCATGACCCGCGTAATTAACAATTAGGGTTCCCCGGTTAATCGCTTCCAACAGATCACGTGTTGCATCAGGCTTTATCGTTCCGCCGGTTGTATTCTTCATCGGGTAGAAAATCTCATAGATTTTCTTGAACGTGAAATACTCGGGGAGAACCGAATTAATCAGATTTTCCGCTTGAATCGTGTGCAACGGTTCGCCGCTGGCATCACAACCGTTTTTATACTCGTCGTCAGCGGTGAACGTCGCGGTGTTCTTCCATGGAGTGTACAGAGGTGAATTGGCGTAAGCTATTGTCTTTGATACGGCCGCTTCCACTTCCCCCCGGCTTTGCAGCGGCCAGCGTCCCGTCAATAACCAAGGAAGATCCGACGCATTCGTGAATAATGAGAAGAAATCATCCGTACATTCGGAGTTGTACTCCCAGGGCGGCATCCAGTTGGCGTCGGCTTGCGATTCGATATTCCGATAGTCATAGTCGCCATCGCCGACAAATAAAACATACTTAAGGGTATCCGTTCCGGACGGCCCATGCCAATTGTAATATGCGTACTTCAAAAAATTGCGGATCGCCACCGGATCACGAACCCCCCACCCGAACTCATCAAAAACATCGCCGATTCGCACTCGAACTGCAGGTAACGGTTCTTCACGGTACGTTTCGTGAAACAGCTTCAGCGAATCCAGCGCATCATACCAGTCGTCGAACGTCAGCAGGATAATGCCACCGGGATTGGACGCACTTCGTAAGCTTGTATAGTCCAAATCCGGCAGAATCTTCGTTCCGCGAAATACCGGACTGCGAATCAAATCCGAGCGTACGGCAAAATACTCACGAGGCGCGGATTCATAAGACGAATCAACAATGGTATTGCCGGCGGCCAATCGGGGATGAAGCGGATCTGATATATCCAAAATCATCGCACTGCTTTCCAGATTGCCCACTACATAGCGAAATGATCCGGTTTGCTCAGGTGCAAAAAACGTTAAGGTCCCCGACGGAGCGGAAAGCTCGCGCTCATATTCGACTTCGACATAGTTCACATGAACCGTTGCAGAGGATGCATTTTGCAGGCGAACCACGTTATCGCCGGGGGCCAGAACTCCCGCCGCGACCGGGATCGTAAAGGGTGCGGTCGTGAAGTGCAAAGAATCTATGCGAGTATTGCCGATATAAATGTTAAAGTTCTGACCGACATAACCGACCGATTCCATATCCGCTCGAA
The DNA here is from genome assembly GCA_964444755.1 of uncultured Alphaproteobacteria bacterium. Lineage (GTDB taxonomy): Bacteria > Electryoneota > RPQS01 > RPQS01 > RPQS01 > JAHJDG01. The sequence continues at coordinate 23,269 of CAYUIF010000033.1, read as the reverse complement.
AGAAGCCAGCGGTTCCGACTGCTCCTTCAAGATTCAGAGAAAATGTCCGCTCCTGTTGCGGCCCGATGGTAGACATCATCCAAACCAACCCCGACTCCGTTTGCAGGCCCGTTGCATAAATAAACGCATCTTGATCGCGATATTGTCTGTTCCAAGTCCGTGAAACGGCAGTACCGGTCCCGGTTGTCGGAATAGATTGCATGCGCAAACCGTCGGTACCGGCGGGATCAGCACCTAAGAAATAGACATTCTCGACCGCAAACGGGCTGTGGTGAGCCAGTCCATTCAGGTAGGTCTCGTCGCAATAATCAGCCCCCTTTAAGCCTTTTCCGAAGAAAAGTATGCGATCTTCGGCATCAAAAACCCCGTTGCCGCTCAGATCCTCGATTCTAACGGCATTTTCGATCAGAGTTGCATCCGTCGGAGTATCGGGATTCTTCGGAAGTAAGCCGCCGCCGTTCCCGAACAATTTGATGCGGCTTAGCGGCTGTCCCACAATCGCCGAACCGGCCAAGGATGACCCCGTTACTTGATAGAGTCCGGTTTCAGTCACAGCTATACGCTGCAAAGGAAACTCGGGCCACGCATATACATCATCCAAAGTTGCCCGATTCCGTGTATCCGTCCACCAATGGTCTGCGATTGCACCGTTAATCGCGATGGCTTGCAGGAGATCACCGTCCCGCGCTTGGTTGGACAAGGATTCGATCGTACCGGTGAATCGAACAGTTATTCTCGCTGAAACAAGGATTTCCGATTGGTTAGCGGTGCCGCGTTGTAACGGAACAAGAATACGCGCCAGCCGAAAACCACGCCAGTCGTGAACACGATCAAGAACGGCCCATGTTTCCAACGTAGATTCAGTGCGTTTTGAGGCTTCAGGTGGAGCCGCCGCCAGACCGCGACTCAGTGATTGTATCTGCACCGATTGAACGGATAGTAACGGAGTCGTTCCGGGCGGTACAACCAACTGAAAAACACGCACTGGTTGAACGTAATTTTCACTGATACGATAATCATTGTCAGACCAACCAAGCATCACTCCCGACAGATTGATCGTATCATCCCGCTGAGTAATTGGAGCGCCGGGCAAATAATCCCAGACGCATTCCGCGGTAGTCGAACGAATGATCTGAACGTCACCCCTGGCCGCAGCAGCGATCAATAATCCTAAACCAGCAGTGATGATCAGGCGATATCTCATTTGGCTCTCATTACGGTATAGATAAAATACAAAAACGACCGGTTACACCCCATGGGTGTATCCGGTCGCAAACCGTTACGTGCGTATTGATCATCATGCCCGGCAATGTGAGGAAATGTCAACAAGGACTCGACAGAATTAAAGTGCCAAAAACCAAATCCTCTACCTAACGGGCATGAATCTCCTGATCTTGAGCTGCGGAAAAATCTTAACAATATAATTTAACAATTATTAGAACCCTTGTCAAGTTTTTTAAGTTCCTGACTGGGTCATAAATATTTGAAATTCTCTTGCTCAAAGTATTGTTAATTAACAAAATAATGAATTGACTGGAATGGCTTGGGCTGCATCATGAATTTTCAGGATGTCCTCTGAGTTCATCGTTTCAGCAGGATCGGCGGGTTGTTCGAACTCGTAATCATGATGGCTTTCCAGTCCTAAGATTAAAGCACCGGCGCATAGCGGGCAGAATTGTGTGCCGGTTCCGGTCCGCAGCTCCTGAATCGCTTCCCCCCTGCTCATAGCACGGCGATAAGCGCGATGCGAACACATGGCGTCAAACGCATCCGCCACGGATAGGATCCGTCCTTCGAGACTAATCTGGTTACCTTTCAGACCTTCCGGATAACCGTTGCCATCGAACCGTTCATGATGTTCCCGGACGATTTTTCGGATATCAGACAAAAACGGCAACGGTTTCAGAATCTGATCCGTAAGAAATACATGAGTAGCCATTACCCGATGTTCATCGATGGTCAACGGACCGGGTTTCTGAAGAATCTGATCGGGAACACCGATTTTCCCCAAATCGTGCAGAATGCTTGCAAAGCGGAGGTTTCGTCGCTGGATTTCTGACAGACCCAGCACGTCCGCCATCATCGTACAGAATACATACACCCGATCGCTATGGCCTTTGGTATAGCGATCCTTCGCTTCAATAGCGGTCGTCAGGGATGTAACCGTGTGCAGATAGGCATCCTGCAACTCCGTGTAAAGGGTCTCGATATGCGCTTTCTGCTGTTCAACCGTCTTCTCTTCGCTACGGATTCGATCTTCAGCCAGCCGTAAAGATCGTTCGCTGTCCTGTGCGGCGCGACGCAGACGGTCGTTATGTTCCAACATTTCCCGGGTCAATCGCTCTTGCTCGATCTGAGCTTTGTAATGATCAGCCGCCCGGCGAATGGTCGCGGACAGCCCGATCAAATCCAGAGGTTTTGTCACAAAACGATACACATTCCCCCGATTAATCGCTTCAACCGCCACCGACAGGTCCATCAGCCCCGTCATCAGAATCGGTACGGCATGACGGTTCGCCCCCCGCAATTCGGCAAGAAAATCCACGCCTTTTCCGTCCGGCAGGTTATGATCCGAGAGCACGATCTTGAATAGAAAACGTGATAGGCTTTCGCGTGCCAGTGCTATGGTATCGGCTGTATGAACCTTCAATCCCTGATCGCTGAACAATTCGTACAGAAGACGCAGAACCTGGGCGTCATCTTCAAGAATCAGGAGATCGTATTCATTGTTATTCATGCTTACGTTCACCGCGAAGGAATGGTCAAGAGTGATTTGCTAAAGAAACCAATCTGATAACGGCAAAAGCAAGGCCATTCCGGGTTGCGAGCTTACGACGGCAATTCGCCAATCGCGCGTAAGAACACGTCCTCCAAATCCTGATATCCGGTTTGTTCGCGCAATTCGGTAAGCGTACCGGAAGCGCAGACTTGCCCGCGATGAAGAATCACTAAGCGGTCGCAAAGTTTTTCGGCTTCACGCATGACGTGTGTTGAAAAGATAACACATCGGCCGCGGGCGCGGGAGTCGCGAATGAACTCGACAATTTGTGCGGCGGCAAGAATATCCAGGCCCGAAGTCGGTTCGTCGAAAATGAGTACCTCCGGATCATGGACGATCGTTCGCGCAATACTCACCCGTTGTTTCTGCCCGCTGGACAATTTATCGCAACGACGCGACAGAAAATCCTGCATATTCAAGCGATCGGAGATTTGTTGAACGCGAGTCGCGATCACGGACTCGGTAAGACCATGCAGCCGACCGAAATATTCGATCATCTCCCGGGCGGTCAAACGACCGTATACTCCCGTGTCGGCGGACAGAAATCCGATCGTGCTACGGACGCGATCCGGTTCATGTACGATGCTATGGCCAACCACATGCGCATCGCCGCCGGTCGGACGCAGAACGGTGGACAGCATTCGCAGAGCAGTGGTCTTCCCCGCCCCGTTGGTTCCCAACAGGCCGAAGACTTCGCCGCGTCGCGCTTCAAAACTCAAAGCTTGGCAAGCATGAACCGTTTGTCCGCTGGCATCGTAATAGTTTTTCGCCAGATCCTTCGCCGCAACGGCAATATCATTCATAAAATCGTCCCGGTGAACTGGGATCCGTCGTACCGGTATTCCGATCACTGGATCGGACACGCTGCATCCAGTCGGGATTGTACATTTCGCCGCGTTTCGTGCTGTGCACCATATCTAAATCGCCAAAACCTTGACGGTCCGCAAACACGAAAACCACACCGCCTTCCAATTGGTTATACTCCCAAATTTCATGATCCACAATGCCCGGCATCGCGTAATTGTGCTGCGTTCGGTCGGGCTCACCGTATAATACGAAAACTCGCCCGCGGTCGGTCTTCCAGCCCGGTCGCTTCAGGTAACTGTACCGCCGATTCGCCTCGACAATCCGGGCGAAATACCGATTCCCGGCTCCGGGGTCATTCTGTTCGCGCTGTTTCCAAAAATCAGCAACAAACTGCCGTCTGCCTTCGGGAGTCAGACGCCGTAACCGACGGGATTCGTCAGGTGTTAATATATAGCGCATCCATTGCTGCGCGCTGTCTAAATCAATGACTTCAAGAAAATTGAGATCGGAGGATAAGACTCGGGCAACGAATTCCGGGGCGGTTTGTGACGATTGTCCAGCAACATAGTCTTCTGGACGATAGGTCCAGAACTTTTTTCGGGCCGTGGCAGTTTTTCCGGTACGGAACGACTGAATCTGCAATTCCAGATAATAAGTTCCGGTTCGCAACGTAGAAATGGGGAAACCATCAGCGATCACCACCGAATGTCCGGTAGTGCGTCGAATCTTGCTGTCATCAGCCCGCGCCGTCATTTGTGTTTCGGCATTGACAACGCGTCTTGTTACAAGATGCGAATCTACCGCCGCGGAATCGTAATCCAAACCGTAGGCTTCCGTATAATAATACAACACCGGCAACTCTTTGCCGTAGAAACAGGTGGCGTTGGGAATCAGTCGTATTCCGTTTTTTGTGAAAACATCCTCGGCAGCTGTATCCGCCAATTGCAGATAAGTGCCTAACTCAATATCTGAGATGCGGCATTCCTGGGGAGGATAGTCCGGAACGGTCAGTGAATCCTCAATAACCGCGATGGGCTGATCTTCCCAGTGAAACAACGAAGCCCGGATTTGATACGCTCCGGGCTTAATGATGAATCGGAATGCATGCGCATAGAAATTACCGCGGCCGTCAATTTGTTCCGACGCTTCACGCTTGTCAAAGGCATGAAACGTGTCAGTTATGGCAATCGTTTCATTTTGAAGAATGTCCAACGCCAATTTGAATTCAGCGAAAAGGCTATCACCCATCTCGCGATAGCGCAGGCCGGATTGGTGGACCGCGGTGTAAATTTCGACATACCCCAGCGAATCGTCGGCGCGAAATCCGGCATGATCAAGATCGAGAACCAGTTCTCCGTACACTTGGGGTGTAATAACAAGTAGAGCACAAGCCAGCAGAAGACTCAGGGTGGATTTCATAGTCCTCCCCCTTTGTTGCGATTAAGCGATAGATGACAAAAGGCGTACGGACACCAGTTTGGAGATGCCTTCCTCCTCCATGGTTACACCATAGAGGTTATCCGCGACCTCCATCGTCCGTCGGTTGTGCGTGACGACAATGAATTGAGTTTGCTCGCTGTGGATACGCAGCATGCGAGTAAACCGATCAATGTTCGCATCATCCAGCGGTGCGTCAACTTCGTCAAAAACACAGAACGGAGACGGCTTTACCTGATAGAGCGCAAAGAGCAGCGCAATCGCCGTCATGGTCTTTTCGCCGCCGGACATCAGCGTGATGGACTTCAACCGTTTGCCGGAAGGATTGGCCCACATGGTAATATCAGCGTCCAGCAAATCCGAACCGCTGAGAATCAAATCCGCTTCGCCGGCCGGGAAGAACTCCGTAAACAGCCTCTGAAAGTGACCGCGAACCGCCTCAAATGTGTGCAGGAATTTGGCTTGCGCCGTTTCGTTGATACGGGCAATGGTGTCTTCAAGGGTGGCTTTTGCCTTCAGCAGATCCTCGCGCTGCGCCAGCATCGTATCCAACCGTGCGCTTTCTTGAGCGTATTCTTCAACCGCCAACGAATTGATCGGTCCTAAGCGTTCGATTTTCTGCTTTAATTCCTGAAGGATTTCGGAAGTTGCTTCTACATCTGCGATATCCGAGTGCCGCTCGACAAAATTCTCAGCGGGTAAATCCAGATTATGCTGAATACGAGCGCTATTTACCAATGCATCCACTTCGCCATGCAGACGCGCCACTTCGGTCTCGATGCGGCGGCTGCCTTCCAATTCGCCGGAATGATTCTCCCGCAGATTTCTGATCCGTTCATCCTGTTCGGCGACAGTATTACGAATCTCATCCAAACGAACCGAGATTTTATCCACAGTTTCGGCGCGGTCGTCTCGAACGCGGTATTTCTGAACTGAAAGTTCATCAATTTCGTGCAGCCGACTTTCCAGTCCGACCAAATCGCTGGCGGCTTGTTCGGCATTCCGCTCCGCATTCGTCAACTCCACTTCGAGTTCATCCAGAGATTGCCGCAAACGATCGGCTTCCGCCACGGTCAAATCCAAACGATGGTGCACAGCATCGCGTTCCCGTTCGCGCTGGTGAAGGTCATTCTGGAGCACGGCTGCCGCCTGTCGTTTCGTCGAAACTCTTTCGGATAGCCCACTACCAGATGATTCGGCGTCTTTGAACTCCTGTTCGGCAATACGAACCGCTTCGACAGACTTCTCATGCTCTTGATCCAGCTCCAAATTCTGCTGGTCCAATTCCTCAAGACGAACAATTACCGACTGCTCACGTTCATCCAACGTCAGCAAGCGTGTTTCGCATTTCAGCTGTTTTTCGCGAATTGCGGCATGCTGTTCGGTGAAGGACTTCGACCGTCGCCGAAGATCCTCGCGGCTTTGTTCCAGCTTCGCCAATTCGCTGCGCAGCGATCGCATGGCGGCCATCACGGATTCACGTTCTTGTTCCGCCTCGCCTAACCGTTCCCGAAGATCCTGCACTTGTTTGCCCAGACCTAAATCTACCGGGATATTCGCCTCCTCGGAACCGCCACGCAAGATACCGCTGCTGCCGATCCACTGGCCATCCAAAGTGACAACCGTACAACCATGGTGCTTCGCCCACTCCCAATGCACCATGGCAGATTGCCAGTCATTCACAACAATAACCCGGCCCAGAAAGTGCCGGAGCACCGAATTGTGCGTATTTCCGTGTACCAGAGATAAGGCAATGCCTAATGTTCCGGAAGGAGGAGTCAGCATTACCGGCTGTTCTGTCTCAAACTCATTTAACGCGAGGAAGGTCGTTTGACCGGCATTTTCGCGGCGCAGCATTTCCATTGCCACCAGCGCCGACTCCAAGGACTCCGTCAGATAGTAATAGGCGGCCGGTCCCAATGCCGCCTGGAGTGCGCGCCGATAGCGATCTTCGACCTCAATCGTATCACCTAAGAGGTCGAGCAAGCCTTCCACCGGATGCTCTTTCAGAGTACGCAAAGCACTATGCGAACGCGGTCCTTTCTCTTCAAGAGTTGCCAATAGTGCCAAACGCGCCCGGGTCGCCTCCAACAGGTTCGCCAGACTTCGACCGCGTTCCTCGGACCGCGCGAGTTCATCGGAAACCTTCCGATATTCGGCATCCAATTGCAATTCATCTTCCCGAACCGCCTGCAACTCAGATTCAATGTGTTGCAGCTGATTGCTAAGCTCCTGATGCTCACCATTCAATGTCTGACGCTCGCTGTTCAGCGATTCGTGCTCATGGGTCAATAACTCGCGGCGGCTGGAAATGCCCGCGCGAGCCATCGCCACGCGCCCCTGCTCGCGTTGACATTCACCCAAGCGCACTCGCAATCCTGTGACGCGTTCTAGATGCTGACGAGCGTCGTCTTCAGCATTCCGCAACGATTCAGCCGCTTCAGCCGCCGCGGTCGAAGCTTCTGCAACGCGCTGTTCGGTTTCGGCCAACTCCGCCTGAATTCCGGCTTGAGTTTCCTGAACGTCCTGCAATCGGACTTCCAGCATAGCGCGTTTATCGGACAACAGCTGCCGTTCCCGACGCGTCCGCTCGATGGTTTGCCGCGCCGCCTGGTCGCGCGCCCGCAAGCCCGCTTCTTCAGCCTCCAATGTGGAAATTTCCGATACGATATCCGCGAGATTCTTCCGCAGTTCAGCCGCTTCTTTTTCAACATCCAATTCAGCGCGCCGTAATTCCTGAAGCTTCGCTTCCTCAAGACGAATCGCGGCCTTTACGGCATCCGTAGCGGCTGAAGACTTGGATAGCGCATCTTCCAGCGGCGTGAGTTCGGATAAGAGACGCCGATACTCACGATAGATCAGAGCCGTTTCGATTGTCTTCAGCCGATCGGAATATTCGGTGTATTTCTTTGCCCGCATCGCTTGCCGCTTCAGCGAGGATACTTGACGTTCGACTTCATTAAGAATATCCGCCAACCGCAGCAGATCGTCGTCGGTCTGCTTCAATTTCTGCAATGCTTGCCGACGGCGGATTTTATACTTTGCCACACCCGCCGCTTCTTCAAACAAGGATCGCCGACCTTCACCGTCATCGCGGAGAATGTCTTCAACCATTTTCAGCTCAAGGATCGTATATTGATTTGGTCCCATCCCGCTGTCATGAAGAAGATCCGTAATATCCTTCAAGCGGCAAACGTTGTTATTCAGCAGATATTCGCTGGTACCGTCGCGGAATAAACGGCGGGCAATTCCAACTTCGGTAAAGGGCAGGTCGAGCAATCCCTTGCTGTTATCGAGAGTGATTTTCACTTCCGCCAACCCGGCGGGTTTGCGGACGGCGGTCCCGTTGAAGATCACATTATCCATACGATCACTGCGCAACACGGATGAACGCTGCTCACCCAGCACCCAGCGCAACGAATCCACAATATTCGATTTGCCGCAACCATTAGGACCGACGACTGCAGTAACGCCCGGAGCGAACTCGAGCCGTGTCGCTTTGGCAAATGATTTGAAACCGGATATCTCAAGCGATAGAAGTTGCATCAGACACCAACACTTTTCATGTCGCAGTTTACTCCGAGTTCAGTAACTCCTGAACCAGCTTATTCAACAGTTTCGGATTCGCCTTACCGCCCGCCGCTTTCATGGATTCACCCATGAAAAACCCAATGAGGTTTTTCTTACCCGAGCGGAATTTGTCGACTTCAGCGGGATTATCCGAAATTACCTTTCTGACGATATCCCGCAGTTTATCGGCATCGCTGGTCTGTTCTAAACCTTCGGATTCGATGATTTGGAACGCGGTACGTCCGTCATCCACCATTTTTCGAAATACATCTTTCGCCAGCGAATTGGAGATGCGGTCGGATTGTACGGCTTTGATGATATCGGTCAGATTGGCCGCCGAAACGGGGAATTCCTCAATCGTCCAGTTGCGTTCCTGTAGAGCACGCCGCACCTCGCCCTGCATCCATCCCGCCGCCACTCGAGCGTCTGCGCCTAAGGCTAATAGGTTCTCGAAATAATCACCTTGCGCGCGTTCGGCAACCAGCACCCACACCGCTTCTTCATGCAGATGAAGCTCATCACGATAACGGCGACGTCGAGCAGCAGGCAGTTCGGGCAGAGTCCGCTTCGCTCGTTCGACAAAGTCTGGAGCTATGATTAATTCCACCAAATCGGGTTCGGGAAAATAGCGATAATCGTCTGAACCTTCCTTGCGCCGCATCACTCGTAATTCTTCAGTTGACTCGTCCCACAGCAAGGTTTCCCGCCGAACGGCTCCGCCCGTTTCGTAGATCGCGATTTGCCGTTCGCGTTCCTTGCGAATGGCACTCTCCACAGAACGAATCGAATTGAGATTCTTAATCTCGGCTCGTTCGTTCAATTCCTGCTGGCCGTGCCGGCGAACGGAAATGTTGACGTCGCAGCGCAGCGATCCGCGCTCCATATTGCCGTCGCAAACTTCAATATAACGAAGCAACTCACGAATCGTAGAGACGAAGGCACCGGCCTCGGCGGCGTCGCGAAAATCCGGTTCACTGACGATTTCGACCAGCGGCACACCACAGCGATTCATATCAACTACGGTCGTCCCATCGTCCTGGTGCATAGATTTGCCCGCGTCCTCTTCGATGTGAGCGCGGGTAATGCCGATCCGTTTGATTCCCCACTCGCCTTCGATATCCACCCAGCCGCCGGTGCTGAACGGTTCATCATATTGAGAAATCTGGTAACCCTTCGGCAAGTCCGGATAGAAATAGTTCTTGCGGTCGAATTTACAGTGTGGGTGAATCGTAGCATTGAGAACCAATGCCAGTTTAGCCGCCTGCTCAACAACATCCGAGTTCAGAACCGGTAATGCACCGGGCATACCGAGACAGGTCGGACATACTAACGTGTTGGGTGGTTCGCCATAGCGATTGGCGCATCGGCAAAACGCTTTAGTGGCGGTTCTCAGTTGCGCGTGGATCTCCAAGCCGACGACAAGTTCGTAGCTCACGATGCCGCTCCGTCCCGCTGAAGATTCTCGACTTCAACACCTAACCGTAGGATCAATTCCTCGGCGAAATGCGGGCCGATGATCTGCAAACCGATGGGCAGATTGCCTGACTCGCTTGCAACCGGAATGGAAATGGCGGGCACACCGGTTAAGTTGGCCGACACGGTAAAAACGTCCGACAAATACATTTCCAGCGGATCGTCAACCTTCTCACCCAACCGAAACGCCGTAGTTGGCGTCGTTGGTGTTATTATCACATCCACATCGTCGAAGGCGGTTGCGAAATCCTGAAGCAGGCAACGGCGCACTTGCTGCGCCTTGCGGTAATATGCGTCGAAATAGCCGGCCGATAGAACAAACGTTCCTACCATAATCCGTCGTCTTACTTCCGGACCGAATCCGTTGCCGCGCGTGAGATCATAAACTTCGGCTAAGTCAGCGGCTTCGGGGTTCCGCCAGCCGTAGCGAACACCATCATAACGCGCCAGATTCGAACTCGCTTCGGCGGTCGCTATAATATAATAAGCGGGTACCGCATACTTAGTATGCGGCAATGAGATATGAACCAAGGTATGTCCGCTGGCGCGCAAGTGATCGAGTGTTTTCTCGACCGCCAACTTGATGTCACGGGCGATTCCCTCCACAAAATACTCCTTCGGCACACCGATGCGAAGACGCTGAGCCGGAGGACTGAGGCGGTCAAAATACTTGGGAATTGGCTCGTTGGCACTGCTGGAATCTCGCGCGTCCACCCCCCCCATCGTGCAAATAATCTGATATAAGCGTTCGCAGGAATTAGCAAACGCTCCGATTTGATCGAGAGATGATCCGAAAGCCACCAATCCATAGCGTGAAACCCGTCCATAGGTCGGCTTCAATGCCGAGACACCGCAGAACGCCGCCGGTTGACGTACGCTTCCGCCCGTATCGCTGCCTAAGGCCGCATGTACGACATCGGTGGCTACGGCAACGGCGCTGCCGCCTGATGAACCGCCCGCCACGCGCTCCGGATCAACCGGATTACGCACCGGCCCGAAGATCGAATTTTCGGAAGACGATCCCATAGCGAACTCATCAAGGTTGGTCTTCCCGATTATAATCACACCCGCGGCTTCCAACCGCCGCACCGCAGTCGCAGTAAAACCGCTGTGAAAACTTTCCAACATCTTCGAGGCACAGGTCAGCCGCTCGCCCTCGATTGCGATATTGTCTTTTACCGCAACCAGCCAACCGCCCAGCGGCAACGCTTGACCCGCACGAAGCTGATCACGAACACGCACCGCCGCATCACTCGCTCGCTTGTCGAAGAGCGAAATAAAAGCCCGCAGATGCTCCAGCTCGCGAGCTTTCCGCAAGGCGCGTTCAACAGTTTCAGGAATCTGATCGGGGTTTTGTCTCAGATGTTCGGGGCTGGGAAGCATGGGGAACACTGGTTACAGGTGGTGCGGCCGGTGTTGATTTTTCCGCAGTCTGCAAGGGCTGCGGCCGAGACGCAGCGTCGGATTCGGCTAACGGTGATTTTATTTCGCGCTGAATTTCCTGCGTGGCTCGACGAAATTCGGATAGACCTTTGCCGATGGAACGCGCCAATTCGGGCAAGCGCTTCCCGCCGAATAGCAGCAGAACGACAAACAAAATCAGCAGGATTTCCGAAGTGCCGATATTCATATTCAGGCCAAGTCCTTAGGCAACAACACCGGTGGTTTCGCGATGTTGACGAAGCCGTTCGAGGGATAATGCCATCGAACGAAACACACCCGCGCCATCGTTCGAATCGATTAAAGGATCACAGACGCGCTCGGGATGCGGCATTAGGCCGAATACATTGCCTTGTTCATTCACAATCCCGGCAATACCATTCATACTGCCGTTAGGATTGCCGTCGAGAGTATCCGTACGTTCAGGACCGATGTAGCGAAGCACCACCCGTCGCTTGGCTTCCAGTTCCTGAATGACATCCGGATCTGCGAAATAGCAGCCCTCCCCGTGGGCAATCGGAATCCGAAGGACCTGGCCCGGTACGTATGCCAACGTAAATGGCGTCTCGATAGTCTCGACTCGCAAGTCCACGAGACGCGATACAAATCGCAGGGACGTATTCCTGATCAACGCTCCCGGTAATAAACCCGCTTCGCAGAGAATCTGAAATCCGTTGCAAATGCCGATCACCAAACCGCCATTCTCCGCGAAGCGGCGAACATCATCCATAATCGGCGACAGTTTCGCCAGTGCTCCAGCCCGCAGATAGTCGCCGTAAGAGAATCCTCCGGGAATCACGACGGCATCGCATTGCCCGATGCTTTTTTCCTTATGGAACACATTTCGGACTTGATACCCTAATACCCGCCCCAGCGAATCCACACAATCGCGATCGCAATTGGAACCGGGGAAAGTGACCACCGTGAAAATCACGGTACCTCCACACGGAAAGTTTCGATAATTGGATTCGCCAATAACGAGTGGCTGATTTCCTCAAGCAGCGATTGCGCATCGGCGCCTGGCATATCATCCAACTCGAACTCGATAAACTTGCCGATACGGACATCCCGAACGCGGGCTTCTCCGCGATTGCGCAGAAAATTGGAAACGGTCTGTCCCTGCGGATCAAGCACACCGGGCTTATAGGTAACGTAGACTTTCGCCTTCAATTGTGACCTCGAAATGCTGTGGCAGGATCGGGATCTTGTTCGGAATCGTTTAACAAATCCGCATTGTCATTCACGTGAGCGGAGCGCAAGCGAGCCGCACGAATCGCTCCGGCAACAAATCCGGCAAATACGATCGTCGCCATCACCGGAAATGCGAACCGCGGGGGATTGAATATCACTGAACCCGTGGCGATCAGCAGAAAGATCAGTTTTATGAGATTGTACCGCGAATACCGCAGCGTGAGACGGGGCAAACCGGGCAACGGAAAACGACTGACCATCAACAGACTGGTCATAATCACCAAGCCTGTGAGAACCGTTGTATCCGCGATCTCACCCCACAGGGAAAGACTCATAACCACAAACGATGCCAGCAGGCATGCCTGCAACGGTGCGCTCAAGCCAATATAGTCGTGTTCACCGGCGGTCGCATTGGCATTGAACCTTGCCAATCGAATGGCGGTAAAAAGAACCGGCAATATCGTCAAAATCAAACCGACCACCGGCATGTCCGCTAAGGCAACATTGTAGAGCAGAATCGCAGGCGCGACGCCGAACGAAACCATATCGGCCAGCGAGTCGAAGTGCAAGCCAAACGACGATGAACCGCTGCCGAAAAAGCGCGCCGCCTTGCCGTCAAAGGCGTCGAAGACCGCCGCCAACATAATCAACCAGCCGGCGATTGCCGGTTCCCCGTTGGTGGCCAGAAGAATTGCGCTGAATCCGCTCAGTAAATTACCGGCGGTAAAGAGATTGGCAATCCAGTGTTTCATTCGCTTCCTTTATCTGTCAAAAATCGCGCAATGATTGTTTCACCTGCCACCGTGGTTACCCCTTTGCTAATCGTCAACTCAGCCGATGGCGGAAGAAAAACATCCATCCGCGAACCGAAGTATATCAATCCGAATTTTTCACCCGTTTTAACGGCATCGCCCGCTTTTACCCGACAGGCAATGCGCCGCGCTATCGCGCCGGACACTTGCCGCCATGCAATCATGCCATGGGTGGTTTCCGCTTCAATATCCACCCTCGCATTCAGCGAATCGGCTTGGCGGGTATTAGCGCGAAAATATTCGCCGGGCTTGTCAATAACCTGTACTATCGTCCCCGAAAACGGCACACGATTGACATGAACATTGAAGACCGAAAGAAATATCCCGACATGCTGTCTGCCATCCGGCAGCGTTTCGGCGCAAAGCACGGTTCCATCCGCCGGAGCTACGACAACATCATCGCCGGCGGGTATTTCACGTACAGGATCACGGAAAAACCACAGCATGCAAAAACTCAGTACGAGTAGAAATCCCCCGACTCCGAAGGCCGGCCGGCTGCTGCTAACAACGCCAACGACCAGAACTAACGCGGCGATGCCGAACACCGGTAAAGCGATCCGAAAGCCCTCGGGAGCAAAGTGCATCAGTCCTTACCTATGCATTGACAAAGCCGCATGCAATGATAGCCGTTCACTACATCGCTCGGGTTAGACGATCATGTAATTCGCGATAAGCCCGTTCAATCCCGCCGAGATCTTGCAGAAAACGGTCACGGTCCAGCTTCCGGTTCTTTTTCTTGTCAAGAACGCGACATGTATCAGGCGTGATTTCATCGGCAATGCAGACATGATCACCCGCATCGCCAAACTCCAGCGAGAATTCGACCAAGGAAAGCCCGCGGCGGTCAAACAACGATTTGAGAATGGCATTGGCTTTCGATGCCATCCGCCCCATTGCCCGCACATCATCCATTTTCGCATAGCCCAACGCCAGAGCGTGCGTTTCATTGATTTGCGGATTTCCCAATCGCGGGGCTTTGAGATAGTACTCGATAATCGGAAAATCCAGCGGTTGGCCGTCTTCCAGCCGGAATCGCTGCGCTAATTGCGGCGATGCCATATTATGAACAACCACGGAAATCGGGATCATTCGCAACCGGCGAACCAGCAACTCACCATCTGAAATCTGTTCCAGCAAATGAGTCGGCACATGATAGTTTTCAAGATACTGGAACAAGAAGCCGGCGATGCTCGCGTTAATGCTGCCTTTTCCGGGAACGCGCGCCTTTTTGGAACCGCCATGATCCAAGAAATCGTCTTTGAATTCGAGTATCGCAAGGTTCTCACGGTCCGTCGCGTACAACCGCTTCGATCCGCCTTCAAAAAGCAATTCGCGTTTTTCCAAGCTCACCCTTTCAATTACTTCGACGCTTTAATCATCCAAAATATTCAGCCGGCGAAGAATTTGCTGTGCCATATCGTATCTCGGTTCTACCTTCACCAGTTCTCGAATTCGATTCGATCCCAAGACCGCTTTCACTTCCTCATCCGCTTCCAGTTCACTTGCAAACAACGTTCCCGATTCGATAACCCGGCGGGCGGCCTGCTGAACATGAGCGTATGCCATTTCGCGGGTCCAACCGACCTGCGTTAGTGCCAACAAGATTCGTTCAGAAGCCAGCAATCCACGCGTCATATCAAGGTTGACCTGCATCCGCTCGGTCTTCACTTCCAAGCCATCCAACACACGGATCAGAATATGCAGCATATAGTCCAACGCGATGCAGGCATCGGGGAAAATCACCCGCTCCGTGGAAGAATGCGAAATATCGCGTTCATGCCACAACGCCACATTTTCCAGTGCGGTCTGAGCATAGCCGCGCAGCAATCTCGCTATCCCGCATAGCCGCTCGCAGAGAATCGGATTGCGCTTATGCGGCATGGCCGATGAACCTTTTTGCTTTTTCCCAAACGGCTCGAAGGCTTCGGCAACTTCCGTTCGCTGCAGGTGCCGGATCTCGGTAGCAATGCGTTCCACCGTCGAACCGATGAGTGCCAGCAATGTCATGAATTCGGCATGGCGTTCACGGGCAATGACCTGCGTCGAAATCGGCGCTGTCCCCAAGCCAAGGCGATTCATCACGGCTTCTTCTAGCACCGGATCGGTATGTCCGTAATTCCCCACCGCACCGGACAATTTACCCACTAAAACCCGATCAAGCGTCTGCCACATCCGGGTTTCGTGACGGGCAAATTCATCTTCCCATAGAGCAAATTTTAAGCCGAACACGGTCGGTTCCGCATGAATTCCATGTGTACGTCCGACGGTCGGTGTATGCTGAAACTCACGAGCCCGGCGCTGGAGAATCAATCGAATCGCCGCAATGTCTTCCATCAACAATGCGGCAGCATCTTTGATCTGCAAGGCAAACGCGGTATCTACCACGTCGGATGACGTTAAGCCTTGATGAATGAAACGTGACGACGGACCGACATACCCGGCAATCACCGTTAAAAAAGCGATGACATCATGCTGGACATCCGCTTCAATCGTGCTGATTTCTTCCGGCGTAAACCGCGCCGTATTGCGTATTTGATCGCACGCGTCCTGCGGAATTTCTCCGCGGTCGGCTTTAGCATCTAAAACGGCCATCTCGACCTTCCACCACGCATCGAAACGGGCTCGTTCTGTCCAGAGTTTGGCCATCGGATCACGGGAATACCGTGCGATCATTTCGTCGAATCTCCTTCTTCAGGCAACGGCGCTAATGTAACTGAAACATCGAGAACATTGCGTTTACGGATCAATTTGATTTTTAGCGTATCCCCCACACGCAAATCCGTGCTGCGTAAGATATCCTTGGCCGATCGGGCTGATTCGACCGGACGATCGGCGATTTCAACAATCACATCTTCCATCCGGATGCCCGCCTTGGCCGCCGGACTTCCTGGTTCCACGCTGGTAACTTCCGCGCCGTGCGGTTTATCCATACCATTGAGACGCGCACGGGTCCATGAAAGATCAGCCGCTCGAACACCGAGCCAGTAATTCCGGTTGACTCCGCCCTTTAGAAGATCATCAATCGTGGCGGAAATCCGATTGGAAGGAATAGCAAAACCGATCCCCACCGAACCGCCCGATTCGGAGAAGATCAAAGTGTTCATTCCGATGGCGACACCTTCCGCATTGATTAAGGGCCCCCCGGAGTTGCCCCGATTGATTGCAGCATCCGTTTGAATCATCTGCGAATAGACCCGCCCGTCAATTTCACTCTTGAAATCGCGCCCGACCGCCGAAATCACACCCACCGATACGGACGGTTGATCATTGACATCGAACAAACCGTACGGATTGCCGATGGCGATTACCCATTCGCCGACGATGCATTCATCGCTGTTGCCAAGGGGAATGCTGGGCAGATTCGCTGCGTCAATCTTCAATAAGGCCATATCAAGCAATGGATCAGTGCCGACGATCTTCGCATTGTATTTCTGCTGAGCCGTCGTAGTGACGACCACCTCGGTGGCGTCGCGTACCACATGTTCATTCGTTACGATATAGCCGTCTGAGCTGATAATGAAACCCGAGCCGAGATTCTCCACACGCTGTTGAATCGTTCGCGGCCAGAGCCGTTCATCGAAGAGCATCCAACTCAACGGATCACGCGGCAGAAACGGATTCCGTACTTGGCGCACCTGTACCACGTTAATCCCGACAACTGCATCACTGGTACGAGAGATGGCGCGGGTGATGGCATTAGTTCGACTGTTAGTAATCTGATCCTGGATCAACTGAACCTGACCCAGATCGTCCGCAGGTCGCTTCGGGACGGATTCCCCACTCTGCGTTCCAGTTGGACTCAATCCAAGCACCGAATGGAACTGTGAGGTGGCTGCCTTTAGTGAGTCAATCTCGCTGGCCAGTTGTTTATTGCGACCATACTGGTAAAAGACCAGCAGTCCGACCAATAATCCGATGACGAAGAAATTGAGAAACTTCAGCATTTCGTCAGATTCTCACAATAGCATCAGTACCAGATGACGACGTCCACGGCTCATATCCCACTCCGGTCAGCGTCAATCCCGAAGCCGGAGCTTTCGGTCCCGATTTCCGGACATCCTGCGAAGCCAGAATCTCCGCCATGTCATCCGGTTGCTTTTTTCCACGACCAATATCTACAAAGGTTCCGACTAAAAGCCTTACCATGCCATGCAGAAACCGATTGGCATCAATCTGAAATTCCCCAATCGCCCCTGATTCAATCCACTCTGCACGATACACTGACGATAAATAGTGCCGCTCCTCGGGATTTTCATGTGCAAAAGCACGAAACACATATTCCCCGATGATATATCGTTCTGCCTGTCGCATGGCTTTAAAATCCAGTCGAAACGGGCTGGTCCATACGTAGCTGCGACCGATTGCAACAGGGCCGACGGCGATCCGGTAGCAGTATTTCCGCCAAAGCGCACTGAATCGCGCATGGAAATCCGATTCAGTTATCATTGCCCTTCTTACCCGAACATCCGGCGGTAATAATGCGTTCAGAGCCTGCACAATGACATCCGGTGAACGTTCACGCGTTACCGTGAAGTGAGCAACCTGCCCCGTCGCGTGGACTCCGGCATCCGTCCGCCCCGCTGCAATCACCGTGGCATGCTCACCAAAGAGCCGTTCAACAGCGGCTTCTAAACACCCTTGGACTGTCCGGGTTTCCGGTTGCAGTTGCCAACCTGAAAAATCTGTTCCGTCATACTCGAGATCAAGGCGGTATCGGATTCCTTGATCTTTGGATTCGGTCGTGGTTATCCCCTGATTTAAATCCATGGGGATGTTACACATACTCCTACAAACACAAGAGTTACTAATAACTCAAGAGGTTGCATCGCAACGGCTGTTAGCGAAGTCCGCGATACTTGAGGATTATAGCCGCGCGCCTCCAAGGCAAGTGCAACATGTTCTGCGCGACGAAATGCATTTAGAATCAAAGTGAACAAAATCGAACGTAAATAGTGAAGTCGGTGTCGAAACCCAGGGTGAGTCTCAACTCCGCGGGCTTTCAAAGCCAGCTTAAGCCTAACAAATTCCTGTTCCAGGAACGGAACAAATCTTAAGGCCAGGGTAATTACCAGCTCGATCTGAGAAAAAATCGAACGCCCAAACGGGAGCTTTGCCAACCAGATACCTACTGAGCGGCCGTACTGTTGGGGGGGATATACCTGGAACATACTGATCCCCACTGCCAGAATCAGTATCAGCCGAATGACAAAGAATAGGGCTAAACGAGCCCCCTCAAGATTCAAGTTAACAGGGAGTAAATTATTAAAAGTAACCGTATTATGGCTACTTAAGAACAGGTGTATGAGTGCCGTAAAGAGTAGAAAGGGCCAGACTTTCAGTACACCAGCAATAACCGTAAGCACGCGAATTCGCAGGAAGACAAAAGTGATAATCAATAGACTACTGAGTACCAGGATTCCTTCCCACCGTTGCACTAAAACTAAGCAAATTAGCAGGGAAAGAGCACCGACCGTAAGGCATATCGGATGCGGCTGCAAGCGGTTTTCTGAAGCTATTTCCATGTATATATCTGCTTGAAACTATCTAATATACGGATAAGTCGCCCGAGAGTCAAGACCGGATTTTTTAAGGCACTTGGCACAGAAAAACGCCCCACGGGGCGGGGCGTTTTTTCACTTCAATTTCGGCGCTGATTAACTGAAGAAAAAGTTGGTTTCGATCTCACCGTTTTGCGGAGAATCGGAACCGTGAACCGCGTTACGCTCGATATTTTCGCCAAATTGCTGACGAATCGTTCCCGGTTCAGCCTTATTCGGGTCCGTCGCACCAATTACTTTACGCCAATGTTCGACCGCATGTTCATGCTCCAGACGACCGACTACCACCGGTCCGCTGGTCATATACGTGACCAGCGCCGGAAAGAACGGTCGTTCACGGTGCACGGCATAGAACGATTCGGC
The DNA here is from genome assembly GCA_964444755.1 of uncultured Alphaproteobacteria bacterium. Classification (GTDB taxonomy): domain Bacteria; phylum Electryoneota; class RPQS01; order RPQS01; family RPQS01; genus JAHJDG01. The sequence goes on along the minus strand of CAYUIF010000033.1, from coordinate 3,839 downwards.
TTTTTCTTTGGTCAAATGCAGATAGCGCAAGCCGGTGATTGCAAAACCCTCCTTCTCCACCCGCGCGATGATCTCGCCGATGTGCCGGGCTGTTACTGCATCCGGCTTAATAATCATGAGTGTCTTTTCCATCATTCCCCGATTACTTACTTCTTCAACGCCTTTTCCAATGTCGCTCCGATGTCACCGGGCGAGTCGGCCACCAGTATCCCCGCATCGCGCAGGGATTTAATCTTCTCGACCGCCGTACCTTTGCCACCCGCGATAATCGCTCCGGCGTGTCCCATGCGACGTCCGGGAGGCGCCGTCAATCCGGCGATAAACGCCGCAACCGGCTTCTTGAACTCCTTCTGAATATAGGTCGCCGCTTCTTCTTCAGCCGAACCGCCGATCTCGCCGATCATTACGACTGCGTTGGTCTGGGGATCATCGTTGAAGAGCTTCAGTATATCCATGAAGGATGAACCGTTGACCGGATCACCACCGATACCGATACAGGTCGATTGACCGATCTTGCGATCGCTCAATTGCTTGACCGCTTCGTAGGTCAGCGTGCCCGAGCGACTAATTACGCCGCAATGACCCGGCTGGTGAATAAACGCTGGCATAATTCCCATTTTACCGATTCCGGGTGAAATCACCCCTGGGCAATTCGGTCCGACCATCCGGCATTTCGATTCGCGCAGGGCTTGCTTGACGCGCACCATATCGCGCACCGGAATGCCTTCGGTTATGGTGACGATAAATTCGATTCCGGCGGCAATCGCTTCCAAAATCGCATCAGCGGCAAACGCCGGCGGGACGAAAATCACCGAAGCGTTGGCGCCCGTTTCCTTGGCCGCTTGTTCGACCGAATTGAAAATCGGCAAGCGGTTTTCCCATTTTTGGCCGCCTTTACCAGGCGTGACGCCCGCGACGACCTTGGTATTGTAATCGAGCATTTGAGTGGCGTGGAACGTGCCTTCACCGCCCGTTATGCCCTGAACCAATACGCGTGTTTTTTCTGTTAGTAATATTGCCATGGAAGGTTCCGTTCATCAAATTGAATGTCAACTGGGATAGAACTCGATCAGGCGGCAACTGCCGCGACCGCTTTCTTGGCGGCATCGTTTAAATCCGTCGCCACTACAAAGCTCAAACCCGACTCGCTTAGCATTTTGGCGGCGATATCGGCGTTCGTGCCTTCAAGCCGCACCACGATCGGCACCGTGATCTTGGTCTTCTTGACCGCTTCAATGACGCCGCCCGCCACACGGTCACAACGCACGATGCCACCGAAGATGTTGATCAAAACGGCGCGGACATTCTTATCAGATAGAATGATCCGGAAGCCCTCCGCCGTAGTTTCGGCGCTGGCCGTTCCGCCGACATCAAGGAAATTGGCGGGCATTCCGCCGTTCAGCTTGATGATGTCCATCGTCGCCATCGCCAAACCGGCGCCGTTGACCATACAACCGACGTTGCCGTCGAGCTTGATATAATTCAGATTCGATTTCGATGCTTCGACTTCGGCGGGATCTTCTTCCGCGAGATCGCGCATCGCTTCGATATCGGGATGACGATACAACGCGTTATCGTCCAAATTGACTTTGGCGTCCAACGCGATAATACGACCGTCGCCGGTCACCACTAAGGGATTGATCTCCACTAAACTGGCATCGGCTTCTTCATAAGCACGATACAGCGCCGTGAAACACTGGACAGCACTCTTGAAGGCAGCGCCTTCCAGACCCAATGCAAACGCCAAGCGGCGGGCATGATGCGGCTGAAAACCGGTCGTCGGGGAGACATGCACCTTTACGATCTTCTCCGGCGTTTCCGCGGCGACTTTCTCGATCTCCATACCGCCTTCCGTGGATACCATGAAAACATTCTGCGCGGCGGCACGATCCAACAGTAAACCGGCATACAGCTCGCGCTTGATATCCATGCCTTCTTCGATCAGCAGCCGCTGGACTTTTTTGCCTTCCGGTCCGGTCTGGTGGGTGATGAGCTGCATACCCAGAATCTTCGAGGCGTATTCTTTCACTTCGCCTTCACTCTTGGCCAGCTTTACACCGCCACCCTTGCCGCGTCCGCCCGCGTGAATCTGGGCTTTTACCACGACCGGGTACTTGCCGAGACTGCGCGCGATCTCCAGCGCTTCATCCACTGAGAATGCCGCCTTGCCGTTGGGAATCGGCACATTATAGCGCGCCAGAATTTCCTTGGCCTGATGTTCGTGAATTTTCATAGGGGCTCCAAGCCTTTATCTTAATCGCACAAACAACTCACACCGCACCTTCTATTGCGGAGTGATTGTTGTGCCGCTGTTTCCGTCAAAACTTTCCATGAACTTGGGTAGCGAGCAAATAATCACGCGCCGACCTCCCGTCCTTAGAAACGACATCGCCGCTTCGATCTTCGGTCCCATACTACCGGGCGGAAAATGTCCTTGTTGATAGTATGTTTCGATCTCAGCAAGCGTTACTTTCGTCAAGTCCCGTTGATCCGGTTTTCCGTAATTCAGTGAGACAAACTCCGCATCTGTGAGAATAAACAATTCCTGTGCGTTGATGTCTCTGGCTAAAACCGCCGATGCGCGATCTTTGTCAATCACGGCATCCACCCCTTCCAGCCAGCCGTTCGGCTCGCGATAGACGGGAATTCCTCCGCCGCCCGCGGCGATAACGATCTTTCCTTGTTCGACCAGATGACGGATTGTCTCACCGTTAAGAATCTGGAGCGGCTGCGGACTTCCGACGACACGCCGCCAACCGCGGGCGCCGTCCTGCTTAACCGACCATCCTTCCGCTTCAGCCAGATTCTTCGCCTGCTCTTCCGTATAGAACTGCCCGATATACTTGGTGGGATTCTTTAGCGCGGGATCTTCCGGATCAACAATCACCTGTGACACGATCGTTACCACATCGCGATCCTGACCACGCTTGGATAACATGTTCTGCAGGCATTGTTCGATCATGTAACCCATACCGCCTTCGGTATCGGCCACGATGATTCCCAGCGGCAGAATCGGAGTCCGCTCTTTGGCTAATTCGACTCGGAGTAAGGCATTTCCGACCTGCGGTCCGTTACCGTGGGTTATCGCAACTCGATAGCCACGTTCGATCAGGTCTACTACTCCAGCCAAGGCTTCCCGCGTATGCCGGAATTGATTAGTAATCGTATCGGGCTCGCGGGGGCTGGAAATGGCATTCCCACCTAAAGCAATAACGGCAACCGGGGTTGAGTGGCTCATAGAATTTACACAGTGAACTTGAAGCAAGAAAGGTATGTGTCACTTGTCACAAAGCAGAACGCTAATATACGAGAGTCCGGTCACAATGTCAAGTCATTCTGATTCGGATTGACGGGTCTGTAGTTCTGCATCTCTTTGCTTTTCCAATGCTTCGTATTTTACGGCGGCAACCTCCCACTCCTTCATCAAATCGGGTAGGTTCCGGCGGATTTTCTCATATTCCGACATCAAGGATCGGCATTTATCCGGGTCGCGATAGAGCTCCTCATCCGCCAGAAGCGGTTCAATTTCGCCAATTCGCGCCTCAGATTTCTCGATCTTTGCTTGAAGCACCTCCATAGCCGTTCGCGCTTCCCGCAGCGTTTGGGAATGGCGATTACGGATTTCTGCCTCTTGCCGCTTTTGTTCACGGCTCTTGAAACCGACTTGGGGTGCTGCAGCTACGGGCACTCGACCTCCCGAAACCGAATCATCATTCTGCGCTTCGGCAAGAAATCCCTTGCGTTCGATGTACTCGGAAAGATTACCCGGCCAATCATGCAGAACGCTGGAATCCATTTCCAAGACTCGATCCACGAGGCGATCCAGAAAGTAGCGGTCA
>CAYUIF010000032.1:0-38229 GCA_964444755.1 uncultured Alphaproteobacteria bacterium | reverse complement strand
GGGGGAGAGAAGAGGGCGGGTTCCACTTCGTTCAACCCGCCCCTACGAAGAGCGGCCATAATAAATTATGGCCCTACAGCCCGATTTATTGAGTAGTAATCAGCATTTCGTAGAGAGCGCCGTTACTGGCGAAGACGACGCGGGATGCGGTTTGATCCAGCGCGGGAGATTCCGGGTAGTACTCCGGAGCGTTCAAGATCACTTGAGGCTCGCCGGAAGCCATGTTCAGGATATTCAATGCGGCAAAACCGCCGCCGGTGGAGGTGACGAAGACGAGAGTTTGGGAATCGCCGGACCAGCGCGGCGAGTAGCCATCACCGAGGCGCCGGAGGCTGCCGTCGGGGCGATGGATTACGAACAGCTCGCGCTGCGGTTCGCTTTGAACCACGGCCATCCACCGGCCATCGGGGGAGAGTTCGCCGCCCGCCAAGCGGCAGGAGTCGGGGGTGGTGAAGACGGTGTCGCCCGCTTCATTCAGCAGCCAGAGCTTGCCGTTGATCCAATCCCAGCGCGGGCCGCCGGGAAATTCTTCGCCGTCGTAGTTCAACAGCGGTTGATCGAGGGCGGAGGCGTACCACACCTGTCCGTTGATCAGGTACGGACCAAACAGATCACCGGATTTGTTGGGGGTACGATGAACGGGATCGGGATTGTAGATGGACGAGGAGAGCAGCCGTTCGGGGCGTTCGGGAAGCCCGTTCAAGCGGACGCGATAGACGATGCGGGGGGTGCGGCCCGGTTCGAACACAAAGCGTTTGCCGACTCCGTCGGCGGTCACGATGGAACGGGGCGAGTCCTCTCCCGAAATGAGCACCTTGAGCTCCGAATAAAATTCATCGGTGAAGGCAATCGCGCCGCCATCCGGCGAGATCACCGGATTAGTCCAGCCGGGGGTGGCGGGGGGGACGATCATCCGGAGCGGCGGGGCGGCCTGAACCAGCGCGGTAAAGGTCGAGAAAATAATAACAAGGAGAGTTGTCACGGATTTCAAACAAGGGAGTCGCATCTTCAAACCCGGTAACTGGATGGGTAAGGTCAACGAAAGGCCATTAATCAACAACCAATATACGCAAAATATCGATGGGGAAGTTTCCGAAATCCGCTCTGGTGAACAAGCGGCAAGAAAGCGGATTGAGTCGGTCTGGCGAGTTGACTAACCGGGTAAAAACGATTATCTTAAACAACTAAGCGGATTGCTACAGCAAGTCTGACTGTTGCAATTTACTTAAGTTGATTAATATTAATATATTAATCTATTTCTTCTGCAAACAATTTAGAGCTGGTTCGGTCGGTTCATTCTGCAGGACCAAGGCCGCAGCTCCGCTTTTCAATATCCAGCTTGGTCCAGCCGAAAAACCTCCGTTCCCATTCTTATGACCTGTGAGGAGTGCCCGCCATGAAAACTATGAAATCGGTGTTGATTGTGTTGTCGGTTTTAGTGATTGCGTCCGGGGCGTGGGCGCAGGGCTTTTCCGCCTTGCTCTCGAATTTCAGCGTACCGCTGTATGATCAATGCGGTGCGGGAAATGAGCTGACGGATGGTTTGACCGTGGAGATCGTGCATGACGTGGATTTGGACGGGGCGGACTGGACCGACCCGTTGGCCACGGTGTGCGATTTGCCGCCGGAATGCACCACCGGACCAACGGGAACAGTAAACTTCAATAGTTTTACCCTGAACGGAGTCGAGTGGGGCGGGAATGGCGGAATGTTTTTCGCCACCTATTCATTTACATCAGCTAATGATCTGCCGTCGCCGAACCGATTTTACCTACGGATCTGTGTAACCAGCGGTCCCCAACCAATTTATTATATCGCGACCCAGGGACGATTGGGCGGAGTCGGCGGTACGTTGACCAATTTTTCACCGCCCAGCGGTCCATCGGAGTGGGAATTCGACACGTGGACGTGTACCGTAGGTGTCTGTTCGACGGGTTGCTCGGGGCGGTCCCAAGTTCAGGGCTTCACAGCTACCGACAACTCGTGCGGATTTGTGGGATTGTCGTGGACGGCGTATACGGATACGGTAGAAGTGGACTCGCTGATCGTGACCCGTGAAGGGGCCACGATCAAGATGCTGGGCCGGACGGCAACTTCGTATAATGACAGCACGGCGGCGGTGGGCACGACCTATACCTACGGAATTAAATCGCGGCGAGTATGCGGACCGGGCAACTACGGTTTATCACCCATCGCGCAGGATCAGGGAACAGCGCGCGCGGCGCCGCCGGTGCCGACGAACATGAGCGCATCGGATGCAACGTGCGGTTCGGTTACGGTCACGTGGAGCGTGCCGACGACGGCGGGAGCGGATTCGTTCCACGTTTTCCGCAATGATACGCTGATCCACCGGATGCTTCGGACCGGCGGTGTGGGACCATTTAACTATGTACATACCACGGCGAACGGGGCAACGGCGACGTACAAAGTGAAGAGTGTCAGCCTGTTGTGCGGAGCGGGGGTTGCGGCATCGGATCCGGGAACGGCGCTGCAAGTGCCGACGGGAGTGGCAACGAGCGTGAATGCCACAGACGGCTTGTGCGATTCGGTGGTTGTTACGTGGGTGGATTTGCCGGGCGCGACCAGTTACGTGATTTATCGCCAGCCGGATGCCGGAGGATCGACCGACTCGATTGGGCAAGTGAACCAGGGTGTACAGAGATTCAAGACGACAACCGGTACTGCATATACAGTTTACCGGTATAGTCTGAAAGCAAAAAATAGTTGCGGCCAGTCCGCCAACTCTTCGGCTTACGACACAGGCTATTTCAATTCGGTACCTTCGCAAGTGACGGGCGTGACGGCGACGGTGGATTCGTTCTGTACGCATGTGCGGATCAACTGGACGGATCTGACCACGGAAACGGGGTATAAGATTTATCGCACGGGAACGCTGATCGCCACCGTGGGGGCGAATGTTATCACTTACAACGATTCATTGGGCACGGCGGGAACCACCTATACCTACACGGTGCGCGGCACCAATGCCTGCGGAGATGGAACCCTGAGCAGCGGAGTCAACGGCAAGCGGAAAACGGTGCCCTCGCAAGTGACGGGTGTGGTAGCCTCCGACAGCTCGGCGCTGTACTGTTGGGGCGTGCGGGTTCAATGGACATTGATCACTGCGGATAGCTTCCAGATCAAACGTAACGGTTCTCGCATAGGTGTTGCACTATCCGGTGTGAACTTTTTCAACGACTCCACGGCGGTGCGAGGCGATACGGCCGCGTACTCGGTCGTCGCCTACAACGCATGCGGGGCGGGAACGCCTTCGATCACGAATCAAGGGTCGCGCAAGGCGCTGCCGGGCGCGGTGACGGGATTAACGGCAACGGATACGAGCTGCTTTGCCATTTACTTGGCTTGGAATAACGTAATCCGCGAAGACAGCTTCCGGATTTTGCGCGACGGATCATTCTTAGCTACAACCGCCGCCAATGTGGTCACGTATACGGACGTTTCGGCGGTGGGCGGCTCATCGTATGATTACCGCGTGGTGGCAGCCAACCGCTGCGGCAACGGCGATACGACGGCCGTGGTCGTAGGACGGCGGCTGGCGGCGCTGCCGGCGGTAACGAACGTGCAGGCCACCAACGACGACTGCGAGCAGATTGTCGTAACATGGGATAATATCGCGGACGAAGACAGCTTTGTGGTGAAGCGGAACGGAACCCAGATCGGAGTCGTTCCGGCGGACGTGACACAATTGATTGACGCGGCCGTGGAACCGTGGACGAAATACGGCTATACGGTGACCGGTTATAACCGGTGCGGCGCGGGAGCGACGGCGGCGGCAGATACGGGCATGGCGGCGACGGCGCCGGTGCTGCCGTATATGTACGCGTCGGACGATATCTGCGATCACGTCTTCATCGGCTGGCAGTCGATCGAGCATGTGGACAGCTTCTTTGTGTACCGCAACGGGAGCCGGATCGGCGGCCAAATCGGCATCATCCAATACATCTATGATACGACGGCGGTGCCGGGCGAACGCTATCAATATACGGTTGCGGGATGGAATGCGTTGTGCGGCGAAGGCGCAGCGGCGCCGGCGGATTCCGGCGGGCGGTTGATCTTCCCGACGGTTCCGCAAAACCTATCGGCGACCGATGACCTGTGCGACCGGATTGACCTGACGTGGGACGCGGTGACGGGCGACGCGGATTGGATTTATATCTACCGCGATGCGACGCTGATTGATTCGGTGGCGGGAACGGAAACGACCTACAGCGATGATATCGAACCGGGAGTCTATGACTATACGGTGTCCGCGAAGAGCGACCAATGCGGCGAAACAGCGGCGAGCACGGCGGATTCCGGCGAACGGCTGGCCAATGCGGGACAGGTGGAAAACGTTTCCGCGACGCGGACGCGCTGCGACAGTATTATCGTGACGTGGGATGCGGCGACGGGCGACGTGGACGGTTACGTGATTTTCGTGGGCGGCGGCTATCTGGATTCGCTGGATGCGGCTACCCTAAGCTATGGATACGTGCCCGGCGAAGCGGGCGCGTTTACCTATGCGGTGCAAGCGTACTCCGTGCAATGCGGCAACGGCGTGATTTCGGACAACGAAATCGGCGTGCTGCTGACCTATCCGACGACGGTGACGGGCTTGACGGCGACTACGGATCGCTGCGACGGCGTGGAACTGGAATGGAACGAAGCCACAGGCTCGGTGGACGGCTATATTATCCGCCGCGGCGGAGTGAACATTGACACGGTGGAAGCGGTGTTCCGGACGCTGACCTATTTCGACGACGAAGCGCCGCTGGGCGATTCGGACTACGACGTGATCGCCTATTCGGAGAATTGCGCCGACGCCGCGGCCTCGGCTCCGGCGACGGGAACGGTGCTGCCGTACCCGACAGCCCCGACCGACCTGGCGGCGACGACGGATCGCTGCGACTCGGTGATCGTAACGTGGACGGCTTCGACCGGCACGTTCGACATGTATAAGATCTACCGCGACGGAGTGCTGCGCGACAGCGTCCTGCCGCCGACCACGCGCTTCGCGGGGGCTCCGACCTCCGGTCAAACCTACCGCTATACGGTGATCGCCTGGGACGACGTGTGCGGCCCGAGCGATTCGACGGCAGGCGTGAACGGCCTGCGGCAAGCCGACGCGGGAATTCCGCAGAATCTGACGGCGGAAGGCGATTGCGACGGCATCAACCTGACGTGGAATGCCTCGACGGGCGTGCCGGTAGGGTATATTCTCTATCGCGGTTTGGATAATGCGACGCTGGCGTTCCTCGATTCACTGCCGCCTACCGACACGACCTACGCCGATGACACGGTGGATCGCGGCATCAGCTATTACTATGCGGTTTCGGCGTATACATTCGGCTGCGGGGAAACGGACACTTCCAACCACGCAACCTCGCTGCGGCTGCCGCTGCTGACCGCCGTAACCGGCGTGGCCGCTTCAGTAGATGACTGCGACGGGATTCTGGTGACGTGGGATGCGTTGATCGGTTCAGACCGCTATCGCATCTACCGCGACGGCGTGTTTCTCGATTCGATCGCGGCGGCGCCGAATCCATCTTATCTCGATGCCAGCGTGGTGCCGGGCGCTTCTCACTATTACAAGATCGCGGCGCGGAATAATTGCGGCGTGGGCGAGCAATCGGCCGATTCCGCAGTCGGAATGCGCTATGACGTGCCGGCACTGGTGACGGGGCTGGCGGCCAGCGATACAAGCTGTCTGGCGATCTATCTGGTGTGGACGGACGTGGCGACGGAGACGGATTATATCATCCATCGCGACGGCAATCCGATTGACACCTTAGACGCCGACGTGACCGATTACACGGACGCGGCGGCCACTCCCGGCGATCACGATTACGTGGTGTATGCAATCAACGAATGCGGTTCGAGCCTGGTTTCGGAAACCGCCGACGGCCATAAGATTCCGGGCGTTGGTCAGGTGACGATGCAGTGGGCATCGCGGAATTATTGCGGCAGCATTTTAGTCACGTGGCTGGACAACTTTGACAACGAAGACGGATTCCGGGTTTACCGGGACGGCGCGTTCCTCGCGGAAGTCGCTGCCGATGAGCAATCGTATACGGATGCCGCGATTGATCCGGGCAGCTATCACTGGTACCGGATTGCCGCTTACAACATCTGCGGCGAAGGCGCGCTGTCGGATTCGGTGGAAGGGTACCGCTGGGCTGTGCCGCCGCAAGTGATGACCCTAACGGCAACACGGGACAGCTGCACGAGCATTACGCTGACGTGGAGCGATCTGGCGACGGAATCGTATTATATCATCGTGCGCGACGGCGTCAATATTGACTCGACGGAAGCGGACGCCAACGATACAACCTATCGGGATGAAGGTTTGAATCCCGGATTGTATGACTATTGGGTTTACGCACGCAACCATTGCGGCGACGGATTGGCGTCTGATACGGTCGAAGGACAGGTGGCGGACGTGCCGGGCGTGGTAACCAACCTGCAAGCCACGACGGCCAACTGCACGACCGTAACGGTCACATGGGACGATCTACCCGACGAACTGAACTACGAATTGCTGCGGGACGGCGCATCGCTGGTGGTGCTGGGTCAGAATGTATTGTCGTACGTGGATAATCCGACGATCGGAACGCATGCGTATGCGGTGATCGCTTCGAATATTTGCGGCATTGGCGATACCACCGACGCCGTGACCGGCGAGCGGCAAGGTCCGCCGACGGCGATGCCGGTCATTACCGTGCCGGACGAAGCGTGCGATACAGTGCATTTCTGCTGGACCGCCGCTACGGATATTACCGGATATCATATTTTCCGGAATGGCACTCACTATGCGGACGTGACACCGGAGCATCTGTGCTGGTGGGATTTGAATCAGGGCGGCAACACGACCGTCGGGTATGCGGTTCAGCCCTATAACGAATGCGGCGACGGGCCGATGTCAGCGGCGGATTCGGTGCGCTTCCTGCCAACCGTTCTGCAGCCGACCGGTTTGACGGCAACCGTAACGAATTGCGTGACCGTGACCCTGCATTGGAACGACAATCCCAATGAAGAAGGTTATTACGTCTTGCGCGATAACGTGCAGATTGCGGAAGTCGCTCAGAACGTGGTGGATTACATTGATTCACCGGCCAATCCGGGCACATATATCTATCGGGTGAAGGCATTCAACGATTGCGGCGCCAGCCCGGCTTCCGATTCCGCCGTGGGAATCCGCCGTGGACCGCCGGCGATGGTGACCGGTGTGAGCGCATCGGATACGCTCTGCAATCAAATAACGATTACGTGGAATGACGTAGCGGAAGAAGACAGCTTCCAAGTGTTGCGCAATGGAGATCGGATCGGCATGACGATCCCGAACGTGACGACATTCAACGATACGGAAGCCGCACCGGGTTCGGCCTATGCCTACACGGTGGTGGCGTTCAACGATTGCGGCATGAGTACCATCAGCGCGGCGGACAGCGGCCATCGGGCGACCGTACCGGTACAGGTGACGGGCGTGGCGGCGACGATCAACCGCTGCGACAGCGTGATTGTAACGTGGACCGATGTGGCAACGGATAACGGTTACTGGATCTACCGCAACGGCGCGCAGGTAGGAACCCGTCCCATGAATGCCACCCGCTATGCGGATGCGCCCGAACCCGGCACCTATCAATATCAGGTCCGGGCCGTGAATGCCTGCGGCTTGGGTGACACATCCGCTGCAGTGACCGGAACGCGGCAAGCCGTGCCGCTGGCGCCGGTGATTACGGCCGGTCCGGAGTCATGTATGGTGGTGACGATCTTCCCGACCAGCGGCGGCGGCGATGTAGACCGGTTCCGCATATATCGAGACACAATTCTCATTGATTCGATTGACGTGAGCGTGGAATCGTGGCAAGAAACCATTGCCGGAATTCACCAGTACTATTTCACGGCCTACAATGCAGATTGTGGCGCGGCCAGCGGCCCCAGCAACACACTGCAGCTAACCGGACATGAACCGGCGTTCCCGCCGCCGTCCATCACCTTCGTTGAACCAGTAGTGTGCGATTCGATTCGTCTGACCTGGCCGGACGGTTCCGGCGAAGTGGAAGGCTATGTGATCCGGCGTGACGGCGATTCGATTGCGACGACCACCAACAACTTCTACACGGATCTCGGCGTGGATGACACCGAAGATCACGTGTATGCGGTGGCCAGCTTCAATCCGTGGTGCGGAACGGGCGATTTCACGCAGCCGGTAACGGGCAGTATACTGCCGTTGATCGAGCCAGTTGCCGATCTGCCCGAAACGCTTGCTTGTCGTGACACATTAGCCGTATATTTCACACACTGTGCGGGAGTTCAGTCCGATTCGCTATTCTTCTCATTGAACGGCGGTCCGTTTGAATATTTAGCACATATGTCACCCGTACAAGATTCGATCGTGATTGTCGTACCGACCGTTGAGAATCAGATCTATACTCCCAACTGCCGGGCAATGATTCTTGCACGCAGAGGAGCTCGGGTTGACACGTTGTATTCCGATCCGATCGTTATTTACTGCGATCTGGCGGCGGAGGAATTGACCGGTGCGGATATTCCGAGGGACTTCATGCTCGATCAGAACTATCCGAATCCGTTCAATCCGTCCACGACGGTGCGATTCGGGGTTCCGAAGGCGGCGGAAGTCAAGATCGAAATCTACAACATCACCGGTCAGCACGTGGCAACGCTGCTGGAAGGAACGTATCAGCCCGGTTGGCACAAGGTCGTTTGGGATTGCGCCGCGTGCCCGACCGGAATGTACATCATGCGCATGCAAACCAACGAGAAGGTGCTGCTGCGCAAGATGCTGCTGATGAAGTAGGCGGCGGACCGGCGATTGACTCTTTGTTCATGAAACAGAGCGACGGGATCGCTTCCCGTCGCTCTGTCGTTATGGAAAACGCATTGCGAGACACACAAAAGGCGACACATTCTCTATGAGTTCGGCGCTGGACAATCTCTGTATTAATACCATCCGCACGTTATCCATTGATATGGTGCAGAAGGCGAATTCCGGTCATCCGGGATTACCGATGGGCGCGGCGGCGATGGCGTATGTCCTGTGGGCTCGGCACCTGCGGCACAATCCGGAGAATCCGCAGTGGATCAACCGAGATCGCTTTGTGCTGTCCGCCGGACACGGCAGCGCTATGCTGTATGCGCTGCTGCATCTGACCGGGTACAAAGTTTCACTGGAAGATTTGCAGAATTTCCGGCAATGGGACAGCATTACTCCCGGTCATCCGGAAGCGGGACTAACACCGGGCGTGGAAGCGACCACCGGTCCGTTGGGACAAGGAGTCGGCAATATCGTGGGAATGGCGATTGCCCGCGAACATTTAGCGGCGCGCTTCAATCGTGACGGAAACGATGTGATTGATTATCGCGTGTTCGGCATTTGTTCCGACGGCGATTTGATGGAAGGCGTAGCCTCGGAGGCGGCGTCGCTGGCGGGACACTTGGCGCTGGGCTGTATCACGATGCTCTATGATGACAATCGCGTGACGATTGACGGACATACGAATATTACCTTTACCGAAGACGTCGGCAAGCGATTCGAGGCTTATGGCTGGCACGTTGTCCGCGCCGACGGTTTGAATACAGACGAGGTGGACGCGGCGATTCAAGCAGGGATTATCGAGACCAAACGACCGACCTTGATCATTTGCCGGACGACTATCGGCTACGGTTCACCGAATAAGGCTGATTCACCAAAAGTGCACGGCAGTCCGTTGGGTGTTGATGAAGTTGCCTTAACGAAGAAGGCGTTGAACTGGCCGGAAGATCGTTCATTTTACGTGCCCAACGAAGCGTTCAAGCATTTCCGCAGCGCTGTGCAAGCCGGAAAGCAACGGGAAGCGGAATGGCAGAAGCGAGTGGACGAGATCAAAGGAAAATCACCAGACTTTGCCAAAGAATGGAATGGTTTTTGGGGTCGTGAGCTTCCCGATGATTGGACGCTAATCCTCCCGCAATGGAAGGCAACGGATAAGCCCATCGCCACGCGCAAGGCATCGCAGCAGGTGATGAACGCGGTGTCGCCGCAGATTCCGAACCTGATGGGCGGGAGTGCGGATTTGGCGGAGTCCAACTTAACGTATCTGGAAAAGGCAGGAGATTTTTCGGTAACTCATCGCGCAGGCCGCAATATTCGGTTCGGCATTCGCGAGCACGGCATGGGTGCGATTCTGAACGGCATGGCGCTGAGCGCGCCGTTCATTCCGTTCGGGAGTACATTTCTAACCTTTGCCGACTATATGAAACCGGCAATGCGGATTGCCGCGCTTTCTCATTTACCGGTGGTTTACGTTTTCACTCACGACAGCATCGGCTTGGGTGAAGACGGACCGACGCATCAACCCATCGAACAAATCTGGTCGCTGCGCGCAACACCGAACCTGTTCGTGTTTCGACCGGCGGATCCCAACGAGACGACGGTATGTTGGAAACTGGCGATGGAACGAACGGATGGTCCATCGGCAATTATTCTAACTCGACAAAACGTGCCCGTGTTAGATCCGGCGATCTACGGGAAACTGCACGTTGAACAGGGTGCCTATATTTTGGCGGAAGCCTCGAATAAGAGACCTGATGTGATTCTGTTGGCTACGGGAAGTGAAATTTCTTTGGCGTTGGCCGCGCGCGAACGATTGGAACAGGACGGGATTGCAGTGCGCGTGGTCTCCATGCCGTGTTTGGAATTGTTCGATGCGCAACCGGAACACTATCGCAATGAAGTGCTGCCGCCATCGGTCGTGAATCGGATCGCGATTGAAGCGGGAGCCACGGCGGGATGGTGGAAGTATGCGGGTATACAGGGAGACGTGATCGGGTTGGATCGGTTCGGCGCATCGGCACCGGCGGAAATCCTATCCGAGAAGTTCGGATTCACTCCGGATGCGATTGCCGAACGCGCTCGCGCCGTCGTGCAGCGGAACCGTAGCGCTTTACGAGGAGTGAAATCATGAAAATAGCTATCGGCAGCGATCATGCCGGATTTCCGCTGAAAAACGAACTGGTTCCGTGGCTGCGCAAGCAGGGCTATGACGTGCTCGATGTGGGCACGTATTCAGCTGAAGCGGTGGATTATCCCGACTTCGCGGCGGCGGTGGCGCGAGCAGTGGCGGCAGGAGAAACTGAGCGCGGGATTGCCATTTGCGGGAGCGGAGTGGGAACGAGCATTGCCGCGAATAAAATCACTGGCGTGCGGGCGGCGCTGTGCCACGACACGTTTTCAGCGCGGCAGGGCGTGGAAGATGACGCGATGAACGTGCTGTCATTGGGCGGGCGAATCATCGGCATTGAACTGGCGAAGGAAGTCGTCACCGCATTTTTGGGCGCGAAATTCTCGCAGATGGAACGCCACCAACGGCGACTCGATAAAGTATTGGATTTGGAAAAGACGCGCAAATAAAAATTTGCGCGCGACATAACCAACGGTTGAATGATTATGATGCATCCGATTTTAAAAGCAACTCTCGATCACGGGCAATCCATTTGGCTCGATTACATCAGCCGCCAACTGATAGATTCCGGAATGCTGGATAAATTGGTAAAAGAGGGCTTGCGGGGCATGACCTCCAACCCGACGATTTTCCAGAAAGCCGTGGCCGGCAGTGCCGACTACGACGACGATATCCGCGCGGGGATCGAGTGCAACTGGAATCCGGAAGAGACCTTCGAACATCTGGCGGTAGCCGACATTCAGCGCGCCGCCGATGCCTTGCTGCCGGTTTATAACGAATCAAAACGCACGGACGGCTTCGTCAGCTTGGAAGTCTCGCCGAAACTGGCTTACGATACCGATAAAACTATTGCGGAAGCGAAGCGGTTGTGGGAAAAAGTTAATCGGCCGAATCTGATGATCAAGGTGCCGGGAACGCAGGAGGGATTGCCCGCGATTCGTAAGTTGTTGGGTAATGGATTGAACATCAACGTTACGCTGATTTTCTCGCTGCGACAATATAAAGAAGTGTTGGAAACCTATTTGCTGGCGCTGGAAGACCGGATCGCCCGCAAGCAGGACGTTTCGTTTATCGCATCGGTGGCGAGCTTTTTCGTGAGCCGGGTGGATACGGCGGCGGATAAGCAACTCAACCAAAAAGGACACTCGGAACTGGAGGGCAAAGCGGCAATTGCCAATGCTTGCGTGGCCTACCGGCATTTCCTGGATGTTACTAAAGCGGCACGCTGGAAGGCCGTAGCCGCTGCGGGAGCGCAGGTGCAGCGGCCGTTGTGGGCGAGCACTTCCACGAAGAATCCGCAGTACAGCGATGTGTTGTATGTTCATGAATTAGTGGCGGAGCATACGGTAAATACACTGCCGCAGGATACGCTGGAAGCATGGAAGGATCACGGCCTGCCTTCCGCAATGCTATTGGAAAATCTCAAGACTGCGGACGCAACTCTGGAGAAGATTCACAACGCCGGGATTGACTTGAACCAAATTACGGAAGACTTGATCGAAGACGGTGTGAAAAAATTCATTGATTCGTATGAGCAATTGCTGGAAGCAATCCGTACTAAAATTCAAACGGGGAATTTAGCATGACTCCGCATGAACTTGCGGCGTTGATTGATCATACCGCCTTGAAGCCGGAGACGACGCCCGCGCAAATCGAGCAACTCTGCCGTGAAGCGATGGCCTACCGGTTCGCTTCGGTTTGCGTTAATCCGATTTACGTTCCGGTGGTGAGCCGCTTGCTGGAAGGCACCGGCGTGAAGACGTGCGCGGTGGTGGGGTTTCCACTGGGAGCGAACTCGACGCAAACCAAGGTTAACGAAACCCGCGAAATGATCCGGTTCGGCGCGCAAGAAATTGATATGGTATTGTGGGTGGGCGGCATGAAAGCGGGACAGTACGCGTGGGTTGAAGAGGATATCACGCGGGTCACCGACGCCTGCAAGGAAGGCAATGCACTGCTGAAGGTGATTTTGGAATGCGTGCTGCTGACGGACGAAGAAAAACGCCGCGCCTGCGAATTATGCTTCACGGCGGGAGCGGATTTCGTGAAGACGTCCACGGGATTCGGACCGGGGGGAGCAACCGTGGAAGACGTGCGGCTGATGTCACAGCTATCCAAACCGGTCAACATGGGCGTGAAAGCGGCGGGGGGGATTCGTACCTATGCGGACGTGATGAAGATGATCGAAGCGGGGGCGACGCGCATCGGCGCCAGCGCCGGAGTGGCGATTCTGGAAGAAGCCCGCGCCGCGGCGCGCGAGTAAGGAATGTAACTATGCAAACGAGAAGCGGGAACCGTAAGGCTCCCGCTCTTTGCTTGAAAGCGCCGTAGGGCTACATGACCGGTTCGACGCGAGTCGTAAGCGGAAAAACGTCGGCCGCAGAGTTGTCTTTAACGAAATTCAGCCGCCACATTAAGTCCACCGGGACACAGAGGCTCTGGTTACCGTCGGTGCAGTAGGCGATGGATAGCAGCAAATGATATTCAAACTCCGAATTAATGAATGATGCCGGAAGGCGGATTTCGGCGGGAAGAACTCCGGCTGGGGCGAGACCTTCGAGCGGCTGTTGCGAATTCCCGGTAGCCATCAGCGAATAATTGATAGGTGCTTCCTTGTTCAGATGAATGCCGTCGGCGAAGTTTGCAGATAACTGCAAGGTAATATCTGATCCGGAGGTATAGGGAACGGTCTGAAGCTTTACATCACTCCAAGCCATGTGGTTCATTTCCTGAGCTTGCAGGCCATGCAGAGTCAATTCGTGCCATGTGTTATTCTTCAGATTGTATTCAATGATGCGATCATGGTTGGTATCGGCGATGTAAAGCGCATCTCCGTGTACGGCAAGTCCACCGGGTTCGTAGAGCGATAATTCGCCGTTGTTGGAAGCAATGAGCTGTGGCTCTTCGGTTCCGGCGATGGTTTCGATGGTCCCGGCTTGCTCGCGAATGCGCTTGACTTTATGGTTGTAGGTGTCGGCCACCAGAATATCGTCGCCATAGATGGCAACACCTAACGGATGCTGGAGCAGCGCTTGACGAAGCGCGCCGTCACGATCTCCGAAATCGAACAAGCCGCTGCCGATTAGAGTTTCGACTTCGCGGGTTTTAAGATTGACCTTGCGGATAGCGCTGACCTCGCTATCGGCGAAATACAGCCAATCCCCCTTACGGGCAAGGCCCGACGGCTGGGCCAAAGCGGCATATAAGCCGGTGCCGTCATGGATATCTTCGTTGCCGGAACCGACCCAGGCTTGCGCTTGCAGCGTATTTGTGTCGAGATTCCATAGTTGATGCGGTCCCGCCATGGCGATATAGAGAATACCGTTGTAGAGAGCCAAATCCCATGGGCTGTTCAAACCTTGGGTGCGACCGAAGCCGCCTCCAGTTCGATCATAAACCTGCCGACCGGTTCCGGAGATAGTCTCGACGGTTTGGGCTTGTAAATCCAAGCGACGAATCAGGTGATTGTCGGTATCGGCCACATAGAGGATTTGCGCCGCCGGATCGTAAGCTAAGCCTTGGGGATTATCGAACTGTGCGGCGGCAAAGCTGCCATCAGCTTGACCCTTTTGGCCCGATCCGGCAATCGCCGTTACATTTCTACTCGTATCCGCGATGATGATGCGATCATGGTTGGAATCGGATATGAACAAATATTGACCACTGGGGTCGGCGATGATTTTTCCGGGGAAGGCCAAGCCGGAAGCGGACGGAACGCGCCCCGTGCGATTATAGGTTGGGGGAGCGGAAGCCAGAGTGCCTTGTTCGCGGCCTTCTTCCAGCAAGGAATAAACGACGGCATCCAGGATATCGCGATTGCCTTCACCGGATAGCGTTCCCACAATGCGGCCTTCGGGATCAATGACCATCAGTGTCGGCCAGGCTCGGACTCCGTATTCCGACCAGATACGATGGTTCTTATCCACGATCACCGGATGGGCGATATCATAGCGGGCGCACGCGGTTTGGATGTTTTGTTGATCGCTCTCATTATCGAACTTGGCGGAATGTACTCCGATGACCATGAGCGGTTGACCGGCGTATTTATGTTCGATGTATTCCAGATCGGGCAGAATATGCATGCAGTTGATACAGCAATAGGTCCAGAAGTCCAGCACGACAACATTTCCTTTTAAATCGTTCTTAAACGAAAGCGAGCGGTCGGTGTTCACCCACGCGAAATCGCGGGGAAAATCGGGAGCATGTTCACGCTGAGTGGGCAGGCTGATACGCTGCATAGTGGAATCTCCGGTGGACGTAAATTGCTGAGCAGTGGCGGATGCAAAGGGGAAGTTCAGGCGGGCTATTGACCCAGTGCCTTTGCAGCCCGAAAGAACAATGATTGTGGATAGAAGAAATGTGACGACTGGTCGAGGATGCCACTGCATAGGATTCGATTCCTTACCGATAAATCCGAAAGAAGCCGTTGATAAATAGACTCAAAAAGTCATATAAAGTTCCTTAGATAGATTATAATATTAAATTTTAAATGTTTAAAAATATCAGAAATGTGATTGCCAATAATTCACGGTGGAACCGATGGTCTACAGATGGAGTAAAGTCCATATTCGGTGGTGAAACAAATTGTGACCAATTGAAATTATTGGTCTTGAATGCTTCCCGCGAACGGTATCCAAGAGTATGATTTTCATACTGGATAATTACGATTCGTTTACGTATAATCTCGTTCAGGCGATTTCCGCACAGGGGGTGGAAGTTCGGGTGGCTCGGAATAACCGGATTTTCGCACGCGAGATATTTGAGTCGAAGCCTGACGGGGTAGTGCTGTCACCGGGACCGGGGCGACCAGAGGCGGCGGGACAAATGCCGCAGATTTTTGCCGAACTGGCTGGTCGCATTCCGATTTTGGGAGTTTGTCTGGGACATCAGATGATCGCCGAATATTTCGGTGGTCGAGTTGTGCAGGCTAATCGGTTGGTGCACGGCAAAGCGAGCAGGGTTGTCCACGACGGGAAAGGCGTGTTTCGCGATTTACCGTTGCCGCTGACGGCCGGACGCTATCATTCGTTGGCTGTGGAGACGGATTCGATTCCCGATTGTTTGGAGATAACAGCGCGGGCGGAAGACGGCGAAATCATGGGAATCCGTCATCGTGAATTGCCGATTGAGGGAGTGCAATTCCATCCGGAGTCCATTCTCACACCCGACGGAAATCGGCTGATTGCGAATTTTCTGAAACAAACAGGTTCAGTATCACAAAACGCACTTGGTGCTTAAAGCCCGCCGGCAGAATGGCCGGAAAGCGGATATATGCTGGTGATCATGCGACACGACGCAACCGATAAGCAAATACAAGACGTGGTAGAGCAGGTGAAACGCGCCGGGTTCGAGGCGCAGGTTCTGCCGGGAGCCATCCACACGACGATTGATGTTCAGAGCCGTGATCGGACACCCGATCCGCGTTTGGTGGACGCATTGCCCGGCGTAATGCATACGTTACGGCTAACCGAACCGTTCAAGCTGGTCACGCGCGAAAAGCACGCGGCGGATACGGTTATTCGGGTCGGCGACGTGGAGATCGGCGGACGCGAACTTACGATCATTGCCGGACCGTGCGCGGTGGAATCCAAACACCAGTTGTTCGATGCGGCGCTGCGCGTGAAAAGCGCAGGCGTTCATTTGCTGCGCGGCGGCGCATTCAAACCACGCACATCTCCCTATTCATTTCAGGGATTGGGCGAAGCGGGGATGAAGCTACTGGCCGAGATTCGCGATGTGGTGGGATTGCCGGTAGTCAGCGAAGTGCTCGACGAAGAAAGCGCGAAACTGGCCGAACAATACGTGGACGTGATTCAGATCGGCGCGCGGAATATGCAGAATTACGTTCTGCTTAAGCGCGCGGCGCGCACCGGAAAACCAATCCTGCTCAAGCGCGGCGTGGCGGCAACGCTTGAAGAATTTCTGGGCGCGGCGGAATATATCTTAGCCGAAGGCAATCCGAATGTTATTCTGTGCGAGCGCGGAATTCGCACGTTTTCCGATTACACGCGCAACACGCTGGATTTGAGCATTATTCCGGTTATCAAAGGCCTGTCCCACCTGCCAATCATTACCGATCCGTCGCACGCCACCGGACGACGGGATATCGTGCTGCCGTTGGCGCGCGCCTCGATTGCGGCGGGAGCCGACGGAGTGATGGTGGAAATCCATCCCGAACCATCACAGGCATTATCCGACGGCTATCAGTCCCTTTATCCGCAGCAATTGGATGACATGCTGGAACAGCTTACCGAGTTGGCTCCGGCGGTTCACCGCACGCTTTCCCGCACTCCGTAATGCCGCGATGCACCGATGAGTCGCGCCGTCATTACTCCCGCATCGGTTCCGCTTTCCGGCACTCCGAAGCTTCCCGGCGATAAATCCATTTCTCATCGGCGCGCTTTGTTATCGCTCTTGATCAACGAAGACGTCGTGCTGACCCATTTTAATGCCGGGGCGGATTGCGCGGCGACACTTGATTGTCTGGAGCGGCTGGGGAAACAAGTGATTCGAAATTCGGAACGAGTGATTATCCGCGGTGAAACGGATTGGCACTCCGGGGAACTCGATTGTGGAAATTCGGGTACAACGGTACGGCTGTTGATGGGAATGCTGGCGACGCGCGAGGGGGAATGGGTGTTGCGGGGCGATGCGTCGCTGTCCCGCCGCCCGATGGAGCGAGTGGCTGAACCGCTGCGGCGGATGGGAGCGGAGATCGCAACCACCGACGGCAGACTTCCGGTACGGATTCGCGGACGAAAGCTGCGGGGGATCGAGTATGATTCACCGGTTGCCAGTGCCCAAGTGAAAACGGCGGTGTTGCTCGCCGCACGGCATGCAGATGGAATCGTGCGGTATCGCGAACCGGTTTTATCGCGGGATCATACGGAACGGATATTGGGATTGAAACCGGATCGTGAGGGATGGCTGACGATTGATCCGACCGAAGTGAGTATCACAGCCGATACTCTTTCGGCAACGATTCCGGCGGATCCGTCGGCGGCTGCATTTTGGATCGGAGCCGCGCTGCTGGTGCCGGGTTCAGCGATTGCTGCGGATGACATACTGGCAAATCCGACGCGAATTGCATATATCAAGTTGCTGCGTGAAGCGGGGGCGAACATTTTATCCGATGAATGCCGTACCGAGTTTGGCGAAGATGTTGCTCAGATACGGGTGACTCATTCGACTATCAGCAGTTTAAAAATATCGCAGGCGGATGCAGCAGCGCTGATTGATGAATTTCCGATTTTGGCAGTTATCGCCGCCAAGAATAACGGCGAAAGCGAATTCACCGGCATCGGCGAATTGCGGGTGAAGGAATCGGATCGGTTAGCGGTGATGGCCGAAGGATTGACGCGCATGGGTTGCCGTGTTGATTTGCGATATGACGGCATGACGATCATGGGAACGGGGCGATTGCGGGGGACGGAAATCGAAACACAGGGGGATCATCGGATCGCGATGGCAATGGCGATGGCCGGGCTGGCGGCGGAGGGTAAGACTGTTATTGATCAAGCCGAATGTGTAACGATTTCCGATCCTGGCTTTTGGAATGAACTGGCGCGATTTTGTCCCGGTTGTGTGGAGGTGACGGACGGATGAGTTACCGACTGGGACTGATCGGCAGGAATATATCCTACAGCTTATCGCCGCAGATTCACGAGTGGGGATTGCGGACGCTGAGACTTCAGGGGGAGTATCAGATCTATGATATCGCCGCCGAGGAGATTGAGCCGCTGCTTCGGAAAGGCGAGTGGGACGGGTTGAACGTGACGGTGCCGTATAAGACCGATGTTATACGATATTGTTCGAGAGTCACCCTGACGGCACAAGCGGCCAGGGCTGCCAATTGCGTTTACCGAGAACAGGACGCTATTATAGGCGATAACTTTGACGGTGCGGGTTTTCGGTTTGCCTTGAACAGCTTGAATAATCGCGAGCGAGTATTGCAATCGGCTCTAATTATCGGTAGTGGCGGCGCGGCACGGGCGGTGGCTGCAAACCTGATAGCGGATTATCCGAAGCTCAGCATAACAATTGTCGCACGAAATCCGGAAGCCGCCCGACAGCTAATTTCTCTTTCGGAACGAATGGCTATTGTTACGGTCGACGAAATGAAGTGTACTGCGATCATTTATGATTTGGTAGTGCAGGCGACTCCGATAGGTAGTGTAAATACGCCGGGATTACCGCTGGATGGACCATTACCGATCACTTCCGACTCGCTCGTAATGGATTCAATTTATGCGCCGCGAAAGACGGATTTCCTAAAGCAAGCGGAACAGCGAGGCGCGCGTATAATGAACGGACTGCCAATGCTGATCGGGCAAGCCGCCGCCAGCTTCACGCGGTGGACCGGACAGATATTTCCATTAGAACAAGCGATTCGCGAGTTGATGCCGAAACTGGAGCGTGCATGATTCGATATTTAACGGCGGGCGAAAGCCACGGACAATGTCTGGCGGGAATCCTGGAAGGAATGCCGGCCGGATTGCATCTGTCCGAAGCGGATATTGCCGCCGACCTGCGCCGCCGCCAATTAGGCTATGGACGCGGCGAACGCATGCAGATCGAGGCGGATCATGCGCAGATTCTCTCGGGAGTGCGGTATGGACAAACCATCGGCTCGCCCATTGCTCTGCAGATCGAGAATAAAGATTGGCCTAATTGGCAAGCACGCATGCAGATTGACAGTCCAGCGGATCATGAGCGTACCGAACCGCTGACTACTCCGCGACCGGGGCATGCCGACTATGCCGGGACGATGAAATACCGGCAGCGCGATATTCGCAATGTGATTGAGCGATCATCCGCCCGCGAGACCGCGATGCGGGTGGCTTTAGGCGCGATCTGCCGGAAATTTTTCGCGGAATTCGGGATAACCGTGGCGAGCTACGTGGTACAAATCGGCAGCGCGATGGCTTCAGTGAAATATTCCGATGTGGATTCGTTGGATATCAATTCGTTGGCCGATGCCAGTCCGGTGCGCTGTTTGGATAAAAAGGCGGAAGCGGCGATGAAGGAAGCGATTGACGAGGCGAAAACGCGCAACGATACCATCGGGGGTGTGTTTGAAGTGATCGTGTTGGGGGTGCCGGTGGGATTGGGAAGTTATGTTCAGGCGGATCGCCGGTTGGATGGAATACTGGGTCAAGCGATGCTGTCTATTCCGGCGGTGAAAAGTGTCGAAATCGGAATGGGTACGGAAGCCGCAGCGCGGTTCGGCAGTGAAGTCCATGACGAACTATTTCCCGATAACAAAGGCGGAATCGAACGGCGCACGAACCATGCCGGAGGAATTGAAGGCGGAATCAGCACAGGTCAACCGATCGTACTGCGCGCGGCGATGAAACCGCTGGCAACACTATCGCGCCCGCTCAATACGGTGAATCTGGCAACCGGAACGGTGGAAACGGCATTGCGCGAACGGAGCGATGTGTGCGCGGTTCCGGCGGCGGCGGTGGTGGGCGAAGCGGCGATGATGCTGGCGCTGATGAATCCGTTTTTCGAGAAGTTCGGCGGTGATTCGATGGCGGAAATCCACGACCATTTCAAATCGGCAAGCATTTCGCCGTGGAAATAATCTATCTTACCGGAATGACGGGAGCGGGGAAGACGACGGTCGGCAAGCTGCTGGCTGATCGATTAGGTTTTCCGTTTGTGGATTTGGATAAGGAAATCGAGCGACAAACCCAAAAGAGTATTGTTGATATTTTTCGAGATAGCGGGGAAGCCGGATTTCGGGAATTGGAATCATCGCTGTTAGAGATCCACGCCCGGAAGCAGTATCGCGTAGTTGCGCTGGGGGCGGGTGCTTTAGTCAAGACCGAAAACCGGCAAACGGTTCGCGAAAGCGGCATGCTGATTTATCTGCGAGCGAAGTTGGATACGCTGATGGTGCGACTGGAAACTGCACAGGATCGTCCGCTCTTGACTGCGGCGAATACGCAGCAGCAACTCTACGATATTCTGCAAACCATGCTGGACGATCGAGAAGGCGGGTATAATCAAGCGCAGATCATCGTGGATATCGAAGACTATGAAACGCCGGACGCGATGGCCGAAGCGATTGCGATGCGAGTGCAGGAACAATGAACTCATCCGTGCTGCAGCTTAAACTTCCAACCCGAACAATTCCGATTCATTACGGTACTGATGGAATGGCATGGGTAGGCGAAGAAATTGCTGTGCTGTTCGGCAGCCGTAGGCCGAAAGTTCTGATTGTCAGCGATGAACAAGTCGCGTTGCATTATTTGCAAGAATTCGAAGCGACTCTCAATAGTCGAGGATTTCAAACAACTCAGGCCGTAATCCAGCCCGGGGAAGCGCAGAAAACGCTGAGGAATGCGGCCGGAATATTGGATATTTTAACGGATCGGCAGTTCGCGCGGGATGACCTGGTGATCGGCTTGGGGGGCGGGGTGGTGACGGATATGGCGGGGTTTGCCGCGGCGATTTACCGCCGGGGGATGAATTGGATTGCCGTGCCGACTTCGCTAATGGGAATGGTGGATGCCGCCATCGGTGGGAAGACGGGAGTCAATCATCCGCAAGGAAAAAATCTGATCGGCTCATTCTATCAGCCATTGGCGATTTTCGCGCCGTTGAAGACGCTAGCCACGCTGGAGCCACGCGAGTGGCTATCGGGATCGGCGGAGGTGGTAAAGTCGGCTTTGATTGCGGGCGGCGAACTGTGGAATTATGTCCTTGCTCATGGTCCGAATCTTCAGGAATGGCCGGAAGAACGGCGCAATCGTGCGATCCGGCAAGCGGCGGCAGTCAAGATCGGAATTGTCGAGCAAGATGAACGGGAATCCGGCCGGCGGCGGGTGCTCAACTTGGGGCATACGCTGGCGCATGCGTTGGAAGCGGAAACGGATTATCGCGTATATACGCACGGTGAAGCGGTGTTTACGGGCTTGCGGGGGATGATATTTTTATCGCGGGAGCTGAAGCGGCTGAGCAATGCGACGGCCAAACAGATTGACGACCTGTTGTCTCAAGCCACGTTGCCTGCACTGGATATTGAACCGGAAAAGCTTTTCAATGCTCTGGCGCACGATAAGAAGACAATAGAAAGCCGACTGAACTGGGTGTTGTTGGAGGATATCGGAAAGCCGGTAATTACAGCTGATGTGCCGTTGCCTATTGTAAGGAAGACTATTGAGCATGTTGCTAATGTGCTTGCCGAGGGTATTTTCTCTGAGTGGGGAAGGCAACGGTTGCGGATTCTGGTGATCAACGGTCCTAATTTAAACCTTCTGGGAACCCGCGAACCGGAAATCTACGGCAGTGAATCGTATGACGATCTGGTTCGCGACCTTGAGCAGTATGCGCAGCAGCGAGATGTCGAAATTCTGATTCGGCAGGACAACAGCGAGGGGGAGCTGGTGGAGTTGGTTCAGCGCGCGCGGCACTGGGCAGACGGGATCATTATCAATCCCGGCGGCTATACGCATACTTCGGTGGCGCTGCGCGATGCGATTGCGGCAATTGATGTGCCGACGGTGGAAGTGCATCTATCGGCCATTGACAAACGCGAAGACTTTCGCCGGCAATCGCTGATATCGCCGGTCTGTATCACCACAATTGCCGGGCAAGGAATCGACGGATACCGGCAGGCGTTGGACAGCCTGACCGCCCACAGGTGATCTGTTCATTATCGAGTTGATTCAAAAAACAAATAAAGCGAGAAGAAACGTGAGCGAGAACAACGTACATTCGGTCGTGATTATCGGTTCGGGACCGGCGGGACTGACAGCGGCGATCTATGCCGGGCGAGCGAACCTCAATCCCGTAGTGATTGATGGAATGCAGCCCGGCGGGCAACTGATGATTACCACTGATGTCGAAAATTATCCGGGCTTTCCCGAAGGGATTGACGGACCGCAGATGATGGAGCTGTTCCGGCAGCAAGCGGCGCGATTCGGAACGACTTTCATCGAGGATGAAGCGATATCGGTGGATGTTACCGTCCGGCCGTTCGTGATTAATCTGGGCAGCGGCGAACAAATCAAGTCGCATACCGTAATCATCGCGTCGGGCGCCTCGGCCAAGTGGCTGGGACTGGAAAGCGAACAACGGTTGCAAGGTAAGGGCGTTTCCGCTTGTGCCACCTGCGACGGATTCTTTTATCGGGGGAAAGTCGTGACGGTGGTGGGCGGCGGCGATACGGCCATGGAAGAAGCGTCGTATTTGACGCGGCACGCTTCGAAAGTGATTCTCATTCACCGCCGCGATGCGTTCCGCGCATCGAAGATCATGCAGGATCGCGTGCTGGAAAATCCGAAGATCGAGGTTCTATGGGACAGCGTCGTGACCGAGATCTTAGATGATGGAACCAGTAGTCATGTGACGGGCGTGCGCGTCAAGAACGTGAAGACCGGCCAGGAACACGACGTACCCTGCGACGGTTACTTTGTGGCCATCGGTCATTCGCCGAATACGGCGGTCATTCGCGGCAAGCTAAAAGAAGATAATGCCGGATATCTGATCCACAAACCCAATACCTCGGAAACGGACATTCCGGGATTGTTCGTAGCGGGGGACGTGCACGACAGCCGCTATCGTCAAGCCGTAACCGCCGCCGGAGCGGGCTGCAAGGCGGCGATCGATGCGGAGCGCTGGCTGGAAGAGCAAGGACTGGGTGCCCATTAAGGCATTCCGCGCGCTTTGTGCCTTTTCCCGCTAATTCCATGAATTCAGAGGCTTGCACCTTACGCAAGCCTTTGGTATATTCTTTATTGTCTTATTGGCACCGATTGAATAAGTAATTACACAATAAACAGGATTTTAAATGCCCGAAGCGGGACAGAACTTTGACGTTGTCGTACTCGGTGGCGGACCGGGAGGCTACGTTGCCGCCATTCGTGCCGCGCAGCTCGGCCTGAAAACGTGCGTGATTGACGAACAACCGTTAGGCGGCGTGTGCGTGAATTGGGGATGCATTCCCTCGAAGGCGTTGCTGAAGACGGCGGAAGTCTACCAAACCATGAAACACCTTGCGCCGGAACTGGGCATTGTGGCGGAGACCAAAGGAGTGGATTGGCCGAAAGTGATCAAGCGTTCGCGGGACGTTTCGAATAAAAACTCGTCCGGCGTAGAATATTTGGTGAAGAAACTGGGAATTCATCGTCCCAACGGACGATTCCGCGTGGTTGCGGATCGCATGATTGAAGTGCTGGACAAGAACGATCCCAACCACGTTATTGATCGCGTACAGGGCGAACACGTCATCGTGGCGACGGGGAGCAAGAATCGCAATATCCCGGGCATTGCCGTGGACGGTCAACGCATCATCACCTATAAGGAAGCGATGACGCTACCGTCGCAGCCGGCTGAAATGATCATTATCGGCGCGGGCGCGATCGGAATCGAGTTCGCCTATTTCTACGCATCGCTGGGCACGAAAGTTACATTGATTGAAATGCTGCAGCGGATTCTGCCCATCGAAGATCAGGAAACCAGCACGTTTCTGGGCCGCTACTTAAAGCGCATGGGAATTGACGCGCACGTATCCACGCCCGTGGAAGCGGTGAATGTGGTCGGCGAGAAAGTCGTCGTTAAGGCTAAGACCGAAAGCGGTTCGCGGGAGTTTTCCGGCGACGTGTGCCTGGTTGCCATCGGATTCTCGGGCAATTTGGAGGGTTGGGGATTCGAAGCTACCGGCATTGCACAGGAGCGCGGTTTTATCAAAGTGGACGACTATTACCATACCAATGCACCGGGCTATTATGCCATCGGCGATGTAATCGGTCCGCCGCAACTCGCGCACGTGGCATCACACGAAGGAATCGTGTGCGTCGAGAAGATCGCCGGAAAGAATCCGAAGCCGGTGGATTACGGCAATGTGCCGTCCTGCACCTATTGCCAGCCGCAAGTGGCCAGCGTCGGATTAACCGAGCAGGCGTGTCAGGAGCAGGGAATAGCCGTAAAGATCGGCAAGTTCCCGTTTACGGCATCGGGCAAGGCGAACGCCACCGGACATACCGATGGATTCGTAAAATTGATTTTCGATGCTAATACCGACCGCCTGTTGGGCGCGCATATCGTGGGCAGCGAAGCGACGGAGATGATCGCCGAACTGGCAATAGCGCGCGCGCTAAAGGCGACGGCGACGGATCTATTCGAGACGATTCATGCGCATCCCACGCTCAGCGAGGCGGTAATGGAAGCCGCCGCGGCGGCGCACGGTCATGCGATTCATTACTTGGGTCGGGCTTGATCAGGAGGATATGATGAAAGCATTCACGCTGGTAATCGTTTTATTGTTGACGTCGGCGGTTTACGCTCTGGAGCCGACACTGCCGCTGCTGGCGCAAATGGAGCCGGAGCGTCCCATCAATCTGCAGCAGGCACAACCGCGGATGATGGGATTATACGAACAAGGTTGGGAAGAAGGCGTCAAGATTGGTGACGGCAATGCCGGGAAGATCGGCTGGTTCTTTGCGGGTTTCGGTAATCTGCCACTGTTGTGGCTGCCGTGGACCGTCGAGCCGCGTCGACCGGCCAAGCCGCCGATCATGGCTGAAGAAGAGTTCAATAGCGGATACAAAGCGGGCTATCGCGCGGGCTGGAAGAATGCCCATAAGACATACTATATCGCGGGCATGATCGTCTCATCGGCGGCAGCGGGCGCCCTTATTCTAACTGCGGATTAAGCCACAGAATCGCCATGTTAACCGTGCAAATGCGAATCATTATTGCGGCGATTCTACTGACGGGACTGCTGGGCATGGGCTGCAAGTCGACTGATCGAGCGAAATCATCCGACCAAGCAACGACGCAATCGAAACCACAAGCGGTGAAGGAAGAAATTCCGCCGCCGATCCGAAAACCGGCCGATCCGACCGCCGACGAGTTGCGGCAATATGTGCTTGATCAGCAACGACGTGCCGTGGAAATCAAAAAAGAGATTGCGGCACTGGGCAGCCCGATGGAGCGCAATCCCGAGGATGTCCGCAAGCTCTTGCTCAAACGCAAGGGGGAACTGCTGGTAGCGCTGAAGCGAATCCGCAACAGCGATCAATTGACTCCGTCGCAGAAGGATTCGCTGATGAAACCCTTAGAAACCGAATCCATGGACATATCCACTCAAATGCTTGCGGTCTCACGATAGCCTGCAGGCCGAACCAACCCAGAATAAAAATCAGGCATGGCAAAGAACATTACTCCACGCGCCACGGACTACTCGGAATGGTACGTGGATCTGATCCGCGAAGCGAAGCTGGCGGATTACGCTCCGGTGAAGGGATGCATGGTGCTTCGTCCCAACGGCTACGCGATTTGGGAAGGCATTCAGCGCGTCCTCGATAAGATGTTTAAAGATACGGGACATGTCAACGCGTATTTCCCGCTGCTGATCCCGCAGAGCTATTTGGAAAAGGAAGCCGCGCACGTCGAAGGCTTTGCGCTGGAATGCGCCGTGGTGACGCATTCCGGTTTAGAACGTATTGAGGGCGATTCGCGCTTGCGGCCGAAAGGCAAGCTGGAAGAATCCTACATTATTCGCCCGACATCGGAAACGGTAATCTGGGCCATGTATAAGAACTGGATTCAGAGCTATCGCGATTTGCCGCTGTTGATTAATCAGTGGGCGAACGTGTATCGCTGGGAAATGCGAACCCGGCTGTTTCTCCGTACAGCAGAGTTCTTGTGGCAGGAAGGCCACACGGCGCATGCAACCGCCGCCGAAGCGGAAGCCGAAGCGATGCGCATGCTGCACGTCTATAAAACGTTCGCCGAAGACTATATGGCAATGCCGGTCATTCACGGTTTGAAGAGCGAAGGCCAACGGTTCCCCGGCGCAGTGAATACTTACGCCATCGAAGCGATGATGCAAGACCGCAAGGCGCTGCAAGCCGGAACGTCGCACTTCCTCGGCCAGAATTTCGCCAAGGCGTTCGACGTTACTTTCCAGAACGAGAAGAACGAAGTCGAATACGTATGGGCGACGTCGTGGGGCGTATCCACGCGGCTGGTGGGCGCGCTGATCATGACCCATGCGGACGATGACGGCATGATCATTCCGCCGAAGCTGGCGACGTGGCCGGTATTGGCACTGCCGATCTACCGGAAGGACGACGAGAAAGCCGCCGTAATGGGCGTGATGAACCGCGTGGTGGATGAATTGCGCGCCCAGAGTATCGGCGTGAAGCTTGACGACCGGGAAAACGTCACTCCGGGATTCAAATTCGCCGACGGCGAACTGGCCGGTTATCCGCTGCGGATCGAGATCGGACCGCGCGATATGGCGGCAGGGCAGTTGGTCGCCACGAAGCGGCACAATCGCGAAAAGGTAACGATTAAATTAGAGCAGGCGGTCCCCGAGATTCAACGGCTGTTGAATGGGATTCAGACCGATCTGTTCCAACGCGCCCAAGAACGTTTGAATACGCACACGAAAGAAGTCAATTCATACGACGAGTTCAAAGAGTACATCGCGGCGGACGAGGGATTCGCATTAGTCCACTGGGACGGGAACGTCGAGGACGAAAAGCGGGTTCAAGATGAGACAAAAGCGACGTTGCGGGTGATTCCCCTGGAGGCACCTGAGGAGCACGGCACGTGCATGCTCACAGGCCGCCCCTCCCACAAACGGGTGGTCTTTGCCAAAGCGTATTAATGCATGTATTGAGACCGGAATGGAAAAGCAGGAAGCTTCAAAAGAACCTGAAGTAAAAACCGCCGAAGAACCGGTCGGTTTAGTGTTGGTGAATACCGGCGACGGTAAAGGCAAGACCACCGCGGCCTTGGGGACGGTATTGCGGGCGGTGGGCTACGGCCATCGCTGCTTGATCGTGCAGTTCATCAAAGGGAGCTGGATGTACGGCGAGTTGAAGTCCATCCGGCGGCTGGAACCGGAAGTGGAGTTCCATCGCATGGGCAAGGGCTTCGTAGGCATCGTGGACGATCAGTTGCCGCTCGAAGAGCATGAGCAAGCGGCTCGCGAGGCTTGGCAATTCGCCAAGGAGAAATTGCAATCCGGCGATTACCGGTTGGTGCTGCTGGATGAAATATTCATCGCCGTATCGTTGGGATTGATTGACGTAAAAGCTGTTCTCGAACTGTTGGATGTTCGTCCGTCGCAGACAACGTTGATATTAACGGGACGCGGCGCGCCGCCGGAAGTAATCGAGCGCGCCGATACCGTGACGGAAATGAGAGAAGTGAAGCACGCCTTTCGAAAAGGCATTTTAGCACAACGTGGAGTGGACTTTTAAGCGTGGCGAAACGATCTGAGCCGCCTCTTTCCAATCGAAAACCGACAACCCCGCAGGGGCCTCGACGGTTTCAGTTTTCGATTTGGTATCTTGTCGCCGTTGTTATGGCGTTGGTAATCGCCCAGAGCTTTTTAGGCGGCGAACATGCGATGACGATGCCGTATTCCGAGTTCAAGAAGTTGGTGGCGGATTCGACGGAAATTCGTCTGCGCAATCTATCGGTGACCGTGGAAAAAATCCGCGGCGAAGCCCGCTATGATTCGGCGGGCATCGCTCATTGGAAACCGTTCGAAACGGTACGGGTGGAAGACTCCAATTTGGTCAGACAATTGGAGACGCGGGGTATCGAATTTGAAGGCCGCCATGATACCAATTGGTGGCAGGGCTTTTTGTTTGCGTGGGTGCTGCCCATTGCCTTGATCATTATTGTCTGGAGTTTTCTGCTGCGGCGGATGGGCGGCGGCGGAGCGGGGGGGGTGATGTCCTTCGGGAAATCCCGCGCGAAAGTGTACGCCGAAAGTGCGACGAAAGTCACGTTCCGCGATGTAGCGGGAATTGACGAAGCGGTGGAAGAACTCAAGGAAGTTGTGGAGTTTTTGAAGACTCCGGGCAAGTTTCGTGCATTGGGAGCGAATATCCCCAAAGGCGTATTATTGGTTGGCCCGCCGGGAACCGGCAAGACATTGCTGGCGCGGGCGGTGGCGGGTGAAGCGCAGGTGCCGTTCTTCTCGATCTCCGGCTCGGATTTCGTGGAAATGTTCGTGGGTGTGGGTGCGGCACGGGTGCGCGATTTGTTTCAACAAGCGCAGCAGAAAGCGCCGTGTATTGTCTTCATTGACGAATTGGATGCGCTGGGTAAAGCGCGCGGCGCTAAT
Organism: uncultured Alphaproteobacteria bacterium; assembly: GCA_964444755.1. Taxonomy (GTDB): domain Bacteria; phylum Electryoneota; class RPQS01; order RPQS01; family RPQS01; genus JAHJDG01. The sequence goes on along the minus strand of CAYUIF010000032.1, from coordinate 9,168 downwards.
CCGTGGGGCGGTCATGACGAACGCGAACAGACCCTGAATGCGCTGCTGGTGGAGATGGACGGATTCGAGAGCAGCAAGGGCGTGATCATCATGTCGGCGACCAACCGCCCGGAGATTCTCGATATGGCGCTGCTGCGTCCGGGACGATTTGACCGGCAAGTGGTGGTGGATCCGCCGGATATTGCGGGACGCGAGGCGATTCTAAAGGTTCACGTTCGCGGCAAGAAAATCGCACCGGAAGTGAATTTGCGCGTGATTGCGGCTCGCACCCCGGGATTTGTGGGAGCCGACTTGGCGAATGCGATTAATGAAGCGGCACTGCTGGCGGCACGGCGCGGCAAGAAACAGATCGGCATGCCGGAGTTCGAAGATGCCGTCGACCGCGAAATGACGGGCATCGAACGCCGCAGCCGGGTGCTGAAACCGAAGGTCAAAGAGAAAATCGCGTTCCACGAGTGCGGACATGCGATTGTCGGCGCGAAATTGACGCGGATGGACCCGATTCATCGCGTATCCATCATTCCGCGCGGAATGTCCACGCTGGGGCATACGCTGTATTTGCCGACGGAAGATCAATATCTGATCAGCAAGGAAGAAATTCTCGACCGCATCACCGCAACGCTAGGCGGACGCGCCGCCGAGGAACTGGTATTCGGTGAAGTCACATCCGGCGCTTACAACGATCTAATGCAAGTAACGGGTATGGCGCGGGCGATGGTGATGGACTATGGAATGTCCGAGAAATTGGGTTTGTTGGTTTATCGCCGCCGCAACCAACCGACGCGGGAGAATCCGTTCCCGATGCAGGAGGACGTGTACAGCGACGCGACCGCGGAAGAGATAGACGACGAAGTTCGGCGGATCGTAGACGAATGCTACGATCACGCAAAGACGATTCTGCGGGAGAATATCGACCTCTTGAACTCCATGTCCCAGAAATTGCTGGAAGTAGAAGTTCTGGAAGGTGATAATCTGCGAGAGTTCTTAGGTGCCGAACGGACCACCGACTTCTCCCAAGCCGAACAGGAAGGATTAGCGGCCAAGGAAGCGGAAGCGGCGGAATCGTCCGAGGCGGAACAGCCCGAAGATGAAAGCGGGAAAGACGATGACGATTCGGACCCGCCTTTAGGAACACAATTGGATCGGAGAGGATGATATTGCGTGATTTGCACCAACGACTCCGCACGATGATGCGCGGCCGATTATGCAACGTGCAAAATCAAGTGTGAAACGAATATGCAAGTGTCAGAGAAACATGAATTGGATTTCTCGAAAGCTGCGGCACGCAGGTTGCAGTCATTCGACGCCGTGGATATTCGAGGTGCTAACATGAGAACATTTCTTTCCGTGCTGGCGGTGGTCGCCATAAACGCGCTGGCATTCGGGCAGCAAGGCAACACGGTCAACTTCAATCTGGTGCAGGTGAACAACTACACCGGGCAAGAGGAAGTCGAGAAGTCCGTCATCACCCCGGGCGAACGGATCGTTATTGACCTGCAAAATCCCCTTCTAAGACAACAATTTTTGAACGGCGCCGCCACCGGAAAAGTTGATTTGGCACCAGTGGTGGTGAATATCGAACGTATTCCCGGAATGTCGGGAGATCCAATGCCGTTGCCGTGGGAATCGTTCACGATCTTACATAGTGCCTCAGGACAAGATTCTTTTCGCGTGAGCTCATCTCGGGTCGGCTGCCCGGGAACGGAAGTCAAGCCATCGGTCGCGGTTGCTTTCGCCACGGGAAGCGGATGGAGCGATCCGCCGATCCGTTTCGGACCGCTGAGCGAACACACCGTCTGTCCATTGGGAAAAGGGTATCATCTTGAAGTGAGTGTTACGGGAGATCAATCGCCGACTGTTAATCTGCGCGAAGCTCGCGAGATGTACGGAAAGCGATAACTGAAGCAGCCAGCTCAGATGAAACGAAGCGCGCGACCTTGCGGATCGCGCGCTTCGTGTTTCTATATCGGTAATTGGCTATTTTACGCCGATCAGAGTCGCGCCGGCGACAATGAGTAAAGCGCCCGCCAGATTGCGAATCAAATCCGAACCAGTAGGCAGTTCCCGAAAGAAGATGACCGCCAGCACAAACGCAATCAGCGTGTTGGTGTTATAGATCGGAACCAGCTTGCTGACATTTCCGGCGGGAGTATTCAGCACGCGTAAAACCAACAGCGTGCCGAAACCATTCATCAAACCGACCGGAATCGCCCACAACAACGCTTGAACCGTGTTGCCGGTGGGAATTGCCGGCGGCCACAATAGAATTCCCAGTACGCCACAAAAGGCGATACCGATGCCGACACCCGCGAGAATCCAGCCGGGTTGACCGCCCAGGAAGCGCGGCGCTGACAGCAGTTTGAAGAAAATCGCCGTCAGTCCGTAGACCAACGAAGCGGTTAATCCGAAAAAAAGCCAGTGTTTCATAGACTATTTTAGTGTAACGCGGCGTAAATCGGTGCGCGATCCGTGGCCGATTGCATATTGCGCGCCTTCCAGCGCAAACCAATCGCCCAGACCTTGAACCGGCGAATAGGGACGCATGATATAGAGGGATGTGCTGGGCGTGCCGCAGGTGCCGAGCAGGAATAACCGTTCGCCAAATGGTCCTTTGCAGGCGTCCAAAATGATTCCAACACTGCTTTCCGAATCTTTTTTCAACGCAACCAGCAAATCACCCACGGTCACCGAATCATCAAAAATGGTACGGCTCTCACGGCGCAGCGAGATTGCGCCCATTTCCTCGGCCACGAAGGAGAGAAAATTCTGATAGCTGCCGTGACTGCCGTCGGGAGTGTTAGTTTGCATGAATATGAATCGTCCGCCTTTCGCACTCGGTCGAAGCCCGTCCCGCCAGTCCTTCCAGGTGGCAATCTGACCGTTATCGAGCGGGAAGGAGATTTGCGAACGACCTCCGGTATTCCACAGATAGTCACCCCATAGCCGGACAATGCCGTCCACTCCTACGTCGTGTTTATTTGCGAACGGCTCGATTTCCGTAACGGCGACTTTTTCATCATCGCACAGAACGGTTACACCATCACCCGCCAGCAATTCCTTGCGGTCGGAAAGTTCCAGGTCTCGCAGCGATGCCGCGAAGGTTCCAGCGGGCACGGGAACCCGATCGTAGCCTTCCGGGGTGGGAATATCGGCGACCGACGAGTATTTGTCGGCGGCCAAGGATGATGGGGTGAACAGCGAAAAAAGTACTACCAGAAAGAATGCGGTCCAATGTTTCAAATTCATGAGATACTCTTTCGTGGATTAGTAAAGCAGAAAGCGGATGCCGACAGCCGTTAAAACAAACAATAGGAATGCGCGAAACGTCCGCGAATGCATGCGGCTGACCAATCGCATGCCAAAATAGGAACCGATAATCATCAGGAGTCCCAGCGGCGTCAGCAGCATTATATCCTGATGACCGATCATTCCGGCGCCGCCCCAAACGGCCAATTTCGTGACATGCATAATGGCCGCCGCGACGGCTTCGGTTCCGACAAAGGCCTCCTTAACCAAACCATAGCGCAAGAACCATGGTGCAACGACAGGACCTGAACCGCCAACCACCGCCGAAACAAAACCAGCGGGAACGCCCACAATTCCAATGGATTTCAACGATGCGGTACGCGGCCAGTTGGCTTTGGTGAAACTGAGAATGACGTAGGATAACAGATAAACACCCAATGCCTTCGAAATCCAGAACGTTGAAAGACCGGTGTAGAGTAACGCTCCCAGAATCGCGCCGGGAATCGCCCCCAAGATAAACGTGCGGAGCAGCTTCCAGTCAATGTACTGCCGCGCCATCCACGCGCGAGCGAGATTGGCTACTAACAGCAGCATGGCCAAATAGGGAACCGCCATGCGCAGTCCGACGCCCCACGTGAGAATCGGCAGATACATCAGTCCGCCGCCGATTCCCGTGATGCCGGAGACCGTGGAAGCGATCAACGCTCCGATTGCCAGGAGGATATAAGTCAGAGTTGTCATGCCCGGAGCGCGGCGTTCAATTCAAATTACATGCTGCCGAAGGGTTGATGATCCGGATCGGTCAGTTTTACCGGATCGAGGATTTCGGTCAGTTGCTCTTCCGTGAGCAATTTTTGTTCACGGATGAGTTCAACGATGGTCTGTCCCGTCTTTACGGATAGTTTGGCCAATTCCGCCGCTTTCGCATAGCCGATATGCGGATTGAGGATCGTCGCCATGCCGACCGAGGATTCGAAATAATTGCGGCAGCGCTCGCGATCGGCGGTAATGCCGCTGATGCAGCGATCCGTAAAGACGGTGATGGACGTGGCCAGAATGTGCACGGCTTGCTGAAGATTGTAGTTCACGACGGGCATCATCACGTTCAGATCCAACTGTCCGGCATGAGCGCTGTAAGCCACGGTGGTGTCGAAACCGATCACCTGATAGCAAACTTGATTCATCATTTCGGCCATCGAAGGATTGATCTTGCCGGGCATAATGGAAGAGCCGGGCTGCACGGGCGGCAATTGGAACTCGGCCAAACCCGTGCGCGGACCGCACGACAGCAAGCGAATATCCGAAACGATTTTGCCCAGTTCGATGGCAAGCAGACGCAGGGCGCTGGAATAATACAGCATATCGCCCAAGCTCTGCGTGACCTCGAACAGGTTGGGTGCGGGATGGAAGGCGATGCCGGTGAAGCGCGAAATCTCCTCGGCAACCATTTTGCGATAGCGCGGGTGCGCATTCATGCCGGTTCCGGCTGCCGTACCGCCCAAATTCAACTGACGCAATCCCAATTCAGCTTCGGCGATGCGGTCGCGGCAGCGGGAGAGAATCGAAGCATAGCCGCCGAATTCTTGTCCCAAGCGGATCGGCACGGCATCCTGCAAGTGCGTGCGGGCGGATTTGATATAATCGTCGAACTCTTTGGATTTCGCTTCCATCGCGGTAATCAAGGCGTCCAACGATTTCATTAAATCGGGATTCTTCAGGCAGACGCCGATGCGAATCGCCGCCGGATAGGAGTCGTTGGTGGACTGAGCCATGTTTACATGATCATTGGGATGCAGCTTGGCGTAGTCGCCGCGTTGGCCGCCCATGAGTTCGATAGCGCGGTTAGCGATCAACTCGTTCATGTTCATGTTTGTGGAGGTGCCGGCACCCGCTTGATAGACGTCCACGACGACTTGCTCAAGCCACTTGCCGTTTAAAATTTCATCGGCGGCTTTCACGATGGCATCGGCGCGCTCGTTAGACAACACACCGAGTTCGCGATGGACGACCGCGGCGGAGCGTTTGATAATCGTGAATGCCCGAATAAAAACGGGGTGCGGACGCAGACCGGAGATCGGAAAATTGGCCACAGCACGTGCCGTCTGGACGCCATAATAGGCGTCGGCGGGCACTTGCAGCTCGCCCAGCGAGTCTTTTTCAATGCGCATTTTGGGAGACGTCATGGCGGTACCTGTTGTGTTATTATGATGGAGTTTTCGAAGGATTGGAATAAACTATTCGTCAGGAACGTTGCCCGGCAGCGCCAGATTATCGCGTTCAGATCCGGTCAACTCGAACATCCGCTTAATGGCACGTTCCGCCCCGACCCGAACCCGCTCATCGAGAGTGATTTCGAATTGCAGTTTTTGCAAAGATGCTTCGACATCGTCGAGCGAGATCATTTTCATGAACCGGCAGATTTTGCAGGCGCGATAGAAGGTCTTTTCGGGTACACTGATTTGCAGCATATCGGATAGACCGCACTCGGTCACGGCCAGAAAGCGGGTAGCGGCGCTCTGCTGAGCATACTCGATCATGCCGGACGTCGAAAGGGCGGCGTCGGCCAGTGCCAAGACGTCATCGCGGCATTCGGGATGGACTAACACTCTAATATCGGGGATCTGCCGACGCATGGAGATGATGGCATCGGGAGTGATCTGGTGGTGGACATAACAATAGCCATCCCAGGCGATGACCGTCTTTTCGGGCACGTGCAACGCCACATGTCGCGCCAGATTCTGATCGGGCACAAACAGAATATGCCGTGAGGGAATGGCCCGCGTGACCGTGATGGCATTGGATGACGTGCAGCAGACATCCGATAGCGCTTTCACGTCGGCCGTGGTGTTCACATAAGTAACCACCGCCAAGTCGGGATAAATCGCTTTTAGTTCACGGATACGATCGGCCAAAGCGGGAGCAGTCGCCGTATCAGCCAGCGAGCATCCAGCGGCCAGATTCGGCAGTAGAACCGTTTTGCCGGGACTGACGGTCTTGGCAGTTTCCGCCATGAAATGTACGCCGCAGAAGACGATAACCTCGGCGTCCTTGACGTCCGCCGCCTGCATAGATAAACCTAAAGAGTCGCCCGTGAAATCCGCCACCTCGAAAATTTCGGGACGTTGGTAGTTGTGGGCAAGCAAGACCGCATTGCGCCGGCGCTTCAGTTCACGGATGCGCTCGAGTTGAGCGGTGATCCGTTCAACCCGCTCCAGCGTATAATAGTCGGGATCTACCCGGTGGAGCTTTTCGTAAAGCGATTCAGACATGACATCGAAAATGGTCAAGATTCACGGGAAAAGAAGCGGCGGAGATTACCGCCGGTCAATAGCAGGACTTGGTCACGGGAGAATCCCGCGGCATATAGATTCTTGATGATGGTTCGGGCGTGCTCTTCACGGCGATGAAACGGCAAAGAACCGAAGCTGATGTGAACCTGCCGTTCGCATCCGATGATTAGAGTATTCAATTGTTCGGCAGCTGGAGAGTCCGTTATTTCCAGAAACAACAGCGCATCACTGGTCAGCAGTCCCTCGCGAACCGACTCGGGTGCCGCCGCGAAATCGCTGAGCGTCGTATGCACGAGTGCGTGCCGCTTCCAGAGTTCGATGCGCTTGGATGCGGCGAAATCGAAGGGAATCAGCGCAAAAAGCCCGACATCGCGAGCGGCGTCCATTGCGGCGGAGCGGGCGTTGCGTTCGGCGGCGGATGTGCCGGGCGACAGTCGAATCACCGAAAGCCCTTCGCGCGCCAGCATCTTCACATCAGCCGGATTGCGGTAGAACAGGTCGTTATCGTCCATGCCGATGGCAAGCGCTTCGCGCTGACGACGCTCGGCGGTGATCGCATCCTTCAAACCGGATGCGGAAACATCTCTTAAATCGCAATGATGGCGAAGTTCAGCCATCCGGCGCATTAGCTCGGAAGTGGTGATTGCCGCTTCGCGCGGCAGCCATGCCAGTGATATCGCAGATAATTCCGGAACAGTTCCCAGTGCATCAATAGTGAAGCCGTTGAAATCAAGGGAGACTGTATAGCGCGCTTCGAGCCGCGCGGTGTCGGCATGGAACGCTATCTGACCGGGACGATCACCTAAAAACCGGATGAACTCCTCAGCCTTGCTGCCGATGGCGGTCAAAACAGAATCCGAAATCCAGCGGGCATCATCCTCGTAATGATGATAAAAGGGATGATCGCCGCGCGACCAGAACGCCAGCACCGGGCATCCGCCGCGCATAAAGCTCTCGTGATCGCTGCCGCCGTAGCCGTCTTCACGATAGAAGAGGATCTGACTGCGTTCCGTGGAATCCAGGGCGGATTTGTACTCCGTCCATGCCTCACCGAACAAATCGCCGCCTGCCATAACGACACGTCCCGAACCCATTCCCTCGCAATCAAGATTTACCATACCGACGATGTTTCCAAAGGGAATCGTCGGATTTTCGACGAAGTATTTGGAGCCCAGCAGACCATCTTCTTCGCCGGTGAAGTGGGCCACGAGCACGCTGCGCTTCAGTGGATTGGCGACGATCGCGCGGGCGATCTCGGCAACCAGCGCGGTGCCGGAAGCGTTGTCATCGGCGCCGTTATAGACGATGCCTTCGGCGTTCTTACCGATATGATCCCAGTGTCCGCCGACTACGATGATCTCGTTCTTTAAGACCGGATCGGTGCCGTAGATAATCCCCAATACGTTACGCGGCGTACGATCAGTCACTTTGCGTGTGCGGGTGCTGACCCAAACGCGTTTCTCAGTGTCAATGGGCAGCGGTGCCGATTTCAGCTTCTCCAGATAGGTTTCGACGGAGTAGCCGGTGCCGTCCAACAGCAAGCGGAACAAGCGGTCGCCGACATACATAATCGGCAGGTTCGGATCGTATTCCTCGGCGGGAATCGCCGCGCCGTAGGTGGGAAACGGATCCTGATAATAAAGAACCGCCGCCGCGCGACGCTCCTGAGCCCATTTCAATGTATAGCGACGACTGTAATCTTGGTCGAAATCATAGGGACTGTCCGGCTTGCCGCGAATGATCAAGACCGCCTTATTGGCAACATCCAGATCACCGTAGTCATCGCGTTTTTTGTCCGGACGAACGTAGCCGTAACCGACAATGACCGCCGGAGCAACGATGCCGCCCGTGCCGCTATGGGTGACGACGTTGAAATCTACTCCTAACACAAACGGAATCTTGCCCAGCTCGTGATCCATGAGGGTTAATTCGGCAGCCTGTTCTTCAGTGACCAGCATGGGAACTTCTTGGAAGTAGCCGCGTCCCCCCGGTTGCACGCCGATCATGCGCAGGTTTTCGGCCAGAAACTCCTCAGTCTTGGTTCCCCCCGCTGATCCCGGACGGCGGCCTTCAAATGCATCGGAAGCAATGATATTGATGATCTCGCGCGCTCGTCCCGTGTCAATGGAAAAAGCTGATCCGACTAAAACGAAACTCAGTATCAGTGCCAGCAGTGAATGTCTCATGAACGAGCCTTCGTGCGCGATGTTGATTTTTTAGTTGATGACGCAGGCTTGGAAACGCGCTTGGCAGCAATCGTGCGGCGACCGTTACCGGAGGCCGAACGCTCTTCGGTAAAAAGTCGCTTCAGATAGTAGCCGGTGTGACTTTCCTTAACCTGCGCTACTTCTTCGGGAGTTCCGGCGGCAATCACTTGTCCGCCCGCATTCGGGACCAAGGTCAATAATATGGTCGGCGGTTTTAATCACGTCCAGATTGTGCTCGATTACCACCACGGTATTGCCGCGATCCACCAGCGTGTGCAGTACTTTCAGCAGCATTTTGATATCGGCAAAGTGCAAGCCGGTGGTGGGTTCATCGAGGATGTATAGAGTCTGTCCGGTGGATGTTCGTGAAAGTTCGGTAGCCAGCTTAACGCGCTGGGCTTCGCCGCCGGATAACGTCGTAGCTT
>CAYUIF010000031.1:16072-38335 GCA_964444755.1 uncultured Alphaproteobacteria bacterium | reverse complement strand
CGGTAGCTAATACACCACCCCGGTATCGCAGCACCAGGTCATTAAAGGCGCGTTCATTTCCGGCCCGAAACTCCCGAACCAGATCTAAATCGTCATGGGGTTCCGTTGCCATGGTCTAACTATAGGACAATCCAAGTTCAGAGAAGTTTAATGGGAGGAACCTAAGGTTGGAAAGGTGGTTCCCAGGACAAACCGGTGGAGGAAGCCCACTTCGCCTTGTGAAGTTAAGGCATAATCGAAACTTATGGTCTTAACATGGATACCGACACCGCCTGAAAACCCAGCCAGAGCGTCCCGGTCAAGACCCACCCGCTGGTCAATACCGATCGTGTTATATCCAATCCTGCCTTGGAGATAGGGTGAAAAAGTGATTTCCAGTCCCGCCGCACCCCGAATGCCGTCCGCTTCGGCATAATCACCCGCGACCGAGAACCTCACTGGCAAGTGCTCCAATGGTGCAGACAGCCCCAAGCGATAGTAGGTCGGTAGATCGTCCTTTTCTTCCAGATAAGCCGAGGTGGCAAAGCCCAGATTATAGGCGGCCGCTCCCACATTCCAATCGTAATATCCGGTTTGGTAAAGAACACCGAAATCTGCGGCAATGGCTGAAGCGGAATAGGAATCAATCGTCGAATTGAGATACTTCAGCGACATACCGCCGCTGAGTCCGGGGCGTAGTCCGCGCGCCGCCGAAACCGTCATCAAAAAGTCCGAGGCTCCGAATTCTCCTTGCCGCTGCCCGTATTCATTGGCGCGATCGAATTTTCCATAGTCGAAATAGGTAATCGCCGCCCCGATCACTCCGATTTTGGGAACCGGTCGGGCATACGCCAGATTACCCGAATTGATATCCAACACATGCTTGAAAAATCCCACCGAACCCATCGGTTGCTGTATTTCCGATAATCCCGCCGGATTGCTGTAGAGGGAATGCAGGTCTCCGCCCACGGCAATTTGACTACCGCCCAAGGCACTGTTCCGGGCAAAGCCATCCGTCCGAAATAATTCAAAACCGGTGGTCCCGGCGGAAGTGGCAAAGGTGGTGGTGGTTAATATGGCCAGTAGCACGGCAACGGTGAGGGTTCTCATAAACATCTCCGATTATTGGGCAGGTGCTTGTTCGGATATATGGGTAAAGATTATGAAGATAAGGCCAGTTATAACACGAACCAACCGGGCCATCAGTTCCCCGGAACTGGCCGGTCAAAGGGCGGTTCGTCTTTGGGAGGGTCCGCATCGCCGCGTTCCTGCAATCGCTCCCGAATGACCTGATAATTGATCGTATACGGCGGTGGAGATGATGAAGGATCACCCGTCCGAGGACGATCTTCCTCCTCCCAACGTTTAACCGTCTTCCGCCGCTTCAACCATACGGCTATTCCGGCAGCCAGAACCAGGCCAATAAAAGCGATGGAAATCCACGTTTCCGTATCGCCCAAAAAAGTCAGGCGATAGTTCTGGCGGACATGCTCCCGAAATTCGTTTTCGAAATCCCCCGGACTGATTTGAAAGACCGTCGAAAACGCCTCGTTATACGGACGACCCCCGCGCACTTCATGCAGTAGATTCGCAATTCCCGGCATCCCGAACCGTGATTCCAAGAGTCCCACGGCAATCGCCGATTCCGCGTAGGCTTGCCTTGCCTCTTGCGCGGGCATACTCATCAGCCACTCGATATCCCGCAAGCGATGCAGTTGACCGATCACCGCCGCCCGTGCCACCAGCGCATCATCGCGGTAGTCCATTTGCTCCGCCAGCACTTGTGCGAGTCCTTCATCCAGCCAGCGCGGTATTTCGGCATCCGGTGCGCCCGCGTGGAGCAGCAAATGCACGTACTCGTGAATCGCCGTGACCGGCAGCGATCTCCCAAAGCGTAAATTGAAACGCGGCGATTTGAGAATCGCTACGCCCTTTTCCGAGAAGGCTAATCCATTTGCCCACAGCGGTGCGCCGCCCGTCATCCGCCGCCACTCCTGCTCGGTGGGAGTTACCACAAACGTTGCCGTATCCGCCAGTCCCAATCCTAACCGCGATTCGACAATCGGCACTCGCAGCTTGATCGTCTGCCACAGATCGGGAATGATTTCCGCATCGTCCGCCGTAAATGCCACGCGGAATCGTCCCGAATCCTGCGCCATATACTGCGGTATCTGTGCCTGCACCGATGATCCCGCTATCATGTACAGGATCACCGACAGAAGGAAACTAAATAACCGTTTGTGGGTCCACGTCCACGTCAATGGTAATCCCCGCTTCGGGACGATTGGCTTTGTATTCTTCTAATGCGTTGTCGATGGCTTCGCGCAGTCGGTTGCCCTTGGGATCATCATCCCGCGCCGACCGTACCAACAAATGAAACCGGAACACGTTCTTGATCTTGGCAATCACCGCCGGAGCCGGTCCCAGCGCAAGTATTCTGCTATCTTTCTGCAAGGTTCGGCGCATCCGCAGCAACGCGCGCGCCGCCGCCGATTCATTCTTTCCCGATGATCGCAGCAGAATCAAGCGCGTGAACGGTGGAAATCCGCCTTGTTCGCGATTGGATAATTCTTCCCTAACGAACTGCTGCCAATCGTTTTTGAGAATATTGTTCAATACCGGATGATCCACCACCGAACTCTGAATCACCACTGCTCCCGGCTCGGTTCGTCGTCCGGCTCGACCCGCCACTTGCATAATCAGACTTGCAGCCCGTTCCGATGCGCGAAAATCGGGATAGAATAGTTCCGCATCGGCTTGCACCACGGCCGCCAGTTCGACATTCGGAAAGTCCAACCCCTTCGCCACCATCTGCGTGCCGATCAGGACATCGTACTCTCCGGCGGCAAACGCCGTAATCATCTTGCCGTGCATGCCCTGCCGTGCCACCGTATCCGAATCCATCCGCAACAGCCGCGCCTTCGGAAAATGCGCCGCAATTTCCTCTTCCAACCGCTGCGTGCCGTAACCTTGGGTCAGCCATTCCGGACATGCACAGCGCGGACACGCATCGGGTGCCGCTTCCCGGTGATCGCAATAGTGACAGCGCAGCGCCACCCCCCGCCGATGATACGTCAGGCTCACCGAACAATCCGGGCACATCGGAATCCATCCGCATTCGGCACAAATCAGAAACGGTGAATACCCCCGCCGATTCTGCAACAGAATAATTTGTCTGTTGCGAGCCAGCGTTTCCCCGATCCGGCTCAGCAACTCATCGGTGAACAGCGGTAATTCCAACGTGCGGGATGTCCGTTTTTTCTCGGTTCCTTTCTCGCCGGAGCTGGTTTCCTCAACCGGAACCGGTCGCACTCGTTGGATGATCTCCACTCGCGGCGGGACGGCTCCCCCTACCCGATAGGGCAATCGCAAAAGTTGATACTTCCCCGCCATCGCATGATGCAGCGTTTCCGCCGACGGCGTGGCGCTCCCTAACACAATCGCGGCATTTTCATGGCGGGCTCGCACTAACGCGGCATCACGAGCTTGATAACGCGGAACCGGATCTTCCTGCTTAAAGCTGGATTCCTGCTCCTCATCCACCACGATGATTCCCAATCGCTCCAGCGGCGCAAACACCGCCGATCGCGCCCCCACCACCACCGGATAGCGGCCGTTCTTGATGTCCCGCCACAAATCGTAGCGCACCGCCGGACTCTGCGCGCTGTGTTGGATCGCTACGCGATCCCCGAACGCGCGATAGAATCTCCCCCACACGAACGGCGTTAACGCGATTTCCGGCAACAATACCAGCGCGGTTTTATTGGCCGCCAGCGCTCTCCGAATCGCCTCGATATACACCTGCGTTTTGCCGCTGCCGGTTACTCCAAACAAAACAAACGGCGTGAATGCTCCACGCTCGATGGCATTACTGATCGCCGCCACCGCCGTCGTTTGTTCGTCAGTCAGTTGCTCCGGCTCATGCGTTTCAGGTACGGTTTCCGCGGACGGATTCCACCGCGAGACTGTCTCCGCACGCAGTATCACGCTTCCCGCTTCAACCATTCGTGCAAACGCTTGCCGCCGACCGCTGCCGGCTCCCTTCAGCAATTCCGATTTTAGTATTCCTTCGGAACCGGACTCGAAAACCTCTTTTAACAAGTGCTGTTCATGGACGGATCGAATGTGCACAAACAGCTCCGGTCCGTACTCCGCACGCACGTTGTCCGCCAGCGCAACGATAGAATCCAAGCGCGCTTTCACGCGCGGCGGACGCAGGATCGGCCGATATGCAATCAATCCATCCGCTTCCAGAGTTCGCAATGCTTTCGCCGTGCGTCCGAATCCGAATTCGCTGCGCATGCGTTCCGCCGAGAGCGGTCCGGCTTTCATTGCCTCAAAAAGCGGTTCCAAGGCCGGATTCTCCCGAATCACATCGGCCAATCGCGGATCGTCATCCCCCGCCGAGGTCCAGTGATGTTTTTCATCCAGCGAAATTCCCGCCGGCAGCGCCGCCTTCAGCACATCTCCCCACGGCGATAAGTAGTAATCGGCAATCCACCGGGTAAATTTCAATAAGCCCGCTGAAAACGCAGGCTGCTGGTCTAACAAACACTCGATTTCGCGCGTTGCGCGTTGATTCGCAACGTCATCTATCCCGACAATCGTTCCCGTCAAGCACCGCCGTCCGAACGGCGCCAGCACGCGCATTCCCGGCCTCGCATTGCGCGCAAGCTGCTCCGGAACCAGATAGGAGAAGGCTTGATCCACTCCCGGAAAAACGACTTCCGCCATGCGCGCGAAGGTTTCGCCCACTATGTCCTCTTGCGGAACGCTAACCGAATCGGGACTCCTTCATAGCCGTATTGTTCGCGCAGTTTCCGTTCGAGAAAGCGATGATAATTTTCGGTAATCAGTTCGGGATGCCCCGACCAGAAGATGAACAGCGGCGGTTCGGCCTGCGGCTGCGTCACGTAATGAATCCGAATGTCCCGTCCCTTCACCGAGGGCGGCGGATTCGTTTCCATCATATCTTTGTTGAAGCGGTTGAGTTCGGGCGTGCTGATCCGCTTCTGCCGCTCTTCATGAATGCGCAGTACCTGCTCCAGCACTTTAAAAACACGTTGGCTTTCCAATGCGGAGATGAACATCACCGGCACGTAATCCAACGAACCATAGCGATTCTTGATTTCACGATGCTGCCGGTCCGCCGTGCGCTCATCCTTTTCTACCAAATCCCATTTGTTTACGCACAGCAGAATTCCCTTCCCCATCTCTTCAGCCAATTGCAGAATCCGGATGTCCTGCCCGACAACGCCTTCCTGCGCGTCCGTCAATACGACCGCCACGTCGCACTCCCGGAGCGCTCGCTCAGTGCGTACCGTGGTGTAAAATTCCAACGCTTCTGAAACCCGGCTCTGTCTCCGCAATCCGGCCGTATCAATCAACGTCATCTGCTGACCGTAGAACGTCACCACCGTATCGGCGGCGTCACGCGTCGTTCCCGCGATGTCCGTCACGACGCGATGCGGTTTCCCGATGACGGCATTGACAAACGACGATTTTCCCACGTTCGGTCGACCCACAATCGCAATCAGCGGGCGCGGCCGGGTCAGTTCGTCGCCTTGCCCTTGATCGGGCAGCAGCGTCAGCAATTGATCGAGCATCTCGGCAACCGTGCGTCCCCCCGCGGCGCTGACCGGCCACGGTTCACCCAGTCCCATACTATAAAACGATGCGGGTTCCGCATCGTGTTTAGGGCCGTCCACTTTGTTGACGACCAGCAATACCGGTCGCGTGGACTTTTGCAGCATCCGTGCGATATCGAGATCCACGTCCGTCGGCCCGGTATGCGCATCGGTAATGAACATCACCACGTCGCACTCGTTCAGTGCGAATTCAACTTGCTCGCGGATTGCGGCCTCGAAAACGTCTTCCGAATTAGGCACCCAGCCGCCGGTATCCATGACCAGAAAGCTGCGCTCCCCCCACTCCGCTTCCGCCATATGCCGGTCGCGGGTTACGCCCGATTCGGGATGGGTAATCGCCTTGCGGGATTTGGTAATTCGGTTGAAAAGTGTGGATTTCCCCACATTGGGGCGACCGACAATCGCGACCAGCGGAAGTTTTATGGATCCCGGCACAGGCTACCTGATTTCGATAAGTTCAAGTCGAGCTTGGTGAGCGTCGCCCACCACTAATACATCTTTAACGGCGTCCAATCCGACGGCGGAAATCGAAGTATCGGGAATCGCCCGTGTCCGGTACGGTGACCCGGATACCGAACGCAGATTGTTCAAGTTATAGCGCCCGATTCCGATCCGTGCCGAATCGCTTTGCAGTACGAATACCGACCGGATGTCTTCGCCGGAATGCACCAAAATATCTGAGTTGTGGTATTTCCACTGCCGGTAACCGGGCATCGTTTCCGGCGGATAGGCCAGCGTCGCATTGATCTCCGTGCGCGACAGAAACGCCGTGCCGTCGCTGGTTCCGGCAAAGATAAACACGCCGTTATCTGCCGCCGCCATGCCATCGGCGCGCACGCTGCCTAAGCTGCCGGACAGCGTGTTCAAATGCAGCGCACCCGCGATCGGAAAGTTCAAATTGTCGCCGCGCCGCAGCGTTCCCCACAAACTCGCGTCCAGTTGAGTTATGTAATCCCCGCCGCGATTGGCGACCATCAGCTTTTGCGAGGAACGGTCATAGAAAAGCCGCGCCGGTTGATCGAACAACCCCTCCACCAGATCATTATCAAAAGCTTTACGGGTATTGTCGTCGGCCGCGGCATTCACCAGCGTCTTGGTGGCGATGCTGATTTTATACAAACCGTCTTTATCGCCGCCGCCCGCGTGGGAATAGTAAACGAAACCGTGCTGCGTATCCACTGCCAGATAGCCGTGTTCGCCCGCCGTATCAGCCGCCACAACCCGCGTTCCCAACTCCAGATCGGGAAGTGTCAGAAACTGAACGGCATATTCCATGCGATCCTGCGTTCGTCCCACAAAACAGGCTTGATCGTTGGGAAGAAACGCAATGTCGTAAACGTCGTAATAATCCAAAATCCGCGTATTCAACACCGAGCGGTGTTCGATATCAATCAACTGAATCGCCGTGCCCCGCGAGGATCTGCGGTCATGTAAAAGCAGCGCCCAGTGGGTGGTCGTGTCAATCTCGATTTCCAGCGGATTGGCATAGGAAATTGAAATCGTTTGCGGTCCGGGCGGCGGCGATGAAATGGAATTCTCCTCGCTGCTGCATCCCGACAAACCGATGACTGCCGCCAATGGAATAATGCAACCGATTATGAAAGAAACGGCCTTTTTCATCCCTCAGATCCTCTCTGCTGCCGTGAACAGCTTAGCGAATGAAATTGACGCGTTGAGATTCGTAATTCCCTTGGGCATCGAGTCGCACAATATAGCTGCCCGTAGCTTGACCCGTGAAATCAACCCAGAATGAAGACGGACTGCCCTCGTGCCGCGATATCGGCTGCGACAGAATGCGCCGACCCAACAAATCGAAAATTTCCACCGTTCCCGGTCCGGCGTTCGGCATCACCTCGATCCGCAGTGCGCCGTTGAACGGATTGGGATAACAAGTCAGCAGCGCGTGATTCTGCGGAAGCGACGGGCGATCCGTTACTCTTACCGGTTCGGAACGAAGCACGAAATTCGCCACGATCGGCAAATGGTCCGAGGCGTACATCAAGGCATCTGCCACTTCCGCCGGAACCGCAGTGTTAACCCCGTCATTGATCGCCCGGTTGAAGTGCTGACCGTCGTTGCCGAACGCTTGATAGGACGATGGAATCACATACGATCCGTTGGTATCCATCAACGCTTCCGAAACGAGAATGAAATCGAAGCGGTCGTCCATTCCGCCCGTTGCGCCGCCGCCGAACGAAAGGGTGCGCGGCGATTGTGTATGTACGCTCGCAAAGCTGACGGAATTATGCCAGTTGCCCGGAGTGTCAATCGGGTCGAACAATTGACCGTTGACATTCGGCGTGGGGGACAACAAGAGCTGATAAGCCGGTTCTTCGGACGTATATAGATTGAAGTCGCCGCACATTATAAAGTGGCTGCCTAACGGAAGCAAGTCCAATTGCGTGCGAAGCGTGGCGCATTCCTGCCGGCGGCGTTCCTCGTTATCCACGCCTTCGCTGGCCTTCAAGTGGGCCGAATAAATCCGGAAGCGAATCGTCGTATCTCCGACCGCCGGACGCAGCACATATTCCGAAATGTCACGCAGGGTTGTTCCGATTTGCCGCTGCGAGACCAGCGCGACTTTGGAGGTGCGATAGAACAGCGCGTTATCCGTATCGCGCCCGTCAACAAACTGCGCCGCCGCCCAATCGCTGTTGGTTTGCAAATACACGAACGACAGCAGTTGATCTACTGCATCTTCCGCGGTGATTTCCTGCATGACCGCTACATCCGGCATAATCGCCTGCATCTCGATGCGAAAATCATCCAAGCGGTCGCTGTCCGCCGTACCGCGGAAGTTCAGTGCGTTATGGGTGACAACCCGCAGGGTATCGGCTCGGACCATACCGGGCAGGATCAGAATAGTGACAACGATAACGAAATATCGCAGTGCTTGTTGAATCGGTTGGTTCACAGTGGTCTCAAGTTAGCGAAGAATGAAAATTTTGGTAATACGGGATTGTCCTTGTGTTGTGTAGGACAAGAAGTACGTACCGGACGGCAGCTGCGGCGCGCTCCATTGCCGGCGACCTTGTCCGGCGGGCTGGAATCCATCCAGCAGAGTATCGATCAATCGTCCGGTCAAATCGAAAACTCGCATCCGCACCGGTCCGGCCGTCGGTATATTATATTCGATCGTTGCGAAGGCGTTGAACGGATTGGGATAGACCCTCACCAATTCATGGCTTCCCGCCAATCCCGGAATGTCATCAACGGCATTGGGATTCGTCACGAAGAAGGTCCACTCATGTTCCGCGATCAATTCGCTGTCCGATACCGCCACAACGATATGTTCGGTGACTTCCGCCGTTGCAAAGACAATCGTAACCGCGGTATCCGTCCCCAATGTCTCCCCGTTGCGCGTCCAAACATATCGCAGTGAATCGTCATCGGGATCGGTGGCCGCGGCGGAAAATACGATAGTCTGATCAACCAACAACGTATCAAAATCCGCCGGAAATGTCGAAATAATCTGTGGCGGCCGGTTCAGAATCAATTGATTCAGGTTCAACGTGAACATCGAACGGCCGTAGGTCGCCGCCACCAACTGCCGCGACGGATTGTGAAAGACCAAATCAATCACGGGCACGCGCGGCAAATCCTCTCCCAGCGGTATCCAGTTTTCCCCCCAGTTCGGTGTGACATACGTCCCGAAATCGCTGGCCACGTACAACCGTCCGGAGACTTCCGGATCGGGAATCACATCGTTTAGAGGTCCTTCCGGCAATCCGTCACCGATGTTCACCCACGTTGCGCCGAAATTACCGCTGCGGAACAGATGCGCATCCCGCTCGGCATTGCGAAAGCCCGACACACACACATACACAACGTTTTCTTCCACGGGATCGGGCACGACCCGCGTGATCCACCGATTCGGCAGCCCCGTCGAAATATTCGTCCATGACGATCCGCCGTTGCGCGTCACCCATACGTTCGCGTCATCGGTCCCCGCGTAGATGACCTGCGAATTGACCTCGGAAACTCCAATCGTAGTAATCGTTCCGAAATCAAGATTTCCGCTGCCGCCCCCGTCGGTCAAGTCGGGACTGATCACCGTCCACGAATCACCGCGATTGACGGAACGATATACCCGTTCCGCGCCGTAATAAATCATCGCGGGGTTGATCGACGACATCGCTACCGGTGTGGACCAATTCGTTCGCTCGTTGGGATCGATTCCCCACGTGATATCTTCCCACGACCAGCCGCCGTCATCCGAACGATCCAGCCAACCCCACTGATATTCGGCATAAATCACATTCGAATTGTCGGGATCCACCATCACATAGAATCCGTCGCCGCCGTGGATATGATCCCAATCGCCCACCGCTCCGGTCATCGTCCGCAGCGTGCCGTTATCCTGCGTTCCGCCATAGCGCCGTTCGGGATGCTGCGGGTCCACCGTCGCCGCATAAAACTGATTGACCGGCAAATCGTCAAGAAATGTCCACGTATTACCGTTATTCGTCGAGCGATACACTCCCCCGTCATTCCCCAATAAAATCTGATACGGCTGCTGTGGATTGAACCACATCGCATGATGATCCACGTGCACGTTTAAGCCGATATCATCCCACGCCGCCCCGCCGTTGGTAGAGCGGTACAGATCCACTCCCAGCACATAGACCATATTCGGATTATCGGGACGCACCCGGATATTCCCGAAATACCATCCGAAATTGCTGTACATTCCTTCCAGCCAGGCATCGTTGACCCGTCCCCACGACTCGCCGGTATCGGTACTCCGATAAACCCCGTAGAAATACCCCGGATCATCGGCGTAAATCGCATACATAATATTCGGACTCGACTCGCTGATCGCGATTCCGATCCGCCCGATATTAGAAGCCGCTGCCGGCAGACCGTCGGTAATCCGATCCCACGATTGTCCGCCATCGGTGCTACGATAGACTCCGCTCCAGCGTCCGCCTGCGATTCGCGCTTCGGGATTGCGGATCCGCTGCCACATCGCGGCGAACACGATTTGCGGATTGGTCGGATGCACGGCCACATCGCTGGCTCCCGTGGAGTCGTTGACGAACAGCACGCGTTCCCAGCTCTGGCCGCCGTTCGGGCTGTGGTAGATGCCCCGTTCCTGATTCGTAACATACAACTCGCCCATCGCCGCCACCCATACGGATTGCGGGTTGCTCCGCTCCACCACGATGCGCGAAATATATTGCGTTTCCGTGAGTCCCAAATGCGACCACGACGTGCCGCCGTCGGTGGTGCGGTACACGCCCGAACCGAAATAGCTGTAGCCCGCCGAACAGGCTTCACCGGTTCCGACATACACCGTATCGGGATGCTGCCCGTCCATTGCCATTGCGCCCATGGACAGTCCCGGAGCGTTGTCGAAAACCGCCTGCCATGTTTGCCCGCCGTCCGTCGTTTTGAAAATTCCCCCCGAGGCCGCCGCGATGTAAAACGTATTGGCATCCGTCGGATGGCCGACGATATCCGCCACTCGTCCGCCAATGTTATTCGGCCCGGCGGGAATCCACGGCGGTTGTTCGTCTAAGGTTTGCTGTGATAACCGCTCGGCCGTGGCTGCCGCCGCCAGATAATCATCCTGTACGATTCGTTCGTCCGGCCACGTGCGCTGCTGCATAAACCAATCGGTCGGAAACGGTCCCGGTGTTTCGCGTTGCGCCGCGCGCTGCTTGCGAATCTGGTCCGGACGCATCTGCCGATGAGCCATAAAGAACAATCCGGTCAACAGAATCAGTGCCAGAAAAACTTGGAGAGAGCGTGCCATGGTCGGACCTCCGGCGGTCGGATTATCGCGGGGTTGCGTTTACCGCAAACCTGTCCAAGTAATGAATATACACAAGAATATTAAAAAGATCAACCAGCTAAACATGTCCGTAATAATTACAAAAATGAATTATTTTATATGATTTTACGAGCCAACAGACAATTCCCACTACAAACCGACCAAATCATCACAATCACTGGCATTACACGCATAAAAATCCTAAATTATCGCCCATGATCTGCGATTATCAATATTTAGTAATCGGCGCGGGTGTGGTCGGGCTGGCAGTAGCCGCGGAACTGGCATCCCGCGGCTCGCTGCTGGTCGTGGAAAAGGACTGGAAATTCGGTCAGGGCACGTCCAGCCACAATTCCGAAGTGGTCCATGCAGGAATCTATTATTCGCCCGGTTCGCTTAAAGCTCAGCTGTGTGTGGCGGGCAACCGCCGCATTCGTGAGCTTTCCGCTCAATACGGATTCGGCTATCGGCAAGTCGGCAAGTACATTGTGGCCACGACTGAATCCGAGACCGAATACTTGCACTGGTTGAAAGACAACGCTGCCGAAAACGGCGTCACCGATCTGTGGTGGGTTTCGCTGGACGAACTCCGCGATCAGGAACCGTCCGTACAAGCCGTATCCTGTCTCTTCTCCCCCACATCGGGCATCGTGGACAGCCACGGGCTAATGGCGTGTTTCAAGACCAAAGCCGAAGTGGCGGGTGCCGATTTCGCTTTCAATTCCGAAGTTGTGGGGATCAAATCACTCGCATTGGGCTATGAGCTAACCATTCACGATGCTAACGGTTCGGAAACTGCCATCACCGCCGAGTGCGTCATCAACTGCGCGGGACTTTATTCCGACCGAATCGCCGAACTTGCCGGGTTGGATATTCGCGGCCTGGAACTCGAACTGCACTGGACCAAAGGCTATTACTACACTGTGGAAGGTGGTTCGCGGTTAAATATTCGTCATTTGGTCTATCCTGTTCCCGATCATCACATGAAATCCCTCGGGGTGCATGCTACGGTAGACTTGGCGGGTGGCTTGCGTTTTGGTCCTACCGCGTTTTATCTGGAACACAAAACGGAGGATTATTCCTTTTCCAACGATCATCTCGATCAAGTAGCAAGCAGCATTCGGCGCTATCTGCCTGCATTTACGGATCAAGGTATGAATGCGATCATGGCGGGGATTCGTCCCAAACTCTCCGGTCCCGGTCAGCCCGTCCGCGATTTCTATATTCGCGAAGAAAGCGATCGCGGTTTACCCGGTTTTGTCAATCTCATTGGCATCGAATCCCCCGGCCTCACCGCCGCCCCCGCCATTGCCGATTACGTCCGCCGAATCTTGTAGCGCCCAGTTTGCCGGGCTTTGTTCGCCAAGCGGAGTGGGCGCACAACGTCAATGATTATGCTGTAATTCACTATGATAAATCAATTACACAACAATGAAATTGTAGTGCTGTATATCGATGGTTCGTTCCAGCTTACTATTTGAAGAATGAAGAGCCTTTATGGTTCATATTCGTTTATTTGTTCAAAAGGAATATTAGATGACTTGTCCCGGCACTCATTACACCTATGAATTGATTTATTAAGCGGTCGCCGGGAATCCGATTTCGGAATTTTCCGATTCAGGGCAAGTGAATATTGTTGAATGCGATTTCACCATGCGGAGGCAATATGTTCCATGAATTCTATTACTCCTTTCAAAACCAATTCTATCTTGAATCAGATTCAAACGAGAGCTTGTTCGTTGTTTTCACGAATTCTTGTCATAACAAAGGCGATGATCACAATGCACATTAAATACCTTCGATACATCCAGGCGGCGGTAATGATTGTAGGGATACACACGTTCGCCGTCGCGACCGAGCCGGTGCAGATTTTCGACCGCGCGCAGGAACCACGAGAAAACGCGTTCAGCATGATCATCCCGCACGGATGGAAAATCGAAGGCGGAATCATGCGGCTTGATCCTACGGCAATGGGCGGACCCGCGCAATCTATCGAAGCCAAACTGGATATGACCGTTAAGAAGGATGATCAGGGAACGGTGATGGGACGCTCACTGCCGGATATGCGCTATGCCGATATTGCGGCGGCGAATCCGATGATTGCAGGAATGTTTCCTCCGGGAAGCAATTACAACGGAATGTTAGTGGCACCGTGTCCCGACGCGCAAAGATTCGTGACGCAGATGGCTTTTCCATATGTCCATCCGAATGCCCGACAAGTGACTATTCTGGAAACGCATCCCGCAGCCGCACTGGCGCAGCGCTATCAGCAATCGTTGGCGGCACTACCGCTGCCCATGACTCCCATCTGCGACGCCGGAGTGGTCATACTCGAATATCAAGAGGGCGCCATCAAGTTTCGCGAACTGTGGTCGGCAGTTATCGTCAATTGGGGACCGACCGCCGCCGGAATGTGGGAAAACAAAGAGACCCGGTTCATGCGAACATCTGCTGCCGAGTTCGAACAATGGCTGCCGGTATTCGCCGCTATGCAAGCCAGCGTACAGATTAATCCGAAATGGTTGGCCGACGAGATTCGGGGACAGATGATCCGTAGTCAGATCGTGATAGACACCCAACGGGAAATTCAACGGATCGAACAGGAAATGGTCGAAAACCGGCGCAAGGTCAATGCGGAAATTCAGAACTCGATGTATTTGACTTTAACCGGTCAGGAGGATTATAGAAATCCCTTCACGGGCGACTATGAAACCCGGCCGAACGATTTGGGGAAATTCCGCTGGGTGAACGATTTGGGACAAGAGGTTTATTCGGACAATAATCTATATGATCCCAATACCGATCCGAATCTCTATCATCATGGATTCCAGCGCAGTCAGGCGCGTCCCTAATTCCGGCAAGGCTTGAGGTTTCACATGAAAACACGGTTCTTGTTACTATTTGCCGCAATGCTGATTACTATAGGCGGACGTGCTGTGGAATTGTCACCGAATCAATCCCCTGCTTTCCAGGTGCTGGCCGAGGTTCTTCAGCATTACTCTGCCGATACTGACTCCTTAAAACGCGCGGCGGCACGATTCTTAGTAGACAACATGGAAGGTCACGGGTATATAACCTACGATTTGGTGGATTCAACCGGTCAAGTGGTCTCCTTCAGTATTTTCGATTATGCGGATTTTGATAGACTGACCGCATCTTTCGACTCCCTTGAGAATCGCTATGGCGTATTGGATTTTCGGAAACGCGAGATGATCGCCGATGATTCGGTGATTACTACTGATTTTCTGATCGAACATATTGATGACGCATTCACCGCTTGGAACGAACGAGCTTGGGCGAATTGGTTAACCTTCGATCAAGTCTGCGAATTTATACTGCCATATCGCGGCAGCAATGAACCGCTGGAGCGGTGGCGTTCGCACTTCAGTCAACGCTACGATTCGTCGTTCCAACACATGACCGATCCGCGTGATCCGGTTGAGGCGGCATCAATCATCAATCAAGATTTGATGACATGGTTCCGTTTCGATCCGCGTTACTATTATCATCCAACGGATCAAGGGCTATCCGAAATGGAAAGCACGCATTTGGGACGCTGCGAGGATATGACGAATCTGACCATCTATGCCATGCGCGCCAATGGGTTGGCCGTTACCAGCGATTATACACCCTATTGGGCGAACTCCGGGAATAATCACGCCTGGAATGCGATTCTCACATTCGACGGCAAGGTAATTCCGTTTATGGGTGCGGAAGCGAATCCCGGCGGCTACCGGCTCGCCAACAAGTTGGCGAAAGTCTACCGTAAAACCTACAGTATCCAACGCAACAATTTGGCGTTTCAAGCGGATGATCCGCAGCAACTGCCCGGCTACCTTGCATCGAAATGCTATATTGACGTGACACGCGATTATGTTCCGACCCGAACGTTGACATTACCCGTTGATGTCCCGGACTCGATGGCGATTGCTTATCTTTGCGTTTTCAACTCCGGCGAATGGCAACCGATTCAATGGGGAACGATCACCGGTGATTCCGTCCGGTTCGATGATATGGGGACTGATATTGCGTATCTTCCTGGCATTTATGTTGAACGGAAGATTATTCCCGTCGGACCGCCCTTTATTCTTGAAGTCGATGGAAGTATCGAGCCACTAACCGCCGATACGAACCGACGAACAACCCTTCGTTTAACCTCAACCACTGCGACTAAGAAGAAATCATCAACGGATGGTATCATAAAGACCAATCTGGCAGCCGGTACCCGTTATGAACTGCACTATTGGGATAACGATTGGCAGATCGCGGCACAGGCTGTTGCCGCCGGTGAACCGTTGATTTTCACTGACATTCCGGCGCGCTGCCTGTATTGGCTTACGGCTGAAAACTCCGACCACGAGGAGCGCATTTTCACTTATGCGAATGAGCGGCAAGTCTGGTGGTGATTGTGAAGAATATCGTGACACCATCGCCGTAATCAATCCCCGATCTTCGCGATAGAATCGCGGCGAGACCGTGCCGGGCAACAGAAAGCCTATCCGCAAGGATAGGCTTTCACATTTTTAGCGTCGTGCGAAGCGATTAACGCCTTGACACAGTGGCTTCACGCGGCGGAACGGACAACGACTCGCGAATTACAAAAACGTGAATCGGATTTTTAATGGACGACCGTGAATTCTCGGTGGTCAGCAGGTATCGCGGACACTCCGGGCTTTGCCGGGCTGCGAGTGTTTGCGACGAAGATCCGAGATCCGGCGATAAGCCCCGGTGAATTTCATACCATGCGGCATCGGCCACAGAATTCCATTCCAGCAGCTGGAATCCGGGCATCGAACGCATGCTGAATTGAATCTCCTCCCCGCCAACTCCGCCGGATTGGCCTGACTCGAGCGGAATCGAGACAATAAATGTCGTTTGCGGCGCGTCGGCCGGAGCGAACGAGACCAAATTCCGATTATCGGCGACCGTCACGTAATATTCCACTTCCGTAATACTCGTACCGATGTTCCGCAACACACCCGAGTATTGATCTCGGCCGCCGGATGCCATTTGCAGGCTCGTCCAGTTGCCCCCGGGGTGCAGCCGATAGTGCAGCGTGCAGCCCGTGATCTGCGGTGAATAGGAACCGTAAAACGTATCGCTCCAAGCCTCACATGCGAACAACAAGCTGTCCGGCCGAGAGGAATACTCGAGGGGATTAAAAATGATATAGGGTCCCATATTCCAACTCGCATTGCCGAACTCGGCCATTTTCCAGCGAAGTTCATCCTCGTTTCCGTACCATAGATAGTTCTCAATACCCTGACAGGAAGGGTAGTGCGACGCCGCTATAACCGATTCTATCAGATAATTAAATCCCCCGAATAATCCGAAAGAAGCAACGGTCTGATGATCGTTGTCGGCAAAGTACTGCATGGACGAATCCAGATTCGACGTATAGCTTGCCATAGCCATCACCTCGATTGCTTCAGGCAGTTCCTGCAGCGCCCCGACCGTCCATGTTCGGGTGGTCACGGGCATCGCTCGAGGATCGAACACGAAGATATCAAACGCATCTCCATAGATACGCACAGGTACACCAAGGCGGCGTGCCTGAATGATTTGATACATCTGACGGCAATAACTACCCACCAATTGAGCCGGAGTCATATTCCGTCTTGTACAATTCAAATCAAATCCGGCATAGGATACTTCATTGATGTGGATTTTAAATCCATCCGGATGCAGGAACGAATCCAAACGAGCCACACGATCCTGATACTCAATCAGCGGCTCCACCAGGCTGAAGCATTGGGTGCGTCGTTTGTTCTCAAACAGCGGAGCCCATGACCAATTAATTTTCACTGTGTCATTAACGGCTAAACGACCGCCGCTGATGCGTTCAAAGCGCGGTTTCGCGACAAACTGCGAATAGGAAGAATCGGATGTTTCAACAATCCGGTAATCTATGCCTTCGGTCATCAGTTGATTCGAGCGGCTGTTATATACCTCAACCGGCGTATCATTTCGGCGTATCATATCGTGGGGTTCTATCGCTTCAACCGAAATGTCATCCAACCACAGCGTCCCCTGCTGAGGACAATTAGGCCCGATCAGAAGCAAGACACTATCCAAATAGAACGAGAAGAACTCCAATTCAAACCTCGTCCAATCCTGGGTCGTCGCCGAATTAAAATTTATCCAGAATTGATTCGTTTTATTATTGGGATCCGTTTGCCCCAGATCCAAGATTCGAATGCTGCCTTTATAGGCCGATGTTTTATACCAAAAGACGACTTTGTAGGCACGGTGAAGCCCCGGATAGATTATCTGCCGGAGATCGGAGTCACACGGTGCACCGGTAAAATTGGTGAATTTGGCGGAACTCGATCCGGAGTGTCGAATTGCGTTATCCCGCTGCAGATATGAATAGCGGTCTTCTCGATACATCGACCAATCGGCGGGACGATTCCCCGACCATGATTCAAACCCGCCGTTACGGATCTGGAAACCATAGCCGCCCGGAATAACCGTGAACCCGCTACTCGTAACACGCATGGGTGTATTCTGAATGGGAATCCCTTCCTGCCACGACAATTCGGTCACATCATAGGCCGTCTGATCACACGACATCGTTAGCAGCATACCATAGTTGCGAATCTTGGTGGCGAGCAACAGGGACTGCTCTACCGGATAACTTCGGCGGTTCGGCAGTCCCGAATCCCGGTCATTCCATTCAATTTCATTGAGTCGTGCCGGATAAGCGGCGTCCACGATCAGATTGGCGTAGTTCGATTGATCAGAATTTCGGACCGGCGTGTTGACCGTTGTGATTCGTTTTCCGAGATCCGGCCAATCACGAATATAGACGCGGTCCACACTCAATTGCCCCATGATGTCCACCATCAAGACTTCCAATGACTGTAAGCCCCAGCGCAGAGCACGCAAATCGCTGCCCCCCAACAATAAGCGGTTATCCTGAACCAACAATTGGTATTCTTCGCTATGGGTCGCCGAACCAAGACCGGCAATACCGGAGGAATCCAAGGCAGCGGTCAGTTGCGGGAAACGGGCGAAGGTGCCGAGCCAAATCGCCGGGAGTTGACCGGAGTATTGAGACCACGTATCCATCAACACTTCACGATTCACGATATCTGCGAAGAGTTGAACGGCTTCCTGATAGACGACAGTCTCTCCGGGAGTCGGATTATCAGGGATAACCAAGTGCGGTGTTCCGAGGAGAAATACGGGATCACCCGGCAACATACCCATTTGCTGCGGTCGTGGGGAAATGTCTCGTAAGCTGGCTTGCAGCGGGAGGCTGAGTAAAAGAGTGGGAAGCAGGATTTGGATAATCCCGGCTATTGACCAACGCATCGAACACTGCCCTCATCATGCCCCCAGCGCCGTTAAAACGGCGCCAGGGCATCCTATTCACATTCTCGCCAACAATACACATCGTCGCTCGCGTTCTTTATTATCAAATCCTATGCCGGAGGATCCGTGCAAAGCAATGTGGAGTTGTTGGTGAGAATTCGTGAGATTAAATCATGTTACAGCAGAGTTTCAGTTTATCTTTCGCAGATTGCAAAAAACTATGATGCATTTTGCGGAATTCGACTCTTCTCGGGCGTTGCCACTCTTCATCGTAATTGTTGGAAAATGGCGACTTGGCAGGTAATAACCAGGAAGAGTGAATTTCGCATACGAAATGTCTCCTGCTCAATATAATATATTTACACGTAAATCGAAGACCAAGCTTTTCGCTTGGTCTTCTTACGTTTCGCACGTATCGAGGATTCAGGTGCAATGCGGGAAGGCTATTTCAGCAGAACCATTCGATGAACGCTGCGAAGGGATTGAGATGATATTTCACACAGGTAGATTCCCGAAGGGAGTTCGTTTCCGTTCCAATTTAACGAATGACGACCGGCCGGTTGATACGAGACAAGCGGCGTGGCAACATGGCGTCCCAGCAAATCAAATACCTTCACGTGGATTAATCCCGAAACCGGAACCGAATAGATGATCGTAGTCGTCGCATTAAACGGATTGGGATAGTTGGAAATGAGAATGTGGTCTGATGCGATATGATCCGGATATTTGTTATTCCGATGAATATCCACCGGAAGATTTCCGAATCCGGTCGTATCACCGGGCAGCCGCCATAGCAATCCGTCAATTTCATAGACGATGATTCGCGAATACTGCGAATCACCGCAATTTACCAATCCGCCAACGATATGAACATGTTCGCGATCGGTGGGGCGCATGGCACCGGTGTTGGGATTGTAGGTCAATTCACCGAAATCCAGAAAGGCGTTCAGGCTGTCATACTCGCCGTGAATGAGATATTGCGTCGTATCCTCGGGGGCTATCGAATCGGCTTGCATTTCTACGTTTCCGTAGGTTTCGATCCGTATGACCGTAGTGGTTGTGCAGCCCAACGCATAGTAGTAATCGCCGGATACACCGCCATGATCCTGCGGGCCGCGCCATTGATGCGCATTGAGCTGACGAACGATCAGAATCGGCGGTGCACTATAACCGAACGGTGATCCGGTAATAAAAACCACGCTTCCGGAACCGGGACGAGAAATCGTATCCCCGGGGGGTGTATACCACCACGCTCCGAACAGCAAACGATAATCCAGCGTCGAATCGCCGCCGACATCCAGAAAGTATTCCGGCAACCGGGAGATCGGATTGATAACCACGCGGGCAACTCCGCGCACCGTATGCACTCCTTCATATTCTCCGATTCCCACGCCACCAGTCAAACCAAGAGTAATATGTGTGGGAATTCGCGGATCCACTTCCACGACTTCCGTTGCAAACCCCAATCCCACACTCCCGGCGGTTACCGAATAGACACCACTGGGAAGATCAACGAAACTGAACCGCCCGTTCTCGGCAGATAGCGTGTCCCAATGTGAACCGATATCGGAATCAAGGTAATCCAACCGTACAGCGGCACCGGCGATTGTATCCTGTAAGGAGCCGCGTTCGACCACCGTTAGACCGATCAATTCTCCGGCCCGTGCAGGTATTGCAGTCGAAAGCATCAGGACGGCACACGACCCCAACGAGACGAGCGCTTTCCATGGATAATTCAGCTTCAGCATAGGTCTTACCTAATCAGCAATGCCGCGGTTCGATGAGAGTTTAGTCCCATCAACCATCACTTGATAAACAGTAGTTTTTGGACGTCCGATACACCGGAAGCGTGGCGAACATTCAAGAAGTAGACGCCGGCCGGTCCTTCAGGGCGCCATGTCAAACGGTGATGACCGGCGGGCAGATATCCGTTAATCAGTGTAGCCGCTTCGCGACCCATGACATCGAAAATCACGGCTTCGACCTCGCCTGCCACAGGAACGGAGAGTTGGATGGCGGTTTGCGGATTGAAGGGATTGGGATAGACGGTTTCAATACGGAATTCGCCGGGAATACCGTTTGCTAATTCCGAGGCCGCTTGCGGAATCCCCCCGAGATTGAGCGAGAATGTCCATTCGTCCGCAGAATATAATACACCGTTCACGCTATTGAGAACGACAAACCAACGGTAGTTTGCGTTATCGCTTAATTCCGTTGTATTCAGAGTAAATGATGTCGCCCGTCCGGCATCGAACAGGAGCGGCGGCGAAGACGGCGGAGTATCTTCCGGCCGAATCGCCAATTGATAGGAATATACGCTGGTCGTAGGCTCCCACTCGAACAGATATTCATCCGTGGTGATCTCCATCTCATCTTGCGGTGATAACAAGTGAATTACGGAGGGTGGCGGCGTACCATCGAGGAGGAATGTTCGCGTTTCCTGTGAATAACAGGCACCGTCTTCCCAGCGGGCAACCACCCACCAAACGTAATATCCGTCAACCGGCAGTTCGCCTTCGTGTAGAGTATAAAAGGTGTTCGGTCCCGAGTAAAACGACATCAACGGATCGCGAATTACGCCGGAATCAGCCATGATATTAAGTTCGTATTCAACTTCCGTTGTCACATCCAACGCTTCCCAAGTAAAGGTTGTGGGCAGCGTGATCGTATCATTGTTATTCGGTTCCAGTAGCGTAAAAATCGGCGGAGCGCCGGCTCCGATACCCGTCATCGGAACCGTTATCTGGCTCACGTATGGATCGTTGCTGGTTACGGTAATTTCGCCGGTGTAATTCCCTTCCAACGGCGGTTGGAATAAGACTGAGACTACACAAATCGTGTCGCGCGGATCAATATTGGGTTCAACTTCGAAGTGGGCATTTCCCACCAGCGTGAATGCGCCCCCGCTGATGGTTACATCACCGACAAGAAGCTCGTCGCCGGCATTCGCGATGACAACGGCTTGTTGAGAAGACGATCCGACCTCAACAAACCCGAAATCCACGGCAGATGGCCACAAGTAAATCGACGGCTGAGCCAGAGCGGCTGAAATCACCACAAAGGAGAATAACCCGAAAGCTGCAAATTTCCGAGACATCATGCCCTCCTCACAAGAATTGAGTTGTTATACCGATAAGCAATTCCATGTCTTACTCAACCTGTGAGGCAAGCCCAAGGCCAACCGCAGAACATTAATAAATACTGAAGCATAGCGAAACAGTGCTCGCGATTTTTCGTATCCGACGTAAACAGGCTGTGCATGCGATATACAGTTACCATTGATAGGATACGAGGGAAACCATAAGATTTCGTTGCTTCACCGGATTTGGATGTAATAGCGTGATCCCTTTCGCAACCGGTTTACGCAGTAACGTCAAGTCGGCTTGAGTCCCCAGGTATATTAAGCCGGCGGTGATACCGGAAACCCAAGCCCAACGGTAGTCATCATAGTATTTATCATATGCCGCGGCCACTTTGCTGCGATCCTGTTCTTGAATATATCCCGTTCGGGAGTGTTCCAGTTCGTTTAGTCTCCATAAAAAC
>CAYUIF010000031.1:0-16062 GCA_964444755.1 uncultured Alphaproteobacteria bacterium | reverse complement strand
TCCCCGCAGCCGCGCTCCTTCAAGCCATTGCCCGCTACCGGGCAGGATCAGATTGCTCAGTACCGATCGTGCAGATGGTCTCGAATATGCTCCTCCTTCCGGATGATAAGGCTGATTTCGCAAATCAGAACGGTAAGCGGATTTAACCTCATCGAAAACCATGCGAAATTTCGGACTAATCCGTACCGGATCCAATCGCGTAGTGGGATCGGCATCCAATACGCGACGGAAGTATTCACGGGCATCGGCTTCTCGATTCAGCATAATCATCGAGTATCCCGCCGTCAGATTAATGTTGACTCGATCATCAACGGATAAGGCGGAGATCATTCGGTCGGCTCGCAGCACCAACAATTCGACATGTTCATAGTGACCGGCTGAAAAAGCCGAGTCCACTTCGCTGCGCAGAGCGGAATCCGCCCAGACCAACGGTGATAACAGAAATGATGAAAGCAAGGAAATAATAAGCCGATGCATGGACTTCCGTTAGTTGCTATAAAGCCGGTTGTGTTGCATAGAGATTTCGTTTTTATCAAAATCCGCAACGAAAATCACAGTATCACCCGCAGTAGATTGAAGATCACGCTCCATCGTAATAAAATTGGGGTGCGAAATTGCAACTCGATGTGTGCCGGGCAATAGAAAAAGCGGCTGATCAAGGGGTGTCGTTCCGGCGAAGTCACCGTCAATCCTAATATCACCCCACGGAATAACTGAGAACTGCAATGCCGTTACATATTCCGCCAAATTGACTTGAAGGCTTTCAGGATCGTTTTTTATCACAATGGACAAGTTAAGCAACGGGAACGACGAATTCTGAAAGGTAAGTGTTTGTTCACCCAGCGGGAGCCGGATCGGATCGCGCAGGGGTGTGGTTCCGATTTGCAGGCCATGATAGAGGATATGCGCCCATGGTTGAATGTCGAAATACACATCGGCACTGTCCGGGGTTGCCGTGGCCGAGGTTGTATTTTGATTCCTGGTATTTGCTTTATCCTCTTCATGACCCGATGAATGGTATAATATTTGGGGCACCCGGATGTCGTCAGTTAACGGTGCATCAATCTCATCATGTTGCAGTTGATCTTTAAGGATTATCGAATCGTCTAATGCAGTTAATGATGGACTAATGCTTCTAATGCTATTTTCAACAATAGAAGTAACTCCGGCATCTACGGTCTCGGAATGGGGCTTTTCGTCCATGTTCAGCCACACAAAGCCAACGACAACCAATAGAATGATTCCTATTCCACCGGCAATCCATAAGGGAATTCGACGACTCCTCGATGATTGATACTTGGTTTTACACGGCAGGCGCGGCAACAGTTGGAGGGCCGTTTCGGCACCGGGTAGCCTGCGGGCGGGATTCTTTTCCAGACATTGCCGGATGAGCTGCTGAAGGTCTTCCGAGAGGTTCCTAAAGGCAGGATTTGCGAAATCCGGATGCACCTGACGGATGCGGCGCATGGTTTCCAGCATATCATCGGCGACAAACGGATTTGTGCCTGTTGCCGCCTCATAAAGCACCACTCCCACCGCAAACAAATCGGATCGAATATCCGGCGGTTGCCCGGCAGCTTGCTCCGGCGACATATAAGCAGGCGTACCGACAATTGCCAAGTGATGCGTCAGTCGAGGTTCATCCCGCAGCGCCGCCAAACTGAAATCGGAAATCAGATAAGTTCCGTCATTGCGCAACAGAATATTGTCCGGTTTAATATCCCGATGGATAATTCCCACCGAATGCAGTGCATCGAGCCCGCTGAGAATATGCTGCGCAAGAACGAGAATCTCATGCGGCGCGAGTGGACCGGACTGACGAATCCGCTGTGACAAGGTAATCCCATCCACCCATTCCAGCATCATATAGGGACCCTTGTCGGGATCATCACCGAATTCGAAGATGCGAATCAAATGGGGATGATCCAGTCGGGCGACCGCGCGCGCTTCACGTGTGAAGCGCGCGCGCATATCGGCATCATTCCAGAAATCTGCGTTGAGAACTTTAAGGAAAACCCGGCGATCGAGCGCCGTTTCTTGTGCGCAATAGCACGCAGTAACACCGCCGCGATGCACGATCTCCATATGAGTCAGACGATCTGCAAGGGTTTTCATTTTAGTGATGCTGCCGCAGTTTTGACGTGAAGTCCGGATCCCCCGCCAGTTTCGCCCATTCATCGAGTTTATAGTAGAGATAGCGGCGGGAAATCCCTAATACTTTGGCCGCGCGACTCTTGTTGCCGTCACAGAGAATGAGCACTTCGAGTACATGCCGGCGCTCGGCAGCGCTCCAGCTCAGGTCTTTGTTACGTTCAGTCGAATTGTGAAATTGCTGATCAATAATATCATTGAGTTCGATCCGGTCACCGCGTGCGATCACCTGGGCGCGGGCTACGGCATTCTCCAATTCGCGAACGTTACCCGGCCAATGGTGGCGGAGCCAATACTGTAAAGCATCAGGCGCAATCCCGCCGGGACCGCCGCTGCGCTTGCGGTTTTTACTCAGAAAATGGCGAACCAATAGCGGGATATCGATCAGTCGCTCACGCAGGGGCGGAACGCGCAGCGGAAGAATGTATAAGCGATAGAAAAGGTCCTCCCGAAAGCGATCCTCAGCGACTTCCCGCTGCAGATCTTTGTTGGTAGCCGTAATAATCCGCACGTCGGCTTGCCGAACCGCCGTATCCCCCACTCTGCGATATTGCGAATCCTGAAGGAAGCGCAGAAGTTTCGCCTGCAATGACAGCGGAATATCCGCCACTTCGTCGAGAAACAGGGTTCCACCGGCGGCGGCTTCCACCAAACCGGGTTTGTCGGCAATCGCACCCGTGAACGAACCCATCTTATGTCCAAAGAGTTCGCTTTCGAAGATCTCTCCCGATACGTTTCCGCAATACAGCGCCATGAACGGTTTACCGGCGCGCGTCGAAGCATCGTGAATGTCGCGCGCAACCAATTCTTTGCCGGTCCCCGATTCGCCGTAAATAAAGACCGGTAAATCAGTCTTCGCTAAACGTTCGATCAGCGAATAGAGTTCCTGCATGGGCGGCGAGGACCCGATCAGACGACCATTGCGCGGCTCACCGCTGCGTTTCAGTTCTTCGATTTCGCGGCGCGCCGAATCATAACGGCGCGCATTCTCAATAGCCAGCGCACAAAAGGCAGCTAAGGTCGCGAGCGGCGCCAGGTTTTCTTCGCGAAACGAAGCGCGATCGCTGCGACTATCAATATAGATCGCGCCTTCAATATCGTAGCGCCCCAGCAACGGAACGATGACCGCCGCCTGAATATGCTGCAGGATTATTGAAGATTTGGACGCGAATCGCGGATCTTGTACTGCGCTCTCGATTAATACGGCTTGGCGTTTGGAAAACATTTCATCCAACAAGGAATGCGATATGTCGTCCAAACCGGGAGTGCGTTCTTTGTCCGAATAAAACGAGGCGGCAACATTCAACTGCTGTTTGTCATCCGAACGCAGAATGACCAACACGGTTTCGGCGTGCATAGCCTCTGCGACCGATTGAACTACCGCCCCTAAGACCTCGTCCATCGGACGAAGTTCCAGCAACTTCCGACCGACATTCATTACTTGTTCGGTGACGAGTAATCCCGTTTCGCTACTCATGGAATTACCTCCCCCTGTACCTCAAAGTAGCCTTCTTTCGAGCGTGAGATATTTCCGAATGGATCTTCCACGAATAAAGTCCAATAATGATTGCCGTCCGCCAACGAATCGGTAACGATCAATCGGGTTTCCGTCGCAGCGATTCCACTTCGCGACCAAACAATGCCCTCGAATCCGATCTCTTTCAGTACCACTTCCACGCGAAAAGTGATTGGATAACTTGTGATAAAAGTCTCCCATTCGAGGGCGGGAAAGGCGCTCGTGGTTTGTCCATCGCGCGGTGATATCAAGACCGGCGTCGTTTCGATAACGCGGAAGAGATAAACCGGACCGGCGGAATAGACTGTATCATTAGCGCCGCGAAAATGAAACGTGAACGGCTGGCCAATGACCGAACCGAGATGAGGATCCTGAAAATAAGAGGAGGTCAGCGATACCGCCCAGACCGACGAGAGATTCTCGCGCATCCCGGCAGCTTGCCAATCGAGGTAATTGACCCAAGCCGTATCAATCCGGGATTGGCCTTCCCACCAGATTTCACATAAAACGGAATAAGTATCGGTATTGGGAATCGTGCGCGAGATGTGCATAGATCGCACACGTGCATTGTAGGCGGGTGGGTGAACGGGATCAACGGGCGGAATGTAATGATCGGATTCGGGATCAAGGGGATTGACGTGGGCAGGCGGGCAGCCGGAGCAGAGTAATGCCAGCAGGAAAAGTGAAAGTGCAAGCCACCAATAGTGGGTGATTTGTTTCATTTAACAAACAATATCAATAATTTACAAATTGGGGTCCCACAAACCACAACTTCTGATTCCGATCTGTAATGAGATCAAACCAATCGTAAACACTCTCGTATTTTAGACGAGAGTTATATACAGAATGTTCAGACTGTGTTGATATTTTGGCTGGGCTGGCTGAGACACATGTGCACGAACTGCACAATTTCAACCTAATATAAGTATATATAACAAAAACTACGCCATTTCAAACAAAAAGCAGGTCCCCGGAAACCGGAGACCTGCTTTTAAGGATATTGGCCGGTTAGTCCGTTTTAACTTTCACCCGGTAGAAGCTGGCGATTGAGCTGAATGGATTAGGATCAATGAAGACACTGTCCGCAGTGCCGCCAATGGAATCCGCCGGAATCGGCTCAAAGGCAAAATTGGAGTTGCGATAAATCACATAACGTCGGTTGAGCAACGGGTTTCCCAATATATCGTCGGTAACATGAGTCCAGGACAAGCGGATCCCCACCGGTGAACTCCACCAATCCGCGGACAGATTCTCTACGGGTCGCGGATCGTTGAGAGCCGAACCGGCAGAAAGATTATATACAATGTCCAGACTTGACTGCGTTGCGTAGTCCTTGCAAACGACCAGTACATACCAATCGCTGATTGTTGGAGTAAAAATCAGCTCCTCATCACCATTGCCCGCATCAGCATAGGCGATCGCTGAACTGCGGGCTTGGTAATCCAGCGAATCCCGGTGCAGGCGAAGTTCGACATTGGCATTCCCGGATAGCATATCGCAGAGAATTCGTACGGGTGTTCCGGCCTGTAAATAGATCTCATAGAGGTTCCAGAGGCCGGTAGTCGAAATCGTATCGGGATCGGAGAGCATCCACGGGACGGCGCTGAATATCCCGCCGTTTAAAGTATGATCGAACTCCACTCGCATAGCATCGGCGGCATCATTGTATTCATAAACCGCCGGGAACCAATTGGTCTGTGTGCTATAGCGGCGATAAGGAACGATGACATAGTCGGGATAACCGGCGATATAGCCGGAGCCGACGATAGAGTTCGAATAGCCGACGGTCGTACCTGAATAATCGGAATAGAGAACCAAATCGTAGTCAGCCGCAGATCCATTGGGCAACATCGCAAAACCGCAACTGACGTTACTGGGCATATCAAATTGGAAGCCGTCGGCATTGGGATAGGCGCCGGATCCCCGGTCGGCGGGAGCATTCCGCAGATAGCCGACGTCCGCACTGAGATTCAGCGGACTCCATACATATTGCCGCGAGTAGCTATTATTGGTTTCGTTCGATTCCGTGACTCCCGCTCCCGTATCCAGATTCAGTGAGAACGTATGACGGCCGCCGCGAATGACCGATGCGAAAGAGTTGATCTTATAATCGTAGTTCCACGGATTGAGCGACAAGGTTGTGGCCCACGATCCGAGTGCGGCGTTATCCAGCAGGAGTTCGTTGGTGTAACCGGCCGGAGCGATGGCTGTTCCGGCGTTGTACCATGCGGCATTGATATAGTTCAGTGAATTGCCTTGCACGGCAACCGGCAACGGACAATTGGTACTGGAGGCATCCGCGGCATTGCGCGGAACGATTACGGCATCCCAACCCGGTCTGAGACCGCTCTGAGTCAGATCGGCCACTCCCGGCGACTCGAAGACAAACGTATACCAGCCGCCGATACCGTAACTCTCCGATCCGTTTTTCAGAACTACGGCCGCGTACCAACCGGTAGTATCCGGAGTGATTATTATGGATTCGCTTCCGCCGACACCTTGGGAGGCAGATATCCGGTCGTAGCCGTAGTAGGTGTAGTAATCGCCGGTGTGCCCATAGAGCAGCAACGTTAAGTCAACGGTGCTGCCGACATCTTTCACTCCTAAGAAATACTGAGTTCCCGCCACCAGCCGAACTTCATAGATGTCGAGAATTTCATTGCTGGCCAGATAGACGGTCGTTTGATAAGGCGGATACCATGACGCGCTGGCGCTGGAGTCCGCCTCAATCCGGTAGTTCGAAGTCGAAGCATCGGAGTAACGAATCGCTTGAAACAAGCGCGAGGGATTATAGCCGACCGTATTGCCGTTGATCAGAATAAGATCCGTTCCACCTGAGCCGCGCTGGCTGGTCGCCTGATACGAATCAAAACCGCTGGTGCTGGAATAGCTGTCGGCGTAGGAATAGAGATCAACATCATTGCCGGATTGCGGCTGTACCGCCACACCCAGCCAATATTGCGAGGGATTAGCGCGGAAGCCGTCGCCGTTATAGTAAACCGGACTTCCCCAACTCTTCAGCGGCGGTGCGGATCGCTCCAAGCCGGCGCCCATGGTCAACTGCCACGGCGACCAGACAAATTGTCGGTTAACCCAGTTATTGTTCTCGTTGTACTCGGCAAAGGCATCGAGCGGATCAATGATCCATTGCGTGGTATGCCGTCCACCGCGAATCGTAACCGGGCCATAGTTGTTGTAGTAGAAATCACCACCGGAACCGATCCGCGGCGTCCAGTTTACCCAGAAGATATAGTCGTTGTCCACATAGACACGACCATATACGCCTTCATTGACGGCATCCGGGGCTGGGCTGAGACCGGAATTATGACCCGATACGTTGAAGTAGGTACTGCTGGAGTTGCCGTATAGTATGCTGGGAAGCGGGCACGACGATCCGGTGTTCGTGGAAATATCGGAGGGCACACACTGATAAGACCAGCCGCTGCGATACCACGGCAGAACATCCGGTTCGATGTAATTGATTGCGTTAGCCAAATTGGGCCTTTCGCCGACGTCGCGTGATCCGGTCCAGGCGGTTCCCGTAGCGGAAAGATAACTGCGCATCTGCCAAGGAGTCAAGGTGATGCCGTATTTGTCCTGCGAGATGCCTTGCAGACAATTACCCGATCCGGTTACGATCGGCGTAGCGCCGGAGGTGCCACCAAATGATGATGTGTACATTTGATTGCGGTTGCCGGTGGGATTGAAGAGTCCGCCATAACCGGCGGCATAGATCTGCGAACCCCAGCCTTGGAGATCCAACCGGCTGCCGTAATTGGACCAACATTCCGCAGCCCGCGTACCCGGTATCCCCGCGCCGCACAGAATCGCTCCCGAATCTCGATACCAACGTTGGAAACGATTACCATACACGGCATTATCCAAGTCCATCTGACCGTTGCCCGCCGCTTCATAGACCAGGCGGCCATTAGCGGTATGAGTCTGGATCGCATCGAATACATCCTGCCAATATTCGACACAGATATACTTGAATTGATCGCAGTTGCCGCATCCGGCGTCGCAGGCATAGCCGGGATCGGGACCTAAGGCGTGAATCTCGATCCAATAGGATTCACCGGCAAACAAATCACTGCTGGCCAGATTGAAGGCGGGAACCCAACCGCCTTGAATCGGATGGGAGATCGCTTTCGGGTAGACGTTATAGCTGACGCCCGACACGCCATACGAATTGTCGCAGGCTCCGACGATGCTTACACAGGCATCACCGTGATCCGCCGCCGAGCCTTGATCTCCCCCATGCAGAACGGAAAAAGTGGACGGGAAGTCTTCGTGGTCTTCCGTCCAATTCCATTCGATATCAATACACCATGCTCCCGGATGACCGCGCCCGCTGGAATGATAACTTTCTGCGAAATCGGCATCCACTCCGGTGGGAGCCGCTTCCAGATAATCCTGGTTAGCCACCCAGCTCGGGGTCGTCGGTGAAATGTCGGTGCAGGCGGCTTCGGCCTGTGGTTCATAGAAGGCCGTCTCGATGATTTCCAACTCAATAACTTTCCGAATCAACTCCAGCGGATGCGGATTGTCCTTCGTTTCCCAGACATAGTAGTTATTCAGATTGGCCAAATCCTGTCCGGTATTGCGTTCTCCATTCAACTCCCAAAAATCGAATAGCTCTTCGGAGAGTTGTGGAGTCTGGCGGTGTAATTCGTACTGCGGGTATTCGGAAAGAA
The DNA here is from genome assembly GCA_964444755.1 of uncultured Alphaproteobacteria bacterium. Classification (GTDB taxonomy): domain Bacteria; phylum Electryoneota; class RPQS01; order RPQS01; family RPQS01; genus JAHJDG01. The sequence goes on along the minus strand of CAYUIF010000031.1, from coordinate 7,701 downwards.
GATCCAGCAGTGGAGTGATATTCACACCTGCCGCGGAATACGGAGCATTCTTGCTCCAGCGAATCCGCGCATCTTCCGCGAATTTTATAACCATCCGCTCAGTATTGGACACATCCACGAGATTCAGGTAGAAATCCTTCTCGCAGACTTGCCGTGGCTTGAGCGCACCGTTGGACGGCTCGATAACCATCGGTGGATAGTATTCCGGAGGACGTTCGGGATTCACGCGATCCACCGCCGCCGGCGGTTCCGCGATCGGCGGGACTTCCACCGAAAGACCGGGAGCGGATGAATAGGGAGAGTTTGCTTCAGAATCGGCCGGCTGAGCGGGAAGAACAAACGCGAGACACAAAACAAGCAGCACGAAACTGACGCGACGAATCGTGTTCATAAGGCGTTCCTTTCGTCAGTTTAGTTGCCGGTTCGGGAAGCGTTGTTGATACTGCCGGGATTCTCGTTCTTGGGGAGTTCGGGGAGTTCTTGCGTTTGGGGAGGATTGCGCCACTGATTCAGGGCATGCTCCGCTTCCGAAATCCGCCGGGCATCGCCATCAGCCTGGGCCCATTCGAGGAGGATTTCCAAACGGCGGATTTCACCTTCCCGCTTCAGTTGTTCGATCTGACGGCCAACTGCGTCGCGAGTAGCGGGGTCGGTATTTTCAATTTCCGATGCAAGGGCTTCAATGCGCGCTTGAGTTTCGGTTTCCACAGATGCAATGCGAATCGAGTAATCTGTCGCTGTGGATTTCTCTTGTGCCATCAAGGGTAGGATCGTCCACAAAGTTGCAGCACATACAAGCAGTAACCTGATCATGCTTTCATCTCCTCATTTTTACATTCGTTTCATCCACCAAGCCATGTTGATATTGACTCTGGAATATGTCAATTTTGACATATAAGTCTTCTTATAATATAGTATGTTTATTCGGCCGACACAATGTTATAGGAAAAGAGAGTGAAAAATAATTTATGAAAGTATTCATTTGTTTTTTTGATGATGGTGGAGACTGTACACAAATACCGAGCTTGTTATTTATGTAATATTATTATTAACAAATGTATAGATATTTCAGAATTCAGAAATGATGACTGAGATATCCAAATTTTCCTGAACGGTGTCCCTTGACAAAACAGCAGCAAGTTAGTATATTGCGTTCCATTTTTGAACCGTGTTCACTTTGAGCGATTGAGATGAGTATTGCTGATCGTAAAGCCCGTGAAAAGCAGGAGATGCGACTTCGCATCTTAGAGGCGGCAAAAAAACTATTCTTGGAGGATGGTTATCCGAATGTCTCCATTCGGAAAATCGCGGATGAGATAGAATATAGTCCTTCAACTATATACTTGTATTTTAAAGACAAAGATGACATATTATTTGCTCTGCACAATGTCGCTTTCAAGGAATTATTTCGTCGCCAACAGACGAACGCCTCTCTAACTGACCCGTTGGACCGTTTGAAGGCATTTCTGACCACCTATCTTGAATTTGCGCTTGACAATCGCGAATATTATGATTTAATGTTCATTCAGTATGCTCCGGTTTCAAAGATCAAGGAAGAGGCGGAATGGCGCTATGGCCGCCGTTCCTATGAATTCCTGAAAGAAACCGTGCGGCAATGCCAACAAGCAGGATATTTGATTAAGACCAATCTTGATTCGGCAACCTTCGGCTTATGGTCTTTTGTTCACGGCATTGCCTCGTTGATCATTCGTCACCGCATCCCGATGCTCCCTGAAGAACGCCGCTCGGAGGTGGCGATGCAGGCTTTGAGCATGTTGACGGTTATGGTCGTCTCGACCAAAGCAACCGGTAGTTGAACCGGTAGCTTCGCCTTACGAACTAATACGCAACCACATAGGACAGGCCAGCCTGTTACCCGGCAGCGCGGCCATCCTTATCAAAGAAACCACCGGGCAAAGGAATATGGAAATGAAGAAGTTTTTTTACATCTCGCTCATCGCTGCCGCGTTGCTGCTGATTGCCGGTTGCGCCAAGCCACCTGAAGTTGAGATGAATGCCGCCGGCGCCGCGATCGAAGCCGCTCGGACCGCCGAAGCCGAAACCTACGCTCCGCAAGCCTACAAGATGGCAATGGACACGCTGAATGCCGCCAAGGCCGCGAAAGTTGAAGCGGACGGCAAGTTCGCGCTGTTCCGCAGCTACACCACGGCGAAGAACCTGTTCGTCAGTGCCCAGGCTCTCGGTCAGAAGGCTGCCGGCGATGCCGCCGCCGAAAAAGAACGCGTAAAGGCACAAGTCGCCGATATGATGGCGCAGTGTGCTGCCGCCCTGGCCACCGCGGACTCCGCTTTGGCTAAGGCTCCAGTTGGCAAGGGCAACAAGGCTGATATCGAACTGATCAAGAACGATCTGACCGCCATCAACAACGCGTTTGCTGACGCCCAGAAGGACAACGATGCCGGCAAGTATGCGATTGCCCGCACGAAGTTCGACAACGTCATGAAGCGCGCTATGGCGATCCAACAGGAAATCGCCAACGCGGCAGCTCGCAAAAACGCTCCGAAGAAGCGCTAACGCCGAAACCTTTCCACGATTTTTGCGTATGAACAAGGGGAGCCGCCTTCGCGGGCGGCTCCCTTTGGGATATTTAGTCCACTTGCCCGTTTCATTCATCAAACGATACGCAACCTTGAGACTTTTTCCGGGCCTTTTACTACTCATTGCGGCCATTGTTTTAACCGGATGTCAGACACCGCCGCAGAAATCGTTGGAAATCGCCGAAAGTGCCTTGGCGTCGGCAGATAACACCCGTGCGCGTCAATACGCCGCCCCGCTCTATCGCGAAGCGGAGTACCTGCTGGATGCCGGGCGAATGGAGATGGCGCGCCAAAAGGGTCGGCTGTCGTTTTTACGGGATTTTGCCGCCGCAGACTCGATGCTCCGCCGATCGACCAGCAAAGCCCAAATGGCCGAACGGATTTCTACAGATAGTTTACGGACGCTGGAAGAAACCGCGAAGACCCACGTATCGTCTCTGGAAGCGGAAATTAACCGCTGGCGGGAAGTTCTCAACGGAACACTGATCCTATTTAAGGCTGAAACCCAGTGGTCATATGCGGAGATGGGTTTGCAGCAAGCCAAACATCTTTTGGAAGCGGGGGAGTTTGCGGAAGCGATCCGGCAGGTTGTGCAAACACGCGACACGCTGAACCGTCTCAATCGGGTATTTCTGGAATACGTGGACGATGAAGCCGATAATAACGGTCATTGGCAGCGATGGGTCAATGCGACGTTGGATGAATCGCGCAGCAACGATAGCTATGCGATCATCGTTGATAAAAATGCTCATAAAACGTATCTCATTAAAAGCGGACATATTGCTAAGACTTATCCCTGCGACGTCGGTTATAATTCCGCCGCCCAGAAAACGTATGCGGGTGACGGCGCGACTCCCGAAGGCCGCTATCATATTACCTCTGTCAAGAATGAAAGCAAGTATTACCGCGCACTATTGATCAATTATCCGAACGACGCTGATCAGAGACGTTTCAGTGAAAATAAGCGAAAAGGGTTGATCTCGAAGCGGGCGGGAATCGGACGATTGATCGAGATTCATGGCCACGGCGGTCAGAATCGAGATTGGACGGATGGCTGCGTTGCGCTGGCCGATAATGATATGGATGATCTTATGGAATACGTTGGTGTCAACACTCCGGTAACGATTGTTCGGCGATGGAAAAACGCTCCCACCCGATAAAGATAGTCCTCATTATGGCGGTCATTCTGACCGGTACGATGGTACTGGTTATAATGGCGGCGTCCATGTCGTACCGGAAACCAAAGCCGCCGACTCCGGATGTGATTATTGCGGATTCAGCGCTTCGCAAACTGCCGGACGATCCGGCGGCAGCGGGGCGCGAGCTGCGGAAAGCTCAGAAGGCTTTCAGCAAGCTCAAACCGAACGGTCCCTATATTGTGGTGGATACGCACGCCAACTTCGCCTATCTGCGGACCGAGGATTCGGTTATTTTCAAGGCACGGTGCTCCACCGGCTCCGGCGGCGAACTCATGGATTCGACCACGGGCAAGAAATGGGTATTCAAGACTCCCCATGGAGTATTCAAGGTCAAGAGCAGGCTCAGCGATCCGTGGTGGCGGAAACCCGATTGGGCGTTCATCGAAGAAAACGAACCGATTCCCAAGAATCCGGCGGATCGTTTCGATAACAACGTCATGGGCGATTATGCCATGGGTTTCGGCGACGGTTTCTTCATCCACGGCACGCTCTACGAACGGCTGTTGGGAATCAACGTTACGCACGGATGCGTGCGGTTGGGCGCGGACGATTTGAAATACGTTTGGGAACGAACAAAGATCGGGACTCCGGTCTATATTTTCTGATTCGATGATTACCGTGCGAATTATCGTTAGCCAATTCATTGGGATAGCCGCCACGGTGCTGCTGCTGGCGGCGGTTGCGTGGAGCGATGCGGACAAAACGAATGCAGCCGCCGATGCCGCCACGCAGCGCGCACAGCAGGAAGCGGAATATCTGCAACTACAGGTCGAAACGGAGTTGGCAGAGGCAGCAGTCCCGTATCTGGTGCTGGATTTACCGCGCAGTGCGGTTGAAGTACGGCTGGGGGGAGTTGTCGTTTGGAATCAGCCGCTGCAAATTGCTGACAGCGATTCGAACAAACTGTACGAATTCGTAACCCGATTCAAACGGTCGTCACTAAGTGATGTTCGCTATCTGTGGGACAAGCGGCTCTATTCGGCGCAGGAACGATTCTCCGATTCAGTGATTACGATTGTCACGAAAATTCTGGAAGTCAATCCGGAACTGCTGCAAAGAGAATTGCCGTCGCGGTTTCAGTTGGAGTGGGGAGACAATTTAATTCTGGAATTCCGGACGGAATTGAAGGTGGATCAGAAGCGCGGATTCGGGAAAGTGATCAAGGACATTTGGACGGAATTAGGTCGTCCATGGCGGCAGACGGTTCTGGTGGCGAATATGCCGATGGAAGAAGCCTTGACGCTCTATCGCGTAACGCATCCGGGAATTCCGACAATGATTATCACGGACGACGAGATGTAGCGACGGCAATCATGACTCGATATAATATAGCCAGCACCCGCAAGGGTGCTGGCTTGCTTTTTCCACTTCGATATCAGTTACGATTACTTTAATAGGATCATTTTACGGGTTTCAGCGAAACGTGACGATTCGAGACGATAGAAGTAGCTCCCGCTGGGTAAGTTCGTCCCATTAAACTGAACGACATGACCGCCCGGCACCAATCGCTCGTGGACGAGGGTCTGAATCAACTGCCCGGAGAGATTGAATACTTGCAAAGACACGTTGTCCGTTTGAGGAACGTTGAACGCGATCGTTGTCCATGGATTGAATGGATTGGGATAGTTAGCATTCAATTGCCACTCCGACACACTCGCGATTCGCCTTTCGTTTAAACCTGTCGCCGCCGAACAATCGTAAATACCCAAGTAGGCACCTTCGGCTACATAGGCCAAGCTTCGCTGTACGGCAACGCCGTATCCATATCCCGGTGTGTCATAATATCCAGCTTCAACAGGATGAGACGGATTAGTAACATTAAGCACGGTGAATCTACGATCACCACCAGCAAGGTACGCATAATCTCCATGAACAGCCACGGCTAACGCCCACATATCGGTATGAAAACTGCCAAGTCCGACAGGTTCATTCGGATTGGAAATATCAATGGTTATCAATCCATTGTACATGTCCACCAAATAGGCGTAATCGCCAACTACCTCTACATCAATAGCATTAAAGAATCCCCAATGCCTCATCTCAACTGGTAAATGAGGATTCGATATATCCACAATAACCAATCCGTTATCCATATCAGCTATATACACATAGCTACCTACCACATCCAAGTCTTCAAAATGTCCCGTCGTCGACAATGATCCTATCACAGTCGGTGATTCCGGATTAGTGATATTGATAATTAGTAGTCCAGATTCAGAATCGGTAACATATGCATAGTTACCCTCGACAGCAACATGATTTAGATGACCGGGAGTATCCAGATGCCCAACCGCAACCGGCAATTGCGGATTGGAGATATCAACAACTCGAAGCCCAGAAGATCCATCGGCGATATAAACAAATTCTCCGACTTGAGCCAGGTCCGAAACCATACCCGGTGTGTCATAGAATCCGATTTCAATCGGTGTAGAAGGACCGGAAATATCCAGAATCCGCAGTCCATTGTCATAACCGCCGACATATGCGATATTGCCATTCACAACCAGATCAGACATGAACAATGGCGGATCGTAGGAACCGATTTCAACGGGTGACGCATAATCCGAAACATCCATCAGGCGAAGTCCGCCAAAGCCATTCGCAACACCTGCTAAACTTCCATTGACAAACACATCCGAAGCGTTCATCGGTGTGCCACAAAAACCAACTTCAACCGGAGCCGAAGGTGCCGTAATATCAAAAATCCGGAGTCCCATGTAATCATCAGCAATGAATGCATAGGAGCCATACAATGTTACCCCTTCGGCAAATCCGGGCGTATCGACAAACCCAACTTCGATAACCGATGCTGGATTCGAGACATCAATTATTCGCAAACCAGACGTATCACATGCCAGGAAAGCAAAACTACCACTAACCGCTATGTCCCGAATATAGTATGGTGCAATATAATGTCCAATTTCGTTCGGCGAGGATGGATTTGAGACATCTATCATACGAAAACCGAATTCCGCTTCCGTTAAATAGGCAATATTTCCCGCAACCGTCACCCATTCATTATATCCGTGCGTTGCAATTGACCCGATCTCCACCGGAAGACGCGGATTCGAAATATCAATTACCCTGAAGCCGCCTTCCCAATCCGCAATAAAGGCGTTTTCTCCCGAGACTGCAATTCCGAGCGCTGTTCCCGGTGTGTCGTATGATCCGATCTCCGTTGGCTGGTAAGGATTCGAAATGTCAACTATAAGAAGCCCGGCTTCAGCGCCATTCAAATAAGCATAATCTCCGACGATGGATACAGCAATGATATTGGCACGCGTATCGTAATAACCGATCTCGACCGGCAAAGTCGGATTGGAAATACTCACAATCCGCAAACCGGTATCTCCAGTTGTAACGAATGCCAAAGTGTCGACGATTTCAACATCAATTGCATTCCACCAACTTCTTAGCAGTCCCACTTGCCGGATATTGAGACTGTCTTGGGCGGATGCCAGATGAAGACTCCCCAACCAAAAGAGAATAAGTAGTACTCTCCCCATAGTGCCCCCACTATTATGTTACAGAATGCAATGACGAGTTTCTGATGATGTTAGTGTCCGAATTTAAATAAAAAGCCTCGCTGATTTGCGGCAGCAAGGCTTAATTCGATTAATCATGGTGAGTGCCCCCCGATAGAACTTCTGCGTTCCAAGCTCTCAATTATGAATATATGTACGAAATTCGCCAAAGTCAATAGGAGGACGTTCAATCACGGACTACAAGACCGCAGGCTCCAGATCCGGGACACTCTATTGGTATAAATCATCCTTCTCCGGTCGGATCGGGGATCCTTCACTTCGTTCGAGGGCAGGTCTGTTTCGGCGGAATAGCGGGAATAACACAAAATACAAATCCCGCGCACCTGACGATGCGCGGGATTTTTGTAGCGGGGGTAGGATTCGAACCTACGACCTTTGGGTTATGAGCCCAACGAGCTA